>NZ_JBXASL010000027.1:0-505 GCF_058809275.1 Shinella sp. GW821-FHT10F02 | reverse complement strand
CTCCCCTTCGGTAATGGCCGAATACTCCTGCTCGACCTTCTTGGCGGCTTCCGCGCAGGTGGTTTCGGTCTTCAAAAATGCCTGCCGCAGATTGCCGCGCAAGCCGAGAAGCCAGTCTTCGGCAAACGCCTTCGCTTGGCTGCAAGCCGGTTTCCTTGGTGCTCGTGCGGTACTGGCGGCCCTTTAGAGGCGTGGAGTAATGCCAGACGCGGCCCCGCACCGGTAGATTTGCACCAATCCTCCGAGGATTTCATGAGTTGGCATGCCGCCCGCCCACTTCGCTTATTGCTCGATATGGGAAGAGGGAACACACCATCAAGCCTCTCGTCAAACGGGTGGGGTGTGTTTGTGCTGACCGTGTGCCAGGCCTCAAACGCAAGAAAGCCCTCTCGTGGGAGAGGGCTTTCTATTTGATAAATCACTAAGATACTGGTTGCGGGGGCAGGATTTGAACCTGCGGCCTTCAGGTTATGAGCCTGACGAGCTACCGGGCTGCTCCACCCCG
>NZ_JBXASL010000026.1:0-903 GCF_058809275.1 Shinella sp. GW821-FHT10F02 | reverse complement strand
CCTTTCACCGGGATTGGCGGTGTATTGCCGGTTGCGGTGGCGGATGAGAGGCCGCAGCACCTTTGGGCCTTGAAGCCCGCGGGAGAGCTCGGGCCATCATCCGCCGTTCCATCGAACCCGAACAGTCGCCAGGGCCGCCTGCATGTGCGAAGCCCGCTTAGGCAAGGATGGGATCAGATGGATGTGATTGTCGGTATCGATGTTTCCAAGGATCGGCTGGACGGACATGTGCTGCCAGCCGGGGAGAGCTTTTTCGTCGGCAACGACCATGGCGGGATCGACGCGCTGATCGTGCGGCTATCGCAGATGAAGGCCGATGTCGTGGCCTTGGAGGCGACCGGCGGCTACGAGATGCTTGCCGCTGCCGCGCTGTCTTCAGCCGGCTTTGCCGTTGTGGTGGTCAATCCGGCGCAGGTGCGCTCTTATGCCAATGCGCTTGGTCGGCGCGCCAAGACCGATCCGATCGATGCGGCGGTGATCGCCGCTTTCGTGGGCGCGACCAGGCCGCAGATCCGGCCCTTGCGCGATGAGGAGAGCCAAGCCTTTTCGGCCATTGTTTCGCGCCGCCGCCAGATCGTGCAGATGATCACGGCGGAGGAGAACCGGGCGCGGATGGCGCAGACGAAGGAAACGCACAAGAGCATCAGGCGGCTGCTTGCGGCGCTCCGGCGCGAACTCGAAAGCCTCGACGACGATCTCGACGGCCGTATCCGCACGTCGCCCCTGTGGCGGGTGCGTGCAGCGCTTTTGACATCCGTACCGGGTGTAGGACCGACCACGGCCCGCACGCTGATGGCCGAGATGCCGGAGCTCGGCACCCTCGACCGGCGTCAGATCGCCTCACTGGCGGGACTGGCTCCCTTCACGCGGCAATCGGGCAAGTGGCGCGGCAAGAGCTTCATC
>NZ_JBXASL010000025.1:0-1142 GCF_058809275.1 Shinella sp. GW821-FHT10F02 | reverse complement strand
CGTCATCCTTATCTGTGGCAGCCGCATGATTTGGTAAGATGCAGCGGTGGGCAGCGTACCATTGTCATCCCAGGTCTTCAGAAGACCGTGTCCGAGCACGGTACGCTGCCCCTTATCGCTTTTTCACCCGAACAGTTGACCGGGAGGCCGTTGGCGCGGCGATCCCGCAGGATAAGGCCGGGCGTCATGACCATAGCACCTTGCACCGTCGGGATCGACGTTTCCAAACAATGGCTGGATTGCTTCCTTCATCCGACAGGGCGGCGATGCCGGTTCAGCAATGACACGAAAGGGCACGAGGCCCTCATCACGCTTGTGGGCACGCAGGAAAGCTTCTGCGTCCTGGAGGCGACCGGCCCGTACGATCGGGGCCTGTGCCACCGCCTGCACGAGGCCGGGCAAGCGTTTCACCGGGCCAATCCGCGCAAGGCACGCCAGTTCGCCAAGGCAGCCGGTTTCCTGGCCAAGACGGACCGGGTCGATGCCGTCATGCTGGCCCGCTACGGGGCAGCACTGGCCTTGCCGGCCGAGATACCGCCCGAGCCGGACCGCGAACGGTTGCGAGACCTCATGGACCGCCGCGATCAGCTGGTCGAGATGCGCAAGAGCGAGCGCATCCGCCTGGCCCAGCCGCATGTCGACTGGCTTGAGGAGAGCCTCTTGCAGGTGATCGATGCGCTCGACCGGCAGATCGAGGTGCTGGAAGCCCGCATGGAGGCGCTGCTGGCGTGTGCGCCCTCTCTTGAAGCGCAGAAGGCCATCGTGTGCTCGGCCCCTGGTGTTGGACCGGTGACGGCAAAGGTGCTGCTGGCTTATCTGCCGGAACTGGGCAAGCGGGACCGGCGGGCCATCAGCGCGCTTGCAGGCCTGGCCCCGATCGCCTGCGATTCGGGCACGATGCGCGCTAAGCGCTGCATCTGGGGTGGGCGAAAGCGCGTGCGCGATGCGCTCTACATGGCAGCCCTTGCCGCTTGCCGCTCCGGCCCGTTCAAGGCCGTGGCCCAAGCCATGCGCGACAAGGGCAAACCGGCCAAGCTCGTCATCATCGCCATCGCAAGACGCCTCCTCGTCGCCCTCAATGCAGCCGTGAGGGACAACAGAGCGTTCCTGTCTTGACATCACACAACACAGTTGCTCGGGCT
>NZ_JBXASL010000024.1:0-1450 GCF_058809275.1 Shinella sp. GW821-FHT10F02 | reverse complement strand
CCGGCATCGTCGCCGCCGAGGATCGCCATGATCATCCCGTAATCCGTGCCGATATTCTCGAAGCCGCGGAAGATGCCGGTCGGGATGTTGAAGATGTCGCCCTCCTCCAGCACCACTTCGCCGGCCGTACCGTAGCGGCCCCAGAAGAAGCGCCACCGGCCCTTCAGCACGAAGAACACTTCCGCCGTGCGGTGCGAATGCAGCGAGTTGCGGCATTTCGGCGGCTGGCCGGCCGCGCCGATGTTGAAGCCGGGCGTGTCCTTGATATGGACATGCTGGTCCGGGCTTTCCGAGACCCCGCCGCCGATGATCGTAAAATTCTCCTTGCTGTTCGAGCCCGGCGTGTGGGCGTCGATGAAGGCGGTGCGGCAGGGCTTCAATTCGCCGTAGCGAACGATGCGCTTTTCCATTTCCGTCTGGGAGATCTGCATGTTTCAGCCTTTCATACGTATGCAAAATGGGTTGCGGACAAGGTTTGCCCGTCCCCCTCTCGGGGGGCGGCTGGCTAGCGTGTCTCTTTTGTCGGAGTCTTCTGCGCGGTCGAGCCGCGTTGCACGAGGGTGCCGTCGAGGATGACGCGGCGCGCGGCGCCCTCGCCTTCCTTGATGCTCTGCATCAGCGTCGCCACCGTCTCGGCGACCATGTCGTCGACATTCTGGCGGATGGTCGTCAGGTTATAGGCCGGCCAGCGCGCCGGCGGCACGTCGTCGAAGCCGACGACGGAGACGTCGGCGGGAATGGCGAGCCCGAGCTCGAAGCGCAGCACGTCCATCACGGCGAAGGCCATGTGGTCGTTGCAGACGAAGACGGCGTCCGGCCGGTCGGGTCCTTCAAACATGCGCCGTGCGGCGGCCTGCGCCTCGTCATAGCGGAAATTGCCGACCCCGCGGGCAAAGAGCGTCAGCCCGGCCGCTTCCAGTCCCTCGCAAAAACCCTGTTCGCGGTCGCGCTGCGTCGAGGCGCCCTCGAAACCGGCAATGTAGCCGCAGCGGGTGTGGCCGAGCGAGACGAGCAGGTCGGCGAGCGCCCGGCCGCCGGCGCGATTGTCGGAGGTGACGGCGGAAAGCCGCACATCGTCCTGCAGGCGGTTGAACAGCACGATCGGCACGCCCGACGCATGGCAGCGCGCGGCAAGCTCGGAGGACATGTTGGCCGACGCCAGCACGATGCCGTCCACCTGGTAATCGAGGATCTCCTGGGTGATCTGGTCGACATTTTCCGACGCGATCGAGGAGATGAAGACCAGCACATGGTAGCCCTGGTCCTGAAGCGCCTTCGACAGGCGCTCCACCACCTCCGGGTAGAAGTAGTTTTCCAGATAGGCCACAACGAGGCCGATGATGCGGCTGCGGCCGGTGATCAGCGAGCGGGCAAGCACGTTCGGCCGGTAGCCGAGTTCTTCCGCCGCCGCCCGGATCTTCTCCGCCGTCTTCTTCGACACCGAGGTCCC
>NZ_JBXASL010000023.1:0-2047 GCF_058809275.1 Shinella sp. GW821-FHT10F02 | reverse complement strand
GAAAGAAGCCGCCCCGGGAGGCGGCTTCGATCAGGTCTAGCGCTTGACGATCAATGCGGTTTCTTCGTCGTCACGCTGGCGTCCACCGAGGGCGGCGGAAGCGGACGCGATGAACGCACCGACGAGCAGCGACAGGGCACCGAGCATCGCCACCGTCGCGGCGGACTTGCGTGCCTCGTCGGCGGCTTTCAGCGCGGCATTCTTCGCATCCTCGACCTGCTGAAGGACCTGGTCTACGCGGGCACGCGCTTCCTCCGGGGTCACGCCGGCCCGCGACGCGACGATGGCGGACATGTAAGCCCGGTCGGCTTCCGGCACGCCATCGTTTACCGCGCCTTGCACCAGGATGCGGGAAATCTCGGCGGTGGCCGATGCGTCATCCCCCTGCGCCCGGGTCGTCAGATCCTGCGGGCGAAGGAGAAGGTCGGTGAAGTAGCCGGTGGCCGCGTCGGGCGACGCATCGCTGTTTGCTGCCGCGGCCGAGCCTGCAACCGTCGCGGTTGCGGCGACCGTCGAGGCGGCCTGCACGCCCGTGCCGGCAAGAGACGTGAAGGCGGACCCGGCGAGGCCCGCAACGACGACCGTTGCCAGGGCCCAGCTCAGGAAGCCATGCGCCGTGTCGCGGAAGAAGACCTCGTCCGTATGGATGCCGGCCCATTTGGTGCGAAGGCGGCCGGTGAGATAGCCGCCAAGCGCCGAAGCGAGCCATTGCACGACGACGAACCAGATCGCGGCCGTCACGCTGACCGCTGTAAAGGACGCGCTTTCCCCCGCCCAGGGTGAGACCATCGTAAGGCCGACCCCTGAACCCAGAAGGAGGAGGATGATCGTCGTGGCGGCCGCCGCGACCGAGCCGCCGATGACGGGACCCCAGGCGAGCGCTGGCGTGCTGGATTCCACGCCCACGTCGGAGACGTCAGAACTGTAAAGGGACATGTCTGCCTCCTATCGCAGGAAGAGAACGAGCAGGATGACGATCGGCAGGGGAATGCCCAGAAGCCAGAGAAGAATACCGCGACCCATTTTGAAGACCTCCAATTGCCTGCGAGCGAACGTTCGCAGCATGGCGCGTCAACTCTTTGAAACGGCTGATGTTCCACCGACTATAATCATCATTTTCTATTTTTCTGCTTGTGGAACCATGCGGCCGGCAGGGTGTTCCTATGGAGCCTGCTCTCAGGCCTCAACGAGGATAGAATCATGAAAAAACTTCTCCTAGCCGCAGCGCTTCTGGGCGCCTCGACTTTTGGCGCCTTTGCTCAGACGTCCACGACCCCGACGACTGATGGCGACACGCCCGCGGTTGCCACGCCCGACAGCAAGAATGCGACGGCGCCGGTCGAGGGTGCCAACAGCTTCACCGAAGACCAGGCGAAGGAACGCATCGCCGAGGCTGGCTATGCTGAGGTCACTGACCTTGCCCTGGACGACAAGGGCATCTGGCAGGCGAAGGCGATGAAGGATGGCAAGGCCGTGACCGTCGCGCTCGACTACCAGGGCAACATCGTCGCCAAGTAAATTCAGACTTCAGGAGATTCCCATGAAAACCGTTACCGGACTATTTGACGACTACTCCGATGCCAGCGCCGCCGTCAGCGCGCTTGAGGCACGCGGCGTGCCCTCCAGCGATATCAGCATCGTTTCCAACAATGCGGACGAACGCCATGGCAAGGAAACCAATGCCGCTGAAGGCGCTGGAACCGGCGCGGGCGTCGGCGCTGCCGTTGGCGGCGTCGGTGGCCTGCTGACAGGCCTCGGCATCATGGCCATCCCAGGTGTCGGGCCGGTGGTCGCCGCCGGGTGGCTTGCTGCCACGGCTGCGGGTGCAGTTGCCGGTGCTGTGGCAGGCGGTGCTGCCGGCGGGCTGATCGGCGCTCTGACCGAATCCGGTGTGTCCGAAGAACACGCGCACGTCTATGCCGAAGGTGTGCGCCGCGGCGGCACGCTGGTGACCGCGAAGGTCGACGACGGCCTCCAGGCCGAAGCCGAAGCCATCCTTCGCAAGTCGAACTGGGTGGATCCGGAGCAGCGGCGCGCGGCCTATGCC
>NZ_JBXASL010000022.1:0-3241 GCF_058809275.1 Shinella sp. GW821-FHT10F02 | reverse complement strand
CGGTCGCGGAGTTCCCTCTGGTTATTTAGACTTCCATGAAAAGAGCGATGCTTTTTCATAGAGCCAGTAGTAGTTGTTGGTCATTTGCCGCGTGCGATAGTAGCGGTAACCGAGCGTAGCAAACAACAAAAGCACGGCGGTGTCCACGACATAGTACTGCACCGTCAGCATGCTGCCGTGGAACAGGGCGTGGTGGATGAAGCGGATGGCGACGCCGAGCAGAGCCACGTAGATCAGCAGCGTCGTATAGTTCTGCCAGTTCTCCGCAACGCTCTTGCCGGTGCGCCAGGCAGTCCAGCCGCCCATGATGACGGTGATGAACAGGAACTGCCAGATGGACGGTTCTTCGTAGAGAATTCCCTGCATTTTTTTCTCCTCTCGACCGCCCTAGTGGCGCCCACCTTCAAGATAGGCGGCGCGCACTTCCGGATTGGCCAGAAGTTCCTTGCCCGAACCGCTCATCGTCACCTGGCCGTTGACCATCACATAGGCCCGGTTGGAGAGTTTGAGGGCGGCGAAGGCGTTCTGCTCGACGAGGAACACGGTCAGACCCTGCTCCTGGTTCAAGACCTTGATGGCGTCGAAGATCTGCTTGATGATCAACGGCGCAAGCCCGAGCGACGGCTCGTCGAGAAGCAGGAGCTTCGGACGCGCCATCAGCGCACGGCCGATGGACAGCATCTGCTGCTCGCCACCCGAAAGCGTACCGCCGCGCTGGGCCTGGCGTTCCTTGAGGCGCGGGAAGAGCGTGAAGATCTTCTCCACGTCCTCGTTGAAGAACTTCAGATTGTCGAGGCTCGCGCCCATCTGAAGGTTTTCATAGACCGTCATGCGCGGGAAGATGCGGCGCCCTTCCGGCGATTGCGCGATGCGACGACGCGCGATCAGATGCGTCGGCACGCGCGTGATGTCCTCGCCGTCGAAGGTGACGGTGCCGGTGCGCGCCTGCGGGCTGCCGCAGATCGTCATCATCAGCGTCGACTTGCCGGCGCCGTTCGCACCGATCAGGCTGACGATCTCGCCCCTCTTCACCTCGACATTGACACCGGCGAGCGCGCGGATGTTGCCGTAGTAGGTTTCCACGCCCTGGACGCTGAGAAGCGTATCACTCATGCGTGCGACCCTCCCTGCGGGCCTTCGCTCTCGGCGATAACCTCGATCTCTTCAATCACCTCTTCGACCTCATCGTCTTCCACACCGAGATAGGCCGCGATAACCTTCGGATCGTTCTTCACATGGTCCGGCGTGCCATCGGAAATCTTCTGGCCATATTCGAGCACGACGACGTGGTCGGAGATTTCCATGACCACCGACATGTCGTGCTCGATGAGCAGGATCGACGTGCCGCTGTCTTTGCGGATCGAGCGCAGCAGCTCGTTGAGCGTCAGCGATTCACGCGGGTTGAGGCCCGCCGCCGGTTCGTCGAGGCACAGGAATTCCGGCCCCGTGCACATGGCGCGGGCGATTTCCAGACGACGCTGCGCGCCGTAGGGCAGGTCGCCCGCCGGATCGTCGGCGCGATCGATGAGGTTCGCCTTCTCCAGCCAGTATTTGGCGATATCGACCGATTCGCCCGCAGCCTTCTTGTAGGTCGGGAAACCGAGCAGGCCGAGGATCGTATAGCCGGATGCCTTCATCAGCATGTTGTGCTGGGCGACGAGCAGGTTTTCCAGCACGGTCAGGCCCGAGAAGAGCCGGATGTTCTGGAAGGTGCGCGCGACCTTCGCATCACGATTGACCTCGAAGTCGGTCATGCGTTCCAGCAGGAATTCCCGGCCGCCCTTCTGGCGCATGGTGATCATGCCCATGGTCGGCTTGTAGAAGCCGGTCACGCAGTTGAAGACCGTGGTCTTGCCCGCACCGTTCGGGCCGATCAGCGCGGTGATGTCGCCGCGATGCGCCTCGAAGGACAGGTCGTTGATGGCCATGAGGCCACCGAAGCGCATCGAGAGATGCTCGACTTTCAGGATGGGATCGTTCGTCATGGTCTTTGTCGCTGTGTTCGTCGCCACGTTGGTCAGGGTCGCCATCAGCCGTGCCCTTCCTTGGTGAAGCTGCCGGAGACCGCCTTGCGTTCCTTGAGGAACGCGGTCGGCTCACGGCTTCCGACGAAGCCACGCGGCTTCCAGACCATGACCACCACCATCGCGATGCCGAAGATCAGCATGCGGTAGAGTTCCGGCGTGAAGTCCGGGCCGAAGACCGCCTTCAGGAAGGTCATTTCGCGCAGGAGCTCCGTGCCGCCGACCATCACCGCCGCAGCGATCGCGATGCCGACGAGCGAACCCATGCCGCCGAGAACCACGATGGCGAGGATGATCGCCGATTCGAGGAAGACGAAGCTTTCCGGCGAGACGAAGCCCTGGCGCACGGCGAAGAAGGAGCCGGCAAAACCGCCGAACATCGCGCCGATGGAGAAGGCCGTCAGCTTCGTCGTCACCGTGTTGATGCCGAGCGAGCGGCAGGCGATCTCGTCTTCACGCAGCGCTTCCCAGGCCCGGCCGATCGGCATGCGGCGCAGCTTGATCGTCACATAGGCGGTCAGCAAGGCGAGGGCGAGGATGAGATAGAACAGGAAGATCTTGTAGTAGGCGGACGACATCGGCAGGTCGAAGGCCTTGGCGAAGTTGTTCGGCGCGCTGACGTCGAAGGACCAGATGCCGAACACCGAGGCTTTCGGAATGCCGGAGACGCCGAAGGTGCCCTTGGTGACTTCCGTCCAGTTGATGAGCACCAGGCGGATGATTTCCCCGAAGGCGAGCGTCACGATGGCGAGATAGTCGCCCTTGAGGCGCAGCACCGGGAAGCCGAGGATCATGCCCCAGAAGGCGGCGAGGATACCGGCGAGCGGCAGCAGCACCCAGAAGGAGAAGCCGAACTGCTGCGACAGCAGCGCGTAGGAATAGGCGCCCACCGCATAGAAGGCGACGTAGCCGAGGTCGAGCAGGCCGGCGAGGCCGACCACGATGTTCAGGCCCCAGGCGAGCATCACGTAGATGAGGATCTGGATGCCGAAATTGTCGACCCACTTCAGCGAGCCCTGCACGCCGAACAGCATGACCATCAGCGGCGGATAGACGAGCAGCGCGACGATCGCGATCTTCGAGAAGTTGCGCTTGAAGAAGCTGACTTCCTCGTCCACGGGCCTGGCCGCGGCGCTCGCCTTGCGGGCTGCCGCCCAGGGCCGCAGATAGGCGACCGAGAGGAAGCGGCCGACGGCGGCGACGATCACGAAGATCGC
>NZ_JBXASL010000021.1:0-4019 GCF_058809275.1 Shinella sp. GW821-FHT10F02 | reverse complement strand
CTCGAAATGCTCCAGATCACACTCGACATCTTCCTCGCAAGAAAACGCCTCGCGAGTCCAACATGAACACTCCCCCCCTTGAGGGGGAGATGCCGGGCAAGGCAGAGGGGGGAGCGGCGTTCTCCGGCTATGATGCCCTTCGGCGCTTGTACTTCAGCGTCTCGAAGCGCGCTGCGAGGCCGTCATACAGCATCAGGCGGCCGACCAGGGGCTCGCCGGCGCCGGTGACGAGCTTGATCACCTCCATCGCCATCAGCGTGCCGACGACGCCCGTCAGCGCGCCGACGATGCCGGCCTCGGCGCAGGCGGGCACGACGCCCGGCGGCGGGGCTGAGGGGAAGAGGTCGCGGTAGCCGGGGTTGAGCGTGCCGTCTGGGCCGGCTTCATAGGGTTTCAGCACAGTCAGAGAGCCATCGAAGCGACCGACGGCGCCGGTGACGAGGGGGATGCGCGCCGTTTCAGCAGCGTCCGCCGAGGCGTAACGCGTGTCGAAATTGTCGGAACCGTCGATGAGCAGATCGTAACCGGCGAGCAACGAAGCGGCGTTCTCTGCGGTTAGCCGCTGCGCGATACCGGTGAAGCGCACATGCGGGTTGAGGCGGGCGACGGCGGCTTCGGCGCTGGCCACTTTCGGCGTGCCGAGGCCGGCGGTGTCGTGGATCACCTGGCGCTGGAGATTGGAGAGCGAGACCGTGTCGTCGTCGAGCACGCCGATATGGCCGATGCCGGCGGCGGCGAGGTACTGGATGACGGGTGCGCCAAGACCGCCGGCACCGATGATCAGCACATTGGCCTGTTTCAGCTTCTGCTGGCCCGCGCCGCCGATTTCCGCCAGCACGATATGGCGGCGGTAGCGGTCGATCTCTTCAGGGCTGAGCAGGTCGGTCATGTCACGATGCCTCCGTTCGAGACGGTGAGAAACTGGGCGCGGTCGCCGAGCGCATCGAACATCGCACGGTCGGTGCCGGTCATGAAGGCCTGGCCGCCGAGCGCATCGACCCGGTCGAAGAGGGCTGCGCGCCGGCCCTCGTCGAGATGGGCCGCGATTTCGTCGAGCAGCAGCACCGGTGCATGGCCGGTCATGCTGGCGACGAGGCCGGCATGGGCAAGGATCAGGCCGACAAGCAGCGCCTTCTGCTCGCCCGTCGAGCAGCGCTCCGCCTCCATGTCTTTCTCGCGATGGCGGATCAAAAGATCGGCGCGGTGCGGGCCGTCCAGCGTGCGGCCGGCGGCGGCGTCGCGGTAGCGGCCATCCTGCAGCATGCCGAGATAGATCTCCTCGATCTCGTAGGCGGGGCGCTGCCATTCCCCATCGAGGAAGCCGGAAAGCCGCATGGTGGCGGATGGAAACGGGCCGTCATCGCGCGCGGCCTCGACGAGGCCGGAAATCAGACCGACAAGCTCGTGGCGGGCATGCGCCATGGCGATGCCGAGTTCGGCCATCTGCCTTTCCAGCGCCGTCAGCCAGGCGGGATCCTGCCGCGGCTCGGAGAGCAGCCGGTTGCGGCCGCGCATGGCCTTTTCGAAATCCGCCGCGCGGCGACCGTGTTCGGGGTCGAGCGACAGCACGAGCCGGTCGAGGAAGCGGCGGCGGTCGGCGGACGGGCCGGTGAAGAGGCCGTCCATCGCAGGCGTCAGCCAGAGCACGCGCAGGTGATCGAGCAATTCGTCGACGGTGCGGGCGGGCGTACCGTTTAGCCGGAGTTTTCGCGCCTGGCCTTCGTCGCCGCCTTCCGTCCCGGTGCCGATATCGACCTCGTCCAGCATCCCATCAAGCGTCGCGAAAACGGAGAAGCCACCCTCGGCCCCCGCACGCGCGACATCGCCATAGGCGGCGCGGCGCAGGCCCCGGCCGGGGGAGAGGAAGGAGACGGCCTCCATGAGGTTGGTCTTGCCGGCACCATTCTGGCCCGTCAGCACGACATGCCGACCGTCGAGCGCCAGCGACAGGCCCGCATAGTTGCGGAAGTCCGTGAGCTTGAGGCGGGAAAGGGAAACCTTTTGCGGCATGGGGTGAGAGCTAGAGCATTTTTTGCGCGAGTGGAATCACTTGGACCCGCATAAATGCGGCAACAACAGAAAGATCGACGCTGATTGTCGGCCCGCCCCTAGATAGGGGTTTGCCGGACCGATGCAAAGGACCGCGCACACGATGGCGTGAGGGCGGTTGCCTGTACGGGCGCAAGGGGGTAATCGAAAAGCCCGCCCATGCGTTGCATCCTCCCCTCCCAGCTCCCACAGGTTTTCGCCTTGTCCTCTTCCGCCCGTCCCGTCTTCGATCGCCCGTTTTCCGCCTTCCTCTTCGACATGGACGGCACGATCATCAACTCCATTCCGGCGACGGAGCGGGTCTGGACCCGGTGGGCGCTGAAACACGGCCTCGACGTCGCGACCTTCCTGCCGACCATGCACGGCGTGCGCGGCATCGACACGATCACCCGCCTCGGCCTGCCGGGCGTCGATCCCGTGGCTGAAGCCAAGGAGGTCGAGCGCGAGGAGATGGAGGACGTCGACGGCGTCATCCCGATCCCCGGCGCGATCGCCTTCCTGACCTCGCTGCCGGCCAGGCGCTGGGGCATCGTCACCTCCGCACCGGTGGGGCTCGCCCGCCGCCGTCTCGCGGCCGCGGGCATCCCGCTGCCCGAGGTGATCGTGACGGCGGACGACGTGACGAAGGGCAAGCCGGCGCCGGATGGCTACAAGCTGGGCGCACAGCGCCTCGGCGTCGATCCGGCCGATTGCCTGGTTTTCGAGGACGTGCCCGCGGGCATTCTTGCCGGTGAGAGTGCCGGCGCGGGCGTCGTGGTCATCACCGCGACGCACCACCACCCGATCGAAACGAGCCACCCTTTGCTGAACAGCTATGAGGGCGTCGCGGCCAAACTGGATGTCGACGGCAAGCTGACGCTGGTCCGCATCGCGGACTGACGACTGGCGGCGGCTCAGGCCGCCGGTTTTGTCAGGATGCCGCCAATCACCGTATCGACGACGGCCTCGACCTCGGCTTCGGAGACATCCAGCCGCTCGGTCAAGAGCCGGCCCCAGGCGAAACTCGACAGGATTTCCGTGACGAGCTCGGCGTTGACGTCCGGGCGAACCTCGCCGCGCTCCTGCGCCTTCTCGACGATCTTGCCGCTCTGGCAGCGGCGGTCCGCCATATAGGCCGAGAGGGCCGCAAGCGCTGCCGGCTCTTCCTGCGCTCGTGCCACCACGCAGCGGAAGACTTCGCCACTCGTGCCATCCCGCCAGGTCTTTAGAATGCCGGTGAGATAGGCGCGCAGGTCATCGCGGATATTGCCCCGGTCGGGGAAGATGAAATTGATCCGCTTGTGGCTGTGGTAGACGTCGAGCAGCAGGGCGGCCTGCGACGGCCACCAGCGATAGATCGTCGGCTTGCCGGCACGCGCGCGCCGCGCCACCGCCTCGATGGAGAAGCCGGCGAGCCCGTTTTCCAGCAGCACCGCCTCCGCCGCCGCCAGGATCGCCTCCTGGCTCGCGGGATTGCGCGTGGCGCCGATCGAGCGGCGGGCGGGCTTCAACTCTGCCTCGGTCATCTGCCTTTTCCTTTTTTCGCTCTTCTAGCACGGAAGGTACTTGAACGGAACGTTTCGTTTCTATATAAACGAAACGTTCCGTTCTATAAAGGCTCTTCCCAATGACCACGCCCGCTCCCACCCGCAAACTTTCGAAACTGCACTTCGCGCTCGCCATGCTGGTGCCCGTCTACCCGCTGATTACGACGATCCTCTACATCGTGCTGCCGCTCACCGAAGGCTGGACGATCTGGCAGCGCACCGCGGTGATCGCGCCGATCATGGTGTTCGCCATCGTCTTCTTCGTCTCGCCCTTCGTGCAGAAGCGGTTTTCGAACTTCATCCTGCGCGCCGCATGAAAAAAGCCGGGGTGTTTCCACCCCGGCTTTTGACAGGTTTCGCCCCCTCGCGCGTCATCCTTATCTGTGGCAGCCGCATGATTTGGTAAGATGCAGCGGTGGGCAGCGTACCATTGTCATCCCAGGT
>NZ_JBXASL010000020.1:0-2500 GCF_058809275.1 Shinella sp. GW821-FHT10F02 | reverse complement strand
TCAAACTCGGAGATAGCTGGTTCTCCGCGAAATCTATTTAGGTAGAGCGTCGACCGAATACCCTCGGGGGTAGAGCACTGGATGGGCTATGGGGACTCACCGTCTTACTGATCCTAACCAAACTCCGAATACCGAGGAGTACTAGTCGGCAGACACACGGCGGGTGCTAACGTCCGTCGTGAAAAGGGCAACAACCCTGACCTCCAGCTAAGGTCCCCAAGTCATGGCTAAGTGGGAAAGGATGTGAGGATCCCAAAACAACCAGGATGTTGGCTTAGAAGCAGCCATCATTTAAAGAAAGCGTAACAGCTCACTGGTCTAATTAAGGGTCTTTGCGCCGAAAATGTAACGGGGCTAAAGCCATGCACCGAAGCTGAGGATACGTCGCAAGACGTGTGGTAGCGGAGCGTTCCGTAAGCCTGTGAAGGGAGACCCGTGAGGGCTCCTGGAGGTATCGGAAGTGCGAATGTTGACATGAGTAACGATAAAGGGGGTGAGAGACCCCCTCGCCGAAAGACCAAGGGTTCCTGCTTAAAGTTAATCTGAGCAGGGTTAGCCGGCCCCTAAGACGAGGCGGACACGCGTAGTCGATGGGAACCACGTTAATATTCGTGGGCCTGGTGGTGGTGACGGATTGCGTAACTTGTTCAGACTTATTGGATTGTCTGGGCGAGGAAGCGGTTCCAGGAAATAGCCCCACCGTATAGACCGTACCCGAAACCGACACAGGTGGTCAGGTAGAGCATACCAAGGCGCTTGAGAGAACTCTGCTGAAGGAACTCGGCAAATTGCACGCGTAACTTCGGAAGAAGCGTGACCCCAGGATACGCAAGTATTTTGGGGTGGCACAGACCAGGGGGTAGCGACTGTTTATCAAAAACACAGGGCTCTGCGAAGTCGCAAGACGACGTATAGGGTCTGACGCCTGCCCGGTGCTGGAAGGTTAAGAGGAGAGGTGCAAGCTTTGAATCGAAGCCCCAGTAAACGGCGGCCGTAACTATAACGGTCCTAAGGTAGCGAAATTCCTTGTCGGGTAAGTTCCGACCTGCACGAATGGCGTAACGACTTCCCCGCTGTCTCCAGCAGAGACTCAGTGAAATTGAATTCCCCGTGAAGATGCGGGGTTCCTGCGGTTAGACGGAAAGACCCCGTGCACCTTTACTATAGCTTTACACTGGCATTCGTGTCGGCATGTGTAGGATAGGTGGTAGGCTTTGAAGCGGGGACGCCAGTTCTCGTGGAGCCATCCTTGAAATACCACCCTTATCGTCATGGATGTCTAACCGCGGCCCGTCATCCGGGTCCGGGACAGTGTATGGTGGGTAGTTTGACTGGGGCGGTCGCCTCCGAAAGAGTAACGGAGGCGCGCGATGGTGGGCTCAGACCGGTCGGAAATCGGTCGTCGAGTGCAATGGCATAAGCCCGCCTGACTGCGAGACTGACAAGTCGAGCAGAGACGAAAGTCGGTCATAGTGATCCGGTGGTCCCGCGTGGAAGGGCCATCGCTCAACGGATAAAAGGTACGCCGGGGATAACAGGCTGATGACCCCCAAGAGTCCATATCGACGGGGTTGTTTGGCACCTCGATGTCGGCTCATCGCATCCTGGGGCTGGAGCAGGTCCCAAGGGTTTGGCTGTTCGCCAATTAAAGCGGTACGTGAGCTGGGTTCAGAACGTCGTGAGACAGTTCGGTCCCTATCTGCCGTGGGTGTAGGAATATTGACAGGATCTGTCCCTAGTACGAGAGGACCGGGATGGACATATCTCTGGTGGACCTGTTGTCCTGCCAAGGGCATAGCAGGGTAGCTATATATGGAATGGATAACCGCTGAAGGCATCTAAGCGGGAAACCAACCTGAAAACGAGTATTCCCTTGAGAGCCGTGGAAGACGACCACGTTGATAGGCCGGGTGTGGAAGCGCAGCAATGTGTGAAGCTTACCGGTACTAATAGCTCGATTGGCTTGATCGTTCTCATTGTTCATGCTCATCGACCCCGTAAGGGGCGGTGATGCCAAGACGTGTTCACAAATTAAGACAAACAAGGAGGCTTGCCCTCCTTTACCAGCTTCTCAATATATTGCCCTTAGCCGACCTGGTGGTTATGGCGGGGTGGCTGCACCCGTTCCCATTCCGAACACGGCCGTGAAACGCCCCAGCGCCAATGGTACTTCGTCTTAAGACGCGGGAGAGTAGGTCACTGCCAGGTCTGCTAATGGCAATATATAAGGTACTTGCATCGCAAAATACCAAATCTTCTCGACACAAACTCGGCCCAAGCCGATCAAGGGCCGCTCTAAGCGGTCCTTTCTGTTTGGTGAAACAAGAACACGAGACAATTGCTGCGCAATTGCTCGGCAGAAGGCATAACCGCCAAAGCGGTTACGCCACCGCGACAACACCCAATGGGTGTTGCGCTTGGCGCGGGGTGGAGCAGCCCGGTAGCTCGTCAGGCTCATAACCTGAAGGCCGCAGGTTCAAATCCTGCCCCCGCAACCAGT
>NZ_JBXASL010000019.1:0-27337 GCF_058809275.1 Shinella sp. GW821-FHT10F02 | reverse complement strand
GCGAACCCGCCCAGCATGAAGATATCGCCATGGGCGAAATTGATCATGCCGATGATGCCGTAAACCATGGTGTAGCCAATGGCTATCAATCCATAGATAGATCCAAGCGTCAGCCCATTGACGAGCTGCTGGACGAAGTACTCCAAGACACCCTCCCCGCAACAAGCGCTACAGAGCCAGGCTCATCCAGAGCGCAACTCGATAGCATGCACCCGCTTAATTCCGGCTGGCCTCAAGGACCTAGCCGATATTGAAAAACACTGAAGTATCCGGAAGATAATGCCGGCGCCGCGCGATGCCGGCAAACGAACTATGATGGCGCCGCGGCGTTGGCCTGCACTTCACACACCATTCTCGCGTCTACGAAGCCGGTCACAAAGATTTTGGTCGAGGCCGGCTTGTGGCCCTGCAACCACTTGGTGCGAACGCGATCAAAGACCGGTCCGTCCTCCCTGTTGATCAGGTAAATGGTCAAATCGACCAGATCGCTGATCTGCATGCCGGCTGCGGTCAGTACCGACTGTATGTGTTGCCAGACAAGTTCCGCCTGCGCTTCGATGCCGGTGGGCACATCTCCATCTTTGTCCCTTCCAACCTGTCCAGAGATCGCAAGCCATCGACAGGTTTCCCTTACCTCCACGCCCGGGCTAAATGTCGGCGACGTTGATGTTCCAACTGAGCGATGCATACGAATCCTCCTTTTTATCGGACCTGGCTAAAGCGCCGGCCTGCCACTGATTTCAGGCTTATGTTTCCCGCGGCTTTGGATTGATGAATTCCCAAGGGGAAACCTCACTGAGCGTCTCGATTTCCACTTCGATCAAGACAGGCCTGTTCGCCTTCACTGCGGCCGCGAGGTAAGGACGGAGCTGTTCCGGCGAGCGAACACGATAGGCTTCTATCCCGAAGGATTTCGCCAACGCCATGAAATCGGGATTAATGAGTTTCGAACCGATTGTTCGACCCTCGAAACCCACCTTTTGGTCGCGCAGCACATTTCCATATGCGTTGTTATTGAAGAGCAGCGTGACGAGGGGGATATTTTCCTGAACCGCGGTCGCCAGTTCCTGCACTGCAAACATGAAGCCGCCGTCCCCGGTGACCGAAATCACGGGCACATCGGGATGGGCGACCTTCACTCCGAGGGCCGTTGGGAAACCGGCGCCAAGCGTGCCCTGAAACCCTTCTGATATGTAAGTCCTCGGCTCAAGGACCTTGTATCCAAAATAGGACGTGAACCCGACCTGCGTGAGCTCGGTGACAAAGATGCCGTCGCGCGGCAAGACATCGCGAATAACATCAAGATAGGCCATTTGCGGCTGTACTTTTTTGATTTCAGCATTCGCCCCTGCCCTGGCTGCCTGCAGTCTCGCTTCGAGCTCTTGCTTATTGCTTGCGTTTTGGTTCCGAAGATTACGGACCGCAGCCAGAAGCGCACGGGCCCCCAAATCTGCATCTGCCACGATACCCGCATGCGGCACCAGGCGTTTCATTTCTTCAGGATCGATATCGATGCGGACGAGATGAGGCGGTGCTTCAGGTCGCTCCACCAGGTTCATGATACCCGACCAACGCATGTAGGGCGCTTCAATTCGGCTGCCTATCCCTATCAGGACATCCGTCTCGGGCCAGAGCCGGTACGCCTCATAGGAGGATATCCCGAGCGGGTGGTCTTCGGGCACGACACCGCGGCCGCCGCGCAGCGCAGATACCGGCGCGTTGAGTTCTTCAGCAAGCTCGCGAACGGCGGCGCTGGCATGCTGCGCGCCACTCCCTGTCATGATCATCGGGCGTTTCGCCTTTGCCACGATGATCGCCGCGGCTTCAATTTCGGACCGACAGGGCGCATTTGGGGCTGGAATAGTTGCTCCAGGGAGACGCTTAACATCCGCGGAAGCCAAGATCGTATCCCAGGCCATCTCGACGGCCACCGGACCAGGTTTTCCGGACAACATCTGGCGAAAAGCCTCATTGATAATCTGAGGCGCATCCTCGATACGCTCTATTCGCTCAGACCACTTTGTCAGCTTTCTCAGGGTGCCGAGCTGATCCGGTATTTCGTGCAGATGACCCCGCCCCTTGTCTATGAAGGCTGAAGGCACCTGGCCGGTGACACACAATACGGGCGTGTTACATCCTAGCGCCGTTACCAGTGCCGCACCTGCATTCAAGATGCCCGGCCCCGGCACCACGGAGAAGACACCGGGTTTGCCGGTCGAGCGCGCATATCCGAAGGCCATGTAACCACAGGTTTGCTCGTGCCTGGCCCCAATCGTCTTGATGCTATCGCGCCGCTGTTGAAGGGCGTCGAAGAGCGCGTACATCTGGGCACCTGGAATGCCAAAGACAGTGTCCACTCCATTGGCAAGCAAGCCTTCGACAATCGCCATGCCGCCCGTCATTTTACTCACGCCGCTCATGTTGCTCACATGAATCTCCTTTGAAATATGTTGGTGCGGACTTTGCCGTCAGCGTGGGTTGAAGTAGCCGGACGACCGCAGCGCCTCTGCGAAAACCGGTGTGTCCTGGAGGCGAAGCCCCGCAACATTGATCCGACCGGAGGAGGCCATATAAACCCCATGTTCGCGCCTCAGAATTTCGACCGTCTCGCGTCCAAGAGACAGATTTGAGAACAACCCCTTCTGCTTTCCAATCGGCGCCAGCTTTTCATGTTCGCGCGCGACCGCTTCGCGAACTGCGCTGATCCGGCTGCGCATCTCGTCCAGTTCAGCAAGCCAGTCTTTCGTCAACTGGTCCGACTCAAGCACTATCCTGACGGCCGCTGCTCCATGGTCCGGTGGCATCGACCAATTGGCACGCGCCGCCGCGGCCATATTGCTTGCGATAGCGTTCAATGATCCGGTTCCTTTGCTCACTACAAACAGCGCGCCGGTCCGCTCTCGATAGAGGGCGAAATTCTTGTCACAGGAATATGCGACGAGCGCTTCGTCGACGGCCGACAGGAGGCGTCGCATGGCTGCCGCGTCCTCGTCCAAGTCACCTCCAAGCCCCTGGTAGGCGACATCCACGAGGGGAACGAGCCGCTGGCGCTTTATGACATCGATGAGAGCATCCCACCCGGCGAGCGGCAGATCCGCGCCCGTCGGGTTATGTGCAGAACCGTGCAACAGCACGACATCCCCGGGCGAGGCTTTTGACAATGCGTCGAGCATCTCCTCCGTCCGGATTATCTGCCTGTCCAGATCGAAATACGGATACTCCTTGATCGTCCCCCCGACAGCGCTCGCGATAGAACGATGGTTCGGCCAGGTGGGGTTGCTGATCCAGATGTGCTTCGAGCCTGCACGCACTGCAATCTCAAGACCGATGCGCAAAGCCCCGCTTCCCCCAGGGGTCTGCATGCCCAAAACTCGTGAAAGATAGTCGGCTTCACCAAATACAATCGGCTGCAGAAGTTCTACAAAGCGGCGGTCACCTTCAGGCCCAAGGTATGTCTTCGACGGCTGCTGCTGGTACAGTTCCAACTCGGCGGCTTTGATGGCGCGCATCACAGGCGTTCGACCGGCTTCGTCCCGGTAGACGCCAACACCGAGATCCAGCTTCGTGGTGCGCTGATCGTCCTTGAACAGCTTGATAAGCGCGAGCACTTCGTCTGCCGGCTGTTCCACTAGATTCTCGAACATACAATGGTCCTCATTTAACGAACGTTCGTATAAAAAGGCGCCAGCGCGACCTTGCCTCCGCACCGGCGCAAGCGCTTATAGAAGGGCGGTCACGACCTTCTCGTGGGTCAGATCGTGCAGTGCATTTTGACCATTCTCGCGGCCATATCCGCTGCCCTTGATTCCGCCCCAAGGCAACCGCGGATCGACAAGTGCCCATCCGTTGATCCAGACCGCACCGGTGCGCATTCGACGCGCCACGAGATTTGCAGTGGACAGATTGGTCGTGAAAACACCGGCATTGAGGCCAAACTCTGTATCGTTTGCTATGGCGACTGCTTCGTCCAAAGTATCAAAGGGCATGATCGTTGCGACTGGGCCGAAAATTTCCTCCCGCGCAATCAGTTGGCCATTGTCACCTAGGAAAATTGCCGGCTCCACGAAGAAGCCAGGCCTGTCGAAACGCTTGCCACCGGCAAGCAGTCGAGCGCCTTCGCGTTTTCCAGCCTCGACGTAACCCATGACCCGCTCTACGCTTCGAGACGTTGTCAACGGCCCCATCGTCGTGGTCTTTTCAAAGGGATCGCCCACGACCTGCGCTTTTGCCGCAGATGAAAGTGCATCGGCGACTTTATCTGCAATGCGCCTTTGGACGAGAATACGTGTTCCCGCCGCGCAGATCTGACCCTGGTTTGCAAAGACACCCAAGGCAAGGATCGGCAAAGCCTGCTCCAGGTTGGCGTCATCAAGAACAATCTGGGGTGCTTTTCCGCCGAGTTCGAGCGTCAATGGCTTGAGCGTGTCGGCCGCTTCTTTCGCGATGATGCGGCCAACCCGTCCTCCTCCGGTATAGCTGATCTTCGCAACCAGCTCATGGCGAACCAACGCACTGCCGGCAATCGGCCCCAACCCTGAGATCACGTTAAATACGCCTGGAGGAAAGCCCGCCTCGTCGAACAAATGGGCGACATGAAGGGTCGAAAGTGGTGCTTCCTCGGCGGACTTTAGAACCACCGTATTTCCAGCCGCCAATGCGGGAGCAGCCTTCCAGCCGATATACATCGTCGGGCAATTGTAAGCCGATATCGCGCCAATGACGCCGAGAGGTTCACGGATGGTATATGAGAATGTCGGCCTGCCGAACGCGTCGGGTGCTGGGATTGTGCGACCTTCAAGCTTGTCCGCCCAGCCCGCGAAGTATCGAAATGTCGCGACGGTGTTTGGCACGTCTACGCCCAGCGCCATCGCATAAAGCTTGCCGTTGTCCATCGTTTCGAGGCGGGCAAGATATTCGGCATCCCGCTCGATGAGATCTGCCAACCGATAGAGCAACCGAGCGCGTTCCACGCCATCCATCCGGGACCATTCCCCGGTCTCGAACTGCCGATGTGCAGCCTGGACGGCCCGATCCACATCGTCCGCGGTCCCTGATTGCAGATGAGTGATCGTCTCGCCGGTCGACGGGTTCACAACATCGAATGTTCCCCCCTGCACCGCCTCTTGAAATTGACCGTCGATATAGAGCCGTGTTTCCAGAACCCGATCTGACATATTGTAAGCCCCCAACTGGATTATTTTCTTGTTCTCCATGACGCCGCGTTTCCACCGCGCGGCTGTCGCCTGGAATTTTGAGGCGGCGATGCCTAGTCCATGATGCTCGCCAAGCTTCTGTAGCCTCCCCGGAAGAAGACCAGTGGCTGGCTGGGTTGAGGAGATCGGCTAAGCGAGATGACCTGGCCCACGATGATGATGTGATCGCCACCTTCGTATTGGGCAAAAGTCTTGCACTCGAAGACTGTCAGGGCGTCAGAGATAACGCGCACCCCGCATGCCCCGACCGCGTGCGCAACGCCATCCCATTTGTCGTTGGCGGCACGGCCGAATTTAGAAGAAAGATTGTACTGTCCTTCGTGAAGCACGTTGATAGCGAAGCTTCCGACGCTCAGCCATTTGGACAGCCCCTTTGCGTTCTTGCCGATGCTGAACAAAACCAGCGGAGGGTCGAGCGAGACCGAATTGAAAGAGCTGACGGTGATACCAAGTTCTTCACCATCGTCTGTCATTGTGGTGACGATTGCGACACCCGTCGGAAAGTCCCCCAGGGCATTCCGAAACGCTCTTGAATCGAAGTCTGTCATGGTCTCACACTGGGCCGACCTTGAGGTGATGCTCAATCGTGCCTCCTCTTCTTGGCTCCGGAAAACTAGGCCTTCACACGGTTCACGACGAGTTCCTGGTAGCCGCCGATACTATCGAGCGCCGCTTGCGTATGGTCGTCGACCGTAGACCAGGGGAAGAACTTCCAAAGTCGCGCACGATTGCCATGCTGCGGACCGTTGTAGAACATCTCGTATTGGAGATGTCGGCTGGCAAACTCGGTGCCCACCAGATCCCAGATCATTCGCATCAGCTTGTAAGACTCGATCGCCTCGGGGGCGGGAACCTGCATGAAGCGGGAGTAAATATCCGCGGTATCCGGATTGTCATATACCGAGACATCCGCCGGTTGCTGAAGAGCATGACTTGCCAGCAGCTCACGCACAATCGTGATGAAGTTCGGAAACATGCCTTGCGACCAGGCCATGGTCGCATACAGCATATGGCGACTTTGAGCGATGTAGCCCCCGTCCCATGTCTCGAACTTGACGTTTTCGGCCTCGATCAGTCCTTCCAGAATTGAGACATCGACAGCCAGGCGTGCAACGATGTCCTGCACGGCAGGATGGGCAAGCATGCTGTTATGTTCCTGGACGCGCTTGATGAGGCCAAGGATCAGGCGCATCTTGGACAGCAATCTTATATGTGCCTGTGCGTTGCCAAGGGCGTGTGCCGGAGTGGCGTTGATAATCGCCCCCGCCCGGTCGACGCGGCCGTAGGTAAAAACGCGCTCCCACGGCACAAAGACGTTGTCGAGATATGCGATCGTGTCCGTCTCGTCGAAACGAGACGACAAGGGGTCATCAAGCATGCTCGATGCGAGCGCGGCGTAGGGCCGGCGAGAAATTAGCTTGAGGCCGCGTGTCTTCACCGGAAGAGCGAATGTCACGGCGAGCTTTTCGTGCCCGGGAGGCAGCGGCTGCCATGTCCCGAACATGATCTCGTCCGCCACCGCACCGGCGGTAACGAGAACTTTGAAGCCCGAGACAATCAGCCCATCCTCGCGTTCCTCGATCACCTGGAGGCCGTTCGCAAATTGTCCAATTGGGCTTCCGTCGTTCGCAACCTTGGCTATCGCAGCCTTGGTGGCTGAAGGCAGCACGATGGCGTAGGTCACATAGAGATCGCGCTCACGGGCAAACTCATAATATTTCCGAATGTTCGTCGCATAGCGCTCCCCGGGATCGCTTACGACTTCGGGATTACAGGCCATGCCGGTGATCCAGCCAGCCACATGATCGGGCGACCGAC
Source organism: Shinella sp. GW821-FHT10F02 (assembly GCF_058809275.1). NCBI lineage: Bacteria > Pseudomonadati > Pseudomonadota > Alphaproteobacteria > Hyphomicrobiales > Rhizobiaceae > Shinella > Shinella sp. GW821-FHT10F02. Next base: position 20,306 of record NZ_JBXASL010000019.1, on the reverse strand, counting down.
CGAACAGGCCCCATGTCTTGTCGGCCCAAGCACGGTGCACGCGATTTCGCGATTCCAGGTCGGCCGGGGTTTGTGGCTTCAGCCAGATGTTGTTGTAGCGCTTGCCGCTCTCAGGATCCACGAATGTAAATCTATCCTGGTTGGCCGGGTCGGACGTCAGATCATAGAGGCTTGCCACGGTCTTCGCCGCGCCGGAAAAGGCGGGATGCTCGCGAACATCGCGCACCACTTCACCTCCGATATAGATCTCGGACTCCCTGCCATTCAAGCTATCCAGGTAGTCGCTTCCAGTTCTCATTTGAACCGCCTCCATTGACGCAAATTATTGACACTCAGCATCCGATGATGCGAAATAACGAACGTTCGTTCAAAAGCTGCTACTGCGACTTTTGTCAAGCACTGGGGTCAAACGCTGTAGCCCAAGCTTGCTGCATGTGCGAAATTTCATTCGGTAGTTTCAGTATCTGCCTGATGTTATTCCGACTTCAAGCGCCTTTTGGTTCGAATCTGAAGAAACGAATGAGATTAGGCGTTGAAGGATTGAGGGGCCGAGATGGACGATACAGACCGAAAAATATTAGCCGTGCTCTTGGCCAATGCTGCGTGCAGCTACAGCGAGCTGGGCAATATCGTCCACCTCTCCGCGCCCGCGGTCCATGAGCGCGTCAAGAAAATGAGAAGAGATGGAATTATCAAGAGGACCACGGTTATTCTTGATCCGGTCAAGATCGGAAGGCCGCTTTTGGCCTTCATTCGGGCTCGTGCGCACAAACTCAGCACGGTTGCCGAACTCCGAACGCTGATCGGCCTGCCGGAGATAGAGGAAATTCATGAATTGACGGGTGAGGCTGGAGCTATTGTGAAAGTACGGGCGCGTGATGCCGAGGAGCTACGGAGCGTGCTGGCGCGAATTCAGGCGATCGATGGCTGCGACGGCACGATCACTGACATGGTGCTTTCCACAATAATCGAACGAGGAACTTCGGTTTAAGCCGCGGCCAGGTTGGTTCGCAATCCGGGGCTCCGGTTCCTGCCCGTCGGCAAATTGGCCGGGCCGCGCTGGTTTCTTTGACCTCCGGCAGAATTCGGAACTTCAGCCATCGCAGCCTCCCCTCTCGATTTTTAAACTCGCCCGGCGTCCGCCTCCAACATGACTGCACACTGGTGAGAGGTCTGTGATGGCGTTGACAGCGACGACGCGTTGTGTGTCTATATACAAACGTTCGTTCATATCCATCATAACGCAGCATCTTCGCTCTGCCTGTTGGGCTGGAGCAAGGCTGACTCAAAACACGCGAAACGGAACGGACGTGCGGACCCTGCCGAAATATCAAAGAAAGGCGAGAAGCAGAAAATGTATATCGAACATGCAACAATCACCATCAAACCCGGAATGGAAGCCGCTTTTGAAGCAGGTGCTACAGAGGCGGTCAGCGTTTTCCGCAATTCAAGGGGATGCAGTGGCATGGAGATCAGGAGATCTGTCGAGAGCCCCAACAAATATCATCTCTTTGTTCGATGGAATACTATGGACGATCACCTCGTTCACTTCAAAAATGCGGAAGACGGGCTTTCTGCCTGGCGTAAACTCGTTAGCCATTGTTACGACGGAACGCCAACGCTGGAACATACCCAGACCGTGGTGGCGGGCTTCACGACCGGTTGAGTCCATTGACTGAAGCACCACGAAGCGCCCGAGCCGAGTTCCGGTTTGGGCGAGTACAATGCCGGGATTCAAAATGGACTATGACGTCATTGTGGTCGGGGGCGGAAACGCCGCCCTTTGTGCTGCCATAAGCGCTCGGCGCGCTGGTGCCCGAGTGCTCGTCCTGGAGGGGGCTCCCTACTTTTACCGTGGAGGAAACACGCGCCATACACGCAACATGCGTTGTGCTCATGACTTCGCGACGGCCACTCTTTCTGGGCCTTACTCCGAGGCCGAATATCTTGAAGACCTGCTCCGCGTAACAGCCGGTAATACAGATGTGGAACTCGCGGAACTGATGATCCGCGAATCCAAAGACATGCTCGGCTGGATTGCTGATCAGGGGGTGCGTTTCCAGCCCTCCCTTGGTGGAACCCTCAGCCTTGGACGAACGAATTCCTTCTTCCTCGGCGGGGGGCGGGCCATGCTGAACGCTCTTTACCGTACGGCCGAAACACTCGGTGTCGACGTGTTCTATGACGCGGAGGTCACGGGAATTGAGATTGTGCATGGAGAGTTCAAATCCCTCCAGGCGCATTTGAATGGTTCGGCATGTCGCTTTGAGGCCCGTACGCTGATCACCGCATCCGGAGGGTTTGAAGCGAACACAGACTGGCTGAAGGAGGGCTGGGGCGAGGCTGCGGATAATTTTCTTATCCGGGGCACACCGTACAATCGAGGGACCGTGCTCAAGATGCTGCTTGATGGCGGAGTAAAGTCCGTTGGCGATCCAACCCAATGTCACGCAGTCGCAATTGATGCCCGCGCGCCCAAATTCGACGGCGGCATCATTACGCGGCTTGACTGCGTCGTATTTGGCATTGTCGTGAACAAGCTTTCGGAACGCTTCTACGATGAAGGGGAAGACGTTTGGCCGAAGCGATACGCGATCTGGGGGCGACTGGTTGCTGCGCAACCTGACCAGATTGCGTATATTATTTTCGACAGCAGCTCGCTTGAGCTGTTCATGCCATCCCTGTTTCCACCCGTGCAATCAGACACAATTCGTGGTCTGGCTTTGGAACTCGGACTGGCTCCGCAAGCGCTGGAGCACACGGTCTCTGCGTTCAATGCAGCGGTCCGCCCCGGCAATTTCGATCACACGAACCTGGATGACTGCCGTACGGAAGGCTTGGAGCCTCCCAAGAGCCACTGGGCCAGGAAGCTGGAAAGTGGACCATATTATGCCTACCCGGTCCGGCCGGGAATTACCTTCACCTACCTGGGTGTGAAAGTCGATCGCGACGCCAGGATACTCATGGCGGACGGCACCCCTTCGCCAAACATGTTCGCCGCAGGCGAAATAATGGCCGGCAACGTGCTGGGCCGCGGTTATGCCGCCGGCATCGGCATGACAATTGGGAGTGTCTTCGGCCGTATTGCCGGCCGGAACGCCGCGCTGGCTTCGGAAAGGAGTAAACCGCTTTGGAAAATCATATAAATACAAGCAGTGCGACGATTGTCGATCGCTCCTCCGCAACCCTTGTCGAAGCAGATCGACTCATGACGATCTGCAATTCTTGTCGATACTGCGAGGGGCTTTGCGCGGTATTCCCTGCAATGGAAATGCGGCGCAGCTTCACGAACGGCGATTTGAACTACCTGGCAAACCTCTGTCACAACTGTGGCGCCTGCATGCCCGACTGCCAATTCTCGCCCCCGCACGAATTCAACGTAAACGTTCCGCAAACGCTGGCGATCCTGCGCAACGAATCCTACGCACGCTACGTCTGGCCGAGCGCTTTCGCGGAGTTCTTCGAGGACAATGGCCTCTGGATCAGCATATGCACGACATTGATCGTATCGATATTCTTGATCGCGTTCCTGGCCGCGCATGATCCCAATGTCTTCTTTGGCGTCCACACAGGACCGGGCGCCTTTTATAAACTGATGCCGCACAACACGATGGCCCTGCTTTTCGGTGGCGCTCTGCTCTATGCAATCGTCGCGATTTCCATGGGCGTTCGAAATTTCTGGAAGGATATCGGCGAGCCATTCGGAACGCTGGGTCGGCCGGCCTCCCTTTGGCAGGCGATGAAGGACGCATCCACATTGCGTTACCTTGATGGTGGCGGCGTGGGATGCATGAATGACGACGACAATCCCACGGATCGGCGGCGCATCTATCATCACCTCACATTCTACGGGTTCATCCTCTGCTTTGCGTCGACTTCAACGGCAACGCTCTATCACTACGCCCTTGGCATGGAGGCCCCCTACCCCGCTTACGACCTCCCCGTCGTTCTCGGAACGATTGGTGGTCTCGGGCTGGTGATTGGTCCTTGTGGGCTTCTTGCCCATAAGTGGCGGCGCAATCCGCTTCTGACGGACGAATCACGAACAGGTATGGACGTCGCTTTTATCCTGATGCTGCTGTTGACGAGCTTGACCGGTCTGCTCCTGCTTGTCCTGCGCAGCACCCCTGCCATGGGCATCATTTTGTCAGTTCATCTCGGCGTCGTTTTGAGCCTTTTTCTGACGATGCCATATAGCAAGTTCGTTCACGGAATATATCGCTTCCTTGCCCTTGTCCGGTACGCGAAGGAAAAGAGGTTATTGGAGAATGGCCACTAGCACGCCTGCTTTGATCGAGGCGCGCAAGGATATCACACTCGGTAGGACGTTAAGGGGACGGGCTCGGAAGTTGGGCCCAATCGACATCGCGAGCGAAATGCGCTTTGTTCAATATGACGAGCTTGAGCTCGAGCCGGCAAGGCGCGGTTTCACGAAAAATACTGTTGAGTAAAACGACGCGTCTGTCACGCCAAGGTGCCGCGAAGCGGTAAATAACGCGCGAAACACCTTCATTCCGGTTAGGTGCCGACTTCCAAATCAGTCGGCACCGCTTGCGTGCCGCGCTTATTCAACCGGCTCAAGAATTCGGTGGGAGATCAACTTCGCGACTGTGTAGCATTGAAGGCCTTCCGTGCCACCTTCGCGGCCGAAACCACTCTCCTTGACGCCGCCAAAGGGCGTGTCGGCGAAAGACGCGGTCACATGGTTTATGGCGAGATTCCCGCACTGCACTTCTTCAGCAAGTCTGCGTATTGTTGAAGCCCTGTCAGAGAATGCGTAAGCAGCAAGTCCGAACGGCAGTGAATTGGCTTTGGCAATTGCTTCGTCCAAGTTTGCGACAGGCGCAATCAGCGCGAGAGGACCAAACGGTTCTTCCCGCATTGCCAAGGCGTCGTCCGGCACGTCTGCGAAGGCCGTCAGCGGGAAGTAATTTCCATTATCCTTCAGCTGCGCGCCACCGCAAAGCAGTCTTGCCCCGTGGGAGCGGCAGTCTTCAACCATGTCCGAAATGGCGCATACCCGCCGCTCATTTGCCAAGGGGCCCATATCGATGTCTTCAAGCAGTCCATTCCCGAGCCGAAGCTTGGAGGCAAGCGTAGCAAACTCTTCCACGAATCTTGCGTAGATGGGCTCTTCAACGAAGAAACGTGTCGGTGAAACACAAACTTGGCCAGAGTTTCGTGATTTTCCGGCGATTGAGATCTTTGCAGCCTGCACGGGATCGGCATCGGCGCAAACGATCACCGGCGCATGTCCGCCGAGCTCCATGACCGCTGGCTTGGCACCGTCGGCAGCAAGTTTCCCAACCTGCCGACCGACCGACGTGGAGCCCGTCAGGCTAACCATCCGTACGACTGGGCTACTCACCAGATGCGTCGAAATCTCCGCCGGGTGTCCAAAGACGAGATTGAGGACGCCATCGGGAAGGCCGGCATCCTGGAATGCCTGTGCGAGCAGGACGGCGCTCGCGGGTGTTTCCTCAGAAGCCTTCAAGATAATCGAGCAGCCTGCAGCAAGTGCTCCTGCGACCTTGCGCGCGGGTGCATTCAATGGAAAGTTCCAAGGGGAAAATGCTGCTACCACACCGATCGGTTGGCGCAGAACCGTGTGCTGCATGTCCGGCCCTGCCGGGATAACCCGGCCATAGAGGCGCCTCGCCTCGCCGGCATCCCAATCGATAATGCTCGCCGCTCGCAAGGTTTCAAGCCTGGCTTCCCTCAGCGTCTTGCCTTGCTCGAGGGTCATGATTGTCGCAATCAGATCGACACGGTCGCGCAGCAACTGGGCAGCTCGCTGCAAGATGGCCTCTCTCACCGATGGCGCCGTTCTGCTCCATATCTTGAAGCCCCGTTCGGCCGCATCGAGCGCATCATCGAGATCATTCCGGCGCGCGACTGGAACTGAACCGATCCTGTTGTTGTGAGCCGGATTCAAGACCGGCAGGCTGTCAACCGGCCGAACCCACTTGCCCCCAATCAACAACGACAGCTCGGGATAATCGAACATTTCGGCAAACCTTGATATGAAAAAGGGAACGGCGGCCCTGTTGGGCCGCCGTCGATGGACGTTGTATCTAAGCGAGCTGCCTGTAGACGTCTCTGGACGCGGATGCGCTGACATAGCCTTCCAGCACGTCAGTCTTCAGCGCCGACGGATCGCGCTCGGAAACACTATTGTACCCGCCTCCGCCCGGCGCCTGCACAACGATGGTCCAGCCTGGCTGTGCAATCACCGTCTCCTTGCTGTTCAAGGCCCGTTCACGGCCTTGCGGATCACGCAAGGCAACCTTTGCCGTAGGCGCCTTTTCACCGCCGCAGACACCGAACGGGCCAGAAACGGTGCGCTCAAAGCAGACCGTTGCATGGCACGGCGTATCAAGGATCGTCCATTCACGGAGGACGCCCAGCCCGCCTCGATACCGTCCCGCGCCACCGCTGTCGGGAACCAACTCATACCTGTCGACGCGCAACGGAAAGCTTAGCTCCACCGTCTCGACCGGCGTGTTCATCGTATTGGCGATGCCAGCGCACAGCGCGTTGATACCGTCCTTTCCTCGACGAGCACCCGTTCCGCCCTTGACCACCTCATAGCTGACATATGGGGCGTTGGTGCGCTTATCCATGCCGCCGAAGGTGACGACACCGGAAGTGCCTTGCGAGCAGGCCATCACATGGTTTGGCAGGAACTGCGCTGCCGCGCCAAACATCATGTCGCAGACGCGGTGCGCCATTTCCGTATTCGCGTAGACGACGGGAGACGGGTACTCTGCATTCACCACGGAGCCCTTGGGCGCCGTCACCTCAATGGGGCGCCAGGCACCCGAATTCGGCGGGATGAAGCTGTTCGGATCAACGATCATTTTCAGCGCGCAGTAGACGCCAGAGGCGGTCACTGCCAGCGGGGAGTTGATAGGCCCTGCGACCTTCGGAGACGAACCGGCGAAGTCGACTTTGATGCTGTCGCCGGTCTTCGTTACCGTCATTCGGACGGTAAACGTCGCATCCTTCTCCTCGCCGTTCTCAAGAATTCCGTCGCCATCGCAGACGTCTTCGAACACGGAGCTCCCGTCAGGAAGCTCGCTGAGGCGAAGCCGCATCAACCGCTCGGAGTAATCCAGAATGTCGGTCATCGTCGAGATGATCGTCTCGACACCATATTTTGCAGCCAGATTTTGCAGACGCGTGCATGCCCGTCGATTGGCCGCGACTTGCGCGCCGAGGTCCCCCATGCGCTCATCGGGCGTCCTGACATTCGCCATAATGATATTATGGACATCGGCCACGGGTTCCCCGGCGCTATAGAGCCTGACCGGCGGTAGCCGAAGGCCTTCGCCAAAGATGCTGGTGACCGTGCCATAGCTGCCGGGGGTGTCGCCGCCAATATCGGGCCAGTGAGCCCGCAGGCAGGCAAAGCCCATCAGGATACCAGTATAATAGATCGGTGTGACAACGTTGACATCGGGCAGATGCGTTCCACCGAAATAGGGATCGTTGTGCACGAATACGTCGCCATCGACCATGCCGTCGCCAAAGACCTTGATAATGGCTTTGACGGCTTCCGGCATGGAACCCAAATGGACCGGAAGGTCCGGGCCTTGCGCCACCATCTGGCCTGTTCGGTCGAAGATCCCGCAGGAATAGTCGCCGGCGATTTTCAGAATCGGGGAAAAGGCCGCCTTCGCGAGAACGATCTTCATTTCCTCAGCGGCCTTCAAGAGGCTGTTCTTGATAATTTCGAACGTCGCTGCGTCTGTCGTCGAGATTTTGGTAATGTGGTCCATTATTTGCGCTCCATACGGACAAAGCCCTTAGACGTGATCTTCGCGTTCCAGCGTGGCGGGACGACAATGGTGCTATCGAAAGATTCGATGATGGCCGGACCGGCGATGGTGGAACCGAACGCGATCTTTGCTCGGTCGTGGACTTCCGCCAGCACTTCCCCAGTGGCGGCGAACCAGGCCATGCGGTTCGACTTCAGACTGGTCGCTTCCGCTACGGCGGGCTGCGCGAGATCGAGCGGTGGAAGCTTGCCATAGGCTGTCAGCCGCAGCGTCGAAACGTTGACCGGTTCCTTGGCATTGTGATGCCCGTACGTGTGCTGGTGCTTTGCGTGGAAGTCTTGCTCCATCTGCTTCAGCAGCCCGGAATCTGCTGCGTGCTCGCCGACAGACACGTTCAATTCGTAAGCCTGGCGAGCGTAACGCAATCCGGCGGAGCGCTTGAACTGCCAATTTTCGCGGCCGACACTCGCCTCGGTCAGCATTTCGGCAGCATTGACCTCCATCCCCTGCCAGACATGTTCGAGCGATTCCGGGGAAAGCTTGGAAAGCGAGCCGTAGAGCGTGCGAGAATAGTCGCGGCGAATATTGGCGCCCACCAGACCAAGCGCGGAGAAGCCGCCGGGGATCGGGGGGACAATGACTTCCGGAATGTCGAGTTCTTCCGCCAAGGCGGCTGCGTGCAGCGGGCCGGCACCTCCAAATGCGACCATCCCGAATTCACGGGGATCGTGCCCACGTTCGACCGAGACGATACGAAGCGCCTCGGACATCGCGTTGTTGACGATCTGGATGACGCTTGCCGCAGCTTGCTTGACCGTCAGTCCCAGGGGGCGGGCAAGGTGCTCTTCAATGGCTGCCGCGGCGCCATCGAAGTCTATCGACATCCGCCCGCCGAGCAATGACCCTTGGTCGAGGTAGCCGAGGATAAGGTTGCAGTCCGTTACAGTCGGTTTCGTGCCGCCGCGGCCATAGCACACCGGACCAGGTTCAGAACCGGCACTGGTCGGTCCAACGCGAAGGGCGCCAGCCGGGTCGACCCAGGCAATGCTGCCGCCACCGGCACTGACTTCCGCAAGGTCGATGACCGGAACGCGAACGGGATGACCGGTTCCATGGAGCCAGCGGTTCTGGCTTGCGGATCCTCCGACCTCATATTCTGCTGTCGTCTCTACCTCTCCGTCCTTGATCAAGCATGCTTTTGCTGTCGTCCCGCCCATGTCAAAGGAAAGCAGCGACGGCTCGCCAATCTGCTCTCCGACGAGCATTGCGGCGATCACGCCAGCCGCCGGTCCGGATTCAACGATTTGCGCGGGCATGCGCAGTGTTTCATTCACATTCAACACGCCGCCCGAAGATGCCATGACATGGAGACTGGGCAGTCCTAGGCCCGCAGTCGCTTCTCTCAACCTCGAGAGATAGGATTCCAGCAGCGGCCCGACATAGGCGCATACAGCCGTGGTGCTCGTTCTCTCGAACTCCTGCACTTCGGGGAGAATTTCGCTGGAAAGGAAGATCGGAATATCCGGCAGAGCTTTACGCAGTTTTTCGCCGACCTGACGTTCATGTGAATCATTCAGGAAGGAGAAGAGAAATGTCAGCGCGATCGCCTCGACTTTTTCTTCTTTCAGTTTTTCGACGAGAGCATCGACTTCCTCAAGGGCGATAGGTGTGACGACCTCGCCTTCCGACGAAATGCGTTCCGTGATTTCGTAACGACGATGCCTCGGGATGAGAACAGACGGCGGATCCTGGAAAAGATCATAGAGATCAGCGCGGGCAGACCGCCGCAGTTCAAGGACATCCCGGAAGCCCCGCGTGGTGATGAGCGCGGCCTTGACGCCTTTCTCCTCCAGGAGCGCGTTGGTCACGATCGTGGTCGCGTGCGACAACAGAGAAACGCGATCGGTCTCAATATTGTATTCCGCTATAGCGTCTCTCAGACCATTCACCACACCTTGGCCGAAATCGCGCGGGGTGGTCGCCGTCTTTGCGATTCCCAATGCTCCGGTGCTTTCATTGACGATAGCAACGTCAGTGAACGTCCCCCCAATATCGACGCCGATACGCCACATATGCCTCTCCTTTGACTCGTTCTAAGTTTTTCGTTCCGGCGAACCTCACCGTCGACGACTGCAAATTCATACGAACGTTCGTTCATGTCAAGCCAATATGTTTGCACCTTGTTGAAAAACGCTCCAACGTGGCTTGAAAACTGAATTCCGATGGTCAATTCGGCAAAAACGATCGGTGTAATCGCTGAAAATTTGGAGTCTTGCGCCAAAACGCGAAGGTGAAGGACAGCCCAGGAGATCCCCTGTTCATCTCTACTGGATTGAACAGCAAGCGGCCGATGGCCGAGCTGGCCGCGTTCGAATTGCGGATGAACCTGGAGCGCCGCGTTTCATCCACGGCGTCACGAGAGTCCGGAATTGTGTTGCGAAAACCAATCGTCCGCGCTGTCGGGTTAATGCTAGATCACGAACGAGCAATCTGCCTGCGGCGCCCGCATGTCCAAGTCGCGGCCACGGATGCGGTGGTCTTCAATTTCAGCGGCGGAGCCGACAATTCGCGCGACTAGAAAGACTGTAAAGGCTGCATTCTCGAGATCTGAGATGTCCATCTCGCCGGACCTTATCAATGGCCAAAATGCTGCCAGCAACTCGGCGGCGATGACCCCGTCGATGTTCACGCAGAACACGTTTGGCGTGACGCCTGTTTTGTGAAGAGCCTTCACAAAGGCACGGTAAAATTCATGGAAAATGTTCCCGGTGCCCGAGCGCTGCCGTTGCGTCCAGACATAGTCTTCCCTCGGGTCGATGTTGACGGACTGCCCCCGAAAAACGGGGTGATTGATGCCGGGTATGAGTTGGCGGCCCTGCCCGTCGCTCCGCGCCTGCTTGTCGCGCTTGAAGGTGTTCGCAACGAGCTCGGCCAATGCGTCGACATCGACTTCACGTTCCCCGCTGCCTGGATCAGCCACGGATGTATGCTTGAAGCAATCCAGAAGAAATTGCACACCCTCATAGCCGTTTCCGCCGTGGGCAAATCCTGAACTTGCGAGAAAACCGATATAGGCCTTGTTGAGTTGTACTCGCCAGGGTTTCTCAGGTCCGTCTGCGGAAACGGCACATTTCGCGCCTTGCGCAGAAATTGCTCCGGGCCCGTTCGTTATGAGCAGCCCGAAAAGCGTTCGAAGGCGATCACAAAATGCGTCGTCGACTGGTCGTCCGGCGATCAATCGCGCGATGCGTCGATCAAAATCCCCGTCGTTTGCATCGGGCAGCACATCCGCGTCGCCGATTGCGCAGATGATTCCGGAGACAATCGTGATGTGCCACGGAAATGCGAGTGCTGTTTCCATGGGAATTCGCCGCCGCGACAAAGCGCTTTTGCAAACGAAGGCCGCGCCAAGAGCCATCACGAAATCCCGTGTCGGGTGTCCCTGATCCCGGTCGAGCAATTCCATAAGTGGCGCCGCTTCGCTCAGATCTTCCAAAGTTTGAAGTAGGGAACGTGCCGCATCATCGACCTCCGGTGCGTAGAGATCGGGCTCTTCAAGCAACTCTTTCCTGGCCGTTTGCATGGTTGTCGCACCAAACAGGAAATCCAAGGCAACCTTTGTGGCCCTCTGTACTGGCCGGGCATGCTGCGGGCCAAGACAAGCAGCGGCAACCGCCATGCCCATATTGCGCATCCCGCCTGTGCCGTGGGCGATGCTGACGGCATCCCGCACTGTGTTGTCGAGTGAGCAACCGCTGGTCAGCATCCCATCTATGACGCGGCTAACGTCGCGATTTGGGCGCTCGCGCAGCAGCGCCAATCCCAGATTTTGGGCGAAGGAGGATTTTGCAAGGTCCAGGACGGAGTTTCCGTGCAGGCGTGCAGAATTTGTTTGGCTGTCGATTTGCGTTGCCCCAGATGCATTTCGCATCGGGCGGCGGGCGAAGGTCGCGCCGATGCTCGCCTTCAGGAGATCTATCTGTCGCGAGAATGGGGCCGGCGCCTGCACAACGGGAAGATCAAGTTGCGGTGGCAGGCCGATGCCTTGGTTGTTTCCCAGCCATGGCTTGAGCGACAAGTCGCCCTTCGGGGGGAAATCGGCGACCTGGCTGTTCAGTTTCATAACAGCGTCCAGGGCAGCCGGAATGTGGGCGATGTTTAAAACAAGCGCTCCCTTGGCGCTGCAGACCGGATTTGCGGGCGTAAACGGCTCCGAACAGCCGAATTGTTCAAGAAACCAGCGTTCCTTGGCAAAAGCATCATCGCCGCTTCCGGCCATTGCACCGGCATGCCCAACCGCGTGCGTCAGGCGCGCCTTCCAGCGCCCAACAACGCATGCCACAACCGGCTTGCTGGCTTGCAGGTGTTGCTCATAATAGCCGCCTGGCTCCACGTAGAGAACTGCGGCGCGTGAGCGCTGGTCATTGTCGAAGGCATGGATGAATTCGGGTGCGGCGAACTGAACATAGCAGTCCTTGCCACTTGAGATCAGCGTCGTGGTTCCCCACCCGGCGCTCGCCAGATAGGTCGCGATCGTTGACGTGAAATTTCCGGAATTCGAGAAGATCGCGATGCTGCCTTTGACCAGGGTCAGTTCAGGGTCATCCCCGCCCAAGGCACCGCCAATTCGCACTCGGTTCCAACTGTCCGCAACACCCAGGCTATTTGCTCCAAAAACGTCGACCTGATGCGCCTGGGCAATGGCCCGGATCTCTCTTGAGTCATGGACCGATACCTTTTCGGTCACAATGACGATCTTCTTGAGATCCGGATTAACGCGCACGAGCTCAGCCACGCCGTCGCGGACAGCGGACGGCGGAAGATAGACAACTCCCGTATCGAATGCGTGCCCCGCGGCCAATCCCTGACGCACATCGTTGAACACCGGAATGTCTCCAATCTCGGTCTTCAAGACCGTGCCAGACCTCCCGGGTGACGTTCCGAAGACAATGCCGCCGCCGGAGAAGACATGGCTAACCGGGGTAACGAGGCGGGACTCCTGCCCGAGGATGTTCAGGACGCACACGCGATCTTGCCGTGTTGCAATTTCGTCCAACTGCCGCACCCCGACGAAATGATGAAACGGTCCGCGCCGCAGCGCGTGCGAGTTCTGCCGTCGATCCATAGGCCAATCCTGCTTCTTGAGATTAGGGAGCGGAAATTCCGGTCGCGAGGTTTCTTGAAATGGCTTCGCGGCCGCCAGTCCTCATCCACGTGTTTGCACACTGCGCGAAATCAACGACTTCACTGAGGGCACTGTCGAAACCGAAGAATCGGTATGGCACGCCAAGCGCATCGAGTGCTTCGGCGAAAGCCCCCATTCCCCGGACAAGATTTGGTCCGCCCCTCCCCACGACGACAAAAAGAGGCGTAGGTCCCGCGCGCGAGAAATGCTCGCGCAGCGCGTCGGCAATCGCACTGAATGTTGTGAAGATATCGGTGTTGTTGGATCGTCCCCCAATCACCAGAAGAACGTTTGCCCTTGAGAGCCAGTGACGAAAACAAATGCTCGCCACGTTCCTCATTTTCTCATACGGAGGATTTCCACCGAAGTCGGTGGAAATTATCGCGTCCTCACCAAGCATCTCGGTTACCAGAGCATTTGCGCCACCACCGAAAGTCGGCGCCAGGATCGTCCCGTTCGGATTGACCACAAAGACGTCGCTTTGCCCCTGGTGCGTCCTGAGCGCATTGATTTCCATTTCGAAATCAGAGCGCTCGACACTAAACAGGTGTTCGGGAAGGTTAAGGCGAGCCACACGGGGATCGTCTCGATCAAACGCGCATTTGAAGTCGCACGCGACGGGCACGAGACGCCCGCCTTCTCCACGAAGAAGGCGTATCGGGTTTATTTCCAGGGTCGAAACGCCGTAGTTCCGAAACAGCTCCCAAAGCCTGGGTAGCGCCTGCACCAGGGGTGAAATGATCTCCGGTGGCGCGCCAAGATCTGCAAGCGCATTCGCTATGACGAAGGCCTTGAGGCCCGTCAGTGCATCAAACGGTATCTCCGCCACCTGGTCATGCGGCAGTTGCTCAATGTCCACGCCGCCGCAGTGGCTGATCGTGACGGTCGGCGCCCGGAATTTCGTGCTGTCGGAAATTGAGAAATATATCTCATGCTCGGAGGGGACATAGGCTTCGTACGTGACCCCATTTGCCTTTACCGAGATCGTTTCGTTCGAGTGCTCCGCAAAGTAGAGGCGTTCTTTCTGTGCGAGCGCAGTCTTCAGGTCGTAGGCGCGGGCCACCAGATTGGCCTTGCCCTTCTTGCCGATAGCGGCACCAAAAACGGGCTTCACGAAAACCGAGCCATGAGCCTCGATCATGGACTTGATTTCACTTTCATCAGCACTCGGCCCCAGCAATGGCGCGTGTTCGAAGCCGACAAGCTTCAACAAGGCCGACCCGTAAAGAAGTCCAGCGATCTGCATTGCATCTCCTCGGTGGAAGCGTGGCGAAAGGATTCTTGGTTGGCTAGAGTTAGCATACGAACGTTCGTTCATAAAATGGTACTTGTCAAGACATCTCCCGGTCCATTCTGCAACGCTGCCCCGTTCCTCTCGCCGAAGGCAAGCATCGGGATTTCTATCTGGGAACGTTTTCGTCGGACGTCGAGCGTTCACTGAAGCTTGCCGGCTATACAAGAAGCGACAGCAGGCGAAGTCGCATCGCCGCTCGCCTTCAACGCCTCATCCATCAATGCTCTCTCTCCAAGTCTCCGTTCAGGCAGGGCCGGCGATTTGAAAATGCCCTGAAGCCCTTCGTTGTCCGGTTGACAGCCCAGCCCGAGACTGTAGGTTCACCGCGTCATGGTTCTCCTGCCTCTGGCAGGAGCTAAGAGGGAATCCGGTGCAAGACCGGAGCTGTCCCGCAACTGTAAGCGGTGAGCCTTTCATCCACTTTGTCACTGGCAGCAATGCCGGGAAGACGGGCGGAGGGCTTGGACCCGCAAGCCAGGAGACCTGCCTGACATTCGATAATTCCGTGGTCGGGGTGTGCCACAGGAATGATGGTCGCTGTCGGCAGATGCCGGGGTCGACCGTCATTTTCAATGCAGCCCCGTGAAACGAGGCAGCGTTGACGACCGACGACACTCCACTTCCCGCGCCGCCGTCCGCGCACGATGCCGTGCTGCTGCTGGCCAAGTCCGCCTTCGCCGCTGCGCCGCACCAGGACATGCAGCGCCTCGCCACGCTTTCCGAGGGTCTCGGCGGCGCTCCGGTCGTGCGTTTCGCCTTCACCGAGCAGGGCACGCCCTCTTTGCGAGAGGCGCTGGCTGGCCTCGTCGACACGAAGGTCGGCAGCGTTCTTCTCATTCCGCTCATGCTGCCGATGGAGCCGAGTTTTTACAACTGGCTGACGAAAACATTGAAACGCTGGCGCGCGGTCGATCCTCGGCCCTGGCCGGCCCTGTCGATTGCCGCGAGCCCGACATCGAGCACGCTGATGGCGCAGCTCATAAAAGACCTCGCTGCGACATCACAGGACCTGGACCTCTCGCCGCCCGCCCGGCCGGCAGCAGAAGGTTCGCTCGTGCCCGCGCATAAGCGCCGCGTCCTGGTCTGCCAGGGCGGCCCGTGCAATTCGGCCGGCGCGGATGCCATCTGGGGTCACCTGCGCAACGAGCAGGAACGGCAGAAGCTGCGCGTGACCGGTGATGGTGTCATGACTGCCAAATCCACCTGTCTCGGCCCCTGCAACCTCGCGCCCGTCCTCCAGGTCTTCCCGGAAGGGACCTATTACGGCGGCGTCACCGAGGAGGCTGTCGACCGGATCATCGCCGACCATCTTCTCGGCGGCCGGGTCGTCGAGGACTTCGCCTATCACCCGACCGGCCGCAAGCAGCGGCTTCGCCATCTTCCCGAACAGAACTGAAGGAGAGACCATGTCGTTCAAAATCCTT
Organism: Shinella sp. GW821-FHT10F02; assembly: GCF_058809275.1. Taxonomy (NCBI): domain Bacteria; kingdom Pseudomonadati; phylum Pseudomonadota; class Alphaproteobacteria; order Hyphomicrobiales; family Rhizobiaceae; genus Shinella; species Shinella sp. GW821-FHT10F02. The sequence goes on along the minus strand of NZ_JBXASL010000019.1, from coordinate 4,622 downwards.
TCGCCCCTGGCTGCGGCCTGGCTCGCCGCGCTCGCCATCGGCGGCCCGAGCCCGGCACTCGCCGGCGAGCCCTTGCATGTCGGTGCCACCTACATCACGAGCGGGCTGGATCCGGCCAAGGGCTCGAATGGCTGGGCGCTCGTCAGCCATGGCGTCGGCGAAAATCTCTTCACCGTCGATAAGGACGGCAAGCTGGTGCCGGCGCTTGCGGATAAGGCCGAACGCACGGGCGATCTCACCTGGACCGTGACTTTGAAACCTGGCCGGCTGTTTTCCGACGGCTCGCCGGTGACGGCGGACGCACTCGCCGCCGGCTTCGGCCATACCTTCGCTACCAACAAGGCGGCGCTCGCGACAGGCGGCAAGCTGACCTTCGAAGCGGCCGACGATCTGACGCTCAAAATCACGACGGAAAAGCCGGTCTCCTTCCTCCAGGCGCTCTTCGCCGAATGGCCGCTCATCGCCTACAAGCCCGCCGGCGACGGCGCTGCCGTCTTTACCGGTCCCTACCGGATCGCAGATTTCAAGGCGGATACATCTCTGACGCTGGAACCGAACGCCCATTTCACAGGCGCCGAGACCCGCTCGTCAGTCGATTTCCGTCGATTCGGTGACGCCCAGAGCATGACGCTCGCGCTGGAGTCGGGCGAGCTCGACCTCGCCTTCGGCCTGCCCTCTGAGGTGGTGAGCCGGCTGAGGGCCAATCCCGACCTGACGATCAAGTCCTTCCCGGTCGGCTACCAATATCTCGCCTTCCTCAACACGGGCCGGCCGGCACTGGCCGATGTGAAGGTGCGTCAGGCGCTCGACCTCGCCTTCGATCGCAAGGAACTGGCGGCTGCGATCAACGGCGGTGAACCCGCGACCGGCGCCTATGCCGCCTACTTCCCCTTTGCCGGCAGGGAACAGCGCCCAACCGACGTGGCGAAGGCCGAAGCCCTGCTCGACGAGGCTGGCTGGACGAAAGATGCCGCCGGCAACCGTCAGAAGGAGGGCAAGCCGCTCCGGTTGCTCGCCATCACCTATCCGCAGCGCCCCGACCTCGTCACCATGCTTCCGGTCGTCAAGTCGCAGCTCGCGAAACTCGGCATCGCACTCGATACGAAGGTGGTCGAGAACATCCAGGAGGTTGCTGCCGCCGGCGATTTCGACATCGCACTCTGGGCGCAGCACACCGCGCCGAACGGCGACCCGGCCTTCTTCCTGAACTCGATGCTGCGCAGCGGCGCTTCACTGAACTACGCAAAATACGCTTCCCCTGAATTCGACGCGATCCTCGACCGCTTCGCGTCCGAAGGAGATGCCGACAAGCGCGCGGCAATTGCGCTCGACGCCCAGATAAAGTTGTTCACGGACGCACCGGCATCGTTCCTCGTTTCGCCTGTTTGGTATGTCGGTGCCTCGAAGAGGCTGACGAACTATGAGCCGTGGGGGTCTGATTATTACGTCCTGCGCGCCGATATCGGCGAGGCAAAATAGGGGGCCGGGATGGGTTTTCTCCGGGCCGGCGTCTTCTCGGTGATTGGGTGGGTGGCGCTTTCGCTGGCGTCCTTCACCCTCATCACCCTGATGCCCGCCGATCCGGTGGAGATCGCCATCCGGGCGTGGAACCTGCCGGCGACGGACGAGACCGTCGCCGCGCTTCGGGCGGATTGGGGCCTCGACCGGCCCCTTCCCTCACGCTATCTGCACTGGCTTGCGGATTTCGTGACGGGCGACTGGGGCCGCTCCTTCCGCACCGGCGAACCGGTGTTCGCGGAGTTTTGCGCGCGGCTGCCCGTTTCGCTCGTACTCGGCCTTTCCGGCTTGCTTCTCGCCATCGTCATTGCGGTTCCCCTCGGCTTCTTCGCCGCCGCGCGGCCGGGCGGGCTCGCCGACCGTGGCAGCCGGGCGCTGTCAGTTTTCGTCCAGGCTGTACCCGGCTTCTGGCTCGGTCTCATCCTCCTCTGGATGCTCGGCGTCCAGCTGCGCTGGATCCGCCCCTTTGCCAATGACGCCACCGCGTTTTTGCTGCCGGTCCTGCTGATCGCGCTGCATTCGGTCGCGGTCTTCGGCCGGGTCTATCGGCGCGATATGGTGGATACGGCGCAGCGACCCTATTTCCGCACGGCGCTCGCCAAGGGGCTCTCGCACCGGCAGGCGCTCTGGCGCCATGCCCATCGAGGGGCTTTCTATGCCCTCTTGTCGGCTGTTCGTTCCGAAGCCGGCTGGGTGATCGGCTCCACCGCGACGATGGAGATCCTGTTCAATCTACCGGGCCTCAGCCAGTTCCTGGTGCAGAGCATCGCCGTGCGCGACCAGATGGTGCTGCAGGCCTATGTCATGGTCATCGCAGCGTGGCTGTTGATCATGAACGCAATCGTCTATCTTGCACTGCGCCTCCTCGATCCCAGGCTCACCTGATGGTCCCGCGGCTTACCCTCGCAATGCTTGCCGCCTTTCTCCTCCTCGGCGGCCTCTGGCAGCCGCACGATCCGGATGAGGTGGACATCCTGGCGCGCCACTCCGGCATGACGACAAGCCATTTGCTCGGAACCGACCACCTCGGCCGCGACCTTCTCTCCCGCATCATGGCCGGCGGCTGGCGCACGGCCTGCGTCATCCTCGCGGTCGGTTTCATCGGCTTCACAGCGGGCACGCTGCTGGGGACGAGCGCCGCCATGTTCGGCGGCTGGCGGGAAAGCGTGCTGCTGCGCTGCTGCGAATTCTTCATCACCGTGCCGACCTTGATCATCGCGCTGACTGCCGCCGCAGTCTTCGGCCTCACGCCCCTGAGCGCCGGGCTGGCGCTCGGGCTCGCCGGCATCGGTCCCCATGCCTTGTTTGCCCACGCGCTGAGCCGGCGTGTCCTTGGCCAGCCATTCATAATGGCGGCAAGAGCGCTCGGCGTGCCGCCGTGGCGCATGATTGTCCGCCACCTTCTACCAAACATGCTGCCGCTGATGTTTTCCTATGTCGGAAACCAGGCAGGGCTCGCCGTCGTCGCCTACGCCTCTCTCGCCTTCATCGGCCTGGGCGCAGATCCCTCAAAGCCCGACTGGGGCTCCATGCTTTTCGAGTACCGCGTCTTCATCTTCGACCATCCTGCCTTGATGGTATGGCCGGGCGTTGTGATCGTCATTACGGTCGCAACGCTGAATGCCGTCTTCGATGATCCGCGCTAGGCTTGCAATGTGCGAACCGTCGCGACGCGCTATGGGTGGTCGGCTGCGCCCTTCAGACACAGATGCGCACTCCCGGGATTCGATCTTCGCACCCATCAGGTCCTAGCGGCCTCGAATGTGGCCCATGCGGTTTCGAACTTTGCGAGATCGAAGCCGGGCTGTCGAGCGGGTTCTAGGATCAGCCGTTCGGTGGCCTGCAATTTCTCGATCGAGGCGGCAAGTACCGGGATGACGTCCGGCGGCACGACGACGGCGCCGTGGCGGTCGGCATGCACGAGATCGCCGGGATGGACGGTGAGGCCGAAGACGGTGACGGGCACGCCGATCGCCTCGACATGCACGAAGGCATGGCTCGGACCGAGCGAGCCGGCGAGCATGGGAAAGTCGTCCGGCACGTCGCCGAGGTCGCGCATCACGCCATTGGTCAGCACGCCGCAAAGGCCGAGTCCGCGATGCACCGTGGCGTTGATCTCGCCCCAGAAGGCGCCGACGCAATCGGGGAAATCCGTGTCCTCGATGACGACGAGCGAGGGCGCCGGGCCGCTCGCCATGTGGCGGTAATAATCCATGCGGCGCGTACGGATGGTGGCGGGGTCCTCGGTCGAGGGGGACGCGGCGGCGATCTTTGCCGTGCGGGCGTAGCCGACGATCGCCGGGGCCGATGGCGCGGAGCTGATCAGCGTGCCGCGGGTGAAGGCATCGAAGCCGCGCTTGCCCTGCGCCACCTCGATCGCGTTGCAGACGGTGGGCGTGTCGACCGTGCGCAGCAGGGCGAGAAGTGCGTCGTCCAAAGGATGTCCTCCAAAACGTGTTGCGGGGAAGAGGCGGCAGTTTGCCGCCCCGTCTGTGGCTTCCCCCTCATCCGCCTGCCGGCACCTTCTCCCCGCTGGGGAGAAGGGGGAACCGAGACGTCGCATCCTTTCCTCCCCTTCTCCCCCACGGGGAGAAGGTGGCCCGAAGGGTCGGATGAGGGGGATGGGCGATGTGCAAGCCCAGGCCTTTTCTAGAGCACTTCCGCCGAAGCGGCATCGCTTCGGCGTCGGCGGCAAAAACAAGAAACGAAAGCAATTCCGGTGAGCCGGAGTTCACCGGAATTACTCTATATCACCCGCGCCAGGTAAGCCCGGCCTTGTCCCCCGTCGAGACGACGCGGTAGAGGCTGGCTTCGCCGGTCATCGAGGGCACCAGGCTGTGCTTGAGGCCGGGCGGAACTGCGCAGGTATCGCCCGGCGCCAGCACCGCTTCGCCGCCGTCCCAGCCGAGCTTCCAATGGCCGCGCATCACCATCAGCACCTCGTGGCGCTCGTTGGTGTAAGCGTCCTCCGGAATGGACCCGCGGGTCAGAAGCTCGACGTCGAAGCCGGGCTTGTCGCGCAGCAGCGCGTTTTCGCCGATCACCCGCGCCGGTGCCTTCTGCGCCAGCGCCATCAGGTCCCAGTAGCGGGCGACATAGTCGCG
>NZ_JBXASL010000018.1:0-40933 GCF_058809275.1 Shinella sp. GW821-FHT10F02 | reverse complement strand
CCGCCGACTGGCTCACACCCGCAAGCCGCGCAACATCGTTCGACGTGACCTTGTCGTTTGCCATCAGTCCGCTGTCCCGCTCACATGTGATTTCCTGCAGCCGGTGCGCGCCGGGGTTCGATACGCAGGCCGGTTTGCTGGTCGAAGAGATGTATTCGTGTCGGATCAGGCCGCAGACCGACCTTGTCGCCGATCTTGCCGCCCCATGCCCGCGAAGCGCGGGCTATTACGCGGCTCGCACCGGCCATGACCGTGACAAGATTGGCTTCGCCGGTAAGCTCGACGGCATAAACGCTGCCGACGATGCCCGCGCCCTGCGGGTCGACCACCTCGACGTCTTCCGGCCGTATTCCCAGAATGCTGCTGCCATCGGCTTCAAAATCGGGATGGGTGACGGAGACGTCCGTCGCCTTGAACGTGCCCTCGGAAACAGCGCCGGGGATGAGGTTCATCGGCGGAGAGCCGATGAAACCGGCCACGAAAAGGTTCGCCGGCGTGTCGTAGATTTCCGCGGGCGTGCCCAATTGCTGGATCCGGCCCTCATTCATGACAGCCACACGGTCGGCGAGCGTCATCGCCTCGATCTGGTCGTGGGTCACGTAGATCGTGGTCACACCCAGCTCATGCTGGAGATGCTTGATCTCGGCCCGCATCGTCACGCGCAGCTTGGCATCGAGGTTGGAAAGCGGCTCGTCCATCAGAAACACCTGCGGCGTGCGCACGATGGCGCGCGCCAGGGCAACGCGCTGGCGCTGGCCGCCCGAAAGCTCCCGGGGCTTGCGTGCCAGCAACGGCCCGAGTTCGACCTTGTCGGCGGCCGCGCGGACCCTTTTTGCGCGATCGGCCTTGCCGATGCCCCGAACCTTCAGCGGATAGCCGATGTTCTGCTCGACGCTCATATGCGGATAGAGGCCGTAGTTCTGGAAGACCATCGCGACGTCGCGCTCCTTCGGCTGCACCTCGTTGACGAGGCGGTCCCCGATCCGGATCTCGCCGCTCGATGGATATTCCAGCCCTGCGACCATGCGCATCGTGGTCGTCTTGCCGCAACCTGACGGCCCGAGCAAGACGAGGAATTCGCCATCGCCGATGGAGAGATCCAGCTGCTCGAGCGCCGTGAAATGACCAAAGCGCTTGGCCACGTTTTTCAGTGTTACAGATGCCAACGATTATTCCTCCCCGTCAGCCGTTGCCGGCTCGGCATAAATCTGTCTCAGGATCGAAAGCTCGTCATAGAGCGTCCATTCCTCGACCACGTTCTCTCCCTCGAACCGGAAATGGGACATTCCCAGCACGTAAACCGGCTTGCCGCTCGGCGCGCCGAACAGGCCGTCGCCCCTGTGGTGCCCGACGATCGACCAGCGGACAGCGGCAAGCACACCGTCCGTCTCGATCACATCGCAGTAATGGTCGAACGAGAATTCGGCGTCGGGAATGGCGGCGAGCAGTTGCACGTAATGGTATATCAGCCCGTCCTTGCCGGCGATCTCGCGCCCACCCGCAAGATGCCCGATGACATCAGGGTCGTAGAAATCATGCAGCACGTTCAGCAGACGCCGGTTCCAGGCGTCGTGCAAAGTGTGCCGCAGGCGGTCTTCCAGGCCCAGTTTCGGACGGTCCAGTGGGGCCGGCTGGCGCGCGCTGCGCACGGCCGGCAGGTTCTCCAGCTTGTCGGTAAACCATGGCTTCTTGCCCTGGTGGGCATCGTTCTTGGCAAGACGTTTGGCCAGATCGTGAATATCGACGCCGAGTTGCTTTGCAACCGCGCCATTGTCACGGATCAGCCACTCCAGGAAGATCTGGTTGTCGCGGGAAACACAGTCCGCGATCGTGAAGAAGCGCGAGGACCTTCCGGTCGTCGGCCCATAGGACGAGGGGCCGAGATTGGTCATGCGCGAAAAGCCGAGATGGCTGGTGTAATATCCGTCTTTCGGATCGCCGCTCCAGGCAACGTTGATGAAGTCCATCTCGCGATCGGGGAAGGATTGCAGCATGGCGAGCGTGCCGGTGACGACATCCTCCACGGAATGGGTCACATCGAAGCCGGTATGAACCACGCAGTTTTCGGCGTAATAATCATAGATCTGCCCAATGGCTCGGTCGGCCCAGATCCAGTGGGTGATCTTGAAAATGTAGTCGATGATGTCGCCAAAGTCGTCGTCGAAGCCTTCCATGGGAAACGAGCCGCGCTCGACCGGCTTCAGCAGCTTCTCTATAGGGACGTGCCGAACCTGGCTTATTCTTGGTGATACGGGCGTGGGCATATTGCGTCCTATCTGACCGAGCCTGACATCAGGCCCCTGGTGAAATACTTCTGAACGAAGCGGGAGAGGACCAGCATCGGCAGGATGATGACGAGGCCCATCGCCGCCATGATTTCCCAAACGTCACCCCGTTCGGTTCGCGCACTCATCAGGCCGACCTGCATGGTGGTCGCGTCCTGCTGCGTCAGCACGAGCGCATAAAAAAACTCGTTCCACGAGACGACGAAACAGAAGATCGCCGCGGTTGCGATGCCCGGAAGGGCAACGGGAACGACGACATCCCAGATCGCCCTGAGGCGCGAGGCGCCGTCGATCTGGGCGGCTTCCTCCATGTCCATCGGAATGCTGTCGATGAAGCCCTTGATCATCCAGATCGCATAGGGCACGACGAACGACATGTTGGCGATCACCAGCGCCGTCTTGGTATCCAGCAGGTTCACCTGCCGGAAGACGATGAAGAGCGGGATGATGACGACTACCGGCGGGATGAACTGTGTTGCCAGCACGCCGATCGGCCAAATGCTGCCACCCGGAAACCGGAAGCGCGAGAAGGCATAGGCCGCGGCCGTCGCGATCGGCAACGAGAAGACGAGAGTGCAAAACGTCACGACGATGCTATTCCAGGTTCTTTCGCCGACGAGGAACGGGGTGTCGAAGGAATCGCGGATGTTTTGCAGGGTCGGGGTGAAGAATATCTTCAGCGAATAGACATCCGGTGCGCTCTTGAACGCCGTCGCGAGAATCCAGGCGATAGGCCCGAAGAAAATCAGCACGACGATGGCAAGGGTGACGTAGCGCGCAGCCTTGGCAAGCCTGTTTCTTGACCGAACGTTCATGTCACGCGCGCTCCATAACGAACCGGGTGTAGAGAAGTGCCAGCACACCCATAACCGCGGCCAGCAGGTAGGCGATCGCAGCGGAATAACCGAGATCGTAAAACCGGAACGCCGTGAGGTAGACGAGATGCGCGAGCGTTTCGGTCGCCGTGCCCGGCCCACCCGCCGTCAGCGTGACCACCTGGTCCAGCACCTTGAGCGAGAAGATCGCCTTGAGCAGGATCGCGATCGTCAGCACCGGTCGCAACTGCGGCAGTATGATTTCCCAGAAGACGCGAAACCGCGAGGCGCCATCGACCTGCGCCGCTTCGATGGTTTCCTGCGGCAGGGCGGCAAGTGCGCCGACGAACAGCAGCATGAAGTAGGGCGACCAGTGCCAGACATCCGATGCGATGAGCGCCGCCATCGCCAGCGTCGGATCTGCAAGGATGGGCACGCCTTTCAATGCGGGGATGATCGCCCCGAGGCCCCCGGAAATGGCGCCGAACTCCGGATTGAGCAGAAAGCGCCAGGATATGCCGAGCAGCGCCGGCGACATCGAGAACGGCAGGACCAGCAGGGTGCGGACATTGATGGTGAGACCGTCGTTACCCGACAAAAGCAGCGCCAGCGCCATTGCCAGCACCAGGGTGATCACCACGGAAAACACGGTGAAGATACCGGTCACCCGGACACTTTCCCAGAAATCCGGATCGTCGGTCAGAATGAGCTGATAGTTCTCCAGCCCGACATAAGGTCCCAGTGTCGCTTCCTGGGCGATGTTCCAGCTGTGCAGCGAAAACCAGAACCCGGCAACGAGCGGGTAGAGCAGCGTCATCGCCATGATGATCAGGGCGGGCGCCACAAGCCAATATTTCAGATGTTTGTCCAGCAAGTGAACAGCTCCTCTTTACGGTTCGTCGGACCGGCGCCGCCGATTGCAAGGCAATCGACGCCTCCAGCCGGCCCGTCCGCCGGATTGTCGGCCTGCGGCAGCCAGTCGCTGGCGACCGCAGGAAAAAGTGTATCGGGTCTCAGCCCTTGCGGTGACCGGCGCGGCGCAGGATGCGGTCGATGTCGCGCGCAGCTTCATCGAGCCCATCCTTGACGGGTTTCGCCCCCGTCGCCAGATCCGAGATCGTGTTTTCCAGCGTCGTGCCGATCTGCGGCCATTCCTTCAGCTGCGGCATGATGCGGGAGCCTTCCAGGCTCTTTGCCGCGACCCGGTGCAGGCCGAAATTGGCGTCGTTGACCTTCTGGTCCAGGAAGCTGGCCGTATGCGTGACGACGATATCCGATGTATCGGGATTGGACTTGTCGATAGCGCAGGCCTGTTCCAGCTCCGGCCGGGAGACCCACTTCATGAACTCCCAGGCCGCATCCTTCTGCTTCGACAGGGCGCTGACGGCAAAGGGTAGCGAAAGCGCATAGGAAACCGGGCTGCCGTCGGCAAATTTCGGCATCGGTGCGAAGCCGATCTGGTCGGCTTTCAGCGTGGACTTGTCGCTGGTGAGCACCGAATAGACCCACCACCAGACCATGACCATCGCGGAGTTGCCCTGGGCGACGGAATTGACCGCGTCGTCCTCTGCAAACTGCACGGAGCCGGGCGCCGCCACCTTATGCTTCAGCAGAAGATCGAGATACATCTGCGTCGCCTCGATCGCGACCGGCTCGGTGAACCGCGTCTCGCTGAAGTCCGGCGTGAAGAGATCCCCGCCCTTGCCCCAGAGATAATTCAGCCAGAGGAAGAGGTTCTGCTGGCCGTTGCCCTTGCCGTAATACATGGCGAGGCCGGAAATGCCCGATTTTTCCTGAACCGCCTGGGCGGCCGTCACGAGCTCTTCCCATGTCGTCGGCGGCTCGACGCCGGCCGCGGCGAGCAGGTCCTTGCGATAGAAAAGCATTTGCGGATGGCCGCGGATCGGCAGGCCGAAGACCTTGCCGTCGATCTCGCTGCCAAGCTTGTAGGCCTGCGGATAGCTGTTCATGTCGACGCTGTCGCGCGCGAGCCAGGCATCGATGGGCTCCAGATAGAGCGAAAGCGAAGGTCCCCAGCTATCCTGATAACAGACGACGTCATAGGTGGAGCTGCCCGCCACGGCTTCGGCGGCGATCTTGTCGCGCACCTGGGCGTAGGGAACGTAGTTATAGACGGGCTTGATGCCGGTCAGGTCCTCGAATTCGGCAAAGCGCTTTTCATGGGCGCGAAACTGGGATGCATGGGGCAGGAGAATGTTGACCACGGCGCCGGAAAACGGCTTGCCGGGAAGGATTTGCGCGGACGCTCCGCGCGGCATTCCAAATGTCATTGCGGCAGCGGCGCCAGCGCCACCCTGAAGCACTTGCCTTCTCGTGATCATGTCTAGACTCCCTCTGAAGATTGGAACGCTCCTCGCATTCGTATGCAAGATACTATTTTTGCATACGAATGCAATAGCCTCTTCGAGGAAAAAATCAAGGGTTGGATATGGCCCGAACCGACTGCCGTTCGATCAGTTGAGCTCCGAGCATCACATGCTCCGGTTGGGCCTCTGTATCCTCGATCTGCTCGAAAAGCAGACGCAGACTGGCCTCGACCATCCGGTGGATCGGCTGGCGCACGGTTGTCAGCCCATAGGTCGGTTGTGCCGCCAAGGAAATGTCATCGAAGCCCACGACGCTGACGTCCTCGGGAATGCGCAGACCCAGTTCGTTGCGGATCACGTCCATCGCCCGGATCGCCATATAGTCGTTGATCACGAACAGGGCATCAGGCCGTTCCGCCGGAGACCTGTCCTTGAAAAAACCTCGCGTGGCCTGCGCGGTGTCTTCCAGATTGAAGTTGCCATTTGCCCGCTCGAAAAGCTGCGCGCCGCGCGCATTGAGCTCCGCCTGGAAGCCGAATTCCCGGTCGCGGCTTGTCGAGGCGCCCTCCCAACCCGCAAGCACCGCCACCCGCTCGCAGCCGGCGTCGAGAAGCGCTTTCGCCGCCAGTCGCCCGCCGCCGATATTGTCGGTCGTCACTGCCGACAAACTCGGGTCGTCCTGGCTTCTGTTGAACATCACGACGGGTATTCCCCGCTCGGTGCACTCGATGCACAGCTTGGAGGAGAGCTCGACGGAAGCGGTCAAAAGCCCGTCCACCTGATATTGCAGGATGTCCGAAACAGTAGAATCGATGTCCTGCAGCGTATCCGACATCATGAAGACGAGGGCGTGATAGCCCCGCGCCTGAAGGCCGTGGCACAGCAATTCCAGGGCGCGCGCATAGAACGGATTGTCGAGATAGCTGAACAGCACGCCGACAATCCTGGAGCGTTGGGTTATCAGCGATCTCGCAATCGCATTCGGCCGGTAGCCAAGCTCTTTTGCGGCCCGCAGAACCTTTTCCCGGATTTCCGCAGACACGCCGGATTGCGTCGGCCAGGGCGAAAACGTGCGGCTGACGGCCGACTGCGACACGCCCGCCTTGCGGGCCACATCGGTGGACGTCACACGCCTTTTCTTCATATCGATCAATCCTTCACGGCATTTCCTGCCCCAAGACATAGGACCCGCGGTCCCCTTTAGGCAAGCGCATCCGATCGTCGCACGTCCGGCTGCCTCCGGTGGAAGGCATCACGTCTGGCCGTGAGGCGTGAAAAAAGAATCCGCAGCCCACCATTGCCAACATTCGCATCCGTGCTAGCATACGTATGCGAATGGAGGCTCACATGACTGCAACAACCCAAGATCGCCCACCTGCCGAAGCAACCGCGGGCACCAAACCGAAATCAAATCCCCAAGCGGACCGCGCGACAGAAATCCCGCGCGTCCAGTTCGAAGCTCTCGCCAAGGAGCACATGCCGAAAGACTTCTCGATCTCGCTCGATGCCTATCGCCGGGGCGGGACGGACAACTTCATCGGGAAGACCCCGCAGGGGCTTGCTTCGCACCCCATGCGCGGCTTCGACCCTGCCTATGTCAACATCGTCGACTACATCGTGCGGATCACGCACCGTATCTGGGAAGAGAAGGACATCGGCTATATCTACGACACCTATAGCCATGACTGCACCGTCTGGGACGATATCGGGCTCCAGTACGGCCGCGACAAGATCGTGGCCGACACGGTGCATACCAACAACGCCTTCCCCGATATCCGCCTCGTGGCCGACGAGGTGGTCTGGGCAGGCAACGAGGACATCGGTTTCCATACGTCACACCGCACGAAGATCCTCGGCACGAATACCGGTTACAGCCGCTTCGGCGCACCGACGGGCAAGCGCGTGCAACTCTGGTGCATGGCCAATTGCGTGGCGCGGGCGAACGAGATCTTCCACGAGCATGTCATCTACGACACCGCAGGCCTGCTGCAGCAGCTCGGTATCGACGTCGTCGAAACCGCGAAACGTTTTGCCGCCGCAAAAGCGGGCGCCGCATTGCCTTCCAATTTTCTGGCGGGCGAGCCGAAGCGGCTTCCCGGCCAGGGCAAGCCGGCCGAGATGGCGCTTCCCTCCGTCGAGGACGACCTGGAAGGGTTCGTGAGGGCTGCCTTCCACACGATCTGGAACCGTCGCAATTTCGGCGCCATCGACAATGTTTACGGGCCGAATGTCGTCATGCAGGGATCGACCGGGCGCGTCTATCGGGGCGCCGGCCAGATACGGTCCTTCATGCTGTCGATCGTGGCGATGTTCCCCGACCTCGCCATGAATGTCGATGACGTCTACTGGATGGGAAATGCCAGGGAGGGCTACGTCGTCTCGATCCGCTGGAGCGCAGTCGGCACCCATCGCGGCTTCGGCCCCTATGGCGAGCCGACCGGCAAGCAGGTGAACCTCTGGGGCATCAGCCAGTGGGCGATCGACAAGGGCAGGATCCAGAAGGAATGGACCGTCTTCAACGAGTTCGGTGTTCTGACCCAGCTCTTCTCCTGAAACCAATGAGCCGGCTCGTTTTTGGGCGAGCCGGCTCATACTGGATATCATCATGACATCGCTTACTGTCCTCGACACTGTCCTTGAAAGCGCGATTCAGGCTGGCCGGATCGTCGGCGCGGTGGTTCTCGTCAGCCGCGCCGGACAGGTCGTCTATAAACGCGCCGCTGGCTTCGCCGACCGTGAGGCCGGTATCTTGATGCGGGACGACGCCGTCTTCCGCCTCGCTTCCATCTCAAAGTCCATCGTCACGGCAGCTACCCTGCGCCTCGTCGAAAACGGCAGGATCGGCCTCCATGACAGCGTAAGCCGCTGGCTGCCGGAGTTCCGCCCGCCCTGCCCTGACGGCAGCCGGCCGGACATCTCCATCCATCAGCTTCTGACCCATACGAGCGGCCTTTCGCATCCCTATCTTGAGCCAACCGATAGCCCGTGGAACACGAGCGGCGTTTCGGACGGGCTTGACGGGCTGGAACTGACGCTCGAGGAGAACATAAGCCGGCTGGCGAAACTGCCTCTTGCCTTCAAGCCCGGCACATCCTGGCGATATTCGCTTGGCATCGACGTTCTTGGCGCCGTGCTCTGCCGGGTCACCGGCGAGCGCCTGCCCGATATCATCGCCGAACTGGTGACGCGGCCCTTGGGAATGCTTAAGACCCGTTTTACAGCCCCACCGGGAGAGACGCTCGTCACGCCCTATGCGAGCAGCGATGACCAACCGGTCCGCATGCATGACAATACCGCTCTTACCCTGACGAAAAGCCAGATTGCCGTGTTGGGCGGCCCCACCGTGCGCATTCCCGACAAGCCGGGAAAAATAGACGGGGTCGTTCGTTTCTCGCCCTCGCGGGCCTTTTCAACCAAGGCCTTCCCCTCCGGCGGCGCAGGCATGATCGGCACCGCCCATGACATCCTCCGGTTCATCGAGGCGATCCGCGGCGGTGGAAAACCGATACTGCGGGACGAAACAGTTCGCATGATGATGCAAGACCACGTCGGACCGGATGTGGGCACCCAGGGGTCGGGCTGGGGCTTCGGTTACGGCTGGGCGGTGCTTTCGAGCCGACCCGCAGACACACCGCAACGACCGGGGACCATCCAGTGGGGCGGGGCCTATGGCCACAGTTTCTTCCTGGATCCGGCGGAACAGTTGAGCGTCGTTGCGCTGACCAATACCGCTTTCGAAGGCACCAGCGGCAGTTTTCCTGCCGCCGTACGCGACGCCGTCTATCAAGGCTAAGGCAAAGCCGAATGCGCCGCCTTCACGGTGCGACGCAAGGGTCGTCAGGCAAGTTGCGGCAGCAGCCTGCCGATCGATTCCTTCGCATCGCCGTAGAACATCCGTGTGTTCTCCTTGTAGAACAGCGGATTCTCGATGCCGGAATAGCCGGTGCCCTGCCCGCGCTTGGAGACGAACACCTGCTTGGCCTTCCAGACTTCCAGCACCGGCATGCCGGAGATGGGAGAATTGGGGTCGTCCTGTGCGGCCGGATTGACGATGTCGTTCGAGCCGATGACGATCACGACGTCCGTATTGGGGAAATCCTCGTTGATCTCGTCCATCTCAAGCACGATGTCGTAGGGCACCTTCGCTTCGGCAAGCAGCACGTTCATGTGACCCGGCAAGCGCCCGGCGACCGGGTGGATGGCAAAACGCACGGTCTTGCCGGCCGCGCGCAGCTTGCGGGTGAGCTCGGAGACCGATTGCTGGGCCTGCGCGACAGCCATGCCATAACCCGGCACAATGACGACGCTATCGGCCTCCTTGAGCGCGGCGACCACGCCTTCCGCATCGATCGCCACCTGCTCGCCAGTGATCTCCATCTGCGGCCCGGCCGTTGTGCCAAAGCCGCCAAGGATCACCGAGACGAAGGAGCGGTTCATCGCCTTGCACATAATGTAGGAGAGAATAGCGCCGGAGGAGCCGACCAGCGCGCCAGTGACGATGAGAAGGTCGTTGCCGAGCGTGAAGCCGATAGCCGCCGCGGCCCAGCCCGAGTAGCTGTTCAACATCGACACCACCACCGGCATGTCGGCGCCGCCGATGCCCATGATCAGGTGGTAGCCGATGAAGAAGGCGGCGAGCGTCATCAGGACGAGCGTCCATGCGCCCGCGCCGTTGACATACAGGACCAGAAGCAGGAGCGAGAGGAGCGCCGCGCCGGCATTCAGGACATGCCCGCCCGGCAGCTTCTTCGCCTTGCCATCCACCTTGCCGGCAAGCTTGCCGAAGGCGACGACCGAGCCGGTGAAGGTGACCGCGCCGATGAATACACCGAGGAAAACCTCGACCTTCATGATCGATAACTCCGCCGCATCCTTGTGGGCCAGGATCTTCGCAAAACCGGTGAGCGCGGTGCGGGCAGCCTCATCGAGACCCGCGACATGGCCCGCCTCGATATGGGCATTGAAGCCGATGAACACGGCAGCCAGACCGACGAAGGAGTGGAGCGCGGCGACGAGCTGCGGCATTTCGGTCATCTGCACGCGCGAGGCGACATAGGATCCGAGCACCGCACCGCCACCGATCATCAGCAGAATGATGAGCCAGTTGCCGACATCGGACCCGAAGACCGTAGCGATGACCGCAAGGCCCATGCCGACAATGCCGTACCAGACGGCGCGCTTGGCGCTTTGCTGGCCGGAAAGGCCGCCGAGAGAGAGGATGAAGAGGATGGCTGCCGCGATGTAGGCGGCCGAAACGATACCGATTGTCATAGGGATTCCCCTGCCCGATCAGGATTTCTGGAACATGGCGAGCATGCGCCGAGTGACGAGGAAGCCCCCGACGATGTTGACAGTGGCGATCAGCACCGAGAGCGCCGCCAGCACCACCACCAGCCAGTTGCCCGACCCGATCTGCAGCAGCGCGCCGAGGATGACGATGCCAGAGACCGCATTGGTGACGGCCATCAGCGGCGTGTGCAGCGAATGCGAGACGTTCCAGATGACCTGGAAGCCGACGAAGCAGGCGAGCACGAAGACGATGAAGTGGCTCATGAACGCGGCGGGCGCGAAGGCCCCGACGATCAGCAGCAGCGCCGTGCCGACGGCCAGCAGCGTCAGCTGGCTCTTCGTCTCGGCCCGGAAGGCAGCGGCTTCCGCTGCACGCTTTTCTTCCGGCGTCGGCGCCTTCACCTTTTCCTTCGGTTTCTGGATGGCGATAGCCGCGATCTTCGGCGGCGGCGGCGGGTAGGTGATCGCCCCTTCGAAGGCGACGGTCGCACCACGGATGACGTCGTCTTCCATGTTGTGGACGATGACGCCGTCCTTGCCCGGCGTCAGGTCCGCGAGCATGTGGCGGATGTTGGTGGCGTAAAGCGCCGACGACTGGGCGGCCATGCGGCTCGGGAAATCCGTATAGCCGATGATGGTGACGCCGTTCGGCGAGACGATCCTCTGATCGGCGACCGTCAGGTCGCAATTGCCCCCACGTTCGGCGGCAAGGTCCACCACGACGGAGCCCGGCTTCATCGCCGCGACCATATCGGCCAGCCATAGCTTCGGCGCATCGCGGCCGGGGATCAGAGCCGTAGTGATGACGACGTCGATCTGCGGCGCAAGCTCGCGGAACTTGGCAAGCTGCTTGTCGCGGAACTCCGGCGAGGATGGCGCTGCATAGCCGCCGGTCGCAGCACCATCCTGCTGGCCGCCCGCCTGACCTTCGGCGAAGTCGAGATAGACGAATTCGGCGCCCATGCTCTCGATCTGCTCGGCGACCTCAGGCCGCACATCGAAGGCGTAAACTTGCGCACCGAGCGAGGTTGCGACGCCGATCGCCGCAAGGCCGGCGACACCCGCGCCGATCACCAGCACCTTAGCCGGCGGCACCTTGCCGGCGGCCGTGACCTGGCCGGTGAAGAAGCGGCCGAAATTGTTGCTCGCCTCGATGACAGAACGATAGCCGGCGATATTGGCCATCGAGGACAGCGCGTCCATCTTTTGCGCACGCGAAATGCGTGGCACCATGTCCATGGCGATGACAGTCGCCCCAGTCGCCCTCGCCTGTTCCAGCAGTTCCTTGTTCTGCGCAGGATAGAAAAACGAGATCAGCGTCTTGTCCGCAGACAACAGCGCGATCTCGGATGCATCCGGGGGGCGAACCCTGGCGATCACGTCGGAGGCGGCATAGAGAGCGTCCCGCGTATCGACAACCGTTACGCCGGCTGCCAGATATGCCTCGTCCGAATGCCCCGCCAGTTGCCCCGCACCGGCCTCGACGAAACATTCGTATCCCAATTTCTGAAGTTGACGGGCGCTCTCCGGCGTCATCGCGACGCGCGCCTCACCAACAAACATCTCCTGCGGCGCTGCAATTCTCATCGACATGTTCCTGTCAGTTCGCTTAATCGGCGGTCCAGCCACCGTCCACCATGAGGGCGGATCCGGTAATCATCGCGGCGGCGTCGGAGGCGAGAAACGTCACCGGACCCATGATGTCCTCAAGCTCTCCCACGCGGCCGAGCTTGATCTTCTCCTCGATCCATCGCACGCGCTCGGGATTGGCGAAGGTCTGCTCGGCGAGCGGCGTGCGGATGAATGTCGGGCAGATCGTATTGACGCGAATCCCGTGCCTGCCCCATTCGATCGCCATCGACTTCGTGAACCCTTCGACGGCGTGTTTTGTCGCGCTGTAGACGGCACGATCGATACCGCCGACATGGGCCATCTGCGAGGAGATGTTGATAAGTGAGCCGGGACGCTTTGCCGCCACAAGCTTCTGGGCGACGGCACGCGTCACGAAATATGCGCCGCGCACATTGATCCCCATCACGGCATCGAAATCGTCAAGCGTGGTCTCGAGCGCCGGCCCATGCCGGGCAAGGCCCGCACTGTTGACCAGGACGTCGAAAGGCGGGCAGGCCTCGATGGCCCGCCCGGTTGCTTCGATGTCCTGCACGTCGAGCGCGAGTGATGTAGCCGTAAGCCCCATTAGCCGCAGGGCTTCCACAGTCTGTCCGAGCCTGTCGATCGAACGGGCCGCGAGCGTGACCTGCGCCCCCGCCTCAGCGAGAGCAACCGCGGCGGCCTGGCCAATACCGGACGACGCGCCCACGACAAGTGCGGACTTGCCGTCAAGCCGGAACGAGGGTGTGCGTGGCAGGGCGGCCGGGGTCATTCGGCCGCCTGTCCGTAACCGACATTGCGACCGCCATAGCGTCGGACGCGTATATTGCACTGTTCGGCGTGGCCGACGAACCCTTCGAGGATGCAGAGCCGCGAGCCATAGGCGCCGATCATTGCAGCGGCCTCGTCGGTCAGCACCTTCTGGTAGCTGTGGGTCTTGAGATATTTGCCGACCCACAGGCCGCCGGTGTAGCGGCCGGCCTTCTTCGTCGGCAGGGTATGGTTGGTGCCGATGACCTTGTCGCCATTGGCAACATTGGTGCGGGCGCCGAGGAACAGGGCGCCATAGCTATGCATGTTCTCCAGATACCAATCGTCCCGGTCCGTCATGACCTGGACGTGCTCGCTGGCGATTTCATTGGCGACGTCCAGCATCTCTTCATGGCTGTCGCAGACGATGACTTCGCCATAATCTTCCCAGCTACGGCGCGCTGTGTCGGCCGTGGGGAGGATCGCCAGAAGGCGCTCGATCTCTTGCAGCGTGGCGTCTGCGAGTTTTCGGCTGTTTGTCAGCAGGACGGCGGGCGAATTATAACCGTGCTCGGCCTGGCCGAGGAGGTCCGTCGCGCAGATCTCGGCATCGACAGTGTCGTCCGCGATGACCATGGTCTCTGTCGGGCCAGCGAAGAGGTCGATGCCGACGCGGCCGTAGAGCTGGCGCTTGGCCTCGGCGACGAAGGCATTGCCAGGGCCAACGAGCATGTCGACTGGCTTGATCGTCTCGGTGCCAATGGCCATCGCGCCGATCGCCTGGATGCCGCCCATGACATAGATCTCATGGGCGCCGCCGAGTTTCATGGCGGCGATGACCGCCGGGTTCGGCTCACCCTTGAAGGGCGGCGTTGCCGCGATGATCCGGGGCACGCCGGCGACGGAGGCCGTTGCCACCGACATGTGGGCAGAGGCGACCATCGGGAACTTGCCGCCCGGAATGTAGCAGCCGACGGACTGGACCGGAATGTTGCGGTGACCGAGGATGACGCCGGGCAGCGTTTCGACCTCGATATCCAGCATGGAATCGCGCTGCGCCTGGGCAAAATTGCGAACCTGCGCCTGCGCGAACTTGATGTCCTCCAGGTCACGCGGCGACACTCTGTTCATCAGCGCCTCGATTTCCCCCTCGCTGAGGCGGAACGATTGCGGCGTGTATTTGTCGAACCTCTCCGACAGATCGCGCACCGCGGCATCGCCGCGGCTTTCGATATCCTTGAGGATGCCTTCGACGGTCGTGCGAACCTTGGCGTCGTCTTCGGAGCGCGCCTCAGCAGGCTTGCCGCGCTTGAGATAAGTGATGGCCATGTATCTTCTCCCTTTCGAAGCCGAGGATATGGCGCTACAAAGCTATTGCAAGTTTTCATCGATCTAGTGAAAAAATTTCAATCGAGGAAGCCATGAAACCCACTGCCAAGCAGGTCGCCCACGCCGCCGGGGTCTCGGTCGCCGCCGTATCGCGCGCCTTTACGCCGGGCGCACCCATCGATGGCGACAAGCGCAAGCGCATCCTCGCGGCCGCTGAAGAGATCGGCTACATCAGCCCCGCCCGCCGCACCGCCAATGTGATTGCGGCGGGGACCATAACGCTTGTTGCGGGCGATCTCCTGAACCCGTTCTACCCGACGGTCGTGGACATGCTCGCCCGGCGTTTGCAAGAAAGCGGCCGGCAGTTGATCGTCTATGCGCTGCCGGCCCATGCGGATGTCGATATGGCGACGGACCAGATCCTTGCGTCTCGACCCTCGGCGATCATCGTCACCTCGGCCCAGTTGACCTCCAGGATGACGCGTGCCTGTCGGCAGCACCAGATCAAGGTGGTTCTTCTGAACCGGGTGCAGCGGGACATCCGCATCAATTCCGTCGCCTGCGACAACTATCAGGGCGGCCGCGATGCCGGCCGGGTGTTGCTTGAACGCGGGCACCGCAAGATCGGCTTCGTCGGCGGTGTCGCCAATACGTCGACCCACGCGGAACGGTCCCGCGGCTTTCGCGATGTGCTTGCGGAGGCGGGCATTGCCATCCACGCGCAGGCTTCGGGCGAGTTCGATTATCAGCACGGCTATAAGGCCGGCGAGACGCTGATGTCGGCAATCAACCCGCCGGACGCAATCTTCTGCTGCAACGACATCATGGCGCTCGCGGTCATTGATGCGGCGCGCCAGCGTGGCATCCGTGTTCCCGAAGATCTCGCCGTCGTCGGATTTGACGACATTCCGATGGCGTCGTGGAATGCCTACCGGCTGACCACGATCCGCCAGCCGGTCGAACGAATGGTCCAGGAAGCCCTGAACCTCATCGACGACCCGGCCATCAAGCCGGGTGACGATGGTATTACCCGGATGCTTTCCGGCACGCTGGTCCGGCGCGAAAGCGCCTGACCGGAACGCCAATGCCGCCAGCCTACCGTCGGGACCTTGCAAATGCGTCGAGTGCCACGGCAGCAACGACGATCGTTCCCTTGATCACGAGCTGATAGTTGGAATCGACTGCAAGACTGTCGAGCAGGTTTGTCAGGACCGCGACGATCAAGAGGCCGATCGCGCTGCGCCAGACGGAGCCCTCGCCGCCCATCAGCGACGTGCCGCCGATTACCACGACGGCAATCGAGTCAAGCGCCATCGAGGAGCCGATATCCGCCTGGCCGATGGAGAGCCGCGACGCGATGATCATGCCCCCGAGAGAGGCACATACGCCGCAGATGACATAGGTTGACGTGCGCAGGAGCGCCGTCGGGAGGCCCGCAAGTCGCGCGGCCTCGTCATTGCCGCCGATTGCATAGAGGCTGCGGCCGTAGACCGTTTTCCTCAGCACGAATTCCCCGACGATGAGCACCGCGCCGAGAATCCAGATGCTGACCGGCAGGCCCAAGACGCTGCCGCGGCCGATGAAGGAAAACGCCTTGTCGGAGACCACGAAGGGTGAGGAGTTCGAGTAAAGCAACGCAAGCCCGCTGAAAGCCGATGTCGTGCCGAGCGTTGCCACGAAAGGGTTGACGTTCACGCGGGTGATGATCGTTCCGTTGATGAGGCCTGCAAGCAGCCCAACGACGAGCGTCGCGGCCCCGGCCGCCCAGAGCGGCCAGCCGGCGACCGCAAGGCTTGCGAAGACCGTCGCACCCGCGGCATAGGTCGCGCCGACCGAGAGGTCGAAACCGCGCGTGATCATGACGAGCGTCATGCCGACCGCAACGATCCCGAGCGGCGCATTCTGGCTCAGGATGTTCTTGATGTTCTGCGGATCGAGAAAGCGGGGATAGAGCGCCTGGCTGACGGCGATCAGCACCAGGAGCACGATCAGGAGGCCATAGCGAAACGCAATGTCCGTGATCGATGTCCTGCGCATGGTCGCGGTCGAAAACGGTTGTTCTGCGATTGAGTCAGTCATGGTGATGCCTTTCCACGCCGAAGGCGCTGTTCAGGACAAGATGGACGGTGAGTTCGGCGCGTGAGGCATCGATATGATCGACGAGGCGACCTTCCGAAAGCACGACCACTCTGTCGGCGAGCGTGCAGATTTCCTCGAGTTCGGATGAGACGATGATGACCGCGAGCCCTTGATCGGCGAAGCCTCGAAGGGAATCGAGAATTTCCGCCTTTGCGCCGACGTCGATGCCGCGCGTCGGTTCGTCGACCAGCAATATCTTTGGCTGTTCATAGGCCCAGCGCGCCAGAAGCACCTTCTGCTGGTTGCCGCCCGAGAGCGTACCCACTGGGGCGCCCAGCCTGCTGCTGTCGAAGCCGAACGCCCGGGTGGCGGCGGCCGAATGGCTGGTCATCTCGCGATCGGCAATAAGGCCGTGTCTGGCCACCTTGCCGAAATTCGGCAGCGTCACGTTGTCGGTGGCGGGCAGCCCAAGCACGAGGCCCTGATGCTTGCGATCTTCCGGCACCAGGGCGATGCCGAGTTTGCGGGCTGCCCTCGGCGAACGCGGCCAGCCGACGGGCCGGCCGTCGATGGCCATGGTTCCGGTCGACCGGGGTTCGAGCCCGGCCAGCGCCCGCAACAGACTGGTGCGGCCCGAACCGACGAGCCCACCGATCCCGAGCACCTCGCCGGGCCTGACCGCGAAAGATATCCCGCCGATTGCGCCGGGAAGAGAACAATCCGAAACCTGAAGAGCCGGAGTCTCACCGGGCGGCCGCGACGCCGGGCGCCGTTGATAGATGTCCCCCATGTCTTCGCCGAGCATGGCGGTGACGAGCTGAGACTTTGTCCAATCCGTCTTTTCCCGCGTCTCGATGAGGCGACCGTTGCGGAAGACGGTAATGGCATCGGAGATATCGAGCACTTCGTCCAGATTGTGAGACACATAGATGAGCGTGTGGCCTTCGGCACGCAGGTCCCGCATCACCTTGAACAAGGCCTCGCGCTCCGGTGGCGCCAGCGCCGTCGTCGGCTCGTCGAAGAGAATGATACGCGCATTGGCTTCAAGGGCGCGCAGGATTTCCAACGTCTGCTGATCGGCGACGGAAAGACTGCGCGCCTCGGCATCCGCCGGGATCTTGACACCGAGTCGCCCAGTCAATTCGTGAAACCGCCGACGCATGGCGGCTTCCGACAGGATGCCCCGGCGCGAATAGGGCTGGCCGAGAAAGACATTGGCGACAGCCGACAGGGCCGGAACGATCGTCAGTTCCTGGTAGATTGCGACGACCCCTGCCCCGCGCGCCCGGCGCGGATCGCCGAGTTCGACTTTGACGCCGGCGATCTCGATCTCGCCGCCGCTGGCGGCGATCCGCCCGGCAAGAATGCCGAGCGTCGTCGATTTGCCGGCGCCGTTCTGGCCGACGAAGGCGTGGATACGTCCCGCTTCCACGTCGAGCGTCACCGGCTTCAGCGCATCGACCGGCCCGAAGGATTTGCGCACGCCGGTCAGGCGTATGGCAGGAGCAACGTTGCGGGCGATAGTTTCCATGGCATGCGCCTCCAGCTCGATTGATCTTGGATCAGGGCGATTCCGCCGTGTAGGCGCCGACGTTTTCCTTCGTGACGAGACCCACCTTGCCGGCTTCCTGGCCGGAAATGAGCGCGTGCCCGTCGTTCAGGATCACGCGCGGAACCGCCTTGCCGGCGCGGGCATCGACGATCGCCTGCACTGCGGCTTCGGCCGCCGTCTGACGATAGAAACCGGTGGTTGCCTGAATGGCGCCTGACTTCAGCGCCTCGACCGACCATTCCGTGCCGCCGGCCTCGTAGACCTTCACCTGATCCTGCTTGCCGGCCGCCTCGATGGCGGGCACGGCACCCTTCGACATGTTGGTATAGGCGCCGATGATGATGCCGAGATCCGGATTGGACTGCAGCATCGTCTGGGTCTTCACCTGGTTGTCCGGCGGCGAATAGTCGGTGCGATGGACCGCGACGACCTCGAAATCGGGATGCGCTGCCTTCACCTCTTCCAGCGCCTTGTCGAAGGAGACGGTGATGGGGTGGAGATTGGGGCCGGTCAGGATGCCGACCTTCTGGTGGCCAGGATTGTCGGCGATCGCCTTTTCCATGATAGCCTTGAAGGCGCTCGGCGTTTCGTTTCCGCCGACATAGACGAGCGTTCCGGGCGACCAAAGCTCGTCGCCCTCCATGGAAGAGCGACCGCAGGCCGTACCCGTGGCATGGGCCACGAGCACGTTTTCGGCGGGTGCGCGCTCGGTGACCATGTCGCAAACCTGGCTGCCTTCGACCGGCACCACGATCCAGGCATTGTAGTCGTTGAAAAGTGCCGTCTCCATCTGGTTGATCTGGCGCGCCACATCGAAACGGGCGTCGAAGACATCGTAGGAGAAGCCGTATTTCTCGGCCATCTTCTTGACGCCGGTGACGGTCGACTGCACTGCGCTGTTCGTGCCGATCTCGATGAACAAAGCCAGTTTCAGCGGCTGTTCCGTATCCACGATCACCGGGGCGTCGAGGCCGACATCGACCTTGATTTCGGCGGCCGTGGCGGGGGTCGCAGCCAGTGCGAGAGCGAGAAGCCATGCATGCTTCATGTCAGATTTCCTTCTTGTGGTGTGTCAGGTGGCTGCCCCATTCGGCGACGGGGACCATCCAGGAGACGATGCGGTCGGCGAGCAGGTCGGAAAGCCCCTCTTCGTAGGTCTTGCGATAGGCTTTCTGCGGCTCATCGCGCTGCCAGCGTTCGCGGCTTCCCGACCAGATTTCGTAGAGGACGAGGCGGTCCGCATCGTCGAGATCGTCATGGACGATCGTGTTGACGAAATGCGGCTCCCGGCTCATTGCGCGGACCAGCCTGTAAAGATGCTCGCGAAAAGCCTCCTTGCGTCCCGGATGCGCGTTGAAGGTGACGATCAGGACACATTGTTCCGTCGTGTCTGTCATGGCGCCCTCACGGAGACTGGGGAGTGTATTGGTCGACGTTGGCGGCGGTCACGACACCGACCAGCCCGGCCTGCTGGCCTGCGATGAGCGCATGTCCGTCATTCATCACGGCTCGCGGCACCTGCTCGCCGTTGAAGGCCTTGACCAGAAGTTCGACGGCGGTGTCCGCGGCCGTACCGCGGTAATAGCCCGTGGTGGCCGAGATGGTCCCGGACTTCAGGGCATCGACGGACCAGATCGTGCCCCCGGCCTCATAGAGGCGAACCTTGCCCGTCAGCCCGGCCGCTTCCACGGCGGGAACCGCACCCTTGGACATATTCGTGTAGACGCCGATGATCGCGTCGAGGTCCGGGGTCGCCTGAAGCGTGGTCTGCACCTTCTGCTGGCACATTTCCGGCGAGTAGTCGGTCCGGTGCTCGGCGACGAGCGTCACATTGGGGTTCTCGGCCAGGAACTCCTTCAGCGCCTTGTCGAATGCAAGCGTGATCGGATGCAGCGGCTGGCCGGTCAGCGCGGCGATCTTCAGCGGACCGGCCTTGTCGGCAACCATCTGCTGCATGACCCGCTTGAAGGAATTGGGGCTTTCATTGCCGCCGATATAGGTCACGGTGCCCGGAGACCACATCGCGTCGCCCTCGTTGGTAGAGCGACCACAGATGGCCATGGTGACGACCGCAACCGGAATGCCGGCTGCCGGCGCTTCGTTGGCCGCCATGTTGCAGACCTGCTCGCCCTCGATGGCCGCGACGATCCAGGCGTCGTAGCCACCGATCAGCGCATTTTGCATCTGGTTGACCTGACGGCCGATGTCAAACCGCGCATCGAAGACATCCACGGTGATACCATGGCGTGCTGCCGCCTCCGTGGCGCCGGATACGGTCGATTGCACCGCCGTATTCGTACCCATCTCGATGAAGAGGGCGATGCGCTTCAGGCCGCCCTTTTGCACGACGATCGGCTTTTCCGTTCCGATATCGATCGAAACATCCTCCGCCCATGCCATGCCCGCCAACGAAGCCAGCATCGCGCCAGCAAGTGCGGCATTCTTCAGGCATCTGTATTTTCTCATGATTTCCTCCTCCTTTAGGTTTTTATTGGGCCGTGTAGCCGCCATCTGCCGCGATATCCGCGCCCGTCACGAAAGCGGCGGCGTCCGATGCGAGGAAGGCGGCGACATTGGCGATTTCCTCCGGCAGCGCCTGCCGTCCGGTGGGGTGCGCACCGACCAGCCGGCGCACATAGCCGTCCGGATCGCCGCTTTCGGCCTGTGCCCGCAGCGTGAGTTCGGTGCGGGTGGAACCGGGCAGCACGCAGTTCACCCGGATGCCCCGGTCGGCATAAGCGACCGCATCGCATTTGGAGAGCAACTGCAGCGCGGCCTTGGTCGCGTGATAGAGCGGGATATCGTCGTTGCCGATGACCCCGTTGATCGACGAGACATTGACGATCGTTCCCGGCGCGCCGCGTGTCAGGCAGCTAAGAATGAACTCCCGGCTGCACAGGAATGCTCCCCTGACATTGACGGCAAAGACGCGGTCGAACTCCTCGACCGTCGCGAGATGCGTCGGCTTGCCGGACCCGGCAATCGCCGCGCAGTTCACCAGAATATCGAAGGGTCCACCGAGTTCTCCGGCGAGCCGGACAAACATCCGTGCCACCTCGGCCTCCTGCGTGATGTCGGCCTTCGCAAACAGGGACGGCTCCTCGCCTCCTTCTGGCGGAACGACGACATCTGTCACCGCCACCACAGCACCGAGGTCACGGAACCGCGCAACGATGGCGGCGCCGATGCCTCCACCGCCGCCGGTGACGAGCGCCCTGCGGCCGACAAGCGACAACAGCGGCGCTGTGGGGTTTGGAACCGCGATGGAGGGCCTCGTGTCCATCAGTCGATTTCCGGCTGATAGGCCGCGACGTTTCCGGCATCGATGAGATAGGGATCGGTCGGCGGTTTGCCTTCGACGAGCGGCTCGCCCAGATCGCCGATCGCCCTTGGAAGGGCCTCACCTTTGCGTGCGCGCTCGATGGCTTTCACGGCATTATAAGCGTTAGACCCGAGCCGGTTCGCGCTGGAGATCGCGACCGTCCCGTCCTTGATCGCATCGATCGCCCAGGCCGTCGCGCCATTGTCGTAGATCTTAGCCTTGCCGGTGAGGCCAGCTTGTTCGAGCACCGGCACCAGTCCCTTGGCGAGGTTGGAAAACGCCGTGTAGTAGAGCGTCATGTCCGGGTTTGCCTGCACCATCGGTCCGGCCTTTTCGAGCGCCGACGGCGTCGAATAATCGGTCCGGGCAATCGCGACGGCCGTGATGTCCGGGTATTTCGCCTGAAACATCTTCAGCGCGGCTTCATGGTTCTTGGTGATCGGATTGAGCTCAGGTCCGGTGAAAACCCCAAGCTTCTGTGGGCCGGGATTTTCACGGCCCATGCGGTCCAGCACCTGGAAAAAGGCTTGCGGCGTCTCCGCTCCGCCGACATAGGCAAGTGTGCCCGGCGACCACAAAGCCTCACCCTCATTGGCGCCGCGACCGCAGATCGACAGCACCGAAACGACGACCAGCACGTTCTTCGCCGGCGCGTCCTTCGTGGCAACGTCGCACATCGTGTTGCCTTCGACGGCCTTCAGAACCCAGGCGTCGTAGTCGCGGTTCAGCGCGTTCTGGAGCTGGTTTAGTTGTGTGACGGCGTCGAACTTCCCGTCGAAGACGTCAATCTGCCAACCAAGCTCCTTGGCAGCCCGCGTCGCACCATCGATGCTTGCCTGCATGGCGGAATTGTTCGCGCCCTCCGAGAAGAAGGCGATCTTCAGCGGGGCGTCCTTCTTGATGCTGACGCTTGCCCCTCCGCCGACATCGACAACCGTCTCCTGCGCCCGGGCCCCGCCCGGTATCAGCGCCGCGGTCAACATGAGCGCGGCAAAACATGTCCTCTTCTTCATGGCATCCTCCCTACCAGTTTGAATTATTGAGCCGTGTAGCCTCCATCGACCGGCACATCCGCGCCGGTGACGTAGGAGGCGAGATCGGATGCGAGAAAGGCGACGACCCGGGCGATTTCGATCGGCTCGGCCTGTCGCTTCATGGGATGCGCCGCAACGAGATTGCGCACATAGGCTTCGCCCTCGGGGCTGGCCTTCATGGCGGCTACCGTCATGTCGGTTCTCGTGGAGCCGAGGATGATGGAATTCGACCGGATGCCCTTTTCGGCATAGGTGACGGCATCGCACTTCGACAAAAGCCGCACCGCCGCCTTCGTGCCGTGATACAGCGGGATATCCGCATTGCCGATCACGCCGTAGGTCGACGAGATGTTGACGATGCTGCCCGGTCGGCCGGCGGCGAGCAGCCCGGCAATCACATGTTTGGTGCACAGGAACGTGCCCTTGACGTTGATCGTGAAGACCTTGTCGAAATCCTCGACCGTCGCCTCGTGGGTCAGCGCGCCGGTGCCGGCGATCGCAGCCGCATTGACGAGGACGTCCGGCAGACCGAGTTCTGCCGTCACATCGGCGACGGCACGTTTAACCGCTGCCTCATCCGAGATATCCACCTTGCGATAGACCTTCGCGGCCTCCGGCCCCTGGTCCTTCATATCGAACACAGCGACTTTGGCGCCCTCCTGCGCAAACAGTGCCACTGCGGCGGAGCCAACGCCGCCCGCACCACCGGTCACGATTGCGATCTTGCCATCCAGCATGCCCATATCAGGCTTCCTCTCCCATGGATTTCATGATTGTTCTCTGGTTGCCGATCGCCGCCATCAGGCTCAGCCCGCCATCCACGAACAGGGTGGTTCCCGTCGTGAATTGCGCGCCGGGCGAGAGCAGGTAGGCGATGGCTTCGGCCATTTCGGCAGGCATGCCGGGCCGTCCCAACGGTGTTTCGGGTCGGTGACGGCCGAGGATGTCCTCGCCTTCCGCGACACCGATCATTGGCGTGGCCGTCTCGCCGGGGCCGATTGCGTTCACCCGGATCCGGTGCGGCGCCAGATCGATCGCCATGCACTTCGTCAGCATGCCGACGCCGGCCTTCGACGCGCAGTAGGCAGCGCCCGAGAGAAGAGGGATCGCCTCGTGGACGGACGATACGTTGACGATGCGGCCGGGAATGCTCTCCCTGACCATATGGCGGGCGATAACCTGGCCGGCGACGAAGCTGCCGGTGAGATTGGCGTCGATGACACGGCGCCAGTCGTCGAGCTTGAGTTCCGTGAACGTCGCGAAAGCCAGCGTGCCGGCATTGTTCACGAAGGCCGAGACCTTGCCGAATTTGTCGATCAGGCCGCCGATCGCCTGCTCGATGCTTTCGGGATCGTCGAGAAGCATCCTGCAGACTTCGGCCCTGCGTCCCTTGGCCCGGATCCGCCGGCAAGTCTCCTCGCCGCCTTCGGCGTTGGAACCATAGGTCAGGCCGACATCGTAGCCGAGATCAGCAAGATGCAGCGCGGTCGCCCGGCCGATGCCGGAGCTTGCGCCGGTGACGATGACGACATCGCTCATGGCCTCGCCTCGATCCCGGCAAGCAATGCGGCCGTGTCCCAATAGAAGGGACGCAATTCGACGATCCTGTCGTTGCGGATGCGGAAGAACTGCATGAGCGGCCAGTCGACGGTCTGCCCGTTGGCCCGGGCGGTCGCATAGACATGCGAGCGGCTGACGATCACATCCTCTCCGGAGGGATAGAATTGCGGATCGCGCACTTCCAGATGCGACCAAACCTTTCCGAAGGCCTCCATCCAGGCCTGGAACCCGTGCGGTCCTCTCCATTCGCCGCCATAGGGCAGCGATGCCGGCTGATGCAGGACGCAATCCGGATCGAGGGTCGCGGCAATTGGGCCGAAATCCCCGCCGCCCGGCGCGAGATAGATGGTTTCAGCCTCGTAGAATCGCCGCAACGTGGCGAAGGCGGCATTTTCGATGGTCATTTCGCTCCCTTTCATCCGTCTGCCGTCTCGCTGTCAGGAAACGGCAAAGCTTCGCTGGCCCGCGTCGAACGGGTTTGTTCGAGACGCTGTCGATGTGCACGATGCGGTCCTGGTATCGTCTCGCGTCAGTCGGCTTCGTGGTTCACGCCGAAATCCGCCGGGGGCTTCGGTCCCCAGATGTAAAATGCGTCCTCGCCGTCATGGTCGGCTGCCGTCCAGTCGATGTCCCTGGGGATGTAGTCCATGTCGCAGGAATATTCGGCGTAGCTCCCCCAGGGATCGCGGACATAGTGAAAGTAGTTCGATCCGAGCACATGCCGACCGAGCCCCCACCCTTCGGAATAACCGCGATCGGCCATGTTCATCGCGCCCAGCCCCACCTGGTGGACGCTTGGAACGTCCCAGCTCGTGTGGTGGATTCCCGGCGCCGTCGAGCGGACGAAGGCCACCATGTGGTGGTCGCTGCCATGCTTGCCGTGCAGGAACGCGATGTCTGAGCCGGCCCGGTCCGACAGGCCGAGACCGAAGACACGCGTGTAGAAACTGACGGCCCGATCGACATCCGACGTGAACAGCAGGATATGCGACATCCGCGACGGGATGACGAGGCCGCCGGCGGAGCGCTTCGGCGCACCGGCCACACCGGGTGCCGACGACGCCATGGTGCCGTGGGACTTCTCGTCGGGCGAACTTTTCGAGGCGACCTTCAGCTCGACCAACGTGCCTTCGAAATCCCTGACCCACAGGCCGTTCGATTCCAATCCCGTCGGTGGATCGACCTGACGTATGCCATTTGCCTTCAGATGCAGCTTGAAGCGTTCGAGATCCTCCTCGTAGATCCCGAAGCTCAAATATGAGAGCGCCTTCTTCGCACCCTCGACGATGCGGCCCCAGACATGATCGCTGCCCTCGGTCAGAAGCTCAAGAGCACCGTCGCGCAAGCGCGTCGTCAGGCCGAAGGATCGGTGGAATGCATCGGCTTGTGCCAGATCGGGCACGCTGAAACTGAACGTATCCAGCGAATGAACGCCGAGTAGCCCCGTACCGGTCGAAGCTTCGATTATTCCTCTGTTTGCCGTCATCGGTTCCTCCCTTGCCGGCTCAGACCGCCACGCGCCTCTGTTGCGCGACCTCGTCCGCGATGGGATTGGTCAGGACCCCGATACCCTCGATCTCGACCTCCACCACATCGCCAGGGCGCATATAAAGACGCGGCTCGCGCGCATGGCCGATGCCGGAAGGCGTTCCGGTCACGATGATATCGCCCGGCTCCAGCGTGATCGCCTCGGAGATGGCCGAGACCAGGGTCGCGACGTCGAAAATCAGCTTGTCGGTGTTGGACGCCTGGACCACATCGCCGTTGAGGCGGGTTTCGATTGCGAGGCCCGCCGCGCCCGCGGGAAGCTCGTCCGCGGTGACGAAGAGCGGTCCGAACGCGCCGGTTCCGTCGAAGTTCTTGCCAAGCGTCCACTGTGGGGTGCGATGCTGGAAGTCCCGGATCGAGCCGTCGTTGAAGATCGAGTAGCCCGCCACGTGCTCAAGGGCATGCCGCTTTTCGATATGACGCCCGGTGCGGCCGATCACGGCGACCAGCTCACCCTCGAAATCGAGCGCATCCGACACGAGCGGCCGGATGATCGGATCGCCCGCCCCGATGAGGCTGGAATTGAACCGCGGAAACAGCGTCGGATGGTCCGGCTGCTTATAGCCGCTTTCCTCGGTATGATCGGAATAGTTCAGGCCGACGCAGATGACCTTGCCGGGATTGTGGATCGGCGGCAGCAGCTTGACCTGCGTCACGTCCACAATCGGCAGCTTCGCAAACTGTTCGAGGATGTCAGCCTGCGCGGATGCGCCTCCAAGAATCTGGTCGAAGATGGAACCTTCTGATGAGGTTCCATTATCCACTTCTCCACGCCACTCTTTTCCGACGAGAACGGCGGTTCCGTCGCCGTTTTTGGCTTGGTATCTCATAAATCGCATAACGATCCTCCCGAATGTGAGCAACCGATAACACTCGAATTTCACTATTGTCAATCAAATAATATATTCTTATCTTGGGAATATGTTTCCCGCTCAAAAATTTCTATAAGGGTTCCATGAACGAGCTGAAGCAGAACAATGGTGCGGCCATTCGCCAGGCGGTGCGCGAACGCATTCTGGGATGCGTGCTTACGCCCGGAGAGCGGATCGTCATCAGCGATCTTTGCGACGAATTCGGCGTCAGTCTTGGCGCCGTGCGCGAGGCGTTGTCCGGCCTGGAGGGCGAGGGCCTCGTCCACGCACATGCCAAGCGCGGCTTCCAGGTTGTCGGCGTGTCGGTCGAGGACATGTTCGATCTCACAAGAGCGCGCATCGAAGTCGAATGTTCGTGCCTGCGCCTGGCGATCGCCGAGGGCGATCTGGCGTGGGAAAGCCAGCTCGTTGCGGCACTTTACCGCCTCAATGCCACCAAGAGGGAGCAGAGCGGGACTGCGGACGAAATGTCCGCCGCCTGGAGCCAGGCGCATGCCGGCTTCCACACCGCCCTTGTCGCCGGATGCCGGAACCGGACGCTGCTCGGCATCCGGGAGACGTTGTTCGGACGCGCCGAGCGCTATCGCCGCTTGTCGATGCCGGTTGATGACAATAATCGCGATGTCGGAAAGGAGCATGACGATCTGGCGCGCGCAGCCCTCGAAAGGGACAGCGATCTCGCCATCCGCTTGATGGAGGCGCATTTGGCGCGCACGGCGACCCTGATTGTGGAGGCCGCCGACCGGTTTCAGTTCCCGGGCCGGAAGGAACTGGTTAAAGCAGTTCCCGCTGACGCGACCTGAAGGCCCGCTTCTTCGCCTTGTTGCCGCATCCCCGCCCCTCCGTCGCGCACCAGATGCGGTTGTTTCCCCGGCTGGTGTCAAGGAAGAACATGTTGCAGGTCGGATCCTGACACTGCTTGACCCGCAGATGCAGTTTTTCCGATACGAGCATCAGAACATCGCGAGCGACGGATGACAGGGCTGCCGCACCGGCCGCGTCGGCACGCCGGGAGATGTCAAGCCCGCCATCGTTCAATTCCCACCGAGGAGGCGGCCGCCGCGCCGCAGCATTGATGGCGCGAACAAGAGATGCTTCCGGCACATCCCCATTCTTCAACTGCGTGAAATAGGCGCGCAGAACCCCACGAAATTCAATGGCTTCCGCGACATCCGGATTGCCGATCAGCGGCTCACCATCCACAAGACCCGCCGCCGAAATCCACGAAGAATATTGCTGAGGAGAGCCGATACGTTCGATATTGCGATGCCCAACCTCTCCAATCGTGGCAAGAAAATCGAGGCAAAGCCGGTTCGCCGTGAATCGGAAAGCGAGGTCGCCCGCTGTCAATAGCTTACTCATGGAACCTGTTTAGCCTGTTCTTCGCTATGAGTAAACAGATCCAAGCCGTCAGCGTGTTAGCGCGGCTTTGACGTTGTCTGGTGAACGTTGGACGGATTTGATGTTAGTTTTCTAGCAGATTTTCGCTGCTCTAAAACAGGCAGGACGCAAGTTATCGGTCGCTGACCTGGTCCGGTAGCTTGGAATTTCTGCGATGACATATCATCGCTGGAAAACGCAATTTGCTGGGCTGGAGAGTAACCAGTTCGAGCAACTGAAACAGGTTGTGGAAGAGAACGGCCGGTTCAAGAAGCTGGTCGCCGCCCTTGCCTGACCCTTGCGGCGTGTACTCCCGCAAGCGGTTGGCCGACGAGTTTCCAGGGCGGCGTCATCGTGTGTCAACCTCCTGCCCGGGCAACATTGCACAGTATGTTATGTCATGCTCACAGGTGCGAACATGAAACGTGCAGACAATGTCGCTGACGCTGCGGGCAAACCCGCCGGCGATCTCTGTACCCAGGAAATGCCCAGACGCTTACGGAGACCCCGCGTTTTTGGCGCGGGGTTCTCGGTCAGCGTTCCCTAATATTGGACCGACAGAGAGTCGATCGGAGCAGCTTTCGGTGGGGCAAACTTCGTCAGGTCGATGCCTTCGACGGCTGCCTTGTACTCTTGCGCGCTCGGCGTGCGGCCAAGGATCGCCGAAAGCACCACGACCGGTGTCGAGGCCAGCAGCGATTCACCCTTCTTCTCGGCGGTGTCTTCCACGACGCGCCCCTGGAACAGGCGTGTCGAGGTCGCCAGAACGGTATCGCCCTTCTCCGCCTTCTCCTGGTTGCCCATACACAGGTTGCAGCCGGGCCGCTCCAGATAGAGGATGTTCTCGTATTCGGTCCGGTTCGTTGTCTTCGGTTTCAGATCGTCGAATTCGAAGCCCGAATACTTCTGCAGGATTTCCCAATCCCCTTCGGCCTTCAACTCGTCGATGATGTTGTAAGTCGGGGCCGCGACAACCAGCGGCGCCTTGAACTCGACCTTGCCCTCGGCCTTCTCGATGTTCTTCAGCATCTGGGCCACGATCTTCATGTCGCCCTTGTGCACCATGCACGAGCCCACGAAGCCGAGGTCCACCTTCTTGGTGCCGCCGTAATACGAAACGGGGCGGATCGTGTCGTGGGTGTAGCGCCTGGACACGTCGGCATTGTTCACATCGGGATCGGCGATCATCGGCTCATCGATGACGTCCAGGTCGACGACGACCTCGGCAAAGTATTTTGCATTGTCGTCGGGCTTCAGAGCCGGCTTTTCGCCCGAGCGGATTTCGGCGATGCGCGCATCGGCCTTGGCGATCAGGCCCTTCAGCGTGCCCACGGCATTGTCCATGCCCTTGTCGATCATGATCTGGATGCGTGACTTGGCGATTTCCAGCGACTCGATCAGGGTCTCGTCCTCAGAGATACAGATCGATGCCTTGGCCTTCATCTCGGCCGTCCAGTCGGTGAACGTGAAGGCCTGATCGGCGAGCAGTGTGCCGATATGGACTTCAATGATCCGGCCCTGGAAGACGTTGTCGCCGTGCTGGCTGAGCATCTGCGCCTGGGTGGCATGGACCACGTCGCGGAAATCCATGTGCGGCTGCATCGTGCCCTTGAAGGTCACCTTGACCGATTGCGGGATCGGCATGGTCGCTTCGCCAGTGGCCAGCGCCAGTGCCACGGTGCCGGAGTCGGCGCCGAAGGCAACGCCCTTGGACATGCGGGTGTGGCTGTCGCCGCCGATGATGATCGCCCAGTCGTCCACGGTGATGTCGTTCAACACCTTGTGGATCACGTCCGTCATCGAATGATAGACGCCCTTGGGGTCGCGCGCGGTGATCACGCCGAAATTGTTCATGAAGGACATGAGTTTCGGAATGTTCGCCTGCGCCTTCTTGTCCCAGACGGACGCCGTGTGGCAGCCCGACTGATAGGCACCGTCGACGAGCGGCGAGATGACGGTGGCCGCCATCGCCTCGAGCTCCTGCGCGGTCATCAGGCCGGTGGTGTCCTGGGAGCCGACGATGTTCACCTTCACGCGCACGTCCGAGCCGGCATGCAGAATCTTGCCCGGGGTCACACCGACCGCGTTGCGATTGAAGATCTTTTCGACCGCGGTCAGGCCCTGGCCCGCGACCGAGATCTCCTTGTTCGGCGCGAAGACCGGGGTTGCCTCGACGCCGAGCGTCTGGGCCGCAAACGTCTGGAGCTTCTTGCCGAAGACGATGGCGTAGGAGCTGCCCGCCTTCATGAACTCCATCTTCTGGGGCGTGAAGGCGCTAGCGACATCGACCAGTTCATTGCCGCTCTCATCGCGCAGCTTCTTGCTCTTGACGTCGATCTTCAGCACCGTGCCGGTCTCGACCGAGTACTGCTGTTCGAGGATCGGGTTGCCTTCGTTGTTGAGGATCGGCTTGCCGTCGTCGCCGGTCTTCTTGGCCCAGTTCTTCAGGTTGATGCCGATGCCGCCGGTCACGTCGACCGTCGTCGCGAAGATCGGCGAGATGCCGTTGGTGCCTGCGACGACAGGGGCGAAGTTGACGAAGGGCACATAGGGGCTGGCCTGCTTGCCGGTCCACAGCGCCACGTTGTTCACGCCGGACATTCGCGACGAGCCCACGCCCATCGTGCCCTTCTCTGCGATCATCATCACGCGCTTGTCGGGATGCTGCTTCTGCAGCGCAACGATTTCCTGCTGCGCTTCAGGCGTGATCATGCACTGGCCGTGCAGTTCGCGGTCCGAGCGCGAATGCGCCTGGTTGCCGGGCGACAGTAGGTCGGTCGAGATATCGCCTTCGGCAGCGATAAATGTCACGAGCTTGATCTCGTCCTCGACATCCGGGAGCTTGGTGAAGAATTCGGCCTTGGCATAGCTTTCGAGAACGCCTTTCGCGACCGCGTTGCCCGCCTTGAAGGCGTCGCGCAGCCGGAACATGTCGGCGTCATAAAGGAACACCTGGGTCTTCAGCACCTCGCCGGCCTGCCCGGCAATCACGGCATCGTCGCCGAGCGCGATGTCAAGGAGCACTTCGACCGATGGCCCCCCTTTCATGTGCGACAGCAGTTCAAGGGCAAAGGTGGGTGTGATCTCGGGGACGATTGCGTCGCCCAGGATAATCTGCTTCAGGAAAGCCGCCTTGACGCCCGCGGCGCTCGTGGTGCCGGGCAGCGTATTGTAGATGAAGAATTTAAGGGCATCCGCCCGATGCTCACTACCGGAATCCCTGATCAGGGCAATATTTTCAGCGGTGAGCCTGCCGTCGTCGATCGGCTTGGGAGCGAGCCCCTGGGTTTCTCTGCTTTTGATTTCAGCCACGTAATCCAGGTAAAGGTTCATCGCAATCCCAACGTCAGAGCTTTGTCGCGCTGAAACGCAGCGCGGGCCGAACCGTACCGTCGATCGGCCTCGTTTCCTATTGGTCTCGAGTATTTCAACCAAGGCCGGCTGACAAGATACCGCATTTCAGTAAAAAAGTGGTATTTCGTATTCAGGTTTGGCCGGTTAAAGTTGGTCGAGTGCATGTGGGTCACCAGCGATTGCGGCCGAACCCTATCCTGACAGCCATCGCGCGGCTGCCATTTCAATGACCAACACACTGGCCGGAAGTTACGGCTTCCGGCTTGTTAAGACGAATGCCGCTCGGTGGCGAGCTGTTCAGCAAAACCACATCCCGCGCTACATTGCCGCCATGTCATCCAGGAGGTTCTGCGCCAGTTCGCTGATTGCCACTTCCGCCTCTTCCAACGACCATCCTGCCGCTTCGGCGCGTTTTGCCAGTCCCAACAGCATTGGCGGAAGTTTGCCGCCGGCTGTCTCCACTATGTTGTCTGGCGCCAGCCCCTTGGCAAGTTCAAGAAAGGCCGGCTCGATAGCTTCCTGGCAGCCGATATCCCGGTCGGGGTAAGGTCCGGTACTGCGAGGCCTGTTCAATTTCAACATTCTGTATCCACGAGATTGCAGCCGCCCATATGGCGCTTTTCACCTTTGATCATTTCGGCATTTGCGCAGGTGTGCAGGGCTCCGATCGATCGGAGCCCTGTATAGCAGGGGGCGAAGGCTCCCCTGTTACATCATGCCGCCCATGCCACCCATGTCAGGCATGCCGCCGCCGGCAGCATCCTTCTTGGGAAGGTCGGCAATCATGGCTTCGGTCGTGACCAGCAGGCCGGCCACCGAGGCGGCGTTCTGGAGAGCGGTGCGCACGACCTTTACGGGATCGACGATGCCCATGGCGATCATGTCGCCATATTCGGACGTCTGGGCATTGTAGCCGAAGTTGTCGGTGTTGCTTTCCAGAATGCGTCCGACGACAAGCGAGCCCTCATCGCCGGCATTTTCGGCGATCTGGCGGACCAGCGCCTGCAGAGCCTTGCGAATGATGGCAATGCCGGCATTCTGGTCGTCATTCTCGCCCTTGATGTCGAGAACGATCGAGGCGCGCAGCAGCGCAGTGCCGCCGCCGGGCACGATGCCTTCTTCGACGGCGGCGCGTGTTGCGTTGAGCGCGTCGTCGATGCGGTCCTTCTTTTCCTTCACTTCGACTTCCGTCGAGCCGCCGACACGGATCACGGCAACACCGCCGGAAAGCTTGGCAAGACGTTCCTGCAGCTTTTCCTTGTCGTAGTCGGAGGTCGTTTCCTCGATCTGCGCCCTGATCTGAACGACGCGGCCTTCAATATCGGCCTTGGCGCCGGCACCGTCGACGACGGTGGTGTTTTCCTTGGTGATCGAGACCTTTTTCGCGCGGCCGAGCATGTCAAGCGTGACGTTCTCCAGCTTGATGCCGAGATCCTCGGAAACGACGGTGCCGCCGGTCAGGACGGCAAGATCCTCCAGCATGGCCTTGCGGCGATCACCGAAGCCAGGAGCCTTGACGGCCGCGATCTTGAGACCGCCACGCAGCTTGTTGACGACCAGCGTCGCAAGCGCTTCGCCTTCGACGTCTTCGGATATGATCAGCAGCGGCCTTCCGGTCTGCACGACGGCTTCGAGGATCGGCAGCATGGCCTGGAGGTTCGAAAGCTTCTTCTCGTGCAGCAGCACATAGGCATCTTCCAGCTCAGCCACCATCTTCTCGGCATTGGTGACGAAATAGGGGCTGAGATAGCCGCGGTCGAACTGCATGCCTTCGACGACTTCGAGTTCGGTTTCGGCGGTCTTGGCTTCCTCGACGGTGATGACACCCTCGTTGCCGACCTTCTGCATCGCTTCGGCGATGTATTGGCCGATTTCCTTCTCGCCATTGGCCGAAATCGTGCCGACCTGGGCAATTTCTTCGGACGTGTTGATCTTCTTGGCCTTGGCCAGCAGATCCTTGACGACGGCGGTGACGGCGAGGTCGATGCCCCGCTTCAGGTCCATCGGGTTCATCCCCGCGGCAACGGCCTTGCCGCCTTCGCGAACGATGGCCTGCGCGAGAACGGTTGCCGTCGTCGTGCCGTCACCAGCGATGTCGTTGGTCTTCGACGCGACCTCGCGGACCATCTGTGCGCCCATGTTTTCGAACTTGTCTTCCAGTTCGATTTCCTTGGCAACGGTAACGCCATCCTTGGTGATGCGTGGCGCGCCATAGGATTTATCGATCACCACGTTGCGGCCCTTGGGACCAAGCGTGACCTTGACGGCGTCAGCGAGAATATCGACGCCACGCAGCAGCTTTTCGCGCGCGTCGCGACCGAATTTGATTTGTTTAGCAGACATGGAAAAACTCCCGGGCTGATCGCCCACTGGTCTTCATGAAAAGAAAGGAAAGAAGCGGCTGGCGATCAGGCGATAACGCCCATGACGTCGGCTTCCTTCATGATCAACAGGTCTTCACC
Organism: Shinella sp. GW821-FHT10F02; assembly: GCF_058809275.1. Lineage (NCBI taxonomy): Bacteria > Pseudomonadati > Pseudomonadota > Alphaproteobacteria > Hyphomicrobiales > Rhizobiaceae > Shinella > Shinella sp. GW821-FHT10F02. The sequence continues at coordinate 7,364 of NZ_JBXASL010000018.1, read as the reverse complement.
GTTGAACTTGATCTCGGTGCCCGACCATTTGCCGAACAGGATGCGGTCGCCCGCCTTGACATCGAGGGGCACGATCCTGCCGCTCTCATCACGCGCGCCAGCGCCGACGGCGACGATTTCGCCTTCCTGCGGCTTCTCTTTGGCCGTGTCAGGAATGATGATGCCGCCCTTGGTTTTGGCTTCAGCCTCGATACGACGCACGACGACGCGGTCGTGCAACGGCCGGAAAACGGTATTTGTCATTTTGGGGTTCCTTGGCGAGAACGCGGCCCGATGGCCGATCCCGATAGGCACTCTTAGCACTCATGCGTGGAGAGTGCTAGCGGAGTTTCTTTTTTGTGCTGGCGAGTGGCCTCCGCACTCGCAGGTAACATAACACAGCGCATGACAGCCAACGGGCCGCGAATCCTGCTAATTCTTGCCAAGATCCCGCACTGCCTCCATACCGGCGCGATGACGCTCGATTCGAAAATATTCGTTGGCCTCCGGTCTACTCGCAAAAAATCTTCTCCGCACGCCAACCCCGCCGGCCCGAAATGCCAATGGGACTGTTGCGAAAAGATTGGCGCGCACCGCGCGCCCGTGGGGCGAGATGCCGAGGGCCTGTATCTGCTGTTCTGTCTTGAGCATGTGAAGGAGTACAACAAGGGGTACAATTTCACGGCAGATCTTTCCCACGCGGACGTCGCGCGCTACCAGAGAGAAGCGACAACCCGTGCTCGACCGACATGGGGTACCGCAGTCGACCAGGCAACCGAAATCCCAATGCCGTCCACCACCCGTTCGGGTTCGGCAAAGGCATTGAATGCCCGCAAGACAGCTGCACAACGCCAGGCGCAAAAAGCCGATCTCCAGAAACGAAAGCTCAAGGTCCTCGAAGCAAGGGCTTTCGAGACCCTGGGACTCTCACCGGATGCGACGCCTGCGGAAATCAAGAGCCGCTATAAGGAAAGGCTCAAAATGCTCCATCCCGACACCAACCAGGGCGACCGCCTCTCCGAGGACGAGCTTCGCGCATCGATCGAAGCGCACAAGATCCTTAAACTGAACGGTTTTTGTTGAGAGGTAGCGGCAGAGGCCGGAATGACGCGGGCGGCGATTGGCCAATCATCTGGACCGTCGGCCCTTACGAGGCACTAGCCCCGGTTCAGGCTTGCCACGGGTCGAATATGATCACGCCCATACTCTCGAAATCTTTGACATTTCGGGTCGCCACTATCAGGCCATGACACAACGCCGTGGCCGCGATGAGAGCGTCAGCCTCATTGCGGCGGTCTGGGACATGCAGGTGGGCACAGCGCGTAGCGACCGCGTCATCGATTGGCAGAACCCGCTCGACAAATTCGGGGCGAACCCGGCTATCCATCCACGCCCGCAAACGCGAACTTTGCGCAGCGTCGCGACGCTGAATGCCCAATATCCCGCGCTCAAGTTCCAAGATTGTTATGGCTGAAATGAACAGGTCGCGGGAATCTCGCGCGCCAACCCAGGCCGTCACATTCGCATCGGCTTTGCCATCACCTACTTTGCGCAACTCCGAGACAACATTCGTATCCAGCAAATATCTCAAGACAGATCGACCTCGCGAGGGGAAATTGCGGCTCGAGGTGGATCGAAATCGATGGCTGATAAACCGGGCATTGAAAGGGCATCGACAAGATTGCGACGCTTGCCGGTCAGGCGCTCAAACTCGCTGTAGGTCATGAGCACATGCGACGGCCTACCGCGATCGGTGATAACGACAGGCCCATTCTCGGCAGCCTTCTTTGCCCTGCTGACGTCGTGATTCAGCTCACGGCTTGTCAAACGGATCGTACCCATGATCTGCCTCCATGTAGGAACATACCTACATATAGCGCCTGGCAGGTCGTAAAACAATGCCGAGGGCAGCTGGTGCACCTGGGTGGCGAAGGCAGAGCGTGTGCCCGGCCGTGAACGGGAAGGCCGCCGCCCCGCCGGGAGCCCGGCGCGGGGCGAGCAGCATCAGAACTTGAACTTCGTCGAAATGCTGAAACTGCGCGGTTCGCCGTAGAAGCCGGTATCGAAATTCCCGAGGCCGGCAAAATACTTCTCGTCGAAGAGGTTCTTGACGTTGAAGGTCACGTCGACCTTTTCGTTGAACCGGTATTTCGCCATCAGGTCGACCAGCAGCACGTTCTTCTGCGTGATGTTCTGGTAGACATTCGCGGGGCTCCAGACATAGGCGTGGATCTCGTCCTGCCAGCGCAGGCCGCCGCCGATCGTCAGGTTCTCCCATTCGGCGGGCAGCGTATAGCTCGTGTAGAGCTTCACGACATTGTCCGGTGCGCTCGTCTGGATGAAGGAATAGACGTGGTCGCCATTCTGCTTGCGGGCGCGGGCATGGGTGTAGCCGGCATAGATATTCCAGTCCGGCAGGATTTCGCCCGAGGCTTCAAGCTCGAAGCCCTTTGTCGTCACGCCCTGCACGGCCCGGTAGTAGTTTCCGCCGCGGATCGGGTCATATCCGGCAACTTCCGCCAGATTGTCCTGCTTGGTCATGAACACGGCAGCGCTGGCATTCAGCGCGCCATCGAAGAAGCTGCCCTTGACGCCGGCCTCATAGCTCGTGCCCTCTTCCGGCGCGAGATAGGCGCCGGTCACGTCCTGGTTGCCCTGCGGCTTGAAGATGCCGGTATAGCTCGCATAGACGGAATAGGCATCGGTGAAGTCGTAGACGATGCCGGCATAGGGCGTCAGCTTGCCCTTGGCGGAATAGGCGCCTGCCCCGGTCCACGCATCGGTTGCAATGTCATAAGTTCCCTGGTCCTTGAAATCCCACCAGCTGATGCGGCTGCCGAGAATGACGGACAGGTCGTCCGTCGCCTTCAGGCGGGCGGCCGCATAGGCGCCGTACTGGGTCAGCGAATCCTCGTAGCGCCCTGCAAGGTCGAAGTCCGGCTCCGCCGTCTTCCCGTCCCACAGGAAGAAATTCGGCACGGACGGATCGTAACCGACGCCGCCATAGCCATACCACGGGCCCTTGTCCGTGCGCCGGGATGCGGTGGCGCCGAACATCAGGTCGTGTTCGCGGCCGAACAGTTCGAACGGACCCGACACCTTGGCATCGATCGTGTCCTGCACGACCCGGCCCGAATATTTGCCGACATATTGCGAGACACCCGCCCCCGTAAAGGGATCGGGAAAACCGCCACCGGCGGAGCCGAGAACGCTGTCATGGCCGTTGCGGCGGTGGTTGTAGGTCACGTCCGCCTTCCAGCCATTGTCGAATTCATGGTCGAGCGTGACGAAGACATTGTTCGTGAAAGTATCGCGCCTGCTCCATGTCGTCGCCGGGTTGGTGGAAATGTCCCAGTCGGTGCGGGTTCCGTCGGAAAAGAACATCGGCAGGCCCGTCCAGGTCGAGCCGCGCGGGCGGTTCTGCTGGTAGTCGGCACCGAGCGACAACGTCGTGCTGTCGCCAATATCGGCCTCCAGCACGCCATAGAGCGTGAAGGACTTCTTCTCGTAATGGTCGAGATAGGACTCCCCGTCTTCGAAGGAGCCGGAAAAACGCCCGCGAACGGAGCCGTCGTCATTGAGCGGGCCGGAGACGTCGAGTTCGCTGCGATAGGTGTTCCACGATCCAAGCGTGCCGGTCACCGAGCCCTGGAATGTATCGGTCGGGCGCTTGCGCACGAGATTGACCGCAGCGCCGGGGTTGCCGGCACCCATCAGCAGACCATTGGCGCCCTTCACCACTTCGACATGGTCATAGATGGTCATGTCGGCATTGCTCAGGCCGAAATCGTAGACGCCATCCGTCTCGACGGCTACGCCGTCATACTGGAACTCGGTGATCGCGAAGCCGCGCGCGGTATATTCGGTGCGGTCGCTGTCATATTGCTGCGTGGTCATGCCGGTTGCCGATTCCAGCGCATCGCGCAGCGAGGTGCTGGCCTGATCCTCCATTCGGGTGCGCGTGACGACCGTCACCGATTGCGGCGTCTCGGCAATCGAGAGCGGCAAGCCGGTCGCGGTCACCATTTCCCGGGTCGTGTAGGAGTTGGTTCCCTCCGTCGTGGAACCCTCCCCCTCGACATTGATCGTCTCCAGTCCGGTCGAGCCATCCGCCAGCGGCTGCGCCTGCGAAGAGGACGACGCCGAAGGATCGAGGATCGTCACCGTATTGCCGCCGGTGAGCCTGTAGCTCAGCCCGGATCCGGACAGGATTGCGGTAAGGCCGCTCTCGACGGAGTGTGAACCGGAAAGGCCGGCACTCGTCTTTCCGCGCACGAGGCCGGCGGGATAGAGGATCTGCAGGTTGGCACGGTTGGCAAAGCGGGAGATCACCTGGCCGAGCGGACCGGCCGGAATGGCGTAGCTGGCGGCGTGAATGCGGGCCTGCTTTGTTTCCTGGCCGAAACCGGGCGTCGCCGCCCCTGCCGCCGCCAAGACAATCGCCATGCAGGCAACCCCGCCACGCAAGCCCCTGCCGGTCTTCGAAATCATGCCCATGCGCCTCAACCTTTACCGTCATTCCCGGGGCGTTCTGCCCCGTCTATCCCGCAAGACGCATGCCGGCGCGCATCTCCTCACCCCAAAAGTGGAATTTTCCTATCAAATTTTTACGGAGCCGCGCGGCGCTTACGCCGGCCGCAGAACGACGAAATAGTCGGTGAGCCTGTAGGCGGAAATCGGCAAGGTGCGGGTGATCGTGTCGAGCACGCCATCCGGATTGGCCATGTCGAAGATGCCGCTGACCCGCAAGGCCTGGAGGCCATCACCATAAATGCGGATCGAGCCGTGTCTGTAGCGGTTCACATCCTCGATCACCTGCCCCAGCGGCTGATCCTCGAAAATCAGCTTGCCATGGCGCCACGCGGCGGCGACCTCCGTATCGATCCGGCCGACCTGCGCTATGCCCCGCTGGCTATAGGACAGGCTTTCGGGCGCGGTCAGCACGATCGTGGACGCATCCGGCGCCACCACCGAAACGATGCTTTCCTCCACGTCGACCGTCACGGATGTCTCGCGCCGATGGACGGAGAACCGCGTGCCGAGCGCCGTGGCCACCCCCTTCGACGCCTCGACGGAGAAGGGGCGTGCCTTGTCCGCGGCAACGTCGAAGAAGGCGCGGCCTTGCAGCAGATGGACCCGCCGGGTGCGCGCGTCGAAACCGACGTCGATGGCGCTGTCGGCATCGAGCGTCACCTGGCTGCCATCGGTAAGACGGATGGTGCGCTGTTCGCCCGTTCCGGTCGAAAAATCGCCGAGGTTGCCCAGATAACCGCCCTGCCAGGCGGCAACGCCGACGAGACTTGCGGCAAGCCCGGCAGCGCTGCCGACGAGAAAGCGGCGCCGGCTCCGGTCGACGGGCTCGATCACCGGGCGCGGAATCGCGTCGAAATCCGTCCACAGCCCTTCGAGCTTGCGATATTCCTGGCGATGCGCGTCGGCCTCCGCCAGCCAGCGGGCATGGGCAAGACGCTCTGCCTGTGTCGTCTCGCCGGATTGCATCCGGACGAACCACGCCATCGCGATCGATCGCGGATCGTTCTCTTCGTTCGCCATCGCGCTCATCCAGCCCGCATGCCCGGTCGATTTTCTCGGCACTCATCTGGAGCAAAGACGTTTCTCACGCAACGGCACCTCACCCCCGTGCTGACGATCCCTGTCATTCGAGGTGCTCCTCGAACCGGTCCCGGCAGGTCGCCAGTGCCTTCATGAGCAGCTTTTCCACCGCACTTCTCGATATGCCGAGCCTTGCGGCAATCTCCTGGTGCCCGAGCCCGTCGAACTTGTGCAGCACGAACGCCTGCTTCTGGCGCGGCGGCAGGTCATCGACGATGCGGGCGAGAAGCGCGAGGCGCTGGCGGTAATCCGCCTGCTCCTCCGGCGAGGGCTCTTCTGCGGGCTGCTCCGTTTCCGGCTCGCCCGAAACGAAACGCGTGCGCACCTTCTGCCGGCGCAGATGGTCGATCGCCGCATTGTCCGCCATGCGGAAGAGATAGGAGCGCGGATTGTCGACGACCGTATCGCCACCCATGCGGCTGATCTTGAGAAAGGTCTCCTGCGCCACGTCATCCGCATCGGACCGGCTGCGCAGCTTGACCGTCAGATACCGCACAAGCTCGTTGTAGCTGTCCACAAAGGTCCGAAAGAGAAACGTGTCTTTCACGAGGCGGTTCTGACGACGACTTGAGGATTGAGACAGGGCCAAGCCCAACGCCGCCTCCAATAGGCGCGAAACCCGGGGCGGTCAATAAATCTGGATTGTAAAAATCCAGATTTAACGCGCCGTGGGACATCCGCAGCCTCGAAGAATGTCTCAACCCAGCGGCCCGCCCAAGATCGCCAAAAGCGCAACAGTCGACACAGTGTGAATTGACTGGAGGCTTTCATTGGATTCGAATCAACGACAGGCATTTCTGGCTTCGAAACCCATGGCGGAATGGGGCCACGCCAGGTTCCATTGAGGGCTTGAGGCGATGGGCGAATACAAACGTTCGTATTCTGCCTTGCATTTGCACGGAACGGCTGCCAATAGCGTCGTGTGGCTTAACAATGTGGGAGAGTCGTATATGCCTTCAAACGAGAAACGTGTTCGACGTTCGGAAAGTAGCATGTCTCCCGCCGGGAATGCAGATGCTATCCTTGATGCCGCTGAAGAATTGTTCGCGCAGAAAGGGTTTTCTGCTGTCTCGATGCGCACCATCGCTGCTGAATCCGGCCAACACCTGGCGTCTGCAAACTATTACTTTGGTTCCAAGGCTGGCCTGTTTGAGCAGGCCTTCCTGCGTAGGATAGTTCCGGTCAATGATCGACGTCTCGAATTGCTCGATCAGAAAACGAAAAAAGGCAAAATCTCTTTACAGGACATAGTCGAGGCATACATTTCCCCTCTTTTCGAGAGTGAAGATTTCGGAAAGCCTGGGGCAAAAGCTCGAATCATCATGTTGTTTTCCAAGCAGGTTCTGTCCAACCCGGATGAACACAAGTACCTGCAAAACTATTACGAGTCGGTTGCTCGGGGATTTATTTCGGCGATACAGCGGAGCTGCGAAGGAATATCCTTGGCGGACGCCATATGGGGATACAATTATATGGTCGGAATCCTCGTCTTCACATTGGCTGGAAAGTCACCCGTGGCGAAGCTGCCGGATGACTTCCTGGCCTCGGTGGACCAGCAGGAAACCGATGAAGTCACGGTTCGTCGTCTAAAAGCGTTTATATGTGCCGGACTTGAAGCACTGAATACCAAGGCAAAGCCCTGACAGGGCTTACGATGACGCGCCCCTGCCCTGCCCCAGTTCCGCGCCGGCAAGCCGGTCGCGGAGTTCCCTCTGGTTATTTAGACTTCCATGAAAAGAGCGATGCTTTTTCATAGAGCCAGTAGTAGTTGT
>NZ_JBXASL010000017.1:0-43936 GCF_058809275.1 Shinella sp. GW821-FHT10F02 | reverse complement strand
GGCTTCAAGGCCCAAAGGTGCTGCGGCCTCTCATCCGCCACCGCAACCGGCAATACACCGCCAATCCCGGTGAAAGGGAAGTTACAAGGTGCCGGCAGGCGGATGAGGGGGATGCCGAAGGCAAAAAAGCGAAAAATTCCATCCACATCACCCCCTCATCCGACCCTTCGGGCCACCTTCTCCCCGCGGGGGAGAAGGGGAAAGCTGCAACGGTTTCCCGCCATATGCGATAACCGTGCCCTAAGCGCGGTGCGCGTTAGTGCACCGCCTTGGCAAAGCCCTTGGCGAGGATCGGCCCGGTGGGACGGCCTGACGTGGAGCCGCCGGCCTGTTCGAGCGTCAGTTCATAAAGCTGGTCTTCGTTCGGATCGGGCAATGTCGGCCCTTCCAGCCGGGCGGACCGGCTGCCGTCCAGAAGGCCGAGCGAAACGGGGCCGAGCTCGCGCGAGGGAAGCGTCCAGACCTGGATTGTCTTGTCGGCCGGCACCTCGAAGGCGCTGAGCAGGCGCACATTGGCCGTGTCGTTGCCAAAATCCTCGACGACCGCCTGCACCTCGCCGGCCTCGTTGAGGAGGACCGCAATCACCACCGGCTCGACCGTGCGGCCGAGGCTCCAGACGAGACCCGCCGTCAAAAGCAGCGTGGCGGCAAAGGAGGAAAGCGCTGCCAGCCGCCAGCCGGAGCGCCTGTTGTCGTTTGCCGGGGCGGCAACCGGAGGGGCCTCGCCGCGCGCCGGCAGGTTCGCCTCGATCCGGCGCCACAGACCATCGTCGACAGCGGCCGGCGCAAGCTGGGTGTCGAGCGGCAGGAAGCGCTCGCGGCTGGCCGCGACTGCTGCGCGCAAGGCTTCATCGTGCTCGATGCGGGCATCCACGGCCGCCGCCTCGCCGGCATCCAGCAGGCCCAGCACATATTCGTCCGCAAGCGAAAGCACGTCCTCTCTACCGCCGGTCATGACATGCACTCCCTCAACGCCGAAAGGCCGCGCCGTATCCACGACTTGGTCGTGCCGAGCGGCAGGCGCAAGCGCCCGGCGATCTCGCCATGGGTGTAGCCGCCCACATAGGCCATGAGAATGCCGCTGCGCCGCGTTTCTTCCAGCCCGTCGAGGCATTCGCGCAGGCGGCTGTCGCGGTCGAGCATCTGCCAGGCCGCCATGACCTCGCTGGCATGGTCGCGGTCCTGCAATGCCTCGATGTCGTCGACCGCCTCCTCGCGCCCGCCGTCGCGCAGCAGGTTGAGCGCGCGGTTGCGGACGATGGCATAGATCCAGCCGCGCGCCGAACCCCTCTCCCGCGAATATTGATGCGCATGGGTCCAGATGCGGATGAAGGCCTCCTGCACGACCTCTTCGGCAAGCTCGCGCCGGCGCACGATGCGCTGGGCGACGGCGACCAGCCGGCCGCTTTCGCGATCGAAGATCAGGCGGAGCCCGCTTCGCTCTCCCCTGGCGCAGGCGAGCACCGCGGCTTCCAGTTCGTCCGGATCGTCAGGTCTAAAAGCCAATCCACCCTCTTTCCGTCGAACATTGCAGTCGGCCGCGGTTTCCTGAAAAGCAATTGCCATCATCCGCATGATTTCGTCCAGTCATCTCTCCGGCATTGGTGACAGGAAGACACCCGGACAGCCCTGCTGGATGCAGCGTGCAAATATTTTTTTGCACGCTGCATCCAAAGGCCACCCGCCATGTGTCTTCGGATGGAGAGCATTTCCTCTCTCTAACGCCAAAAGCACCGGAGAACGACATGACCAAGCACTTCCACGCCCTCACCGCCTCCCTCGCCATCGGCCTTCTCGCCACCACGGCGTCTGCCGCACCCGTCCTCGGCCTTGCCGGCGACAAGACGCTCGTGCTGTTCGACACGGAAAAGCCCGCCGTCTCGAAAACCATGGAGGTCGGCGGCGTCGACAAGCTCCTCGGCATCGATTTCCGCCCCGGCAACAAGACCGTCATCGGCGTCACCACGGACCACCGCATCGTCTCGATTGATCTGGAGAGCGGCGCGGCAACCGACGTCGCGAAGATGGACAAGATGCTCGATCTCTCCGAAGCGCCGGTCGTCGTCGATTTCAACCCGATGGCCGATCGCCTGCGCTTCATGACCGGCACGACCAACCATCGCGTCCACCCGGATACCGGCGCCGTCACGGTGGACGGCACGCTCGCCTACGAAGAGGGCGACATGCACAAGGGCGAGACCCCGAACATCGTCGCCGCCGCCTATACCAATTCCTTCGGCAAGCCGGAGAAGACGGCGATGTACAATCTCGATGCCACGATCGGCGCCCTCATCCAGCAGACCAAGCCGAACGACGGCACGCTGAAGGCGATCGGCAAGCTCGGCATCGAGCCGATGCCCGCCGCCTACGCCTTCGATGTGCAGGCAACGGAAGACGGCACGAACACCGCCTTCCTCGCCGCCGGGAAGACGCTCTACACCGTCAACCTGGAGACCGGCGCCGCGACGAAAGTCGGCGATATCAGCGGCGTCGACAGCGACCTGCGCGACATCGCGGTGCTGCCGGCGATGTAACGAACGAACGCGGTCGAAGCCGGCACCCGCCGGCTTCGATACCCCCTTGATCGGCTTGCCAATCCATGCGTCTACTCCACCTGAAATCGGTGAGGGTTTGTTGTGGCCTCAGGCACGAAGACGACTGCTTCGCGACGGCGCAGGCCGGGCGTGGTCGCGTCTGGTGCCGAGAGCATCGGCCAAGAGTTGGGGACGGGCACTTTGCGCAAGAATTCCACCCGGGTCGGTCCCGGTTTTCCACAGGTCGTCGTGCTGTTCGGTGCGACGGGCGATCTTTCCCGGCGCAAGCTGCTGCCAGGGCTGTTCCACCTCATCAATGCCGGCTTCATTCCCGGCTGCCGCATCGTCGGCGTGTCGCTCGACGACATCAATGCGGACAGCTTCCGCACCATCGCCCGCGAATCGCTGGACAAGTTCCTGACCCGCAAGTTTACCGAGGCCGAATGGGAGGCCTTCGCCGCATCCCTCGACTATGTGCCGCTCAATGCCGGCGCGGGCGCGCTGAAGGCGGCCGTCGAGCGGGCGGAGGAAGCGCTGGGGCCGGAGACGCGGCGCGTGCACTACCTGTCCGTGCCGCCGAAGGCAGCCCTTCCCGCCGTGCAGCTTCTCGCCGAAGCGCAGCTGGTGGAGCGCTGCCGCATCATCATGGAAAAGCCCTTCGGCACGGACCTCGCCAGCGCCGTGGAGCTCAACAAGAAGCTGCACGAGGTCTTCGACGAAAAGCAGATCTTCCGCATCGACCACTTCCTGGGCAAGGAACCGGCGCAGAACATCCTGGCCTTCCGTTTCGGCAACGGCCTGTTCGAGCCGATCTGGAACCGCAATTTCATCGATCATGTGCAGATCGACGTGCCGGAAACGCTCGGCCTTGCGACCCGCGCCGCCTTCTACGAGACGACCGGCGCCTATCGCGACATGGTCGTGACGCACCTCTTCCAGATCCTCGCCTTCATGGCGATGGAGCCGCCGACCGCGCTGGAGCCGGCGCCGATCTCCGAGGAGAAGAACAAGGTGTTCCGCTCCATGCTGCCGATCGAGCCGCGCGACGTGGTGCGCGGGCAATATATCGGCTACCGCAAGGAGCCGGGCGTGGACCCGGAAAGCGACACCGACACGTTCATCGCGCTCAAATGCGCCATCGACAACTGGCGCTGGGCCGGCGTGCCCTTCTTCCTGCGCACGGGAAAACGCCTTGCCGAAGGGCAGCGCATCATCTCGATCGCCTTCCGCGAACCGCCAAAATCCATGTTCCCGGCGGGCTCCGGCGTCGGCGCGCAGGGTCCGGACCATCTCACCTTCGACCTTGCCGATGCCTCCAAGGTCTCGCTGTCCTTCTACGGCAAGCGCCCCGGCCCGGGCTTCCGGCTGGACAAGCTGTCGCTGCAATTCGCCATGAGCGAAACCGGCCTGATCGGCGAAGTGCTGGAGGCCTATGAGCGGCTGATCCTGGATGCGATGCGCGGCGACCACACGCTGTTCACCACCGCCGAGGGCATCGAGCGGCTCTGGGAGGTCTCCCAGCCGCTACTCGACAACCCGCCGCCGGTGCGGCTCTACGACCAGGGCGGCTGGGGGCCGAAGTCGATCCACCAGCTCATCGCGCCCCACGCCTGGCGCCTGCCGTTCGAGCGCGCCTGGCGGGATTCGGCGAAGGAATAGCGGGCGGCCCGCCTCAAATCGTCGGGCTGATCTAGGCGACGACGATTTCGGTGCCCGCGCCCTTAAGCGCTTCCGCAATCGCGGCGGGCGGGGCCTCGTCAGTGACGAGGCGGTCGATATTGCCCCAGGGGGCGACCTCGAAAATCCCGCGCTTGCCGAATTTCGAGGCGTCCGCCAGCACCGTGACGCTGTCGACGCGCTCGATCATGGTCTGCGCCACCTCGGTCACCTCGGCGTCGAAATCCATCACGGCATGTTCGTCCACCGCGCCGACGGTGAGGAAGGCGTGGCGGGCGCGGAATTTCCGGATCTGTTCCACCGCGAACTGGCCGAGCGATTCGCCCGCATCCGCGCCATAGGCGCCGCCGATCAGGAAAACCTTGTGGTCCGGATTGGCCGACAGCGTGGCGGCGATGCGCCAGGAATTGGTGACGACGACCAGCGCCGGCAGGTCGACCAGCGCCTCGGCGAGGATCAGCGTCGTCGTGCCGGTGTCGATGAAGACGGCGTCGCCGGGCGCAAGCAGGCTCGCCGCAGCATGCGCGATGCGGCGCTTGGCCGGCAGGTTTTCCGCCATGCGCAGCGCGAAAGGCCCCTCCACCGCCGGCTCCACCGCGGTGTTGGAGCGGACGCGCGCACCGCCGTGGAATTTTTTCAGGCGGCCCATCGCATCGAGATTGGCGAGGTCGCGGCGGATCGTCTCGCGCGAGGCGCCGAGCGTCTGGGCGAGGTCGTCGACGCTCACTTCGCCCGCCTTGTGCACGAGCTTCACAATTTTTTCGTGGCGATCGGCCGGCCTCACGGCGCCCCCTTGCAAGCACAGATTCGCGCAGGAATTCGCGCGATTTGCAGAATTTCTCCCGTTGTATCCTGCGGTTCGGTCAAGTCAATGACTGAATTCCGACCGTTCAGTCATTTCGACGTATTTCGCTTTGCCCCAGAAATCGCGCTTTCGCATCCCTTGCGAGCGTCTCGTGGCCTTCTCGCTCCGCCATCCCGCTTTACATTCGGTCATTTAGTTTATACCGTTCAGTCATAATGTGACCGAACGGGAGAGAATGCCGTGCCACTCCAGCCGCAGACCGGGGAGACCTACGATGTCGCCATTATCGGCGCGGGCGTCGTCGGCTGTGCGGTCGCCCGGCGGTTTGCGCTGGCCGGCGCCAGGGTGATCCTGATCGAGAAGGGCGCCGATATCTTGTCGGGCGCCTCCAAGGCCAACAGCGCCATCCTGCACACCGGCTTCGACGCGCCGCCCGGCAGCCTCGAACTGGAACTGGTGCGCGCCGGCCGGCAGGAATATCTGGAGATCAGGGACAGCCTGAACCTCGCTTTAGTGACGACCGGCGCCTATGTCTGCGCCTGGAACGCCCTGGAAGCCGAAAAACTCGCCGGCATCGAAAAACAGGCGCGCGACAACGGCACGACGGACGTGGTGCTGCACTCGGGCGACGAGGCCCGCGCGGCCATGCCGTCGCTCTCCGACCGGCTCGTCGCGGCCCTCGAAGTGCCGGGCGAGCACATCATCGATCCATGGTCGGCGCCGCTCGCCTATCTCACCCAGGCCGTGGCGCTCGGCGCGCGTTTCCTGCGCGGGGCGGAGCTGATCAAGGGCACCTTCGACAACGGCTGGCGGCTGGAGACGACGGCGGGCGAGATCCTTGCCGACACCGTGATCAACACGGCGGGGCTTTACGGCGATGTCGTCGATACCCGCCTCGGCTTCACCCCCGGCTTCCGCATCAAGCCGCGCAAGGGCCAGTTCGTCGTGCTCGACAAGGCGGCCGCGCGCCATGTGCCGCGTATCATCCTGCCCGTGCCCACGGAAGTGACCAAGGGCATCGTCGTCTGTCCCACGGCCTTCGGCAATGTGCTCGTCGGCCCGACGGCGGAGGAGCAGGAGGACCGGGTGCGCGCCACCGTCGAGACGCAGACGCTCGCAGCCCTCGTCGCCCGTGCGGCCGAGATCGTGCCGGCACTCGCCGGCATGCCCGTCACCGCGCTTTATGCCGGGCTGCGGCCCGCCAGCGAAGAGAAGGGCTACCGCGTCTTCGCGCGGCCGGACCAGCGCGCCATCACGCTCGGCGGCATCCGCTCGACCGGCCTCAGCTCCGCCCTCGGCCTCGCGCAGCACGCGCTGAAACTCCATGCGGGTTTCGCCGGCCCCTTCACGCCGCCCGCGCAGGCGCCCGACATCGCCACGCCCAACCTCGCCGAATGCCGCGAGCGCGACTGGCAGCGGCCGGACCATGGCGAGATCGTCTGCCACTGCGAGCTGGTGACGCGCCGCGAGATCGAGGCGACCTTTTCAAGCCCCGTGCCCCCCGGCGATTTCGGCGGCCTGCGCCGCCGCACCCGCGCCGGCATGGGCCGCTGCCAGGGGTTTTATTGCAATGCGCGGCTGGCGGAGATGACCAAGGGCAAGCTCGCTACGCCGCTCGCGATCGACACGGAGGGCGGGCGATGAGCGCTCTCGATGCGGATGTGCTGGTCGTTGGTGGCGGACCCTCCGGGGTGGCGGCGGCGATCGAGCTTCGGCGGCAGGGCCGGCGGGTCATTCTGCTCGATCGGGAGCCGGCGCTGGGCGGGGCGACGCGGCATTGTGCGCATTCGCCCTTCGGCATGCTGGAATTCGGCCGCGTCTATTTCGGCGCCGCCTATGGCCGCAAGCTGACGCGGGAAGCGGAGAAGGCCGGCGTGGATATCCGCACCGGGCATTCGGTGGTGGAGCTTGGCGAGGGTTCTCTGCTCGTGACCGCCGGCCCCGGCGTGGAAAAGCTGACGGCCGAGCGCATCCTCGTCACGACGGGTGCGCGCGAAAAGCCGCGCTCCGCCCGCCTGCTCTCCGGCGACCGGCCGATCGGCGTCGTGACCACGGGCACGCTGCAATCCTATCTCGCGTTTCATGGCCTCATGCCCTTCCGCCGCCCGCTGATCGTCGGCTCCGAGCTCGTCTCGCTCTCGGCGGTGCTGACCTGCCTCAGCCATGGCGCAAGGCCCGTCGCGATGATCGAACCCCGCGCCCATGCGCTCGCCCGCGCGCCGCTTACCTGGTTCCCGAGCCTGATGGGCATTCCCTTCCACCGCGGTGCCGAGATCGTCGACATTCTCGGCCGCTCGCGCGTCGAGGCCGTCACCATCCGCCGCGCCGAAAAGCTCGAAACGCTGGATTGCGACGGCGTGCTGCTCACCGGGCAGTTCACCCCGGAATCCGCGCTGTTCCTGCAATCGGCCCTGGGCATCGACCCGGGCAGCGCCGGGCCGGCCGTCGACCAGCAGGGCCGCTCGCTCGATCCGCGCATGTTCGCCGCCGGCAATGTCCTGCGCGCGGTGGAGACCGGCGGCTGGGCCTATCGCGAGGGCCGCGCCATCGGCAGGGCCATCGCCGAGGATTTTGGACGCGACCCCGGGGACGGTGCCCCGGTGCCCGTCACCTTCGATGCGCCGATAAAACTCGTCGTGCCGAATATCCTGCGCCGCACCGCGTCCGCCCCGGCCTTCCGGCAGTTCCAGCTCCGCGTGCTGCGGCGCGTGCGCGGTCGGTTGTCGCTGGAACTCGACGGGCGGGAAGTCTGGCAGGCGCGCGGCCTCTGGATGCCCGAACGACGCATCCTCGTGCCCATTCCGCCGGATGCGCCGCAGGCGCAGAACGTGCATTTTCGTTTCAGGGAGGAAGACTAGATGCGGGTAGCCGCCATAGACCAGGGCACGACATCCACCCGTTGCCTCGTCATCGAGGATGGCGGCGCCTGGCGCGTCGCCGGCACGCGCCGCCATGCGCAGCACCACCCCGCCCCCGGCTGGGTGGAGCACGATCCGGAAGAGCTGCTGCGCAATATCGAGGCGGTGCTGGAGGGTGCGGGGCCGGTTGATGCCATAGCCATTTCCAACCAGGGCGAAAGCTGCCTCGCCTGGGATGCGGAGACCGGAAAACCGCTGTCGCCCGTCATCGTCTGGCAGGATTCGCGCACGGCGGAGGCGCTCGCCGCCCTGCCCCCGGAGGCGGAAGCGCGCTCCAAGGCGGTGAGCGGCCTGCCGCTCGATCCCTATTTTTCCGCAAGCAAGCTTTCCTGGCTGGTAAACACCCTGCCCGCCGTCGCCGCCGCCCTTGAGGCCACCCGCCTGCGGCTCGGCACCACCGACGCCTTTTTCCTCGACCGGCTCTGCGGCACCTTCCGCACCGACCTCGCCACCGCCTCGCGCACCGGCCTGATCGACCTTGCGACCGGCACCTGGAGCGCGGAAATGTGCGCGCTGCACGGCGTGCCGCGCCAGTGCCTGCCGGAGATCGCCGCCGTCGATGCCGGCTTCGGCACGATCGCCGGCACGCCGGTAAAAGTCTCGATCGTCGACCAGCAGGCGGCCCTCTTCGGCCATGATTGCCGCAAGCCGGGCGATTGCAAGATCACCTTCGGCACGGGTGCCTTCCTGCTGGCGATCGCCGGCGACAGGCGCCCGGCGGAATCCGATCTCCTGCCCACCATCGCCTGGCACTTAACGGGCGAAGGCCCGACCTTCGCCATCGAGGGCGGCGTCTATGATGCGGGCTCGGCGCTGGAATGGGCGCGCGATATCGGCCTGTTTTCGGCCATGGAGGAGCTCGGCAGCTTTGAAGGCCCCTCGGCGCTCAGCCGCGGCATCGTCTTCGTGCCGGCGCTGTCGGGCCTTGCCGCGCCCTATTGGGACCGCCAGGCCGCCCCCCTCTTCATCGGCATGGACCACGCGACGGACCGGCGCGACCTGGTGCGCGCGGTGCTGGAAGGCATCGCCATGCTGACCGTCGGGCTGATCGAGGCGGCCGCCAAGGTCGGCGAACTCGGCCCCAGCATCTCCATCGACGGCGGCCTGTCGCAGAGCGCTTACTTCGCCCAGTTCCTCGCCTCGGCCAGCAACCGCGCGATCACGGTGGCACCGATGCACGAGCTGACGGCGCTGGGCCTCGCGGAACTCGCCGGTGTCGACGTCCGCGGCGCGCGCACCGCCGCAAAGACCTTCAAGCCGGACGGCACGGTCGGGGCCTCCGACCATGCCCGCTTCGCCAAAGCCATCGAAAGGGCGCGCGCCTGGCGGTGACGCCGCCAGCCGCATCCCAAAACCTCACGGAGCCAGACATGCGAAAAATCTTCCTCGCGTGCCCCTACGGGCATGCGGACAAAGCCGTCGTGGAACGGCGCTTCGACATTTCCAACGCGGTCGCCGCCCGCATCGTGGCGAATGGAGCGGCCGTGTTCAGCCAGGTCTCCATGTCGCACCCGATCAACGGCCAGCTCGCCCATCTCGACAAGGCGGCGATCGGCCGCCTCTGGGCGCCGGTCGATGCGCTCTTCATGGAGGCGATGGAGGAGCTGATCGTAATCGACGAACCGGGTTGGAAGGAAAGTGCGGGCGTCGCCCGCGAGATCGACTTCTTCAAGGAACGCGGCCGCCGGGTCAGCCTGTGGAGCGAGGCCGAGCGCGACTTTCCGGCATGAACTGAATTTTCAACAGGAGGAGAACCATGAACAGCACGACACACCATGCAAGCGAGCACGACACGCTGAAACGCGACGTCACCGCCTTCCAGTCCTTCGCCGTCGCCTTCGGCTTCGTGTCGATCGCCACCGGCATCTTCACCGCCTATGGCGCCATGCTCTCGACGTCTGGGCCGATGGGCATCTGGACCTGGCCGGTCGTCGTCGTCGGCCAGCTGATGGTCGCCTTCATCCTCGGCTCGCTGTCCGCGCGCATACCCGTCACGGGCTATGTCTACCAATGGGCCTCGCGCATCTCCAATCCGGTTTTCGGCTGGATCATGGGCTGGATCAGCTTCACCTTCCTCGCCATCGTGCTCTGCGCGGTGGATTACACCATCGCCTCCACCGTGCTGCCGGTGCTGTTCGGCTATGAGGGCACGCCGACGAATGCCTGGTGGATCACCAGCCTCGTCATCGTCGTGCAGGCGGTGATGATCGCGTTTTCGACGAAATTCACCCAGCGCTTCAACGCCGTCGCCGTCACCATCCAGCTCGTCGGCATGATCGGCCTCGTCGTGCTGCTCTTCGCCGCCGGCTACCTCAACAACGAACTGGACTTCTCCAACCTCGTCAGCACCGGCACCATCTCGCCGGAGGGCTATTACGGGTTTGGCGAACTGACCAAAGTCGGCCCGTGGATCATGGGCACGCTGCTCGGCGCCTTCACCATCGTCGGCTTCGAATCCGCCGCCAACCTTGCGGAAGAAACCCGCGAGCCGGCGCGCGTCGTGCCCAAGGCCATGTGGCAGGCGGTGCTGAGCCTCGGCATCATCGGCATGCTGTTCCTCGTCGCCATTACCGCGCTTCTCGGCGATCCGGCAGCGATCGGCAGCTCGGCGACGCCCATTGCTGACGTCATCTCCCGCGTGCTCGGCCCGGTCGTCGGCAATATCCTCCTGGTGCTGGTGGTGATCTCCATCTTCTCCTGCGGCCTCGTCATCCTTCTCTCCGGCACGCGCCTCGTCTGGGCCATGTCGCGCGACGAGCGGTTCCCGGGCTGGCAGCTCTGGCACAAGATCAGCCCGACGCTGCACACGCCGGTCAATGCGACGATCCTGGTCGCCGCCATCGGCGAGATCATCCTGGCGCTGTTCTCGCAGCAGACGGATGCGCTGTTCTCGCTGTTTTCCGCCGCCACGCTGCTGCCGGCGATCATCTATGCGGTGACCGTGCTGATGTATGCCGCCAAGCGCCACCAGCTGCCGCCGAGCCAGGGCTTTTCGCTCGGCAAATGGGAGGTGCCGGTGCTGGTGCTCGCCATCGCCTGGCTCGCCTTCGAGCTTGCGATCTTCCGCGATGCCTCCTTCGCAAAACCCTGGTCCTATGTGGCGATCATGTTCGCCATCGGCGCGGTCTATCTCGGCTACCTGCTCGCCTCGCGCGGCGGCGCCAAGGGGTTGAAGATGCCGGAGCTGATCGCCATCGACGCGATCCTCGACGCCGATCGCGGCGCCGATTTCAACGCGACGCCCGCCGAGTAGCGAAAAAACGCGTGGAAACCGCGCGGCTGTGACTGTATCGACGGAACGGGGGGACATGCCATGAACCTGCGTTTCGTCGAAACATTCGTCTGGGTGGCCCGGCTCGGCAGCTTTCGCGCCGCCGCCGACCGGCTGAACGCCACCCAGGCCGCCGTCTCCAACCGCATCGCCAGCCTGGAAGCGGAGATGGGCTGCGAACTCTTCGAGCGCGTGCCGGGCGGCGTGCGGCTCTCCACCATCGGCCAGCGCGCCATGCAGCCGGCGGAAGAACTGCTGAAGGCCGCCACCAGCTTCAAGGTGGCGATCGGCAGCCCGCAGCATTTGCGCGCCACCGTGTCGATCGGCACCATCGATTCCATCGTGCATGCCTGGCTGCCCAATTTCATCGAGCGGGTGAAGGAGCGCTTTCCCGCCCTCGGCCTCGATCTCAACGTCGACACGTCGCTGGCGATCGGCAAGGACATCAGCGAGCGCCGGCTCGACCTCGCGCTGCTGATGGGCCCGGTGCTCACCCCCGGCCTGAAGAACATCGATCTCGGCACGATGGAATGCGCCTGGGTGGCGACGCCGTCCTTCGGTCTCGGCGGGCGCGAACTCACGTTGCACGACCTCGCCGAGCACCCCGTTCTGACCTTCTCGCGCAACAGCGTGCCGCATATCTGGCTGCTGCGGCAGTTCGAGGAAATGGGCGTGCAGCCGCCGGTCATTTCCAATTCCAACTCGCTCTCCGCCATGCTTCGGCTGGCCCGCGACGGCATCGGCGTGGCGCTGCTGCCGGTGCCCATGGTGGTGCCGATGATTGCCGAAGGCGTGGTGGAGCGCCTGTCGATCACCCCGCAATTTCCAGCCTTAAAACTCCATGCGGTCTATGCCGACGACCCGGAAAACCTAATCCCCTCAATGCTTTCGGTCATTGCCAGAGAGGCTTCGCTCGACACGACCGGCATCTCGGCCTAAAGAGCGTCCACACAAGTTTTTTCTATCAGGGACGACAATTCTTTGTCGTTTGTCATTCCAATCTTCTGGCCTGACGATACCCGGACTGAGACTTGGAGGACTTCGATGAAGATCAGTATTGTGCAAATGAATTCCGGTTCCGACAAAGCGAAAAACCTCGACGACGCCGAGCGCATGGTGCGCGACGTGGTCGCCGCCGAGGGGCCGGACCTGGTGGTTCTGCCGGAATATTTCGCCTTTCTCGGCGAGGGTCGCGATGCGGTGCACGGCAGCGGCGAGAGCTTCCCGGACGGCCCGACCTACCAGCGCTTCGCAGCCCTCGCCAAGGAACTCGGCGTGACGCTGCATGCCGGCTCGATGGTCGAGAAGGCCGGCAACAGCCACTACAACGCCACCGTGGTCTTCGGCCCCGAGGGCAAGGAAATCGCGAAATACCGCAAGATCCACCTGTTCGACGTCGACACGCCCGGCGGCGTCTCCTACCGCGAATCCGACACGATCGGCCGCGGCGAGGACGTGGTGACCTACAAGGTCGGCGACACCACGGTCGGCTGCGCCATCTGCTACGACATCCGCTTCCCGGAACTGTTCCGCGCACTGCGCGACAAGGGCGCCGATGTCATCGTGCTTCCCGCCGCCTTCACGCTGATGACCGGCAAGGACCATTGGGAAGTGCTCGCCCGCGCCCGCGCCATCGAGACGCAGACCTATTTCGTCGCGGTCGGCCAGGCCGGTGCCCATGCCGACGGCAAGAAGTGGTGCTGGGGCCATTCCATGGTCATCGATCCCTGGGGCCACATGGTCGCCCAGTGCTCGGATGGCGTCAGCGCCGCCTCGGCCCGCCTCGACCTCGACCGCATCGGCAGCGTGCGCCGCGACGTGCCCGTCGCCCAGCATCACGTTCTGTGAAGGAAAGAGCCATGTTCATCGTCAACCCCATGCCGCAGCAGATCGCTCCGGCACTCATAAAGAAGATGGAACAGGTCGAGACCGCGACCGTCGGCCATTTCCTGCATTCGGGTTTCCTGAACCGGGAACTGCGCGCCGTCCTGCCGGAAAAGCGCGTCGGTGGCACGGCCGTCACCGTGCGCCTGCCCCATGCGGATTCGACCATCCTGCACTATCTCACCAAGCTGGTGCGGCCGGGCGATTTCATCGTCGTCGACCGCTGCGGCGATGACAAACATGCTTGCTGGGGCGGCGTGGTCACCCATTCGATGAAGCTCGGCGGCATCGTCGGCGCGGTCATCGATGGCCCGGCGACGGATTTCTCCGAGATCCGCCGCGTCGACCTGCCCATGTGGTGCCGCGGCCCCTCGCCGATCACCACCAAGATCCTGGGGCTCGAAGGCGCGATCAACGTGCCGGTCTCGGTCGGCGGGCAGACGGTCAATCCGGGCGACGCCGTGATTGCGGATGAAAGCGGCGTGCTGGTGCTTGATCCGTCGAAGGCGGAGTGGGCGGTCGACAAGGCGCTCGCCATGCAGGAAAGCGAACTCGTGCTGCTCGAACGCCTGCGCAAGGGCGAGAAGCTGCCCGACATATCCGGCGCCACGAAAATCGTGGAAGCCTCGGCCGCCTGAGGCGGCCCAAACTATAAGCATACGGGAACAATTCGGTCCAAGAGTGGAGGAAAACTCATGACCAAGACCAGACACGCAACCCGCGCCGGCCTTGCCGCGCTTGCCATGGCCCTCGCCACTTCGGTGGCGATGGCCGATACGGTGGTGCTCACCGCCTATTCCGGCATCTTCCAGGAAAACTACGTGAAGGCCGTCGTCGAGCCCTTCATGAAGGCCAATCCGGACATTACCGTCGAATTCTACGGCATGCCCAACTCCGCCCAGATGCTCGGCACGCTGCGCGCCCAGGCCAGCGCCCCGCAGATCGACATCGCCATCATGGACGTCTCGGTCGCCAAGGCCGCGACCGACGAGGGCATCTTCGCGCCGATGGACGAGAGCGTCACGAAACATCTCGCCGACCTCTACCCGCAGGCCAAGGCCGAAGGAGTCAATGCCGTCGGCGTCACCTTCGACAACCTCGTCCTGCTCTACAACACCGACAAGGTGAAGACGGTGCCCACCTCGTGGAATGCGCTGTGGGACGCGCAATATGCCAAGCAGGTCTCCATTCCCGCCGTGCCGGATATCCAGGGCACGACGTTTACCATCCTCACCGACAAGATGGCGGGCGGCACCAACTACATCGAAAGCGTCGAGGCCGGCATCAACCGCTTGGCGGAGCTTGCCCCCCTCGTGCAAACCTGGGAACCGCGGCCGGACGTCTACCAGCCGATTTCCAGCGGCACGGCGGCGATCGGCATCGGCTGGAATGCCCGCGCGCAGGTCTATGCCGATCTCTCCGACGGCAAGCTCGGCGTTGTGCTGCCGGAGGAAGGCAGCGGCTTCCAGATCAACGTGATCGGCCTCGTCAAGGGCGGCCCCGCCAGCGACAGCGCCAAGAAATTCATCGACTATGCACTCAGCCCGGAGGCGCAGGCCGCCTTCACCGAGCAGATGTTCTACGCGCCGACCAATTCCAAGGCCGCCGCCCTCATCTCGGAAAAGGCGCTGAGCCGCACCGCCGCCGGTGCTATGGACAGGATGATCGACATCAACTGGCTCGAGGTCGCCAAGATCCGCGATGCCATCACCGAGCAGTGGCGCCGTCGCGTCATCCCGCTCAGCCGTTGATGGAGGTCTGCAACCGATGACATCTGCACCCGAAGAGCATCTCAGACTGGAAGGGATCGGCGTCAGCTTCGGCGCCGTCAACGTCATCCCCGCGCTCGACCTCTCGGTCCGCAAGGGCGAGATGGTCGCCTTCCTCGGCCCGTCGGGATGCGGAAAGACCACGACGCTGCGCATCATCGCCGGGCTCAACAAACCCTCCCGGGGCCGCATCATGGTGGGAGGGCGCGACATCACGCGCCTTCCCATCCATGATCGCGACATGGGCATGGTGTTCCAGAGCTATGCGCTGTTTCCGCACATGAACGTCACGCGCAATGTCGCGTTCGGCCTCCAGATGCGCAACATCCCGTCGCGCGATGCGGAAAGCCGGGCGGCGCAGGCGCTGGACATGGTCCAGCTCGGCCACCTCGCCCACCGCAAGCCGAAGGAACTGTCCGGCGGCCAGCAGCAGCGCGTGGCGCTTGCCCGCGCGCTCGTCATCGAGCCGTCGATCCTGCTCCTCGACGAGCCGCTGTCGAACCTCGACGCGAAGCTGCGCGACGAGATGCGCGTGCAGATCCGCGCGCTCCAGCAGCAAAGCGGCATCACCGCCGTCTTCGTCACGCACGACCAGGTCGAGGCGCTGTCGATGTGCGACCGCGTCGTGGTGATGCGCGGCGGGCGCGTCGAGCAGTTCGGCACGCCGACCGAGGTCTATGAACGCCCGGCCACCGCCTTCGTCGCCAATTTCGTCGGCCGCACCAACCGCCTCAAGGGCGCGATCACCGCCGAGGGCACGCTGACGGCCGCCGGCCACCAGCTTCGCTCCGCAACGACGCTGCCACCCGGCGCCGTCGAGATCCTTGTACGCCCGCACCGCATCCGCATCGATGACGCCGCCGAGACCGCCAACAGGGTGAAGGGCGCCGTCTCCGGCATCACCTTCATCGGCGACCTCGTGCAATATGCCGTGCGCGTCGGCGATGCCGAGGTGGTCGTGGAAGAGGCGACGCGGCGCGACCGCAGCCCGCTTGCCGTCGGCGACACGGTCACGCTCGGCTGGTCGGCGGAAGACACGCTCGTTTATCCGGCGGGCGAACAATGAGCGCCGTTCCCACCACCACCCCCGTGCCGGCGGCACCCCGCCAGTGGCGCGACGGCGAGCTCGCCGTCCTCCTGCTCCTGCCCATCGCGCTCATCAACGCGATCGGCTTCATCCTGCCGGTGCTGAACCTCGCGCGTTACTCCTTCAACAAGTCGCGCGTCGGCGGCGGCATCGAGGCCGTCTTCACCTGGGAGAACTGGGCGGGGCTGCTCAGCGACCCCTTCTATCTCGAACTGGTGTTCAACTCGGTCTGGATCAGCCTGGCGATCACGCTGACGACGCTCGTCGTCTCCTATCCGATCGCGCTCTACCTGCACCGCGCCTCCGGCGCCTGGCGCACCTTCCTCACCGTGCTTGTCATCTCGCCGCTTCTGACCTCCGCCGTCGTGCGCACCTATGGCTGGATCGCCATCCTCGTCGACGATGGGCCGGTGGTCGGCGCCATCAAGGCGCTCGGCCTGCCGGCGCCGAGCCTGATGTTCAACATCAAGGGCGTCTTCATCGGGCTGACCGAAATCCTGATGCCCTACATGATCCTCGCGCTGATGGCGGGCTTCGGCCGGCTCGATCCGCGGGTGGAAGAGGCCGCGCGCACGCTCGGCGCCACGCCGTCGCGCACCTTCATGAAGGTCATCCTGCCGCTGACGCTGCCCGGCATCGCGCTCGGCTGCCTGCTCTGCTTCGTGCTCGCCGTCTCGTCCTTCATCACGCCCAAGCTGATGGGCGGCGGGCGGGTGTTCCTGCTGGCGACCGAGATCTACGACCAGGCGATCGTCACGCTCAACTGGCCGCTCGCCTCGACGCTGTCGATCCTCGTGCTCATCGTCTTCGGTGCGGCATTGTGGGCCTATTCCGCCGTGCTGCGGCGTCTCGATTAGGAGGGAAAGATGATGGAAATCCACAAGACCTCCTGGCCGATGCGCATCCTCGTCTTCGTCCTCTTCGTCTACCTGCTGGCGCCGGTCATCCTCGTCTTCCCGCTGTCCTTTTCGGGCGACCAGGTGCTGCGCTTCCCGCCGTCCTTCTGGTCGACACGCTGGTATTCGGCGCTGTTTGCCAACAGCCAGATGCTGCAGGCCTTCTGGACGAGCCTGTCGCTCGCGGCCATCGTCACGGCCCTGTCGATTATCATCGCCGTGCCCGCCGCCTGGGTGATGACGCGGCTCACCTTCGCCGGCCGCGACCTGCTGTTCAACCTCTTCACCGCGCCGCTGCTTTTGCCCACCATCGTGCTCGGCCTCGCCATCCTCATCGTCTTCGCCTCCTTCGGGCTGCTTGCGACGATGCACGGCCTGGTCTTCGCCCATCTGGTGGTGACGCTGCCCTATGCGCTTCGGGTGCTGGCCGTGTCGCTCAGCACGCAGGACCGCGCCTGCGAGGAGGCGGCGAGGACGCTCGGCGCCAAGCCGCTCACCGTCTTCTTCCGCGTCACCGTGCCCATGCTGACGCCCGGCATCGTCGCGGCGGCGGCGCTGTGCTTCCTCGTTTCCTTCGACGAGGTGGTGATCACGCTGTTCCTCACCGGCCCGCGCATCAGCACGCTGCCCGTCGAACTCTACAACTACGTCTACAACCAGGCCGACCCGCTCGTCGCCGCCGCCTCCGCGCTCCTCATCCTCCTGACACTCGCCGTCATCATGATCGTCGAACGCGCCATGGGCCTCGGCAAGGCCTTCGTGAAGTAGAACCCCCTCGCCTCCGGCTCACCGCGTGCCGGAGGCGACCAGGCTGTCGATATGGGCCTGCAAGGTCACCGTACCGCGGATCGGATTGTCCGGCCGCGCCGGCGCGTCCACCGTTGCCGCCGTCATGCGGGCATAGGCGCGCGCCGCCTCGGCGGAAAAGCCGGCCTCGCGAAAACTCTGCTCCCAGCCTTCCCGCGGCGTGGTCTCCACCACCACCGGGCGGCCGAGCGTGGCGGAAAAGGCGTTGGCGACATCCTGGAACGTATAGGCCCGCGGGCCTTCCACATAGCGGATGCCGACATCGTCGAGCCCGCTCACCAGCCGGCGATAGGCCGCTTCCGCCAGATCCGTCGGCGAGACCATCGGCAGCACCATATCGGCCGGAAAGGCGGTGGGCAGCGTGCCGCCGCGCGCCGGGTCCAGCAGCAGGTCGAGATTGGTGTAATAATAGGCCGCACGGTCGATGGCGGTGGGAATGCCGCTCGCCTTCGCCCGCTGCTCGAAGTCGTAGAGCACCGAGAGGTCGCCAATCGCCTCGCCCTTCTGCGCGCCATAGGTCGAGGCGACGACGATCTTTTCGAGGCCCGAACCCGCAAGCGCATCCGTGATGCTGCGCGCCGTCGCAAGCTCGGCGGCGTCGCTGTCGCCGCGCGTATCGGCCGGCGGGTTGAGCAGGAAGGCGCGGTGGCCGCAGCGAAGTACCTTGTGCAGGGCCTCCGTGTCGGTGATGTCGACCACCGCCGGCTCCACCCTTGCCGTCGCGATGGCGCCGGCCTTGTCCGCATCGTGCAGCACGGCGATCACCCGCTGGCCCGCCTGGTCGAGCGCGCGCACGAGGTTTGCACCGATATGGCCGGTTGCTCCGAGAACGACAAACATGGGTCACCTCCTGGTCTTCCCCGAAAAAACCCATTTGCCGCGACAGGGTTCCAAAACCGGGCCGAATAGGTTTGCCGGGCGGGCGGCGCAGGTGCTATCTGCGGCAAAGCCGAAACGCAGTGTTGGAGATGGACATGGATGTGGTTTTTACGCCGGAATTGACGGTGTGCGGGATCGATGAACTGCCGGGCCACGGCACGCGCAACGTCACCCATGTGCTCTCCATCATCGATCCGGACTATCCGGAGCTGGAAGCCTTCCTGGCCTATGGCACGCATCACCGCACCACGCTGCGCTTCCACGACATCATCGCCGCCGCGCCGGAGCGCGTGATGCCGCACCCGGACCACACGCAGGAAATCCTGCGCTTCGGCACGGATTTCCAGGCCCGGCAGGATGCCAAGGGGCCGAGCCACCTTCTGGTCCATTGCCATATGGGCGTGTCGCGCTCGACGGCCGCCATGCTGACGCTGATGGCGCAGGCGAACCCGGACGAGCCGGCCGAAAGCCTGTTCGCCCGCCTCGTCGCCATCCGCCCGCAGGCCTGGCCGAATTCGCAGATGGTGGGTTTTGCCGATGAACAGCTCAGCCGAAAAGGCGACCTGACGGCCGCCCTCCGACGCCATTACGGCCGGCAGATCAAGAGCCGGCCGCAGTTCACCGAGTGGATGACGACACTCGGCCGCGACGCCGAGTTGAAGATGGCGATCCTCGACTAGATCGCCCTGGACACCCGTTCGGCCTCGCCAATGAGGCCGACGATGCGCTCGACGGCCGACGGGATCGGCCCGAGCACCGGCTTGCCGAAGCGGGGGCGGAGTGCCTTGGCGGCTTCGCCGAGCGGGCCGCCACCGATGACCACGGCCTGCGCGCCGTCCTCCCCGATGCACGCGCCGACCGCACCGGCGAGCGCCTCGATGAGCAGGGCGGGATCGGCGGCGAGCGTCACCGGATCGCCCGCCGTACAGCGGATGCCCGTATAGAGATGGGCAAGGCCGAGATCATGCGCCCGCTGGCCGATCGCCTCGGCCAGATCCGGCGTGGAGGTCGCCACGCCGAACCGGCGTCCACCCTCCGAGGCCTCGATCATCGAGGCCTCGCAGATGCCGACCACCGGAACCGCCACCTTGCGGCGAAGCTCGGCAAGGCCGGGATCGCCGAAGGCGCTGACGATGATCCCCACACACTCCTTACCATGCGCCGTGCCCAGCTCGACCACCTCGGCGGCGGATGCCGTGAGCTGCTCGGGCGTGACGATCATGGAGGGCGCCCGGCTGGCGGTGACGGTTTTCACCGCCAGCCTGCCGGCGAGAGCGTTGAGCGCGATGGCGTGCATCATCTCGCTCGTCGCCTCGGAACTGTTGGGATTGATCAACAGGATGTGCGGGGTCATGCTTGGTTCAAGCTCCAGCTTTCAGGGGTTGCACGGCAAGCTCCGGGCTTTCGGTGGTGGCATCGGCACGCTGCGTGATGTCTTCCATCGACATGCCGTAGGTTTCCGGTCCCAGACGAATGCACACCGCGAAGACCGCATACATGGCCGCCGCCAGGCCGAACACGCCGACCATGCCGTAATGGTCGAACAGCGCGCCGGAAATGGTGGGCACGAAGGAACCGGCCGCCGAGCCCGAGGCCAGGATGAAGGCCACCCCGAAGGCGCGGATGCGGGTCGGGAACAGTTCCGGCGCGTAGATCCAGATGGACGTGTTGAGCAGGAGCACGAAGAACTGGAAGAGCGCGCCGAAGAACAGCACCAGATAGATGGTGGTGCCGAGATACATGATCGACAGCGCTGCCAGGCAGGCGCAGATCGCGCCGATGGTCAGCACGCGCTTGCGCGGGAAGTAGTAGCCGAACATCGAGGCCGCAATGGCACCGAGCACGCTGCCGCTCTGGATGATCATGCTGTAGAGCAGGCTGCCCTGCAGCGTGTAACCCATCGAGACGAAGATGACCGGCATCAGCGTCAGCACGGAGAGCTGGGCGCCATAGCTCATCAGGATGGCGATGGACACCGGCACGATGCGGCCGAGGAAGGGAGCGCGGAACAGTTCCTTCCAGGCGCCCTTGGTCGGCGGCGCGTCCGTCGCCTGGTCCTTCGTCAGGTGCTCGCGCACCACCAGGTTTTTCGGCCGCAGCGACCCGGATTCCAGCACCGAGAGCACCTTGTTCGCCTCGTCTATCCGCCCTTGCGAGGCAAGGAAACGCGGCGTTTCCGGCACGTAGCGGCGGTAGAACACGACGAGCAGGGCGGGCAGCGCCAGCGAGGCGAAGAGCCAGCGCCAGCTATCCTCGCCGGGGAAGATGCTGAAGATCATCAGCCCGTAGACGGGTGCGAGAAAGTTGCCGAAGCCGCCCGCGCCCACATTGACGAGGCCGGCCGCCGTTCCGCGGAACTTTGGCGAGCAGAATTCCGACAGCATGGTGACGGCGGTCGAAATCTCGCCGCCGACGCCGAAGCCGACGATGGCGCGCGCAATGCACAGGAACATGAAGTCCGGCGCCAGCGCGCAGGCCGCCGAGCCGAGCGAGAACAAGAGCAGGTTGACGGTGAGCATGACGCGGCGGCCGTAGCGGTCGCCGAGAATGCCCGAAAGCAGGCGGCCGATGGCAGCGCTGCCGAAGGTGATCGTGTTCAGGAAGCCGATATCCGTGCCCGTCAGGCCCCAGTGCTCCTTCAGGAGCGGCCCCGACACGCCGATCGTGTTCTGCTCGAAACTGTCGAACAGGCAGCCGATCAGCACCAATGCGATGATCTGTTTGTGCGCCCCGGTCACTCCAATCCGGGTGAGCGCGCCTTCCAGTTGCCGAATGACCGGCGATGATTTGCCGGACTGCACCATACCTTCTGCTGCCATAGTCTCCTCCTCCTGGCATCAGCGTGAAAATCAATTTTCATACTATGCCTTCGAGAAATGCGTTTTTCAAGAGAAACTTGTGAGCGCCCTGTTCTTCCCGAAGGCCGGTCCCTCCGTTACAAGCAGGCGATGGCAAACGAGGCTTTGGGGTGAGATGAGTTCGACGGATCGTTCGTTCCTGTTCAGGGTGAGGGATGCGCTGGACGACCTGCATCCGGCGGAGCGGCGGCTGGGCGATTTCGTCTGCGATTTTCCGGGTGAACTTGCGAGCTATTCCGCCTCCGAACTGGCGCGGCTCGCCCAGGTCTCGAATGCCACCGTCACCCGCTTCGTGCGCCGCCTCGGCTACGAGAATTACGAGGAGGCGCGCCGCCATGCCCGCGACGAGCGCCAGACCGGCTCGCGCCTGTTCCTCGCCACCTCGACGGATGCGGCCGGCGACCAGTCGGTGGCCGCCCACGTCGCCCAGGGCATCGCCAATCTCGAAGGCACCTTCGCCACCATCACCGACGCGCAGGTGAACGCGGTGGCCGACGCCGTGCTGGAGGCGCGAAAGACCTGGGTCGTCGGCTTTCGCAGCTCCCACCCCTTTGCCGATTACCTGCAATGGCAGATGACGCAGGTCGCCGAAAACATCGTCGCCATCCCCGGCGCCGGCCAGACGCTCGGCGAACACCTGGTCAGCGTCACCGAACGCGACGTTGCCATCGTCTTCGGCCTGCGCCGCCGCATCGCGCAGATGGAGGCGATCCTCTCGGCCATCGAAAAGAGCGGCGCGAAACTGCTCTACATCACCGACGAGGGCGTCGCCCACCGGGCGAGCGCCACCTGGCATTTCCGCTGCCAGACGCTCGCCCCCGGCCCCCTCTTCAACCACGTCTCCGTCATGGCCGTCTGCCACCTCATTACGACGCGGGCAATCGAGCGCGCCGGAGCCGCCGGCCGCACCCGCCTGCGCGGCATCGAACGCTTCGGCGATACGCTGGAGGAGCTGTGAGCGGTCAGCATCCGCAAACCACGATCACCCGCGCCGACTGGTACGGCCGCAAACTTGAGCGGGAGCGTCATGCGGACACGCTGTTTTCGGATCTCGACCTGACGGAGGCGGAGAATATCGGCAGCGTCTTTTCCGACTGCGTGTTCCGCAGCGCCCGCTTCAACGCCTCGGTCCACCGCGATGCCGCTTTCGTCAACTGCACCTTTGTCGCCTGCAAGTTCTTCGATGCCAGCTTCACCAATTGCAAATTCGTCGGCAGCCGTTTTGAGGATTGCGCCTTCGACACGATCAAGGTGGTCGAGGGCGACTGGTCCTTTGCGGGCCTCGCCCATGCCGATCTCGGCCGCGCCTCGTTTTCCGGCACGAGGCTGCGCGAGGCGGACCTGACGGGCGCCCAGTGCCGCTCGGGATCGATCCGCAATGCCGACCTCTCCGGCGCGCTCCTGCACAATGCCGATTTCACCGGCTGCGACCTCCGGGGAAGCGATCTCAGCGCGATCGAGCTCAAAACCATCCACCTCAAGGACGCCATCATCACCATCGACCAGACCATCTTCATCGCCGAGGCGCTCGGGCTGGATGTGCGGCTGAAGTGAGGGCAACCAGCCCTCGCGTTCCTGCATAGCTGCACTGCACAAAAAATGTTTATCAAAAGGTCAAAAGTTGGGCATAGTGCCTGCAGTTGATGCACGTGATGGTTCCTCCCAGTCCATCGCATCAGCTGTTCCCCTCTGGAGGTTTTTGACCTTCACACTTCAAGGGCCACGGTTTTCCGTCGGCCCTTTTTTTTGCGCGCAATTTGCCGGGAGCGGGCGTGTGACAGCTGTCAACCGCGTCCCACCGTTCCGACGATGCAGCCTTCCCTTCTCCCCCGCGGGGAGAAGGTGGCCCGAAGGGTCGGATGAGGGGGTGGCGTCGACGGATCATTTTGCCGTTTCGCGCCCGTAGCCTCCCCCTCATCCGCCTGCCGGCACCTTCTCCCCGCGGGGGAGAAGGGGACAAGTGGCGATGGTATCACTCCAGACACCAGGGACCGCGTCACGTCCGCCCCTGCCCGCGTTCCAACGCCTGCACCATCGGATAGATGCTGAAGGCCGAACGTTCCGCCTTGTCGGTGAGGTCGCGCAGATAGCCGCCGGGCGAGCGGATGGCCTCGCCGCGCTCCAGAAGCGCCGCGATCACCACCGCGGCCGCCGCATCCCCCATCGCCGCCTTCGCCTTGCGCCAGGCATCAGGCGAAATGCCCAGCATCGAGCGCACCAGATCCGCCGCCGCCACGAGGTCCGTCCAGCTTTTCACGCCGCTGCGGGCATAATCGGCGATCTGCGGGCAGAGCCGCATCAGCCGGTCGAGGCTGATCGCCATCTTCTGCTCGGGTGCCGCCTTCGCCGTTTCATTTTCTCGGCCATATGGTTCAATAGGTTGGTCTGTGTTTGAATTCTGAATATGCTGCTCAGATTGATGCGCACTGCCGCTCATTTCTTGCTCTGAAAGGCTTGAGAGATAAGCGTTTTCCACTTCGGCCCGAAGGCGCTGGAGGCCGTCGCGGCGCGTGGCCAGGATGTCTGCGGCGGCACGCCGGCCAAGCCCTGCCACGAGATCGGCGAGGCGGGCGGCAAGACCGAGCCAATCGCCCGCCCTGCCCTCTTCCAGCGCCGTGGCGATGATCTTGGCGATATCCCTCTGGTGCAGCGTCACTTCGCTCCTCAGCGCCCGGATGGCCCTGTCCTCGGCGCGCGCACGCTCGGCCGCCTCGAAGATTTCGCCGGCCTTCAGCGCCAGCGGTGCGAGATCGAAGCCGAAGGCATCCTCCAGCGCGCCCTTCTCGTCACGCCGGCAGAAGCGTTTTCCGTTGGCGCTGTCGCGGCGGAAGATCAAGCCGGCCTCGACGAGCGCCGCCAGATGCCGCCGGATCGTCGCCGGGGCCATGCCGCGCGCGCGCAGCGAAAGCTCGCGGTTGGACGGGAAAACGATGATCGGCGCCGTGCCATCGAGCTCGCGCTCATTGGCGAAGGAGACGAGCGCCTCCAGCACGCTGATCGTGCGGTCGCCGATGCCGAAGACGCCGCGCGCCTCCGTCACGGCGCGCATGAGCTGCCACTTGTCGGCACGCCCATTGTCGTTGCCGCCGCCGCCGGCGCGCAGCTTTTCCTGCCGCTCCGCCGCTTCGCGCTGCCGCATGAAAAGGCGCGCACTCATCCGCCCGCCGCCGAAAGGCGTCGTTGCAATCTGCTCCATCATGGTCGGGTCCTCTTTTGAGAGGCAAGGAGGTCCCGTCAACGCCGCCGCTCAGGCAGGCGAAGTCCCTTGTGCCGTGCAGCATCAGATGCCGACGACGCTTGACTTTGACCCTTGGAAGTGATTCTCTCGAATTGCTACATAGAAGAGGGCTTCCGAAATGGTGACGTTTTGGGGGCCTTTTTTCTTGTCTCCGCGCTTCCTTCCGCTGGTTTCTCTGGGTGTTGCCGGCCGTTCACACGGCCGAATCAGTGTGTCTCGGGCTCAGCTTTTCCCCGCTATTTCGCCCTTCCGGGCAGCGAGAAAAGCCGCATAATCCTCTTCCAGCCGCGCCGTCAGCCGCGCGATGAAGGCCGGGTCGACATCCGGCGGGAACGCGATGCGCACCGCCTTGCCCTTGCGCTCCACCTTGGCGAGAAGCCCGCCATCGGCTTTGCGGATTTCCTCCACCGCCGCGGCCGCCTTCAGCGCGCGATGCATCAGCCGGTCGAACAGCTTTTGGAACCGCTCGTCACTGCCGACCCGGCGGAACTGCTCGGACGTGACCTCGTCATCGGCCTTCTCGATTTCCGCGCCGTTGCCGTTCTCGAAGAGCGCGCCCAGCGCCATCCAGCGCTCGCGCCCCGCCTTCGGCGCCGGGCCGATCTCGCGCACGAAACGGATGGGCACGCTGTCGGCCACCTGAAGCAGGCGCGACAGCTCGCTCTTCTGCACGGCGAGCGCATCGCCCACGAGCCGGCGCTCGAAGCCGCGCGCCACCAGCGCCTGCGCAAACAGCGCGCGCTCGATGAAACTCAGGTTGCGCCGCTCGGCATTCTCCTTGCCCTGCGCCAGCACCAGCTCTTCGTCGGACAAAGCCCGCACGATCGCCTTGACCTTCTGGCCGAGGCGGCGCGCGGCCTTCAGGCGGCGATGGCCATAGGCGACCTGGTAGCGGCCCTCCCCTCCTCCATCCGTGGCAGGTGCGGGGCGAACGAGGATCGGCACCTGCTGGCCGCTGTCGCGCATGCTGTCGACCAGCGCCAGGAAATCCGCATCGTCGCGCTCCTCGTCGGAGAGCCGGTCGTTGACGAAGGACGCTTCGATGCGGTCGGTATCGAGCGCCACGATGCGCTCGCCCTCCTCCAGCGCCTGGCGCAGCGCCCGCGCCTCTTCGGCTTCCCGCGTGATCGAGGACAGCGTCAGCCCCATCGCCTTGACGGCGCCCGACGACGTGCGGCCGGGCTCGCCGGCGGCGGGCAGCGATTTCGTCTCGGGTGCCACCTCGCCGGCCGGCAGGATATCGCCGCCGAACAGGGCCTTGATGGAATTCTTGCGGTCGCGGCCGGTCATCATGCGCGTCCCCATGCAGTGTGCAGCAACTGTTCGATCTCGCTGTTGACGGCCTCCAGCGAATCCATCGCCCGGTCATAGGTGCCGCGCGAAAAGTTTTCGCGGCCGACCTCGTAGAGCGTCTGCTTGGTGAGGCCGGCATCCGAGACGGCGGTGGATTTCAGCATGGCCGAGGTCAGGACCCGGTTGCCGAACAGCGAGCGCAAAAAACCGACGATCTGCGCCTGCGGCCCGTCATGCGGCTCGTAGCGGGTGACGAGGTAGCGCAAAAAGTCGAAATTGAGCTGGCCGCCCGCCTCGCGCACCACGCCAAGCAGGTCCGATGTCATGAACAGGAACTGGCTCATCGAGGCGACATCGAGCATCTGCGGATGCACGGTGACGATGACCGAGGTGGAGGCGCAGAGCGCCGACAGCGTGAGGTAGCCGAGCTGCGGCGGGCAATCGATCACCACCACGTCGTAATCGTCGGCGACCGAGGCGAGCGCCGCCTGCACCCGTGTGAAGAACAGGCCATGCGCCTCGCCGGCCTTGCGCTCGGTCAGCGCGCGCGGCGTCGCATGTTCGAATTCCTGGAGCTCCAGATTGCCGGGCACCAGATCGAGATTATGGAAATAGGTTTTCCGGATGATCGCCGAGAGCGGGCGCACCTCCGCGTCGTAACGGATCGCGCCGTAGATCGTGTCATTGCCGACGAGGTCGAGTTCCGGCTGGTAACCGAAGAGCGCCGAAAGCGAGGCCTGCGGATCGAGGTCGATGGCGAGCACCCGGTGGCCGGTCATCGCCAGATGCTGGGCGAGATGCACGGAGGAGGTCGTCTTGCCGGAGCCGCCCTTGAAATTGGTGACGGAGATGACCTGCAGGTGTTCGCCGCGCGCGGGGTCGCGCCATTTCACATAGGCGCGGGCTTTCGCTGCATTGCCCTTGGCGCGGGCCTGCTCGGCGAGGTGATGGCGCAGCGCGTCGATATCGGCGAGCGAATACATGCGCCGCCCGCCGGGGCCGGTCGCAAGCTCAGGCCCCTCCCCTGCCAGCGAGATCTGCCGCAGGTAGCCGTCCGAAACGCCGATCAGCCGCGCCGCCTCGCCGGAGGTGAAGCTGCGCAGCGTCTTCTGCGAGGTCGGCGGGAAGAGCCGGTCGCGCATCGCCTGGAGCTGCACGGAAAGCGCATGCGCATCTTCCGCAATGGTCTCGTCGGCCGGGCGAAGCGGCACCTGTTCTCCCAACGCTGTCTCCGACGGCTTGGCCATCCGCAGTCTCCGTTCCTTGCCCAGTCTTTGGGCTCAATCCCCCTGTCCCGTCATGATCGGGCGGATCGTCTCGCCTATAGTGTCTCCGATTCTCCACCCCGGGGATATGCGGGGACGGGAGAATCTACAGATGCTTTTGGCAGTTACGGCGAAAGTCACAATCTTCGCCCGGTTCCGTTAGGGACGGTGCGGCAGCTTCCGAGTCGCGTCAAGCGTTTTTTGGTTAACGAAATCTTAACGCCGGACCCGGCGCGAGGCTGGAAAACTGGGCTTTTCGCCCCTGCCGCCTCCGCGGTCATCCACCGGATTCACCACGGTCGCGTTGACACCTGTCAACATCGCCGACCCATCACGCACATGAATCGATCCGCGCGGACCGATTCCGAAAAGTCGTTGGACGCGATTCTCTTCCCCGGCGAGACTCGGCGCCATGGATGAGACGAGGTCAAGCCATTTCGAACGCCGCGATCCGGCGCGCAACATGCAGCGCTTCTATCGGCTGACGGTGACGCGCGACCTGTTCGGCACCGCGCTGCTGGTGCGCGAATGGGGCCGCATCGGCGTCTTTTCCCGCGAGCGGGTGGAGGCGAAGCGAAGTCTGGCGGAGGCGTGGCGGGATGCGGAGCGGCTGGCCGTGCGGAAGTGCCGGCGGGGTTATGTGCCGGTGGGGGATTGAGAGCCGGAGGTAGAAGGCCAAGCCCGGCGGCCTCTCTTTTGTCTCCATCCTCTCCAGCCTCTCCTCCTCTGGTCCCCTCCTCCTATCCTCCTTTTCGTCCTTTCCACCCTCCTCTCCCTCTGGTCCTATCCATCCTCGCCACCCTCTCCTCCGTCATCCTCGGGCTTGACCCGAGGATCCACGCATCACTGCAGGCCTTGAGGGTGTGGCATGGATCCTCGGGTCAAGCCCGAGGATGACGTTGGTGGGTGGGGTCGGCGTATCGTACGGGACGGCGGGCCGGGACCCCGACCACGATCGCAAAGCGCCCCCTACCCGTTGACACCTGTCAACACCCCCTCAATGCGGCTGGCTGCGGTGGAAGAAGTGGAGGAAGAGTTCCCGCTCGGTGGTGATGTCGAGTTTTTCGTAGATGCGGGCGCGGTGGTTTTTGACCGTGCCGGAGGCGATGCCGAGGCGGGCAGCGATGGTGGCGGTGGGGTGGCCGTTCAGCACGAGTTCCACCAGTTCCAGCTCGCGGGCGGACAGTTCCGGCCAGAGGGCGGCGGCGATGACGGGGCCGTTGGCCGGCACCGCGCCGGGCGCCGTGGGGGTCGCGCTGCGGCTGTAGGAGGGCTGGCGGGTTTTCGTGTCGAGCGCGTGCAGGGCGGCGAAGACGGAAAAACGTTCGTTGAGCAGGTCCACGTCGGCATCGCGGAAGGGCTGGCGCGAGCGGTCGAGGAAGATGCCGAGGCACCAGTCGTCGCCATCCTCCAGCAGCACGCCGATCTCGTCGCAGATTTCCGACTGGGCGAGGAACTCGGCAATGTAGCGGCCGCGTTTCATGCGGTCGCTGGCGAGGCTCTTCAGGGGCACGATGCCGGTGCGCCGCTCGCCGCGCCAATGGGCATAGAAGGGGTCGAAGACATAGTAGGTTTCGAGGTAGCGCGCGACCATCTCTTCCGAATAGCCGCGGTGCTTGACGAATTCCGGCCGGCGGGTCGCCGAATAGCGCGTGACGGTGATGAGGTCGGGCGAGACGACGGCGCCGATCATGTCGATCAGCCGGTCGACGTGCTCGTCCGTTCCCGTCGCGGCGATCGCGACGGCAAGGTTCTGCCAAAACTCTGCGCGCATGCTCTGATCTAGCATCCCCCTGCCCCGCCGTCATTGTGCCTTTCGGCATATGGCGCCCCGCCCTTGCCCGAGCCTAGTCTTCCCCCATCGAAAGTCTCGGAGGGCAAGGACTTGGAAAACCCGATTGTGATTGGCATCGACGCGGGCGGCACCATGACCGACACGATCCTCGTCGATCGTCATGGACACTTCAAGATCGGCAAGGCGGCAACGACGCCGAAAGACGAGGCGGAGGGTTTTGTCGCCTCCTCCCTTGACGCAGCCGAGGCCTGGGGCATTTCGCTCGAAAGCCTGTTTTCCGGCGTCGACGTCGTGCTCTATTCCGGCACCGGCATGCTCAACACGCTGCTGTCGCGCACCGGCCGCAGGCTCGGCCTCATTACCACCAAGGGCATGGAGGACATGATCCTGATGGGCCGCGGCTTGCAGGCCTGGGCCGATTATTCCTATGCCGACCGGCTGCATGCCGTCACCCACCATCACCCCGATCCCCTCGTGCCGCGCCGGCGCACCCATGGCGTGACGGAGCGCATCGACCATTTCGGCGATGTCGTTCTGCCGCTCTATGATGCCGACGTGGTGAAGGCTGCCCGCGCGCTGATCAAGGACAAGGTCGATGCCATCTGCATCATGACGATCTTCTCCCATGTGAACCCGGTGCATGAAAAGCGCATCGCGGAAATCTGCCGCGAGGAGGTCGAAAAGGCCGGCGCCGAGATCACCGTCTATACCAGCCATGAGGTGCGCCCGGTCATCCGCGAACAGTCGCGGCTGAATTCAGTGCTGATCGAGGCCTATGCGACGTCGCGCGGCCGCAAGCAGCTGCGCGGCATCGAGGATGCGTCGAAGAAATACGGCTTCAAATATGGCGTGCAGACGCTACTCTCCTTCGGCGGCTCCGGTCCGCTGCATCTTGCCGGCTGCTCCAAGGGCATCGGCTTCAAGGACATCATCACCTTCCAGTTCGCCGCCGGCTTCTCCGCCTTCGGCTGCACCACGGCGGATTACATGCGCCGCCACTCGGTCTCTACCCAGATCGACATTTCGGCGCGCGCCACGGAGGACCGGCTCGTTGCCGCCGGCAGCCAGATCACCAAGGTCTGGAGCGATCTCGAAAGGGCGGCGGTCGATGAAATGCTGGCCGACGGCCATGCGCGCGAGAAGATCAAGACGGTGCCCTTCTTCATGGCGCGTTATACGGGCCAGCTCGAAGGCGTCGAGGTCATCGCGCCGTTGCCAGCTGTCAACTCGGCAGACGACATGCGCGCCGTGCTCGCCCAGTTCGAGGAGGTCTATGCCAAGGCGAACCACCGCGTCTCGAAATATGGCGAGGCGGGCTTCTCGCTGATGGAGCTCGGCGTCATCGCCACGGCCGACAAGATCAAGCCGACGCTCATCCGCCGGCCGCTCGGCACCGCCAATCCGGTGAGCGCCCACAAGGGCACGCGCGAGGCCTATATCGGCGGGCGCTGGCACAGGGCCAATCTCTACGAAATGGACCTGCTCGAACCCGGCCACGAGGTGACCGGCCCGGCCATCATCGAGCATCCGGCCACCACGCTCGTCGTGCATCCGAACGACCGCGTCTTCATCTCTGTCTACCAGATCAACTATCTCTCCGGCGGAGACGACTATTCCCAACTACGGCGGCGCCGACATCTACACCAACATCCGCGCCGGCTACGCGGCCGAATGCCCGAACGTCGCAAAATTCGTCACCAACCTGCGCTTCACGCTGCCCATGGAAAACGAAATCATGGGCGCCATCCTGAACGACGGCAAGGACGCCGAGGTCGCCGCAACCGAATGGCTGAAGGCGCATCCCGACGCGGTGACGCCGTGGCTGGAGGGCGTGACAACGATCGACGGCAAGCCGGAGGCGGAAGCGGTGGGCGGGTTGCTCAACGGGTGAGGGTTTTGGTGGGGGTCGGGTGAGAGGATGTCTTGAATCCAGCCTCTTTGGTGGAGTCGTTGGCTTTTCAGGGGCTGCGGGTTGCCGAATCCGCGCGTGCGAGCAACACCCCCCTCTGCCCTGCCGGGCATCTCCCCCTCAAGGGGGGAGATTGGATGGAGCACCGTTTTGCCCTCTACAGAGGGTGCAGTTTAAGTAGGGTTTTTGCCCCTTGCCGATCTCCCCCCTTGAGGGGGAGATGTCCGGCAGGACAGAGGGGGGTGTCATGCCACTGCCTTGTCTTTCGGTCTCGGGCACGCTATATGACTACTATAGTCATATGAGGCAAAGCCATGCGGGAAATCCCGTTGAAGGACGCCAAGGCGACACTGTCCGCCGTCGTGGACCAAGCGGTGCGCGGCAACCCGGCGGTCATCACCCGGCATGGGCGGCGGCAGGCGGTGGTTTTGTCCTATGAGGAATATGAGAAGCTGTCGCATGTGCCGAGTTTCGGGCAGCTGCTTGCCGCCTTTCCCGGCGAGGAGGGCGATATTCCTGCCCGGGCCGGCAAGCCGCCGCGCGCCGTCGATCTCTGATGTATCTCGTCGATACCAATGTCATCTCGGCGCTGGCACCATCGAAGCGGGGCGGGGAGGGGGCGCTGGTCGACTGGCTCGACAGGGCGAGCCCTTTGCTCTTCCTCTCCGTTGTGACCGCCGCGGAGGTCGCCTCCGGCATCACCAAGGCGGAGCGCGAGGGCGCGACCAGCAAGGCGCGGGCGCTCAGGGACTGGTGGCAGGCGATCGAATATCTCTATGCGGACAAGCTGCTGGCCTTCGACCTCGCCTGCGCGCGCGCCGCCGGCCGCATGCTCGACCAGGCCCGCGCCCATGATCCAGGCTTCGAGGACATCGCCATTGCCGCCACCGCGGAGGTGCACGGCCTGACCGTGCTGACGCGCAACATCCGCCATTTCGAGCCGCTCGGCGTGCCGGTGCTCGACCCGTTCAAGGCGCTGCCGCCTCTGCCGTGAACAAGGCAGCCTATGGGGCAGGACGATGCCACATACCCTTCTCCCCTCAGGGAGAAGGTGCCGGTAGGCGGATGAGGGGGACGTCGCGGACGTTGAAGATCGCATGGCCCCTCTGCGCCACCCCCTCATCCGACCCTTCGGGCCACCTTCTCCCCGAGGGGAGAAGGGGAAGGCGGCGTGGTCCTGCCCCCTGAGACTCAGAGCCCCGCGGCCTTGGTGAGGTTGATGCGGAAGCGGTCGCGGCGGCGTTGGTAGCGGCGGGTCATTTCGGCGGTGGTGTGGCCGAGCTGTTTCTGGACGTGGCGCTCGTCGACCTCGGCGGAGGAGGCAAGGCCGGCGCGAAGCGAATGGCCGGCGAATTTTCGGGCGCGCTCGGCCTCCGACAGATCGCCGCCGACGCCGGCGGCGATGGCGGTCTTCTTGACGAGGCGGGCGATCTCCTGGTCGTTGAGCCGATCCGGGCCGACCTCCTTGCCCTGGCCGGTCACCCGGCGGAAGAGGGGACCTTTGGCGATGCGGGCGAAGCGAATCCAGGTTTCGAGGGCGGCGATCGGGCAGGTGGCATCCGACGAGCCGCGGCCGATCTCCACCTCGCGCCAGCCGGTTTTGCCGCGCAGGCACACCAGCAGGCCCTTGTCGAAAAACTCGATCCAGCCGCGGCCGTCCTCCGTCTGGTCGCGGGCGAGGTCGAGCCCGGTGATCTCGGAGCGGCGCAGGCCGCCGGCAAAGCCGACCAGCAGCATGGCCCGGTCGCGCATGCCGCGCAGCGTGCCGCGCTCCAGCGTCTCCAGCATGGCGATCAGGTCTTCCGGCAGGATCGCCTCCTTCTGGCGGGGCGGGGCGGCATGTTTGTTGCGGATGCCGGCGAGCACGGTGGCGATGGCGCGGTCCTTGCGGTCGAGCCTTTCGCCGCCGCGCTGGGCATAGTTCCAGGAGAGCGAGGAGAGGCGGCGTTCGATGGTCGAGACCGTGTTGGCCTTCATGCCGCGCTCCGCCGTGCCGGAGGCGCAGGCGGTGATGTAGAGGCCGACGATGTGCGGATCCGGCGGCAGCACCGACAGGTTCTGGCGCCGGCACCAGGCGGAAAAATGCTTCCAGTCCGAGGCATAGGCCTTGCGCGTATTGGCGGAGCTGGCGGCCTCGACATAGGAGCGGGCGCGATCGGTGAGATCCTGCAAATGGCCGGGCAGGGGAGGGGGCTCCGCGACCACAGGCGCCTGCGGCGAAACATCCTCGGGGACATCAGCTTCGGCAGCAAGATTTTCGGTGTTTTGCGCGATGATTCGGGGCATTCTTTCTATAAAGACCATGGCGAGCGATAAGGCAAGTTTATCCGTCATTATGCCCCTTCGCCATAGCGTGCGGTTTTGCCGGAAAAGAGTGGCGCACCTCGCACGGCGGCTGTAACATCGCCCGCATGGATTCGCCCGCTGCCAAACCCGCCCCGGCCCTGCCGCCGCTCGCTCCCCTGCCCGCCTGGGCCTTGCCGCGCGGGCGCGAGCCGGGTGAGATCGACGCAGCCTTCTCGGCCGGCATCGCCCTGAAAGGGCTGGACGACCTCGTGCGGGCGGACCCCGTGTGGCTCGGCTGCTGGCGCTCGCGCCAGGCGCTGGCCTGCGCGGCGGCGGCGGTGCGGCTGATGGGGCGCAACGAGGAAGAGGCGGCACTGCGCGACGCGGCGCTGCTGACCGCGGCGGGAGACGATGCGGGGCCGGCCGGCAAGGTGCTTCTCGCCTTCAAGAGGATTTCGTCGCGCAAGGCGGCCTTTTCATCGAAGGCGATCGCCGAACTGGCCGATCTTCTCGGCCTCGCCTGGGACGAGCAGCTTGCCGCGGCCGTCGACCATGTGGATGCGGCGCTCCAGTCCGCGCGCCCGGCGCCCTTCGCGGCGGCGGACCTCGTCTCGACCATCCATGCCGGGCGTCCGGATGCCGAGCCGCTCGCCTGGATGCTGGCCGATGCCGTCATCGCCGAAACGCTGAAATGGCCGCGCGCCCTGCCGCTGCTGATGGCGGAGCGCTACGGCCCGGCCTTCAAGACGCTCGGGGGCAGGGGGCGCGTGCGGCCGGGCGAGCCCGCCTTCCCGCGCGCCGTCTGCCTGGCGCTGGTGGAGGGGGCGAGCGGGGCATTGCGCGCGGCAAACGACATTGCGCGCCGCGCCGACCGGCTGGTCGCCGTCGCCCCGAAGGTGCGCACCAAGGGCGGCGGTGCGGTGATCCGAAAGCTTTTGGACGAGGATGCCGTGGCGGCTTCCGCGCCGGGCATGAACCTGTCGCGCTGGGCGAGCACCCGGCTGTTCGAACGGCTGGAGAGCTTTGGCGCGGTGCGTGAATTGTCGGGGCGCTCGTCGTTCCGCATTTTCGGGTTGTGACCATGGCCGGACGATTGAAAGCGAGTGCGGCGAGCGAGCGGCTGTTTGACCGGGAGCTGGAGGATCTGCCGGCGCCGATGCGCTGGCGGGAATGGATGCTGCGCATCGAGGCGGTGATCTTCGCCTCGGAAGAACCCGTCGGCCGCGAGACGCTGGCCCGCGTGGTGGGCAAGGATTGCAGCATCGACCTGCTGATCGACGACCTGAAGGAAGACCTCGGCGACCGGCCCTACGAGATCGTCGCGGTTGCCGGCGGCTGGCAGCATCGAACGCGCACGCGCTATGCGGGGACCATCCGGGCCTCTGCCGCAACCACCCGCTCCATGATGCCGAGCCTGTCGCAGTTCGAGGCGATGGTGCTGATGGCGGTCGGCTATTATCAGCCGATTACCCGCAGCGAGCTGTCGAAGATATTCGGCAAGGACGTGTCGCGCGATACGATCGCGTCGCTGCGGGGAGCGGGCTTCATCGCCTCCGGGCCGCGCAGCCCCTCGCCGGGCGCACCCTACACCTATGTGACGACGCGGCAGTTCCTGGCCGCCTTCGGCCTCAAGACGCTGCGCGACCTTCCGGACATCGAGGCGCTGGAAGATGCCGGGCTGCTCAGCCGGCAGGAAATGGCGGCGGAGGTGCCGCTCGGGACCTCCGACGACAATCCCGACGACGAATAGGACCAACCGACATTCAGCCCATGCCGGCTTCTTATTTGCCGGTCATCTCGACGAGCTGGATCAGGTTGCCGCAGGTGTCGTCGAAGATCGCCATCAGTACCGGGCCGGCATCCATCGGCTCCTGGGTGAAGCGCACGCCGCGCTCGCGCAGCTTTTCATATTCGGCATGGAGGTCGTCGACCTGGAAGGAGACGGCGGGGATGCCGTCCGCGACGAGCGCGGTCTTGAAGGGTTTTGCGGCGGGGTGCTCGCTCGGCTCCAGCAGCAGCTCGGTGCCGGCGGGGTCTTCCGGCGAGACGACGGTGAGCCAGCGGTATTCGCCGACGGGCACGTCGTTCTTGATCTGGAAGCCGAGCATGGTGGTGTAGAAATCGAGCGCCTTCGCCTGGTCGTCGACCAGCACGCTCATGACGTAGATCCGCATGGTTCACTCCTCCTGAAGGTGTTGTTGCAGCCAGTCCTGCGTCGCCGCGCGCAGGGGGGCGAGGTCGAGCGCGTGGATTTTCGTTCGGCCCGACCAGGAGACGCGGATGAGCCCGGCCGCTTCCAGCATGTCGAGATGCTGGCTCATCGCCTGGCGCGACAGCGTCTTGCCTTCCGTGGCGAAGGCGCCGGCGCAGATCTGGAACAGCGACTGGTCCGGCCGGGCGCGCAGCTGGTCGATGATCCGCCGGCGCGTCGGGTCGGCCAGCGCCTTGAAGATCCGGTCCAGTTGCTCGGGTTCCATGCGGATTAATATGCAATGATTTTATTGCATGTCAACCGGCGCGGCGTTTTGACTGTTCGGTCAATCTTCTGGCCGGATTTTTTCCGTTTCGTAGGGCGTTTTGCCCGGATCTTCGGCCGCGGAAGTCCGGCTTTCCAAGCAATTTTCCATCCTGACGCTGCGGATGGGCTTGTGGTAAAATGGCCTGCGGTCACGGTTTTCGCCCTGTCAATGACTGTGGAAGCAGAAACTTTATGACCGAACAGTCATTTTGTGTTGACCGATCGCGCATCTCGTGTTTATTTATGCATACGAATGCAAAACGAGGGAAGATGATGAACGAGCAGTCGGGAAAGGTCGTCGGCAAGCAGGCCCTGACCAACGAGGAGGCGCCCGCCGCCAAGGGGCGCACGGAGGCCAAGCAGGGCCGGTCGCGGTTCCGGCCGCTGTCGCCCGAGCACATGCCGCGCGATTATGCGATCTCGCTCGACGCCTACCGGCGCGGCGGCACGGATGCCTTCATCGGGCGCTCGCCGGACCATCTGGTCAAGCAGCGGCTCACCGGCTTCGAGCCGCAATATGTCAATATCATCGACTATATCATCCGCATCACGCACCAGATCTGGGAAGAAAAGGACATCGGCTATATCTATGATACCTATAGCCATGACTGTCTGGTGTGGGACGACCTCGCCCTTCAGGTCGGCCGCGACAAGATCGTCGCCGACACGACCTCGCTGAACAATGCCTTTCCCGATATCCGCATCGTCGCGGAAGACGTGGTCTGGGCCGGCGACGACGCGATCGGTTTTCACACCTCGCACCGCTCGCAGATCATCGGCACCAATACCGGCTTCAGCCGCTACGGCGCGCCGACCGGGCGCCGCGTGCAGTTCCTTTGCATGGCGAATTGCGTGGCCCGCGACAACGAGATCTTCTACGAGCACGTCGTCTATGACACGGCGGAAGTGGTCAAGCAGCTCGGCTTCGATGTGGTCGAGACGGCCAAGCGCGCGGCCTCGTCCGGCGTGACGGCCGGCCTGCCGCGCGACTTCCTCGGCGGCGAGCCGAAGCGCACGGTGGGGCAGGGCAAGCCGGAAAAGGTGGCGGTGCCGACGGAGATCCGCGACAATCCGGAAGAGTTCGTGCGCGCCGCGTTGCACACGATGTGGAACCGGCGCAATCTCGGCGCGCTCGACCAGGTCTATCATCCGGGCATCGTCTCGCAGCAGACCGGCAGCCGCATCTTCCGCGGCACGGGGCAGCTTCGCTCCTTCATGCTGTCGCAGCTCGCCATGTTCCCGGACGTGCTCTATTCGGTGGACGACCTCTACTGGATGGGCAATGCGCAGGAAGGCTTCGTCGTCGCCACCCGCTGGTCGATGACCGGCACCCATCGCGGGCTCGGCCGCTACGGCGAGCCGACCGGGCGCGAGGTCAATATCTGGGGCATCACGCACTGGCTGATCGAGGGCAACCGCGTCACCAAGGAGTGGACGACCTTCAACGAATTCGGCGTGCTCATCCAGGTCCTGCGCTAGTCGCGGGGCCTCGCAGGGCCTCGGCCGAAGAATTTTGCATACGCTTGCGAAATTACTTGCATACGTATGCAAATTGCCTATCATGACGACATGAAGCGCCGGAAAAAGGCGCGGGAGCAATGCGGCGTCCGCCTCCAGGCGAGGCGCGCCGCCAACAAAGAAAGTGGGAACATGAGAAAATCGACACTCTTCGCATCGACCGCTGCCCTCCTCGTCGCAGGCCTCGTGGCGGCTCAGCCCGCCAGGGCAGACTGTGGCATCGAGAAGGGCTCCGTGCGCATCCTTTCCAACGATTTCGAGGCGTTGCGCCTCGTCGGCGCGGAGGCGGAAAAATGCGCTTCCGCGACGGTCAAGG
Organism: Shinella sp. GW821-FHT10F02; assembly: GCF_058809275.1. NCBI lineage: Bacteria > Pseudomonadati > Pseudomonadota > Alphaproteobacteria > Hyphomicrobiales > Rhizobiaceae > Shinella > Shinella sp. GW821-FHT10F02. The sequence continues at coordinate 6,413 of NZ_JBXASL010000017.1, read as the reverse complement.
TCAGCATGAACCAGACGACCGAGCACAAGAACCTCCAGGTGCCGGCGCTGAAGATCAATCCGGCCGAATATACCGTCGCCGTCATCGCGAACAATTCGATCGTGCCGCTCCTCAACGAAGGGCTCTTGCGGCCGCTCGACGATCTCGTCGCGAAGTACGGCCAGGATCTCCAGCCGACGCAGCTCATCAAGCTCGACGGCAAGGTGATGGCGATCGCCTTCATGGGCAATTCGCAGCACCTGTTCTTCCGCAAGGACATCCTGGAAAAGGCCGGCCTCCAGCCGCCGAAGTCCTATGAGGACGTTCTCGCGGCCGCCAAGGTCATCAAGGAAAAGGGCCTGATGGACTATCCGCTTGCCGCCTCCGACAAGGCCGGCTGGGACCTCGCGGCGGAATTCGTCAACATGTATCTGGGCTACGGCGGCGAGCTTTTCGCGCCGGGTTCGGCGGCAGCGGCCATCAACAACGAGAAGGGCCTCGCCACGCTCGCCACCATGAAGGCGATGACCGAGTACATGAACCCCGACTACATGACCTACAATGCCGACGAGATCATCAAGGTCTATGTCGCCGGCAAGGCGGCGATCGTCAACGGCTGGGGGTCGCTGGCCAGCGGCGTGATCGATCCGGCCAAGACGCCGGCCGAGATCGCCAACAACACGGTGCTGGCGGCGGCCCCCACGGTCGGCGGCGGCTCGACGCCGGCGGGCGCGCTCTGGTGGGACGGCTTCTCGATTGCCAAGAACATTTCCGACGAGGATGCGGAAGCCTCCTTCCGCGCCATGGTCTATGCCATCCGGCCGGAGGTGGGGCAGCAGAACCCGAACCTCGCGACGTGGCTCACCAAGGACTACAAGCCCGGCCCCGTCGCGGTCGGCGTGCTGGAAACCGCAACTGGCGGTGCGAAGCCTTATCCGATGATGCCCTATATGGGCCTCCTGCATTCCGCGCTCGGCTCGGAACTGGCGGAGTTCATGCAGGGGCGCGAAAGTGCCGAAGAGGCGCTGAAGGATGTCGAGGCATCCTATAGTGTGGCCGCCCGCGAGGGTGGCTTCCTGAAGTGAGGCCCGGCGGGAGCGCTGGCCCCTCCGGCGCTCCCGCAGGTCTTGCCGCCGATACGTCCCGCGCCCCGCGGGATCCATGCAACACGGAACTTTGAGCAAGGAGAAGGCGCATGCCGCACAGGGCTTTTTTTGCCTTCATCATGCCGTCGCTCGTGGCGATGCTGCTCTTCATCGCCTTGCCGATCATCTCGGTCGCGGTGCAGTCGTTTTATGTCCAGCACGAGCGGGTCGTGACCGAGGTGGAGACCTGCACGCCCTTTGCCGGCTGCACCAAGGAGACCCGCGTCGACGCGGAGGCAACCGAGAAGCTGCGCAACGAGGAGCCCCTCGGCCGCTTCAACGGCTTCGGCACCTATCTCGACCGCAACCACCTGGCCGTCAGCGAGATCGGCGCGATCCTGTCCGACAATGCCGGTTTCAAGGATGCCGCCGCGCGCATCTACAACCTGCCCTTCTACCGCGCACTCGCCTTCACGCTCACCTACACGTTCGTGGTGACGCCGTTCGCCATGCTGCTCGGCTTCTGCATCGCGCTCGGCGTCGATGCCATTCCGCCTTTCTATAAAGGGCCGGTCATCTTCTTCTCGCTCCTGCCGATGATCGTCACGCCGCTGGTGGGCGCGCTCATCGTCTACTGGATGGCCTCCTCGCAGGGCATTCTCGGCGCCACGCTGCAAACGCTGCTCAACGATCCGACGCTGTCTCTGAAATCCTCGGCGGCGATGACCTGGATCACGCTGCTCGTCTACGGCATCTGGCACAATGCGCCCTTCTCCTTCGTCGTCTTCTATGCCGGCCTGCAGACGGTGCCGCACGACACGCTGGAATCCGCGATGATCGACGGCGCCAACCGCTGGGAGCGCATCCGCTTCGTGGTGATCCCGCATCTCATGCCGCTCGCCACCTTCGTCGGGCTGGTGCAGCTCATGGACAATTTCCGCGTCTTCGAACCGATCGTCGGCTTCAGCGCGGAGGCCAATGCCACCTCGCTCTCCTGGTCGATCTTCAACGACCTGCGCGGCCAGGTCGACCAGCTCTTCGGCTCGGCGGCGGCCACTTCGATGCTGACCATCGTCGGCGTGATCATTCTTCTTTCGCCAGTGCTGGTGCGCACCTGGCGAGACTTCAACCGTCGATGAGGGCGCCGCGATGATTGCGACAAAACGCAGACTGCCCCTGCCGCTGGCAGCGCTTTCCACGGGCTTCGTGCTCCTCTGGGTGTTCATGGCGGCCTTCCCCTTCATCTGGACGGTCTGGGGATCGTTCAAGGTCGAGCAGGACTTTTTCTCGCGCGACAGTTGGTGGTTCGCCATCGAGGGCACGCGCACCATCGCGCAGACCGGCTCCGCCTTCACCGGCGATGGCTATTACGGCGCCTGGGTGCTGCGCGACTTCTTCTCCTCGGTGGTCAATACGGTGATCGTCACCGTCTCGGTGGTCGTCGTGTCGCTGACCTTCGGCACGCTCGGCGGTTATGCGCTGGCGCGCTCCGGCTACCGCTATACGTTCTGGCTGCTGATGCTGGCGCTGGTGTTTCGCGCCATGCCGCATATCACGCTGGTCTCCGGCTACCTGCTGCCGTTCTTCGAGATGAACATCTGGGGCTACATGCCGACCGCCATCATCGTGCTGGTCGCCATCAACCAGCCGTTCACGCTGTGGATGCTGCACTCGTTCTTCCTGTCGATCCCGAAAGACCTCGACGAAAGCGCGATGGTCGACGGCTGCTCGCGCTTCCAGGCCTTCCGCCTGGTGGTCATTCCGGTCATGTGGCCGGGCGTCATCACCACCGGCCTGTTCTCGTTCCTGCTCGCCTATAACGACTTCGCCGTGACCGCGATGCTGCTCTCCCAGCCCAACCAGACCATGGTGCCGAAGATCGCGAGCTTCCTCGGCACGATCCAGCAGGAGGGCAACGTCATGTTCGCCGTCGCCGCCGTGGTCTCCGCGACCGCGCCGCTCTTCGTGCTGGTCCTGTTCTTCCAACGTCAGATCGTCAGCGGCCTCACCGCCGGCGCCGTGAAGGGATAATCGCAAATGGCCGAAATCCGCCTCAAGAACGTATCGAAGCGTTGGCACAATTTCGTGGGCGTCGACAATTTCAACCTCGATATCGGCGACCAGGAATTCCTCGTGCTGCTCGGCCCCTCCGGCTGCGGCAAGACGACGACCATGCGCATGATCGCAGGCCTCGAAGACATCAGCGAGGGCGAGATCTGGCTCGGCGACCGCATGGTCAACAAGCTGGAGCCGAAGGACCGCGACATCTCCATGGTGTTCCAGAGCTACGGCCTCTATCCCAACATGACCGTCTACGAAAACATCCGCTTTCCGCTGCGTGTGCGAAAAGTGCCGAAGGAACTGCATCACGAGAAGGTCATGCAGGCCGCGCGCATGGTGGAGCTCGTCGACTTCCTGGAACGCCGGCCGGCGGCCCTGTCGGGTGGCCAGCGCCAGCGCGTGGCGCTCGGTCGCGCCATCGTGCGCCAGCCGGCGGCCTTCCTGATGGACGAGCCGCTGTCCAACCTCGATGCGAAGCTGCGCGTCTCCACCCGCGCCCAGATCAAGAATCTCCAGCACACGCTGAAGGTCACGACCATCTACGTCACCCATGACCAGATCGAGGCGATGACGCTCGCCGACCGGGTGGTGGTGATGAACAAGGGCCTCGTCCAGCAGGTCGGCACGCCGACGGAAATCTACGACAACCCCGCCAACACCTTCGTCGCCTCTTTCATCGGATCGCCGGCGATGAACCTCGTTTCCGGCGATATCGAGAACGGCACGTTTCGTGGACCGGGCATCACCATCGGCGGCCTCCAGACCAATGTGAAGGGTCCGGTGACGCTCGGCTTTCGCGCGGAGGATGCGACGCTCGTCTCCGAAGGCGGCGAGCTCGGCGCCGACGTCTATTCGATGGAGCTGCTCGGCGAGGCGACCATGGCGAGCTTCCGCATCGGCGACCAGCTCGTTTCCATCAAGTCCGGCAAGGAATACCGCGCCGCGATCGGCGATCTCCTGCATGCCGCCATCCCCGCCGCGATCTGTCACCTGTTCGACAGCAAGACCGGTGTGCGGATCGCGCGGCCCCAGAGCAACTAAGGGAAGACTTTCATGACCGTAACCTATCTCAAACGCGGCAAGCCCGAGGCACAGCGCTCCGAGGATGACGCCAAGGTCCGCGCCGTGGTGGAAGCGACGCTGAAGGATATCGAGACGCGGGGCGATGCGGCCGTGCGCGATCTTTCGGAGAAGTTCGACAAGTTCTCGCCGCCGTCCTTCCGGCTGAGCGCCTCCGAGATCGAGGCCGCCATCTCCAAGGTCTCGGCGCGCGACATGGCCGATATCGACTTCGCGCAGACGCAGATCCGCCGCTTCGCAGAAGCGCAGCGCGCCTCGATGACCGATATCGAAGTGGAGACCATGCCCGGCGTCGTGCTCGGCCACCGCAACATTCCGGTGCAGTCCGTCGGCTGCTACGTGCCGGGCGGCAAGTTCCCGATGGTGGCCTCGGCCCATATGTCGGTGCTGACGGCGTCGGTCGCCGGCGTGCCGCGCATCGTGGCGTCCGCCCCGCCGCAGAAGGGCGAGCCCCATCCGGCGATCGTCGCGGCCATGCACAAGGCCGGCGCGCACGAAATCTATGTGCTCGGCGGCATGCAGGCCGTCGGCGCCATGGCGCTCGGCACCGAGACGATCAAGCCGGTCGACATGCTGGTCGGCCCCGGCAATGCCTTCGTCGCCGAGGCCAAGCGCCAGCTCTACGGCCGCGTCGGCATCGACCTCTTCGCCGGCCCGACCGAGACCATGGTGATCGCCGACGAGACGGTGGACGCGGAAATGTGCGCCACCGACCTGATCGGCCAGGCCGAACACGGCTACAATTCGCCCTCCGTCCTGCTGACCAATTCGGACAAGCTGGCGCGGCAGACGCTGGAGGAGATCGACCGCATCCTTTCGATCATCCCGACCACGGAAACCGCGACCGCCTCCTGGCGCGACTATGGCGAGGTCATCGTCTGCGATACCTATGAGGAGATGCTGGCGGTTGCCAACGACATCGCCTCCGAGCATGTGCAGGTGATGACCGACCGCGACGACTGGTTCCTGGAGAACATGCATTCCTACGGCGCGCTGTTCCTCGGCCCGCGCACCAATGTCGCCAATGGCGACAAGGTGATCGGCACCAACCACACGCTGCCGACCAAGAAGGCCGGGCGCTATACCGGCGGTCTCTGGGTCGGCAAATTCCTGAAGACCCATTCCTACCAGCGCGTGACGACCGACGCGGCGGCGGCCGAAGTCGGCGCTTATTGCTCGCGGTTGTGCCTGCTCGAAGGTTTCGTCGGCCATGCCGAACAGGCCAATGTGCGCGTGCGCCGTTATGGCGGGCGCAATATTCCTTATGGGGAGGCTGCCGCCTGATGGAGATCCCCCGCACGCCCTCCTTCCGCCTCGACGGCAAACGCGCGCTGGTGGCCGGTGCGTCCTCCGGCATCGGCTTCGGCTGCGCGGTGGCCCTGGCGGAGGCGGGCGCGCATGTGGTGCTGTCGGCACGCTCGGCGGAAAAGCTCAGCGAGGCGGTGGACGCGATCAGTGGGGAAGGCTTTTCGGCCGAAGCGCTGGTGCTGGATGTCGCCGATGTCGAGGCCACCGAGGCGGCAATTGCCGCGCACGGGCCGTTCCATGTGCTGGTCAACAGCGCCGGCATCGCGCGCCACGGCCCGGCGGTGGCGACGAGCCCGGCGGATTTCGACGCCGTCTTCGATCTCAACGTGCGCGGCGCCTATTTCCTCACCCGCGCGGTGGCAAAAGGGCTGATCGAAGCCGGCCAGCCCGGTTCGCTGATCAACGTCTCCTCGCAGATGGCCCATGTCGGCGGCATCGACCGGGCGGTCTACGCCGCCACCAAACACGCCGTCGAAGGCTTCACCAAGTCCATGGCGATCGAATGGGGGCCGCACGGCATCCGGGTCAACACGATCTGCCCGACCTTCATCCGCACGCCGCTCACCGAGCAGACCTTCGCCAATCCCGAGCGGGTGCAGTGGATAACGCAGAAAATCAAGCTCGGGCGCATCGGTCGCGTGGAAGACATTATGGCCGCCGTCACCTATCTTGCCGGCGATGCCGCGGCGATGGTGACGGGAACGGCGCTGATGGTTGATGGGGGTTGGACAGCGGACTGATGGCAAACGACAAGGTCACGTCGAACGATGTTGCGCGGCTTGCGGGTGTGAGCCAGTCGGCGGTCTCGCGGTATTTCACGCCAGGGACCTCGGTGTCGAAGAAGACGGCGGAGAAGATCCGGGCGGCGGCGGAAGAACTCGGCTACCGGCCGAACGTGCT
>NZ_JBXASL010000016.1:0-45431 GCF_058809275.1 Shinella sp. GW821-FHT10F02 | reverse complement strand
GCCTCCAGGCCGAAGCCGAAGCCATCCTTCGCAAGTCGAACTGGGTGGATCCGGAGCAGCGGCGCGCGGCCTATGCCGAGGGCGGTTGGACGCGCTTCGATGACACGCAGGAACCTCATGGTCCGGCGGAAATCGAACAGGAACGTCTGCGCTACAGGCGTTGATGGCTCGGAAGGCCATATTCGTGTCATATTCATGAAACGGCCGGCCCGGAGGTTTGGGCCGGCCGCTCTTGCGTCCCATGATCTCCTATATCGTGACCCTCCTGCTCTCGTCCTCGCTGGTTATGTGGGAAGGCGTAAAGTCAATGGATAGTCGGCATCATCCTTGAATGTGTGGTTACTAAGGCCTCGTCTGTACTTCGGCTCGAAAGTAGGAGGCGTGAACACGGCCGCGCTCCAATGCGCTCCGCGCCTGCCAACAATCTCCGGCAGCTCTTGCCGGAGATCGACTTTGAGATGTTGGCGCCAGAGTTGAAGCACGCTGTCTTCCCGAAGGTATAGTGCTGGCCCATCGGGATCAGCCGATTGATGCGGGGTATTTTCTGACCTCCGGTATCGGTTCCGTCGTAATCACGACGCCGGAGGGCCGGCGTGCGGAAGCCGGCATCTCCGGCTTCTATAGCTACATTCCGACCTCCGGGGTTACCGGCGCGGGGATAAGTTTTTTACTACGTGGAGGTCGAGCTCTGTGCAGAAGGCTAGGCATTGCTGCGGAGTGAGCAAATCCAACATCGGCGCGATCGAGCTCTATTTTCGGGGCACCTGTTGGTGGTGGAACTATCGGCTGATCGAAATCGTTCCTAATTAGTTACTCTTAAACCACGGACATGCTCGGCGCGCGCGGCGAAGCGAAACGGGTCGAAGTCGACATGGCGGGTGACAAGCTCTCAACCTACAAGAAGAAGCGGGATTTCAAGCGGACGCAGGAGCCGGGTGGCTCGACGACCGTCAAATCCTCGCACCGGCTGCGCTTTGTTATCCAGAAGCACGACGCCACGCGTCTGCATTATGATCTTCGCCTCGAACTCGACGGCGTGTTCAAATCCTGGGCGGTGACCAAGGGGCCATCGCTCGATCCCCATGACAAACGGTTGGCCGTCGAAGTCGAGGACCACCCACTCGCATACGGCGACTTTGAAGGCACGATCCCGAAGGGCCAATATGGCGGCGGTACGGTTATGCTGTGGGATCGCGGCTATTGGGAACCCGATGGCACCAAGTCTCCAGGAGAAGCTTTGAAGAAGGGTGATTTCAAATTCGTACTGCATGGTAAGCACCTGCACGGGAGCTTCGCGCTCGTGCGGATGCGAAACGATCGCGACGGCGGCAAGCGCACCAACTGGCTGCTTATCAAGCATCGTGACGATCATTCCGTTGAAGAGAACGGCGCTGCCATCCTAGATAAGAACATGACCTCAGTGGCTTCTGGACGAACGATGGAGCAGATCGCCAGCGGCAAGGGCCGCAAGCCGAAGTCGTTTATGATGGCGAGCGGTAACGTCAGGCCCCATGCTGTCTGGGACAGCAAAAAGGGTCTCGCGGCCGACGAGACTAAAAAGAAATCTCGCAACGATTTGGCGACATCGACGGCCGTCGATCTTCCGGACTTCATCGCACCGCAGCTCTGCGAAACGCTGGAGCGCCCGCCGGCCGGCGCGAACTGGCTGCACGAGATCAAATTCGACGGCTACCGTATCCAGATGCGTGTCGCCGGTAGTAAGGTCACCCTGAAGACCCGCAAGGGGCTGGACTGGACGGCCAAATATCCGGAGATCGCGAAAGCTTTCTCCCAGTTGCCCGACTGCATTATAGATGGAGAGATTTGCGCGCTCGACGAGAACGGCGCTCCCGATTTCGCAGCGCTTCAGGCCGCGTTGTCGGAAGGCTCCACCGGCAATCTGGTCTATTTCGCGTTCGACCTGCTGTTCGATGGCGGCGAGGATCTGCGGCCGAAGCCTTTGACCGAGCGGAAAACGAGGCTGCAAGAGTTGCTGGCCGACGCCACCGATGATGAGCGCCTGCGTTATGCGGAGCATTTCGAGACCGGCGGCGATGCGGTTCTCCGCTCTGCCTGCAAGCTTTCCCTAGAGGGGATCGTCTCGAAAGAGGCGGATGCGCCGTACCAATCCGGCCGCACCCGCACTTGGGCGAAAGCGAAATGCCGCGCCGGGCAGGAAGTGGTCATCGGCGGCTACGCCAAGACAAACGGCAAGTTCCGGTCCCTACTCGTTGGCGTCAATCGCGGCAAGCATTTCGTCTATGTCGGCCGGGTCGGCACGGGCTATGGCGCCAGGAAGGTCGAGGCGCTGCTGCCGAAGCTCACGGCTGTGGAGGCAACGAGATCTCCGTTCACCGGGATCGGCGCGCCGACTAAGGAGAAGGAGGTCTTCTGGGTGAAGCCGGAGTTGGTCGCAGAGATCGAGTTCGCGGGCTGGACTGCGGATGGGCAGGTTCGCCAAGCCGCGTTCAAGGGCCTGCGGGAAGACAAGCCAGCCGCCGAGGTAGAGGCGGAAAGGCCGGCTTCGCCCGCAAAAACCGAAACGCGTGAGCCCGCGTCGGCGACGGACAAACTCTTGCGTGGCAAGGGCGCCAAGGCGGAGGTCATGGGCGTACTCATCTCCAATCCGGATAAGCCTTTGTGGCCGGATGCGGGCGATGGCGAGGCCGTCACCAAGGAGGATCTGGCGCGATATCATCAGGCGGTCGGTTCCTGGCTCATCGAGCACGTCAAAGGCCGTCCTTGCTCGATCATCCGCGCGCCGGACGGCCTTGGCGGCGAACAGTTTTTTCAACGTCACGCCATGCCCGGTACCTCGAACCTGCTGGAACTGGTCAAGGTCTTCGGTGACAAGAAGCCTTATCTGCAGGTCGACCGCGTCGAAGGCCTGATCGCCATTGCCCAGATCGGTGGCGTCGAATTGCATCCGTGGAACTGCGAACCACGAAAACCCGAGGTGCCGGGCCGGCTGGTCTTCGACCTCGATCCCGGTCCCGACGTGTCATTCTCGGCTGTGGTGGCGGCCGCCCGTGAGATGCGCGACCGGCTGGACGATCTCGGCCTCATCAGTCTCTGCAAGACGACCGGAGGCAAAGGATTGCATGTGGTGACACCGCTCGCCGTCAGCGCCCGCAAGCCCCTCTCCTGGGCTGAGGCGAAAGGGTTTGCCCATGATGTCTGCGAGGAGATGGCACGCGATAATCCAAATCTCTATTTGATCAAAATGAGTAAGAGCCTGCGCCAAGGTCGCATCTTCCTCGACTATCTGCGCAACAATCGCATGGCTACCGCCGTGGCGCCTCTGTCTCCGCGTGCGCGGCCGGGCGCAACCGTGTCGATGCCGCTGACCTGGACGCAGGTTAAATCCGACCTTGACCCGAAGCGGTTCACCGTGCGGACCGCTCCGGCGCTGCTGACGAAAACGAGCGCCTGGGAGGACTATTCCGACGCAAAACGCCCTCTCGAGCAGGCCATCAAGCGGCTCGCCAAGCGCAAGGTTGTGGCATGACATTCAAACCGCACGGTCCAAAGGACACATAGGAAGAATGGAAAAGGCTTCTATTCCCACCGAGCATTTGGCGCGCCTCCGGCGAATACGCGGACTCGCGCGGTTGATGGACACGGCGCTCCGCATTCCCGGTACGCGCGTATCGCTTGGCGCGGACTCGGTCTTCGGCTTGATCCCGGGCATCGGCGATTTCGCAGGAGCAGCCGTCAGCCTCTTCATCATCAACGAGGCCCGCCGTCTCGGCGTGTCGAACGACAAGCTGGTGCAGATGCTGGTCAATGTCGGCTTCGACACGGTCGCGGGAAGCGTGCCAGTGCTGGGCGATGTCTTCGATGTCTATTTCAAATCCAACGGCCGCAATCTTCAGCTTGTGTTGGACCACTTCGGTCTAGATCACACCGACCTCGACCGATAATGGAGGTCAGCTGCTGCCAGCCAGTGTGGTCATATGGAACACCGCGGCATTGTCCTGGATTTCGCGCAGACCTTTATAGGAAGCGTGACGCAGGTTGCCATCGTCGGTCCAGCCGCGGAATTCGATCTCGGCGATCACGGTGGGCACGGCGAAGACGTAGTCTTACCCTTCAGTGGAACGGCCGGCGTTTTCTTCTTCAGGTTGTCGAGCGTCTCGCGCAGATACTTGGCATCCTCTCTCTTGAATCCCGTCCCGACCGAGCCCAGAGACACCCAAACGTCGCCGCGGCGGGCGGCAAGGAGCAGACTACCGATGCCGCCGCGCGCCGAGACGGACTGCTCGTAGCCGAAGATCATGAAGCTCTCGCTCTGGACGCATTTGATCTTAATCCAGTCGCCTGTGCGACCCGAACGGTATGGCCGGTCCCAGTGTTTGGCAATGATGCCCTCAAGGCCCATCGAACAGGCGTTCGCCAGAAGATCGGCGCCGTCGCGTGCGCCTCTTCCGATAGCTGAACCGCGCCGGTGGCGCCGTCGAGGAAATCCTCCAGCAGATGCCGGCGCACGGAAAGCTCGGTATTGGTGAGATCGTGGCCAGCGAAATAAAGGAGGTCAAGGCGAAGAAGACCGCCTCGGTCGACGCTCGCTTGCCGCCGCGCCCGCCGAGCGAGCGCTGCAGCGCCCCGAAGTCGGAGTGTCCCTTGCCGTTGACGACAACGGCTTCACCATCGAGGATCGCCGTCCCGACGCCGAGCTTTCGTGCAGCTTCGGCAATTTGGGGAAAGCTATGGGTCCGGTCGTGGCCGCCCCGCGTGATGATCCGCACGCCGTTTGGTTCAATGTGGATCGCGAGGCGATATCCGTCCCACTTGAGTTCGAATATGCAGTCCGGTCCTTCCGGCGGCGCCGGCCGGAGAAGGGCGAGGCAAGGCTCGACGCGATCGGGCATCGGATCGAAGGGCAGGCTCGGTTGTTCAGGATTGCGTTTACGCACCGGCCCGGATTTGAGCGTTGCGCTGGATTCGTCGTAAAGGGGAATGGCGGCTCGGCGTTTCGGCGTCATGACGCCCGTTTTCCCTTGCCGCCGGCGGCCAGGCTTTTGCGCAGCGCATCCATGATATCGATGACGTTGCTGGCAGCGGCGCCGCCTTCCTGCTTGGTCTTGCCCTTTTTTGATGGCCGCAGCGCTCTCTTCTTCTTGGCGAGAACGTCGAGCAGCGCATCCTGGACGGGGTCCGAGAACATATCGGGCGACCAGGCCTTCGTATGCTGCTTGATGAACTTCTGGACCAGCGGAATGAGATCCGGATCCGCCTCGTCGTCGATGACGTCGAAATACGACTCCTCGGGTCTGATCTCGTCGCCGAAGCGGAGCGTCCAGAGAACGATACCCTCGCCGCGCGGTTCGAGCACGATCGCCCGCTCACGCCGACCGATCACCAGTTTCGATATGCCGAGCACCTCGTCGGCGGCCATGGCGTCGCGGATGACAGCGAAGGCTTCATAGCCGACCGGATCGTCGGGCACGAGGTAATGCGGCTTGTCGAGATAGACCCACTCGATGCTATCGCGGGGCACGAATTTCTCGATGTCGATAGTCTTGACGGTATCGAGGGCGATGGCGTCGAGGTCTTCGTCGGTAAGGATGACATAGTCGTTCTCGCCGCGGGCATAGCCCTTGACCTCGTCCTCGTCCCTCAGGGGTTTGCGGGTGACCGAATCTATATATTGCGAGACGACGCGATTGCCGGTCGCCTTGTTCAGCGTATGAAACCGGACCTTTTCGTTCTCGGAGGTGGCCGGCGACATCGACACCGGGCAGGTAACGAGCGAGAGCTTCAGATAGCCTTTCCAGTAGGGACGCGGTGCCATCGGAGATCTCCCTAACCGGCTTTACGCCGAGCGGCAGTTGGCTTCGATGCGGGCTTTCGTGCCGCCGGTCGGCCAGCGCCCTTGTTTGCATTCGCCGCCGGACGCTTCGGTTTGTCATCAGTGCCGTTGATCATCTTGGCGCTTTTGCGCAGCGCCGCCAGCAGATCATCGGGCTTGGAGACTTTCACCGCCTTGCGCTTCGGCAAGGCCTTACCCTCGATCTTCGCTTTCACCAGTTCGGCCACGGCCGCCTCATAGCGGTCGTCGAACGCGGCCGGATCGAAGGTTCCCTTTTTGGTAGCGATGATGTGCTTGGCAAGGTCCAGCATCTCGCCCTTGATCCGCAGCTTCGGCATTTCCTCGAAGGCCTTTTCCGTCGATCGGACCTCGTAGTCGTATTGCATCGTCGTGGCGATCAGGCCCTTGCCATGCGTTCGGATCAGCACGGTGCGCATGCGCCGGAAGAGGACCGTGCGCGCGACGGCAGCCACCTTGGATTTTTCCATGGCGTCGCGCAGCGCGGTGAAGGCATCCAAGGAGACCCGGTCCGTCGGCACGAGATAATATGGCTTGTCGAAGTAGACGTCGTCGACGTCGGAGCAGGTGATGAAGGCCTCGATCTCCAGGGTCTTGTTGCTGTCCGGAATGGTGGAGGCGACCTCCTCTGGATCGATCATGATGTACTGGCCGTTCTCAACCTCAAAGCCTTTGGTCTGTTCCTCGCGCTCGACAGGGTCGCCCGTATCGCTATCGATGAAAATGCGGTTGACCCCATTGCCGGTGCGCTTGTTGATCGTATCGAACGCGATGCGCTCGGCGGTACTGGCGGCTGTATAGAGGCCGACATTGCAGCTGACCTCACCAAACTTGATGACGCCTTTCCACTGGGCACGATGACCGGCCATGTTGAAACTCCCCGACTCGACGCAACCAAAGCGAGTCAAGCGAATCACGAGCGAATTTGTTCCGAGTCAAAATGAATCCGAAATCAATACCTTAGGCTTTACCGCCCTCGCTTATTGCGAGTCTCGAATATGCCTTTGATTCACTGCATCTTTTTTTTGATAGCGCGCGTTCTTCACAAACCGCAACCGAAAGGGAGAATGCCATGACCATGCGTGAACTCATCGATACCGTTCGCCTCCTATGACGATCTCCTCGATCGATGGGAGGCCATCGAGGAGGAGGCGCAGCGGAGCGAGCCGGAGGAACGGCGCAAACGCGCCGAAGCACGCAAAGGCGCCGAGGAGGAGAAGAGGGCGAGGCGCCGTTCGGCCGAGCGCCGCCGCAGGCGCATCCCACTGCCCGCGGACGACCTGCCGCCGGAGGGACGGCCGATTGCGACAGTGCCATCGGCATTGTCATCGTCAGCGATATAACCGGGGAGGTGGCAGACAGGGAGGACATAGCCGACCTTTATCCCGAGGTTGCCGCGAATGGCGTCTGGGGGATGTGGCGCGTGGCGACACTTGAAGAACTGGTGCACACCTGGCCGTCACGGACAGAGCCTGGGGACGACGAGCGCCGGCGCGGCTGGTGGCTGCCGACGATCGAGGAATTTGCGCGAGGCTCGGCGAACGGCGAGGGCGCGCGAGCGCAGGCTCGCGCGCGATGATTCGGCCTGAGGTCATTCCGATGGCGGCTCAACCTCGATCATCACTGGCGCGTGGTCGCTGGTGTGCTCCCAGCTCCGCGGCGTGCGGCGGACACTTGCCTTTCTGAGCCAGGGCGCCAACGCGGGGCTGAGGAGGAAATGGTCGATGCGCAGGCCTGCGTCACGCTCGAAGGACTTCCGCCAATATTTCCAGAACGTGTAGATCCGCTCATCAGGATGGAGATACCGGATCGCGTCGGTCCAGCCCTGCTCGACGAGATCGGCATAGGCTTTTTTTACCTCCGGCCGGAACAGGGCGTCGTCGCGCCAGCGCTCGGGCGCATAAACATCGAGATCGGTCGGCATCACATTATAGTCGCCGACCAGCGCCACCGGCAGATCGAGCGCGAGAAGCTCCGCCGCATAAGCCTGCAACCGCGTGAACCAGCGAAGCTTGTAATCGAATTTCGGGCCGGGTGCGGGATTGCCGTTTGGCAGGTAAAGGCACCCGATCAGGATGCCGTCAACAGCGGCCTCGATGTAGCGGCTGTGGCTATCGTCCGGATCTCCCGGCAAGCCGCGTTTCGTCATGACAGGCGTTCTGCCCCTCGCGAGGATCGCGACGCCGTTCCAGCTCTTCTGTCCGTGCCAGACCGCCTCGTATCCGGCTCGCTGGAGTTCGCGCCGCGGGAAGCGCTCGTCGGGCGATTTGAGCTCCTGCAGGCAAACGATGTCGGGCGCATCTTCCTCCAGCCACCGAAGTAGGACAGGAAGGCGGCCGTTGATGCCATTGATGTTATAGGTGGCGATCTTCACGAGGAACTCCGGAAGCGGTGATTGTCCGGAGAGGAAAGCGCCGGGAATCTCAAAGGTTCCAGTTGCGCCCGAGCTACCGAAGGTCGGGCCGAGTCGCAACCGAGTGCCATCTATTTCGAAATCGGACTTTATCGCCGCAGAAGCTCCAGGGTACGCTCATCCGGCTCGCCCCCGAAATAGCATTCCAGCGCAGCGCGGAACTGTGGGGTTTCGTGGCCTGAAGCCTCATCAAACAGCGTCGTCGACGTTGTCGGCCGGGGTGGGGAGGGCGCTCCCCGAAGGGGTCGAGCGCCCTTCGTCATTTCTGAGAAGGGGTGAGGCGCGCATAGGTCACACGAACGGCCGCGCGCGCCGATCCCATTCTTGTCTGCATCTACCGTCAGCGGCGCGCATTCCCGTCGCACGGTTCAGCATGTGGAAGGAGATCCGCTCGTTCGTCGAGGCTGCCGTGTAGAGGGCGACCGGGCAGACGAGCTCTGCCACCTTCAAAAAACCCTTCCAGTTCGCTCGTGGCGCCACGCTGTCGCACTCCCGCTCCAAAGCGGAAGCAATGCCGGCCGGCGCTATTTGTTCCGGCATTCCTGAGCATCGGGAACCAAAGTCGTTTCCAAGACTTTCCGCGCAGAACGAATTGACGTTACCAAGGCAAGGCAGCAGATCGTGCGAATTGAAGAGTTTCCATTGCGCGTCCCCACCGAAGACACGCCGTCGGCCATCATCCGCCCCGGATGCAATGTCTGGCGGACGGCGAAAGCCGACCGGCTGAGCGTGCTCGTCGATGGCGAGGCCTATTTCAGGGCGCTGGAAAGCGTGCTGGAACAGGCGCAGCGCGAGGTGTGGATCATCGGCTGGGACTTCAATCCGGATATCCGGCTTCGGCCCGATGATCCACAATCGCCGACCCTTGGCGCCTTCCTGCTGAACCTCGCCGAGACGCGGCCGGGGCTCACGATCCGGGTGCTGATCTGGTCGATGGGGCCGATATATTCGGGAAAATCGCTCAAAATGTTCCGCAAGCGGCGGTGGTCCTCGCATCCGCGCATCGTGCTTGCCTTCGACAACCGGCATCCGCTGCGCGGATCGCACCACCAGAAGATGGTGGTTGTGGACGACCGCGTGGCCTTTGTCGGCGGCATTGATCTTACGGCGAAGCGCTGGGACACCAGCGAGCACCGCGTCGACGATACCCACCGCGCGCTGCCATCCGGCGAGCGCTACGAGCCGGTGCATGACATGCAGGTGGCGCTGGAAGGCGACGCCGCACAGCTGGCCGGCGACATTGCGCGCGGCCGCTGGCAGTTTGCGACGGATGAAGCGGTGGCGGCCGGCGGGACGGACTCCACCGTGCGCCTCGACGGCATCGTCGCCGACATGTCGAACAGCACCGTCGCCCTTGCCCGCACCGAACCGGCCCTGCGCGGCCGGACCTGCTGTACGGAGGCGATGGACCTCACGCTTGCGGCCCTTTCGGCAGCGCGCCAGCATATCTATATCGAAAGCCAGTATTTCGCCTCGAAGAAGGTGTGCGACGTGCTGTGCGAAAAGCTTGCAGACCCCGATGGCCCGGAGGTCGTGGTGATCTCGACCTTGAGTTCGCATGGCATGATCGAACGCATGGTGCTCGGCGCAAACCGCGATCGTTTTGTCCGGCGGCTTCACCAATGTGATAAATTCGGCCGCATGCGCGCCTTCTATCCCGTCGTGCCGAAATTTGATGGCACGGAGCAGGAGATCGTCATCCACTCGAAAGCCCTGATTGTCGACGACATCTTCCTGCGCATCGGCTCCTCCAACCTCAACCAGCGGAGTGAGGGGCTGGATACGGAACTGGACATCGCAATCGAAGCGCGCACGGAAGCGGAACGGCGAAGCATTGTCGCGCTGAGGGACCGGCTACTGGCGGAGCATCTCGACGTGGACCCCGCAACCTTTGGGGCTGCGGTCCGGACAGAAGGCTCGCTCGTCACGGCCATCGACGCCTTCAACACTCGCGCACGCGGCCTGCGTACGTTCAACGAGGCAAAAGGCGAAGGCGCCACCGAGCCGGTTTTCGGCACCGGGCTGGTCGATCCGGTCGCGCCCTGGTGGCCGTTCTCCACGTTAGTGGATTCCCTCCGCCGTCAGCTTGGGCTGTTGCGCAGGCCGGCGTCCTCGTTCGATCCGAGCAAGGCTTCGCTGGCCAGCAGCGAAACGAGCCCGAGCGGCAGCGGGATGAAGAAATAGACGACGCGGAAGGCGATCAGCGCGCCGATCGACGCCGAACCACCGAGCAGGAAGCCGATCGTCGCCTCCAGCACGCCGAGCCCGCCCGGTACATGACTGACGAGCGCGGTGAGGTTGCCCACGACATAGGCGGCCGTCGTTTCCATATAACCGGCCGCACCGGCAAGAAGCTGGTGCAAGGAGGCAGCGACGAAGGCGAAGTTCAGCGTTCCCACGCCAATCTGCAAGGCCGCGATGCGCGGCGTCGGCAGGGCGAAGCGCCAGCTCCGCACCTTGACTTCTCCGCGCACGAAGGCGGAAAGCGCCAGATAGCCGGCGCCGAGCGCCAGGCAGAAGGCGCCGAGTGCGACGGAGGCCGCTGTGCCAAGCCCGGCCACCTTGCCGGCGGTGCCCGGAAGGAGGATCAGGCAGAGACCGGCCAGCGTGATAAGGCCAAGGCCGACCGTCACGCCACAGAAAACGATCAGCTTGGCGATCTCCTCCGCGGTCAGGCCCCAGCGGGAATAGAAGCGATAACGCACGGCGCCACTGCTGAGTGCGGCGACGCCGACATTGTGGCCGATCGCGAGACTGGTGAAGGAGGCAAGCGCTGCGCGCGGATAGGCGAGCGGCTTCTCGACATAGCGCAGAGCGAGGAAGTCGAAGAGCGTCAGGCAGAAATAGGAACAGGCGGCGAAGCCGAGCGCGAATGCGAAATTCGTGCCCGGAATCTCCGCGATCGAGCCGGTGATATCCGCCCACGAATATTGGCTCAAGGTCCGGTAGACCAGCCAGCCGGCGACGAGGACCGCGCAGGCGACTAGCGCGTGGAGGATATGGGCTCGTTTCATTCGCTCGATCTTTCCTGAATCTGTCACGGCGGAACGAAAACGGGGCTTTTCGTGTTCCCGGGGGTGCGAAATATCGAAAGGAACGGCATGGGCAGACGCCTGAGGATCGCGACCTACAATGTACATAGCTGCTTTGGCACCGACCGCCAGCTCGATCCCGGCCGCATCGCCGAAGTTATTGCGGAATGCGAGGCGGATGTCGTCGCGCTGCAGGAGGTGGACGTGGCGCGCGCCCGCAGCGGCGGCATCGATCAGGCCCAGACGATCGCCAATCATCTGCGCATGGTCTCGCACTTCCATCCCGCCCTTCATCTGGAAGAAGAACGTTACGGCGATGCGCTGCTGACCGCGCTGCCGACCCGTCTCGTCAAGGCAGCCGGCCTGCCGTCACGCGGCGAGCCGCGGGGCGCGCTCTGGGTAGAGGTGCCGGTCGGGGAGGTGACGTTGCAGATTTTCGTCACGCATCTCGGCCTTTTCGGCGCCGAACGCGTGCGCCAGACCGAGGCCTTGATGGGACCGGGCTGGCTCGGCGCGGAGATGGCGGAAACGTCGCGCACCATTTTCGTCGGCGATCTTAACGCGATCTCCCGCTCCGCCTCCTATCGCATGCTGGCGCGGCGTCTCACGGATGCGCAGATCGCGTCGGGGGGTAAGCCCAGGGCAACGTTCCCCTCCCGCCTGCCGCTGCTGCGTATCGACCATATCTTCGTCGGCGCGGGCATCCGGGTACAAAAGACTTTTGTGCACAACAGCCCGCTCGCACGCCGCGCTTCCGATCACCTGCCGCTCTGCGCCGATCTGGAAATCGAATAGGGGCAAATTGCGTGTGTTCGGGAACTTCCGCACGCCAAGGCCATTTCACCCCCTGCCTTGAAGGGAGGGCAAGATGGAACAACACGCGAATATCCAGTTGCATTTCGATGTCTTGAGTTGCCGGGCGCTGCTGTCCTGCGAAGGCAAGGATTATGTGCTGCCGGATACCTATCCGAGCAAGGAGGCGGCGCAGGCCGCGGCCCAGAAATTCGCTTGGGAGAAACTCGGGCTGAAGAGCCGCCGGGCAAGCAAGGCTTCCGACCTCGCGATCTGGCTGCGTTAGCCGCCGGGCCAGTAGCGGTCGTCGGCGAAGTCCGCCGGAATGGGCCGGAGCGCGGAAAGCGTGCTGGCAACGAACTCGATCTGCATCATGCGGTAGCGCGTGGCGCTGGGCACCGGGCGACCGGTGGCCAGCGCGCGCAGGCGATGAGGATCGTTATCGCCTGCGGCAAGCCGGCGGAGCGCTTCCCGTAGCACATCCTCGGCCGTCGGCACTGTTCGATCGGGCGGGTTGATGTCCGTGCCGCCGACAATCCTGAACCGCGCTTGCTCCATGTCCTGTATCTCCGGAATCTCTCCCGGAGAAAGCATTACGCAGCAAGCTTGTTTGAGGCTGGCAGGCCGGGCGCGAAACCACGCCCGGCCGTTCACATATCATGCCACCTTCTTCTGCGCGGCGGCTAAAATTCCTTTTGAAATCCCTGGCTTTTCGCGCATGTTGTCGCCAAACGAGCATGAAGAATGCAAACGGGGTCGGGGATGAGACGAAGGTTGGCAGCCGTAGCGGTTGCGGCGCTTTTGCCGGTTGTAGCCCTTCTTGGCTACAACGAGTTCTCTACGCGACACCTCCGCGACCAAGAAGTGGGAGCGCAAGCCGCCCAGGCCGCGCGGCAGGCTTCGTCCGAGGTCGAACGCATCCTTGAGGGGATGCATAGCCTGTTGATCGCGACCGCAACATTGCCTTCAGTAGAGGCTTTGGATCGAGACGCCTGTGGCCCCGCGCTAAAACGGATCGCAGCTCAAGTCGCGCCGATCCGGACTATTTTCGTTCTCGACATATCTGGGAAGCTCGTCTGCGACAGCCTAGGAACTCCCGCCGGTCGCGATTTCTCCGATCGTGCTTATTTCCAGGAAGCGTTGGTATCTTCCGAATTTGTGATTGGCAGCTATACCATCAGCCGCCTCTCAGAGAGTGCCGTGCTCCCTGTGGCCATGCAGTTGCGTCGGGACGGAACGGTGATCGGCGTCCTGGTCACCGGCGTTCGGCTGGAGTGGCTCGACCAAAGGCTCAAGGAGCGTGGGGTCCTCAAGGGAAGTGCTGTAACGATTGCGGACCGAGATGGGGTAATCCTTGCGCGCGATCCGTTTCCCGAGCGCTTCGTCGGGACCCGGATTCCTGAGGCCTTCCAGCCGCTAATTCATGCTGCGCAGCCCGGTGTCATGGAAGTCGTCAGTCAGGATGGAACCAGCCGTATTCTCGGCTACGAGCCGATCCGCGGTCGCTTCAACCGCCTATATGTCAGTGCGGGAGCGTCGAGAGATGAAGCTTTTGCTCCGATCAATCGGTCCACCGCAATCGGTATTGCGTCGATCTTGGCGGGCGCTCTCCTCGCTTTTGCGGCCTCGGCTTTCGTGGGCAACAGGTTCATATTGCGTCCGATTTTCGGTATTCTCGACGTCCTTGAGCGCTGGCGAAAGGGGGAGGTCAACGCACGAACTGGCATGGCCGGGAAAGATGAGCTTCGCCGCGTGGGGTCTGCTCTGGACAGCCTACTGGACGAGCTCCACGACCGGCAACGACGGACGGAGCGGCTCCAGACGGACAAGGACCTGCTCGTCGGAGAACTAAGGCACCGCATCAAGAATACGTTGACGGTTGTCCAAGCGATTGCGCGCCAGTCCTTCCGTCCGGTTGCGCCAGCGGAATACTCCCAGTTTTCCGACAGGCTTATGGCGCTCGCGAACGGTTACGACCTGCTCTTTTCAGACAGCGTCGACGAGGCATCCATGGGCGACGTCGTGGACCGCGCACTGGCTCCGCACATTGGCGCATCCACCAGCCGCATCTCAGCGGCCGGAACCCCAATCCCCTTGCCTTCGCAGATGGTGTTGTCTCTGTCACTGGTGATCCACGAGTTGGCGACGAACGCGACGAAGTACGGTGCGCTGTCGAACGATACGGGTAGAATCGATATTAAGTGGCGCGGGACCCCAGATCGGATCGAACTGAGCTGGATCGAAACAGAAGGCCCCCCGGTTGTTGCGCCGAGCCGGGAAGGCTTCGGTTCGCGCCTTATTCGGGGCGCCTTTCCGAGTGGGTGCCGACCAATCGCTGATTTTCAGTTCGCGCCCGGAGGATTGATATTCAAGCTCGTCTTTGACCGAGAGATGACCGGCTAAGAATCCGCCTACAGCGTTGCAGCAGCGGTGTCGTTGGGACATGCCAGGCATGCTTGAGAGGAGCCCCTTACCCGCGCTATCTCTGTCTCTTGAAACACCGACTATCAGCGCATCGTGCCCTTCTGGTGCGCGACAAGCCCCCCTGTCTAAAGAGTGACCACGACCTTACCGACCTGATCGTTGGACTCGAGATAGCGATAAGCTTCCACGATTTCGGCGAACGCGAAATTCCTGGCGATCATTGGGGCAAGCGCACCGGAGGCCAGGCCATCGACAATGAAAGCCTTGGCGCGTTCCAGCCGACCGGAATCCCGAATGAGTTCGTGCACCAGGTAACCCCGCAGGGTCAGGGTCTTTGATAAGGCCGAAAGCATGGGAAACGGTGTCGGGAGCGGATCGAGGCCGCCATACTCAATTAGGATCCCGCCTTCCGACATGGCATCCGACAGTGCGATGACCATCGGTCCGCCGACCGCGTCGAAAATAACCCGGATACTCTTACGGCCCGAAATCTGCCGCAGCCGCTGTGAAAGCGGTTCCTCGGCGGTGGCGACCACATATTCCGCTCCGGCATCCAGCAGCGCCTTCCGCTTCGCCGATGTGCGGGTCAGCGCAACAGGGACAGCGCCGATCTTGCGTGCAATCTGGATCGCCGCAATGCCGACGCTGCTCGACGCCGCCGTTATGACGATGGGTTCGCCCGGTTGCAGCTGTGCCAAATCCACGAGGGCGCCGTAGGCGGTCAGGTATGGCATCCAGAGGGCAGCGGCTTCCGTCCAGCCCAGATTCGCAGGGTTCTTGACGATATGGTTGGCGGGAAGGACAGCAAACTCACCGTGCGTGGGATAGGTCGTCATCGATATAGGAGGTATGATGCTGACCGCATCGCCCGGCGAGAACCCGCCGACGCCTGCGCCGACGGCGTCGATAATGCCGGATGCCTCAAGCCCCAACCGAGCTGGCAACGTCGGTGTCTCGATATAAGCACCCGTCCGTATCAGTGTTTCGGCGCGATTCAGCCCCAAGGCTTTTACGCGGATGCGAACCTCGCGGAAGCCGGGCTCTGGAATGTCGATTTCCTCGATCTGCAGGACCTCCGGTCCGCCGTGCCGATGGAAGACGATAGCGCGTGCCATATGTTCACTCCGAAATATTGATTTGGAGTGATTTATGAATGATGAGAGATGCGCGATAAATGACGACTACTTTATGTCAGAAATAACCAATGGTTGCGAATATGGATCGTTTGACAAGCATGGCAGTCTTCGTCAAGGCGGTGGACCTCGGGTCGTTCGCTGCCGCTGCGGACGCTTTCGAGATTTCCGGCCCGATGGTGGGGAAGCACGTAAAATTTCTCGAAGAGCGGCTCGGCATTACCCTGCTGCATCGCACCACGAGAAAGCAAAATTTGACGGAGCCCGGCAAAGCTTACTACGAGCGATGCCGCTCGATCCTTGCTGAGGTGGATTCCGCCGACGCCCTGGTCGCCGGGAATCTGAAACAACCCCGTGGCCGACTGAGGGTGAGTTTGCCCGTCCATTTCGGAAGACGCTGCGTGGCGCCCATACTGTTGCAGCTGACGCGCCGCTTTCCAGGGCTCGAAATTGACCTATCCTTTACCGATCGCATCAGCGACCTTGCGGAAGAGGGCTATGACTTCGCAGTCCGTACCGGGGAACTGGCGGACAGGACGGATCACATCGCCCGACGGATTGCTACGCAGAAGATGATCGTCGTCGCATCGCCCGCCTATCTCCAGGAAAGCGGGACGCCGGAGACGATTTCTGACATCGCGGCGCATGTGGTGATCCTCTACCGCCGCTCAGGAATTGTCGCTCCATGGGTTTTTCCACGTGGATCCGAGCCGGATGCTAAGGTCTTCGTTACCGGACGTCTGCGTCTTGACGATTTAAACGCGATCGCCGATGCAGCGGCCGATGGCGAAGGCCTGGCGTGGCTGCCACTGTGGCTTGTAAAGGACAGGCTGGAGGCTGGAACTCTCATCAATGTGCTGCCGACCGAGAGGCCGTTTCTGTATCCTGTGCATGCGGTATGGATGAGGACAGCGCATTTGCCATTCAGCGTGCGGCTGGCGATCGACGAATTGGCCAAATCTCTACCCGACAAGATGTGAAATCCCGCTTTTTCCCCCCATCAGACGATAATCATCGCACATGGCTCCTCCGATTGGCTGGCGGTTTTACACTGTCGTTGCACGAGGCAAAGGCAATGTAAGGCAGCGGGAGCGGATTTCGACCTCACCCTGGATTCGCGCGTAACTAGATTTGCAGTTCGAGTTGGTTTGCCTCGCTCACCTCGTCATCGATAAAGGAAGAAACTGTGATGCCGAGGAGACGAACACCTTTCGCAGTCGGAAATAGGGGCTCGAGAAGTGATTGGTTCACGCCCTCCAGGTCATTTGCCGTGCCGATCGGATTGGTCATCGTTCGGCTGCGGGTGATGATCTGGAAGTCGGTATATTTGACTTTTAGCGTGACCGTCCGGCCATTGAGGCCCTTGCTCTCGCAGTGACGCCAGACCTTCGCAGCGATCGGTGTTATCTCGGCGCGGGCGGCCTCCAGATCGAACAGGTCGACCACGAACGTGTCCTCGGCGCCGACGGACTTGCGCGGGCGATCCGGTTGGACGGCCCGGTGATCGATGCCGCGGGCGATGCTGTAATACCAGCCGCCAGACTTCCCGAAATGCTCCTGCAGGAAGGGGAGCGATTTCGCCTTGAGGTCAGCCCCGGTCGTAATGCCAAGCCGCTCCATTTTCGCGGCGGTCGCCGGTCCAACGCCGTGGAACTTCTTCACCGCGAGCGCCTCAACGAAGGCCGGTCCATTCTTCGGCGTGATCACCGCCTGGCCGTTGGGCTTGTTGAGGTCCGACGCCATTTTGGCCAGGAACTTGCAATAGGAGATGCCGGCGGAGGCGTTGAGGCCGGTGACCTCCTTGATGCGCGCCCGGATCATGGTGGCGATCTCGGTTGCGACGGGTATCTCCAGCTTATTGTCCGTGACATCGAGATAGGCTTCGTCAAGTGACAGCGGCTCGATCAGGTCAGTGTGTTCCGCGAAAATCTCCCTGATCTGGCTGGAAACAGCACGGTAGACGTCAAAGCGAGGAGGCACGAAGATCAAGTCCGGGCAGCGCCGTTTCGCCGTCACCGAGGGTAGCGCCGAGCGAACGCCAAAGGCGCGGGCTTCATAGCTCGCGGCAGCAACAACGCCGCGCGCGGCCGACCCGCCGACGGCTACGGGTCTGCCGCGAAGCTCCGGATTGTCGCGCTGTTCGACAGACGCATAGAAGGCATCCATGTCGACATGGATGATCTTTCTGACTATCGTCTGGGCCTCATCGCTCATTTCACTTCCACATGGACCGCATGCGGGCACCCACGTCGATCCTGATCTGACGTGCGCTGCGCTCGCTGGCTGCGGCGGAGACCTTCGGCCAACTCGTCACCTCAAAATATTGCAGCAGGGTCACCGGAATGAACCGGGTCCGCGAAGCATAGACATGGCGGTCACCCTGAGCGTTCTGACCATGGGTGAAGAACCGTTGAGGCGTGACGAGCGAAAGATTGTCGCGCGCTCGCGTCATGCCGACATAGAGCAGGCGTCGCTCCTCCTCCATCTCCGCGGTCGTGCCCACACCGAGGTCGGAGGGAATGCAGCCGTCGACGACATTAAGCATGAAAACGGCCCGCCATTCCTGACCCTTGGCCGAATGGATCGTCGAGAGGATCAGATAGTCCTCGTCAAGAAGCGGAACGCCCGCCTGGTCGCTGGTTGCGCTTGGGGGGTCGAGCGTCAGCTCGGTCAGGAACCTTTCCCTGCTTGGATAACCTCCGGCGATCTGCTCGAGCTGCAGGAGATCGGCTTTGCGGGTGTCAGCATCTTCATGGATACGATCAAGGTGTGGCTCGTACCACGACCGCGCCGTCGCAATCTCGCCCGGCCACCCGCCATCGGCCTTCCTCAGGCCAAAAAGCAGCGCAATGAGGGCGGGCCAGGCCTCGCCTGTCTTGGGCGGCGGCGGGATCTCGGCGAGTGATAGCAAAGGCTCTGGATCAGGGCTGATCGTGTCGAGGATTTTCGCTGCCGTCTGCGAGCCGACCCCCGGCAATAGCTTAAGAAGGCGGAAACCCGTTACCCGATCGCGGGGGTTCTGGGCAAAACGCAGGATAGCAAGCAGGTCTTTGACATGCGCGCTGTCTAGGAATTTGAGCCCCCCGAATTTCACGAAGGGAATATTGCGCCTTGTCAACTCAACCTCAAGGGTGCTGCTGTGATCAGAAGCGCGGAACAGGACGGCCTGTTCCTTCAGCGTCATGCCGTCCTCGCGGTTCGCCAGGACCTGCTCGACGATGTAGTTCGCCTGGTCCGTCTCGTCCTTCACGGTCACGAGCATAGGTCGTTGCTCGGATTCCCGATCCGTCCAGAGGTTCTTCGTAAAGCGCTCACGAGCAAGGTCGATGACGCCGTTGGCGGCAGCCAAGATCGGCTGCGTCGAGCGATAGTTGCGATCGAGCGTGATGACGTCGGCCGGCTTTGGCGAGAACTGGTTCGGAAAGTCGAGGATGTTGCGCACGGTCGCGGCGCGGAAGGAATAGATTGACTGGGCGTCGTCGCCGACCACTGTCAGACCGCGCCCACCGGGCTTCAGCCCCAGAAGAATGGAAGCCTGCAGGCGGTTGGTGTCCTGATATTCGTCGACAAGAACATGGTCGAAACGGTTGCCGATATCGTCGGCCAGGTCCGGGTCGGACATGACCTGCGCCCAGTAAAGCAGCAGGTCATCGTAATCGAGCACGTTCTGCGCTTGCTTGGCCTCGACATAGGCGGCGAAGAGCTGTTTCAACTGCTCCTCCCAGCCCAGCACGTAGGTGTAGGATGCCTTCAGGACCTCGTTGATCGAACTCTCGGAGTTGACGACGCGCGAGTAGATCGCAAGGCACGTTCCCTTGGTCGGAAAGCGGCTTTCCGTCTTCGAGAAACCAAGCTCATGGCGAACGAGATTCATCAGATCGGCGCTGTCCTCGCGATCATGGATCGTGAAATCGACGTTGAGGCCGATCTGTTCGGCATACATCCTCAGCAGCCGTGCGCCGATACCATGGAAGGTGCCGGCCCAGGCCATGGCGTCCGTCATGACCGCAGCATTGTCTCCGAACACCTGCCGGCAGATGCGCTGGACGCGGCGCCCCATCTCGGAAGCGGCCCGGCGAGAAAAGGTCATCACCAGGATGCGGCGCGGATCGGCACCATTGACGATGAGATGGCCCACGCGATGGGCAAGGGTATTCGTCTTGCCCGAGCCCGCACCCGCGATGATAAGCAGCGGGCCGCCGATCGCGCCGTCCGGCTGGCCAATGCCATGCTCGACCGCCTCGCGCTGCCGGTCGTTGAGTTTTTCGAGATAGGCTGCCGTCATCTGCCCTAAATTTTCCTAAGAAAAAATTCCTGTGCCGTTCCTTTTCCCCATCCCTTTGATCGGCCTTGTGGAATCCACAAAATCGACTTGTCAAAGGCAGCCTTCATGGCCGGCAACGCCGTTTCGAGTGGATTGACTTGCAACGGCATTAGGAACAAAAAAGGAACATATCAGCTTAAATAACGGCTGGAAACCCCTGAAGGAGCGTCAATTCCGTCGTGTCGAACCGTGCCCTCAACCCTGTGCTTGCCGAGCTTCGAGAGCGTATCGGCCAGCTCGAAGGCGGGCAAGCGCGCGCAAGATCCGTCCTGCCATTCGCTGTTCCAGAGATGGACCAGGCCCTTCCAGGTGGCGGGCTGGCCTTCGGGGCGCTTCATGAGATTGCCGGCGGCGGAGGCGGCACGGTCGATGGCGCTGCGGCTGCACTCTTCGTGGCGGGGATTGCTGCGCGAACCAAGGGCAGGGTGCTGTGGTGCATGACGCGCCGCGACCTGTTTTTCCCCGCGGTCTCGCAAGCCGGGCTGCATCCGGATCGCGTGGTGTTCTGCGAAAGCGATCGGGATGAAGGCGTCCTGTCGGCGGTCGAGGAGGGGCTGTCCTTTGGCGGTTTATCGGCTGTGGTCGCCGAACTTGTCCGCCTGCCGATGAATGCCTCGCGGCGGCTGCAACTGGCGGCAGAGAAGAGCGGATGCATGGGCATCGTGCTGAGACGATGGCGAAGGCAGAACGAGGCCTCGGACTATGGGCAGCCGACGGCTTCGACGACGCGGTGGCGCATCAGCACCCTGCCGTCAGAAAGATTGCCAGCAGCGGGCGTTGGGAGGTCCCGGTGGCTGGCGGAATTGATGCGTGTAAAGGCGGGTGAGTGCGCCGAGTTTGAAATTGGAGCTCCCGATGCCAAGGGTCGTATCTGTCTACTTCCCACTTCTGCCGATCGATCGGATCAGACGGCACGCTTCGGAGCCCTTGCCGGCTGACAAGCCGCTTGTCGTGATAGCGCGCAGCGGCTCAAAGCGCTGGATATCCGCCGCAGATCCGATCGCTCTCAAACTTGGTTTGCGGGTGGGGATGCCGGCCAGCAAGGCGCAAGCGATGGTTGCCGATCTCCTGATGGTCGACGCGGCGCCGGCCGAGGACGCAGCCGTGCTCGAAAAGCTGGCTCTATGGGCGCTCCGACAATACAGCCCCATCGTCGCCGTCGATGGCAGCGATGGCCTGGTGATGGATACCGAAGGGGCCGACCATCTCCAGGGCGGTGAGGAGCTTCTCGTTTCCGGTCTCGTCAACAGGCTGCACGCCCATGGGTTGACGGCGCGGGCGGCCGTTGCGGAGACATGGGGTGCAACGCACGCGCTCGCCCGGCTGCTGGCCGCGCAGACGACGGTTGTTCCGGTTGGTCACGTCATGAGGACGGTGATCGATCTGCCGCTTGTGGCCTTGCGGCTATCATCGGAGATTATCCAGGGTTTGCGGGTCCTCGGGATCGACACGATCGGCAAGCTCTCCGCCATGCCGCGGGCGCCCCTGACGTTACGGTTCGGGCCGGAACCTGCCCGTCGGCTCGACCAGATGTTTGGCCGGGTCGCCGAGCCGATCGAACCGATCCGCATCCCGGAGCTTGTCGAGGCTTCGAAAAGTTTCGCCGAGCCCATCGGGGCGCCCGACACCATCGCGAGATATGTCCGCCGACTGGTTGGGCAACTGTCGGCTCGGCTGGCGGAAAACGGCCTTGGCGCGCGACGCTGCGACCTCATCATCCATCGCGTGGACAACACCCGCCAGTATCTTCGCGCCGGCCTGGCAAAGCCGGTCCGCGATCCGGCGCGTCTTTCGAAACTGCTCTGCGACCGTATCCAAACCATCGAACCGGGCTTTGGTATCGAAAAGATGGTTCTGGTCGCTGTCTTTGCCGAGCCACTTGAGGAGCGGCAGGTGGCGTCTTCCCTCATTGAAGAGGAGGTCGCCGACATCACGCCGCTCGTCGACATCCTCGGCAACCGCGGCCACCGGCTTTTCCGGGTTACGCCCGTCGCTTCCGACGTGCCGGAGCGTTCCGTCAGGAGGATTTCGCCGACGGCGCCTGCCACCGGGCAGACCTGGGCCAACAAGTGGCCGCGACCGCCACGGTTGTTTGCAAACCCCGAACGTATCGAGGTCATCGCCCTTTTGCCGGACCAGCCGCCAGCGGTCTTCACCTGGCACGGCAAGCGTCGGAAGGTCGTGCGCGCCGACGGACCGGAGCGCATCTTCGGCGAATGGTGGCTTCGGCCGCGCGAGTTCCATGCCGTGCGCGATTACTTCGTCGTCGAGGACGAGCAGGGCGAGCGCTACTGGGTCTTTCGCGCCGGCGATGGCATCGACCCCGAAACCGGATCGCACTTTTGGTTCCTGCATGGGGTGTTCGGATGAGATATGCCGAGCTCCAGGTCACGAGTCATTTCTCGTTCCTGCGCGGCGCTTCCTTGCGTTCCGGCGTCCAGAAATCCGGATCCTTCATCTTATGGCTGATGCGCTTGGACTTCGGCAGTTTAGGTGGAGCGAAGGGTTCGTAGACTGGCGGAAGCGGCTATCCCGAACAAAATTGTTGTAATGTTCGGAGATGACCTCGAAAAGGTCGTCGGCCTCCTGCAGATCGATCGACTGCACGATTATGAACCAAGCGATCCATTCCGAATCTGAAGCGTCGTCGAGGTGGCGGACGAAGTGGCGGTCGACGACTTCCATGGTAGATGCGCCAACGCCGTGAATGGTGAGGTTGATGCGGTCGCCAAAACAGGGAACGGTGTTACCCAAATCGGACAGAGCATGCTCGCCTTCAATGTTAAACCTTCCGTCTTCCTGCCGCTCCAGAAAGTAGACCATATCGTCAACGATGTTCGGCATAGCGGCTACGCTACTCCCGCCGACCCCGCTTCCGTACCCCACCCTCGATGAACTCGATGCCGGCCCCTTGTAGGGCGGTGATAACGGCAGCGATGTTGTTGCGCATCCCTGGAAGCTCGCCAGGTGCCGCTTCCATGCGCCGCAATGTGGGCGCCGAAATCTTGGCCAAGTCCGCCAGTTCGACCTGCCCCAAGCCCAACAGCACGCGAGCCGCAGCGATCTGCTTGCCCGAAATGTGATTAAATTCGCTCACTATGATAAAAATCGCTTGACGCGTCCCCAGTTAATGGTAATTGTTATCGTGTTGAGCGAAACTAATCAAGACAAGGAGACACCCAGCAATGTCGAAGACCCCCAGATTAAGACGAAGCTACACGGCCAAGTTCCGCTTCGTGGTCGGTCAACTCGTCCGGTGCCACGACCGGTTTGCAATCGTCATCGGCAGATTAAGATCGGCCAACGGCCTTGAAATCTACGAAGTAGCACTGACCGGCGATACCGCCGGTCGGCCCGTCCGCACATTGCTGGGGGACTTCCTTGAGCCGCTCCCTGCGAGGTCCACGAAAACGCGCCGTAATGCAGTGCAGATGGCGGTGGCAGCATGAGCGACAACGCAGAGACCGTGGAGAAGGTCCGCGAACTGGCCGCCATGGCGTTCGAGCCTTGGGTGCCCGGCATGGAAGCCGAGATGACGCCCGCCAACCTGACCGAGGCGGCGAACGACGGGCCGTTCATCGCCGCCTACTTCGCTTAAAAGACGATGTTTCGCACCAAGGATGACATGGCAGCAGCTTGCTGCCGCACGCCAGGCATCGGCCAGGAACTGGTAGACACCATCAGCGGAGCGGCCGAGTGGTTTGAGATAATCGCCGGCATGATGCGGGCAGCCGCTCTGAGACACATGTCGGCGTTGGCTGCGGCCGAACTGGAACGCGGGGAAATCGCAGAGTTGGAGGTGGCGGCATGACCGATTGGCGGGCGAATGGACAGAAATACATAGCCGAACTCCGCACTGATCCAGAGCGCATGGTCGATTTCGCAGCATGGGTCTTCGAGCAGACTTGGGCGGCAATGCGTGAGCAAAGCGATACCGTCACTCTCAGCGTCGATGATGTGACGCAACGTTCCGGCTTCGGCGAGTGCTTCCTGCGCGCCGGCGGCTGGGACCACCTAATCAAGAAGTAAGTTTCTCGGCGCGAGTTCAGCGCCGCCTCCCGCCGGCCGCGTGTCCGGCAGGAGGACCTTGCCCGGTCCGTGAAGACGGGCGGCGCGGCGTAGCTTGGTAACAACGTCGCGCCGGGTGCCGCTGCCCTGGTCGACTGGACACGTCCAGAATGCGGCGGCACCCACAAGTTTCCTGCTCGCCTTTTCGCGCATGTTGCGGCGAGCAGCTCACCGCGCTCCCCAGGGGGTAGAGCGCGGCTTTTTTCTTACCAGGGAGGCCGCCGCCCACCGAGCGCTGGCATTTGAAGCCGCTCGCCCTACCAAGGCGGGCGGCTTTTTCGTTGTGGCGCCAACACCTCATTCGCACCGTTCACCTTAGGTTCATTGCGCTCCTCTATTGTCAGCCGAATTGAAGATAGGAGTTATGATGATGAATATTTTTTCCAAAATGGCGGTAGGCATTGTGGGCTGCATGGTGGCCATGACGTCCGTGGCCCCGGTCTACGCCGCGCCCATTAGCCCGCTTCGGTTGGAGATCGGCTCGAGCGTGGAGCAGGTTCAGTATAAGAAGAAGCGGCCCCAGCGATGGGACAAACGCGACAATCGTCGCGGGGACACCTGGCGTGCCGAACGGCGGGATTGGAATGGCCATCGGGGCTATCGCGACCGCCGCGCAGGCTATCGCCGCAACAGCGACGGCTGGTGGTACCCGCTCGCTGCCTTCGGTGCCGGCGCGATCATCGGTGGCGCAGTAAGCAGCCAGCCGTCGTACGGCAGCTCGCACGCTCAATGGTGCGCCAACCGTTATAGGACGTACCGGGCGTCCGACGATACATATGTGCCGTATGCAGGCGCCAGAGCGCGATGCGTCTCGCCGTACTAATGCTTGAACGTGATGCAGACATTCGAGGGCCGCGGAATTCCGCGGCCCTTTTTGATTTCCGGTGCTTTCGTTTTCTTAGGCTGCAACACACAATCGCCGATAGAAGACGGACGCTGGCCGTCTACAAAGCGTCCACTTCTATGAGGCGGGCGGCCTTTCGTTGTAAAGGTTTCGCCAATATGGCGAACCATCCGGCCCCGCAAGAGCGCGCCCCCCTGAAATCATTCGGTGCAAAACTGCGTTGGTAGGGTTACCCAGGTTTGGGGACACCCCTCGACAACCTCACAGTGCGGTGCGAGGATGGTGCACCTTGAGGGAGGAATTCATGCGCGGATGGATTATCGGGATAATTGCTGCAATTCCAGCAACCGGCGTGGTCACCGATGCAGTTGCCTGCACCGCGTATGAGCGGGAAGTCTACGAAGTCGCGCGGGCCGTTGAGGACTTCCGAGAACGGGAGCATTTTACTAGCGAGTATGGGTGGTCAGGTGGGGGACCGTAAAACCCGTGGCTAGTGCAGATAAAATCATTAAACGAGGACACCGACAACGCCCGAGAACTCATAAACGCTCACGGGTTCACGCCTATCGAAATTTACCAGGTTGCAGATGAGTTTCGCACATCTGGTGGACTGGATGATTTCTACCGCGACATGGATAAAGACATTAAAAGCCTTGAATGCAAGTGAGTTTTAATATGGCTACAGTAATCACTACGGAGGATGGCACCTTCAGGCCCGACTATATTGAGAAGTGGATTCTCGGTGAGATCACGGATCTTAATGCAACGGCGATAACGCTCCTTAACCAGAATCAGTCGACGAGTTACAAATATGTATACTATGGAAAATTCACGATAGATGGGCATGGTAGTATTTCTGGTAGTATTCGTGAGTTCGTTTATTTCTATCGAGATGCGTCAAATACTTTTATTAATTTTACAGGTCTCAACGCCGATGTTGGCAAGGTCCTTGATTTGATTGAAAACGGAAATGGCCGGTCTCTTTTGAGCTACCTGCTGCGTGGAAACGATGAAATCGACGCAAGCGTTGTCCAGTCACAGTACGGGACTACCATCATAAATGGTTATAGTGGGAACGACACGCTGAAGGCGGGATTCCGTGATGACACACTTTATGGCGGCGCTGGCGATGATATACTTACCGGCGGCTCTGGGGCGGACCTGGTAAATGGCGGCGCGGGAAGGGACACGGCATCCTATGCCGGAACATCGAAGGGTGTAGTCGCAAGCCTCGAGAATGCTGCTCTAAACACTAACGACGCCAAAGGCGACACTTACTTTTTGATTGAGAACCTCAGTGGTTCGGGTCGTTCTGACAAGTTGTACGGGAATGCGGCAGCGAACGCTTTGACCGGCGGTGCGGGAAACGACCTTTTGGGTGGAGGGGGCGGTAACGACAAGCTATACGGAGGGAACGGAGCGGACGATCTCTATGGAGGCGCCGGCAAGGACGTTTTCGTCTTCAAGTCTCCAGCAGACATGTACAAGTCAAAATCAGGTACCGACACAATTTTCGACTTCTCGCAGCCTGAAAAGGATGTCATCGACCTGTCTGCGATAGACGCTAACACAAAGGAGCCAGGCAACCAGGCGTTAGTCTACCTTGGAAGCGGCTCGTTTCACAAGAAAGCTGGCGAACTTCGTTACGAAAGGTTCGCGTCAGACACATATGTCTATGGTGACACCGATGGAGATGGAAGCGCCAACTTCACCTTGCACCTCGATAATGCCGTTAGGCTGCCCCGGACGGACTTTCTACTTTAGGCTCGTGGCTGGAAATAGGCCCCTTCTAGCGCAACAGCCGCACTATATACGCCGCCCGGTATCCCCTTTTTCAAAACTGCCGGTTCACTTCTGCTTTTCGCCGGCACTCCTCCCGTCTGAGCTCCTAGAGCGTTCCTCGAAGCGATCGGCGCCCTTAGCGAGGTCTGAGCCCTTCTCGGCCTCGATCTTGCGCTCCTCGGCTCGTGTGGCTTTGTGAAGGCCTCTTGCGCCTTCCTTGCCCTTGTCGGTCGGTGCGTTCTCAATCGCCATTGCTCGTCCTCCTGTTGGTCAAGCTGCAACGGAAGCAGGTCGACGATGTTCCCGACCACAAAGGAACAACCCGATCTCCTGCACATTCATCTCATCCAACATTAGGAGATCACGAAATGCAGGACGAACGCGACAGGCGGATCAAGGCGAGGGCTTTCGAACTGTGGCAGCAGGAAGGTTCACTCGATGGCCGGACGCTCGGCCACTGGCTGCAGGCAGAGCGGGAAATCCAGGAGGAGGAAGCTGCCGAGGCCGCGCGGAGAGATCAGGGTAATGTTGTCGGCCTACTGGCGGCGAAGCGGACGCATTGAGTTGTCACTGCCGCCTGACTCGTGAGAGAAGGGCGGCCTTCCATATGCCGTGTGCCAATCATGTGCCGTAAATGCTCGCGAAGCCGAGGTAAAGGGCGCTAAATCCGCGTAAGAGTTACCTTGAATTACCTAGTCTACAACATTGATTTCATTGAGACTTCGGTGGTGAGCGCGCAGGGATTCGAACCCTGGACCTACTGATTAAAAGTCAGTTGCTCTACCGGCTGAGCTACGCGCTCCCAGGCGGCGCAAATGGAGCCCCGCGGAAGTGCGCGGAACATATGCAGGAGGGTTTGCCGGGTCAACCCGGAAAATGCGGCGAAAAACAGGTTTTGCTGCATTTCGCCGCGTTCTCCAAAAGGTGATTGGCAGGAGGGGGGCACGGGGGATATCAGAAGGCGCAAATGCGGGAGCGGGCGAGGCCATGTTGGTGGGCTCGGCCGGTTCCGGCTTGCCGTCGCGGAGTAGCCCTTGTCGATCGCCGATATTTCCCTGTTGAGCGCGCTCCTGGCCGGGGCGCTCTCGTTTCTTTCGCCCTGTGTGCTGCCGCTTGTGCCACCCTACCTCTGTTACATGGCGGGCATTTCGGTCGAGCAGTTTCGTGGCAACGATGCAGTGGCGGTGCGGCGGGATACGCGCGGCGCGGTGCTGCTGGCCGCCTTCTGTTTCACGCTCGGCTTTGCCACGGTTTTCGTGGCGCTTGGGGCCGGCGCCTCGACGATCGGCATGGTGCTGCGGCGGCATCTCGACATTCTCGCGCAGATCGGCGGCGTCATCATCATCTTGATGGGGCTGCATTTCCTTGGGCTGCTGCGCATCGGGCTTTTTGCCCGCGAAGCGCGGTTCCAGGGCGGCGGCAAGCCGGCGACGGCGTCGGGCGCTTATATCATGGGGCTCGCCTTCGCCTTCGGCTGGACGCCGTGCATCGGGCCGGTGCTGGGGGCGATCCTCGGCGTGGCGGCGGCGCGCGAGACGGTCGGCGACGGGGCGGCGCTGCTGGCGGTCTATTCGCTGGGGCTTGCGGTGCCGTTCTGGATCGCGGCCGGCTTTTCCGGCGCCTTCATGCGCTTCCTCGTGCGGTTCCGCCGCCATCTCGGCACGGTGGAAAAGGCGATGGGGGTGCTGCTCATCCTCACCGGCCTGGCCTTCATCTTCGGCTATATCAGCGCGGTCGCCATCTGGTTCCAGCAAACGTTTCCCATTCTCTCGCAAATCGGCTAGGTCGAAACATCATCCTCGGCAAGCGGGAATCGACGACGGCGCATGGCTGACATCATCGGATTGGTCCTGCCGTTCTTCGGCATGATCCTGCTCGGTTACGTGGTCGCGAAGATCACCCGGCAGCCGGTCGAGGCGCTCGGCTGGCTCAACACCTTCATCATCTACATCGCGCTGCCGGCGCTGTTCTTCAAGCTGGTGGCCAAGACGCCGATCGAGCAGCTGACACGCGTCGATTTCATCGTCGCCAATATCAGCGCGACCTACCTGGTCTTCGGCCTCGTCTTCGCCGTTGGGCTCTGGCTGCGGCGCGCGACGATCGGCGAGGCGACCATCCAGGGGCTAGCGGCGGCCTATGGTAATATCGGCTATATGGGGCCGGGGCTGGCGCTGCTGGCCTTCGGGGAGCCGGCGGCGGTGCCGGTGGCGCTGGTCTTCTGCTTCGAGAACATGCTGCACTTCATGGTAGCACCCGCGCTGATGGCGCTGGCCGGCGGGGAAAAGCGGCCGGCGATCCAGATTGCCGGCGGCATCGTACACAAGATCGTCACGCATCCCTTCATCATCGCCACGGCCGCGGGCTTTGTCGCGGCCTTTGCCGGCTTCGAGCCGCCGGCGCCGCTGCAACGGCTGATCGACTACCTGGCGCAGGCAGCAGCGCCTTGCGCGCTCTTTGCCATGGGCGTGACGCTGGCGCTGAGGCCCTTGAAGCGTGTGCCGATGGAGATCGGCTATATCGTGCCGGCGAAACTTTTGCTGCTGCCGGTCACCATGTATGTCGTGCTTGGGCTTGCCGGCAATTTCGATCCGGTCTGGGTGTTCACCGCCGTGCTGCTTGCGGCACTGCCGACGGCAACGAATGTTTTCGTCATCGGCCAGCAATATGGCGTGTGGCAAGAGCGGGCTTCCGCGACGATTCTGATCACGACGGTGCTGTCCGTCGCGACGGTGACGATCCTGCTTTACCTGATCAAGTCAGGCCTGCTTGCGGGCGACCCGTTCCCGTAAACCGTCGCGAAATGCCTTCAGCGAGCCGCCGGGCTCGATACCCTCGCGCATGACGATGCTGCGCAATGGCCCGAGTGCCGAGAGCAGGTGCAGGCCTGCCGAGCGCAGGAACTGCACGGGCAGGAAATCGGACAGAAGCGAGCGGTTGAGCAGGTCGACGCTCATGGTACGCGTGCGGATATCGGCCTGCCGCTTGCGGTCGAAACGCTCGCCGATGCCGTCATCGCCCTCCTGGATGAGGTCCTTCAGCGCCATGATGTCGCGCAGGCTGAGATTGAGGCCCTGGGCGCCGATCGGCGGGAAGGCGTGGGCGGCTTCGCCCACCAGCACGAAACGCCCCTTGCCGAAATGCCGGGCCGTCATGCCGGAGAGCGGAAAACTCTGCGGCGTGCCCTCGACGGTGACCTTGCCGAGCATGGATTGCATGCGCTCTTCCACGGCGCGGCCGAGGTCAGCGACAGGGAGTTCGCGCAGCCGCGCCGCTTCCTTCGGCGGCAGGACCCAGACGAGACTGGAACGGCGGCCAGGCAGGGGGACCTGGGTGAAGGGGCCGCTTTCCGTGTGGAATTCCGTCGAGACATTGCCGTGCGGCCGCTCATGCGCAAAATTGAGCACGAGGGCGGCCTGCGGATAGGACCAGGCGCTGACGGCGATGCCGGCGCTGTCGCGGATCTTCGATTTCTTGCCGTCGGCCCCGACGACGAGGCGTGCCGTAACGCGTTCGCCATCGTCCAGTCCGAGTTCGACGCCGTGCTCGAAGGCGGTGGCGGCCGTCACGCCGCTTTCCAGCCGGACGATGTTTTCGCGGGCGGCGATCTGCGTGTTCAGCACGTCGAGGAAGGGCGCATTCGGAATGTTGTAGCCGAAGGCGGGAAGGCCGACCTCGCTGGAGCGGAAGGCGACCGGCGGGGCGCGCAGGAGCCGCGTCGTGCCGTCGAGGATTTGCATGGTTTCGAGGGCCGCGGCATGGCGCGCGATTTCGTCCCACAGGCCAAGCGTCTTCAGGAAGGCGATCGACTGGTCCATCAGCGCCGTTGTGCGGCCATCGGCGGCGCGCGTGGGCGGGGCGATCAGCGCGACGCTTCGCCCCGAATCGGCAAGCGCGAGGGCCGCGAGGTTGCCGGCAAGGCCGGCGCCGACGATCGCGATATCGAATTCCTTCATGACCGACCTCTCAGACAGCGAAGCGTTACCCACAGATTTGGCTGCTTCTACTGCGGGAAGACTAGGCCCGCAAAGAGGCAATTTCCATGGGATGAATCGGCGCAGGCGCCGGAACCGCCCGGCAGGCAGCCGATTTTCACTGGCGATGCCGGGCAATCAATGCATATTACCGGCAGTGACCGCGTAAGAGGGCGTGTTCGGCGAACCGCGGCCGATGAAAGCCCCTCAAGGGATGGACAGCCAAAGGCGATGAAGTTTTTCAACTACAAGCGCGTGCCCTACGCGGAAATCCGTGCCTTTTCCGTCCATATCCTGACGGCATCCGGGTCGTTCCTCGCCTTTCTCGGCGTCGTGGCGGCGGCCGAACACCGTTTCGTCGACATGTTCTGGTGGCTGGGCCTGGCGCTCGTCGTCGATGGCATCGACGGGCCGATCGCGCGCAAGGTGCGGGTCAAGGAAGTGCTGCCGAACTGGTCCGGTGATACGCTGGACAATGTCATCGACTACGTGACCTACGTGCTGCTGCCGGCCTTTGCGCTCTACCAGAGCGGCATGATCGGCGAACCGTGGTCCTTCGTGGCGGCCGGCGCCATCGTCGTCTCCAGCGCCATCTATTATGCCGACATGGGCATGAAGACGGATGAATATTTCTTCTCCGGCTTTCCCGTCGTCTGGAACATGGTGGTGTTCACGCTCTTCGTCATCCAGGCGAGCGAATTGACGGCGTCGATCATCGTCTTCGTCTCCGTCTTCCTCACCTTCATGCCGATCAATTTCCTGCATCCCGTGCGCGTCGAGCGGCTGAGGGCGATCAATCTCGGCGTCTTCTTCCTGTGGGCGCTGCTCAGCGGCTACGCGCTTCTGCTGCATTTCGATACGCCGGCCTGGGTGGTCTGGGGTGTCGTGGCGACGGGGCTCTATCTTTATGTCATCGGCGCCGTCCTGCAGGCCTTTCCCAGCCTCGGGCGGTAGCCAATTCTCGGGAGAACCAGCATGACCAAGGCGATTGTCATCCGCAGTCTCGGCGGACCGGAAGTCCTGACGCTGGAGGATGTGCCGCTTGCCGCACCCGGCCCCGGCGAGGTGCAGATCAGGCAGGCCGCCATCGGCCTCAACTTCATCGACGTCTATTTCCGCACCGGCCTCTACAAGACGGAGCTTCCCTTCGTTCCCGGCAAAGAAGGCGCCGGAACGGTCACCGCGCTCGGTGAAGGCGTCACGGATTTCGCCATCGGCGACCGCGTCGCCTATGCCTCGGCGGATGGCGCCTATGCGGTGGAACGCAATGTCGCGACCAGACATCTGGTGAAGGTGCCGGAGGGCATTTCGCTCGAAACCGCGGCCGCCATGATGCTGAAGGGCATGACGGCGCAGTACCTGCTGCTTCAGACCTATCAGGTGAAGCCGGGCACCGTGCTGCTGTTCCATGCGGCGGCGGGCGGCGTCGGCCTCATTGCCGGCCAGTGGGCGAAGGCGCTCGGCGCCACGGTGATCGGCACGGCGGGCTCGCAGGCGAAGATCGACCTCGCGCTCGCGCATGGCTATGACCATGTCATCGACTACGGCAAGGACGATTTCGTCGCGCGGGTGCGCGAATTGACCGGTGGGGCGGGCGTCGACGTCGTCTACGATTCCGTCGGCAAGGACACGTTCCCGCAGTCACTGGACTGCCTGAAGCCGCGCGGCCTGTTCGTCAGCTTCGGCAATTCCTCCGGCCCGGTCGATGCCTTCAACCTCGGCCTGCTGTCGCAAAAGGGCTCGCTCTACACGACGCGGCCGACGCTCTTCGCCTACATCCCGACGCGCGAGGCGCTCGATGCATGTGCAAACTCGCTCTTTGATATTGTGCAAAGCAACAAAGTGCGTATCAATATTAATCAGACTTATCCGTTGTCCGAGGCAGGACGGGCGCACACGGATCTGGAAGCAAGAAAAACGAGTGGAACGACGTTGCTCATTCCCTGACACGACCCGAATGGGCGGCAAGGGCTGAGACCGCAGGAAAGAGGGGCAGAGTGTCAGCCGTTGGAGCGTCCGAGGGCAGCCCGTTGCTGGCTGTCCGCAGCCTGACGAAACTTTTTGGTTCGTTTGCCGCATGCAACGGCATCGATCTCGATATCCGGCCCGGCGAAATCCACGCCCTGCTGGGCGAGAACGGCGCCGGAAAATCCACCCTCGTGAAAATGCTCTTCGGCGTGCTTTCGCCGACCAGCGGGCAGATCCTGTGGAAGGGCGAGCCCGTGCGCATCCCGAGCCCCGGCGCTGCACGCCGCCTCGGCATCGGCATGGTTTTCCAGCATTTTTCGCTGTTCGAGGCGCTGACGGTCGCCGAAAACATCGCGCTGTCGCTGAGCCCCGGCATTTCGCTCTCCAAGGTGGCGGAAGAGGCCTCGCGCCTGTCGCACCTTTACGGCCTGCCGCTCGATCCGAAGGCGCATGTCGCCGACCTTTCGGTGGGCGAACGCCAGCGCATCGAGATCGTGCGCGCGCTGTTGCAGAACCCGGAACTCATCATCCTCGACGAGCCGACCTCGGTGCTGACGCCGCAGGAGGCCGACCGGCTGTTCGAGACGCTCGCCAAGCTGAAGGCGGAAGGCCGCTCGGTGCTCTATATCAGCCACCGGCTGGAAGAGGTGCAGCGCATCTGCGACCGCGCGACGGTGCTGCGCCATGGCAAGGTGACCGGCGCCTGCGACCCGCGCCAGGAAACGCCGGCCTCGCTTGCCCGCATGATGGTCGGCAGCGACGTCGCCTCGGTGACGGCCGCGGGCACCAACACCAAGGGCGAGGTGCTGCTCGAAGCCAATCATCTGAGCGTGCCGGCGCGCACACCGTTTGCCGTTACGCTGAAGAATGTCTGTCTCAAGGTGCGCGGCGGCGAGGTTCTGGCGATCGCCGGTGTTGCCGGCAACGGGCAGGGCGAGCTTTTCGATGCGCTCTCCGGCGAATATCCGGTGGCAGAAGCCTCCGCCGTCGCCATTCGCGGCAAGGCCGCCGGCAATCTCGGCATCACGGCGCGGCGGCTGATGGGCGCGGGTTTCGTGCCCGAGGAGCGCCACGGCCACGCCGCAGTGCCGTCTTTGCCGCTGTCGGACAATCTCGTGCTGGCGCGCAACCAGTCGGACCGGAAAACCTTCCTTGCCGGCGGTGTGCTCGGCATTATCAAGCACGCCGTCGTGCGCATCGCCTCCAAGCGTATTTCCGAGACGATGGACGTGCGGAAAAGCGGCGAGGACCCGGCGGCCGGTTCGCTTTCCGGCGGCAACCTGCAAAAATACATCGTCGGGCGCGAGCTCGATCGCCAGCCAGCCGTGCTGATCGTCAACCAGCCGACCTGGGGCGTCGATGCGGGGGCGGCAAGCCGCATCCGCCAGGCGCTGGTGGATCTCGCGAAATCGGGCTCGGCGGTGCTGGTGATCAGCCAGGATCTCGACGAAATCTTCGAGGTGGCGACGGAAATCGCCGTCGTCAGCGAGGGGCGGCTGTCGGATGTTTATCCGGCTCACGACCTGACGCGCGAAAAGATCGGCCTGCTGATGGGCGGCATGTACGGCAAGACGGAAGGCGGCGAGGTGGCCCATGCGCATTGAACTCGAAAAGCGCGCCAATCCCTCGACGCTCTTCTCCATCCTGTCGCCCTTCCTCGCGCTGGCGCTGACGGTGGTGGCCGGCGGCATCATGTTCGCTCTCATCGGCAAGAGCCCGGTCGCGGCACTCTACTCCTTCTTCATCGAGCCGCTGCTCGACATCTGGTCGCTGCACGAGATCGCCATCAAGGCAGCACCCCTGATCCTGATCGGCGCCGGGCTTTCGGTGTGTTACCGCTCGAACAACTGGAATATCGGCGCCGAAGGGCAGTTCATCGCCGGTGCCATTGCGGGCGCCATCGTGCCGGTCGTCTTCCATGACTGGCATTCCTCGCTCGTCCTGCCGCTGATGCTGATCTTCGGCATGATCGGCGGCGCGCTCTACGCCGCCATTCCCGCCTTCCTCAAGGCGCATATGAACACCAACGAGATCCTGACGAGCCTGATGCTGGTCTATATCGCCCAGCTCTTCCTCGACTGGCTGGTGCGCGGGCCGTGGCGCAGTCCAGACGCCTATAATTTCCCGGTGACGCGGGATTTCGTGCCGGAAGCAATCCTCCCCGAACTCATCTCCTCGGGCCGCGCCAATCTCGGCTTCGCCTTCGCCATCATCGCCGCCGTCGGGCTGTGGATCATGATGCGCTACACGCTGAAAGGCTTCGAGATCACCGTGCTCGGCCAGTCGGAGCGGGCAGGGCGCTTTGCCGGCTTCTCGTCGAAACGCATGATCTGGTTCTCGATGCTTCTTTCGGGCGCGCTTGCCGGGCTTGCCGGCATTTCCGAGGTCAGCGGCACCATCGGCAAGCTCCAGCCGATCATTTCGCCCGGCTATGGCTTTACCGCCATCATCGTCGCCTTCCTCGGCCGGCTCAATCCGCTCGGCATCATCGCCGCCGGCCTGTTCCTGGCGCTGACCTATGTGGGGGGCGAGGCGGTGCAGTTGACGCTCAGCGTCTCCGACAAGGTCACGCGCGTCTTCCAGGGGCTGCTGCTGTTCTTCGTGCTCTCCTGCGATACGCTGATCCAGTACAAGATCCGGCTGGTCTTCTCGCGGTTCGGCCAGACCACGGAAGGGAGCGCGCACTGATGGGTATCATCGAAGCGATCCTCTTGACCGTCATCACCGCCGCAACACCGCTGGTGCTGGCTTCCCTCGGCGAACTCGTCACCGAGCGGTCGGGCGTGCTCAATCTCGGCGTCGAAGGCATGATGGTGATGGGCGCCGTGCTGGCCTTTGCCGCCACGCAGGCGACGGGCTCGCCCTATATCGGCATTCTCGCCGGCATTGCCTGCGGCGCGGTGTTTTCGCTGCTCTTCGGCTTCCTGACGCTGACGCTCGTCGCCAACCAGGTGGCGACCGGCCTTGCGCTCACCATTCTCGGCCTCGGCGTTTCCGGCCAGATCGGCGAGCCCTATGTCGGCATGTCGGGCATCAAGCTGCAACCGATCGTCATCCCGCTGCTCGCCGACATTCCGTTCCTCGGGCCGCTACTCTTCAAGCAGGACCTGATCTTCTACCTGTCGATCGCGCTGGTCATCGGCGTCAACTGGTTCCTGTTCAAAAGCCGCGCGGGCCTGAAGCTGCGCGCTATCGGCGACAGCCATGGCTCGGCCCATGCGCTCGGCATCCATGTCATCCGCACGCGCTATCTCGCCGTGATGTTCGGCGGCGCCTGCGCCGGGCTTGCCGGTGCGCAGCTCTCGCTTGTCTATACGCCGCAATGGGTGGAGAACATGTCGGCGGGGCGCGGCTGGATTGCGCTGGCGCTCGTCGTCTTCGCCTCGTGGCGGCCCTGGCGGTTGCTTGCGGGTGGTTATCTTTTCGGTGCGGTCTCGATCAGCCAGCTACACGCCCAGGCATTCGGCATCGGCATCCCCTCGCAGTTCCTGTCGGCGCTTCCCTACGCCGCCACTGTGATCGTGCTCGTCCTGATATCGCACAATCGGCGCACCACGCTGATCAACACGCCCGCCTCGCTCGGCAAGCCCTTCGTGCCCGATCGATAGGAAAACAAGAAAAACAACCACTTCTAACCACAGAGGATAAAATGAAGAAAATCATTCTCGCTCTCGCCACCTCGGCCGCCGTTCTCGGCTTTGCCGCCGCCGCCAATGCCCAGGACGCCACAAAGATCTGCTTCATCTATGTCGGCTCCAAGACCGACGGCGGCTGGACGCAGGCGCACGACATCGGCCGCCAGGCGCTCCAGGCCGAATTCGGCGACAAGATCGAAACGCCGTTCCTGGAAAACGTGCCGGAGGGCCCGGATGCCGAGCGCGCCATCGAGCGCATGGCGCGTTCGGGCTGCGCGCTGGTCTTCACCACGTCGTTCGGCTTCATGGACGCGACCGTCAAGGTCGCAGAAAAATTCCCGGACGTGAAGTTCGAACATGCGACCGGCTTCAAATCCGGCCCGAACGTCGCGACCTACAATTCGCGCTTCTATGAAGGTCGCTATATTCAGGGCCTGATCGCGGCAAAGATGTCCCAGAAGGGTGTTGCCGGCTACATCGCCTCCTTCCCGATCCCGGAAGTGGTGATGGGCATCAATTCCTTCGTGCACGGCGCGCAGTCGATCAACCCGGACTTCAAGGTCAAGGTCATCTGGGCCAACA
Source organism: Shinella sp. GW821-FHT10F02 (assembly GCF_058809275.1). NCBI lineage: Bacteria > Pseudomonadati > Pseudomonadota > Alphaproteobacteria > Hyphomicrobiales > Rhizobiaceae > Shinella > Shinella sp. GW821-FHT10F02. The sequence continues at coordinate 8,633 of NZ_JBXASL010000016.1, read as the reverse complement.
CCTGGTTCGACCCCGGCAAGGAAGCCGACGCCGCCAAGGCGCTGATCGACCAGGGCGTCGACATCCTGACCCAGCACACCGACACGACCGCGCCGATGCAGGTTGCCGCCGAACGCGGCATCAAGGCCTTCGGCCAGGCATCCGACATGATCAAGGCCGGCCCGGAAACGCAGCTGACCGCCATCGTCGACACCTGGGGCGCTTACTACATCAAGCGCACCAAGGCCGTTCTCGACGGCACCTGGAAGTCAGAGCAGGTCTGGGACGGCCTGAAGGACGGCATCCTCACCATGGCGCCCTACACCAACATGCCGGACGACGTGAAGAAGCTCGCGGAAGAAGCGGAAGCCAAGATCCGCTCCGGCGAACTGCACCCCTTCACCGGCCCGATCAAGAAGCAGGACGGCTCGGATTGGCTGGCTGACGGCGCCGTCTCCGACGACGGCACGCTGCTCGGCATGAACTTCTACATCGCCGGCGTCGACGACCAGCTGCCGAAGTAAGCTTCCCGACCCACGACGATACAGGGGCGCCTCGCAAGAGGCGCCTTTTTTCATTGTGAAAGCGGGATGACGCGAACGGACTTTGCGGAATCGGCGACGCACTTTATACCTGCCAGACGGCCCCGGAACAAAATGGGTGTTTTGGGGCGCAGGAGGGGACATACTTGCGCAGGGGTTTGCTTGAGACCGTGATCAGCGGGATGAACACGCGCACCAGCCACGCGCAGGTCGTCAACGAGCTCGGAAGAGCCATCATCGCCGGCGAGTATCCGGTCGGCGCGACCTTGCCGGGCGATGCCGATCTCGCCGCCCGCTTCAAGGTCTCCCGCACGGTCCTGCGCGAGGCGATGAAGACGCTCGCCGCGAAGGGCCTCGTCGTGCCGCGCGCGCGCATCGGCACGCGGGTGACGCCGAACACCCAATGGAACCTCTTCGACAGCGATATCCTCACCTGGTACTTCGCCGTGGGGGTCAACGAGGATTTTCTGCTGCATCTGTCCGAAGTACGCCTGGCTTTCGAACCGCATGCGGCGGCCCTTGCGGCACGCCATGCCTCCGAGGCCGATATCAGCCAGATGATGCGCCTTGCCGTCGCCATGGGCGATCCGGAGCATACGGCGGAAACGCTCGCCATAGCGGACCTGAAATTCCACCTGTCGGTGCTCGAAGCCTCGCGCAACCCCTTCCTGCGCACGCTGGGCAGCCTGATCGAGGCCGGGCTCGTCGGTGCCTTCAAGCTCTCTTCGCCCGCCGCCGACCGCGGCAAGATCGGCGACGTCTCGACCAGCCATATCCGCATCGTCGAGGAGATCGACAAGCGGGACGAGGACGGTGCGCGCCGCGCCATGGAGAATGTCATCAGGGTCGGCCGCGAGCGCGTCGTCCAGGCGCTGCGTCACGAAAACTAGTCAGGTCGGGGAGGGTGCGGGGAGATCGAGTTCACCCTGCGCGCTGCCGCCATCGGTCACCCGATGCCCCTTTTCCGCGTCCAAGGCAAGCAACTGCTCCGACATGGCGGCGGCAAGCTCGTCTTTCGCAATGATGACGTGATTGGCGCCGAACTGCCGCAGATGGTCCGCCTCGGCTCGAGAGGCCGCGCGCGCCACGATGGCGAGTGCGCCATTCGCAGAACGCGCCTGCTCGATCAGCGTGCCGGCCGCAAAGGCGTCCGGAATGGCGGCTATCAACCAGCGCGCGCCCGCGATGTTCGCCTGCGCCAGCACGCCGCGATTGCCCGCCGGCTCGCCGATCGCCTCGATGCCCTGTTCGCGCAGCGCTTCGGCAACACCCGCCCGCTCCTCGATGACGATAAGGGGAATGCCGGCCCCGCGCAGCCGCTCGACGATGCGCCTGCCGACGCCGCCATAGCCCACCACCACCGCGTGATCGCTGAGCGTCGTCGGTTCCGGCTCGTCTTCGTCCGGTTCCTCCGGCTGTGCAGCCGCATCCTCGCCGCCCTCCGTTTCCTCTGCGGCATCCAGCTTTGCGCCGTAATGGTCGACCGCCATGAACAGCAGCGGGTTGACGAGGATGGAGAACAGCGCGCCGGCGACGACGAGGTCCTGCGCCACGGCCGGAAGCAAGTCCAGGCCCACGCCGAGCACCACCAGAATGAAGGAGAATTCGCCGATCTGCGCCAGGCTTGCGGCAATGGTGAGCGCGATCGTGCGTGGATAACCGAAAGCCTTGACGATGAGGTAGGCAGCCGCCGACTTGATGAAGACGATGGTGACGAAGGTCGCGAGGATGGCCAGTGGCCGCTCGACGAGGTTGACCGGGTCAAACAGCATGCCGACGGAGACGAAGAACAGCACCGCGAAGGCATCGCGCAGCGGCAGGGTTTCGCGCGCGGCCTGCTGGCTGAGCTGCGATTCCGCCAGCACCATGCCGGCGAAGAAAGCACCGAGCGCAAAGGACACGCCGAAGAGCTTTGCCGAGCCATAGGCGACGCCAAGCGCAATGGCCAGAACCGAAAGCCGGAACAACTCGCGCGAGCCGGTATGCGCCACGTAGTGCAGGATCATCGGAATGACCTTGCGGCCGACGACGAGCATCAGCGCGATGAAGGCCGAGACCTTCAGCGCCGTGACGCCGACCGCCGTCCAGACAGCGCCGATCCCCAGCGCCCGCGTCAGGTCCGGATCGACATCCGCAGTCTGCGCCGTGCCGCCCAGCACGCCGGCAAGCGGCGGCAGGAGCACGAGCGTCAACACCATGACGAGGTCCTCGACGATCAGCCAGCCGACCGCGATGCGCCCCTTTTCCGTCTCCACCATGCGGCGCTCCTGCAGCGCGCGCAGGAGCACAACGGTACTGGCGACGGAGAGCGACAGGCCGAAGACGAAACCGCTGCCCGCCGACCACCCCATCGCAAGCGCCAGCAACAGGCCGAAGAAGGTCGCGACGACGATCTGGCCGAGCGCGCCCGGAATGGCGATCGCCCGCACAGAGAGAAGGTCCTTCAGCGAAAAATGCAGGCCCACACCGAACATCAGCAGGATGACGCCGATTTCCGCCAGTTCGTTTGCCAGTTTCTGATCGGCAACGAAGCCCGGCGTGAAGGGACCGATGACCACGCCGGCCAGAAGGTAGCCGGCTATCGGCGGCAGGCGAAAACGATGGGCGACCAGCCCCGCTAGGAAGGCGAGGCAGATACCGGCAACCAGCGTGGCGATCAGCGGTGTCGCATGGGGCAAGCGCGTCTATCCTGATTCCGTGGGAATTCAAGAGGATAGGGTAGGGCGGCCGGCCGCCCCGCGCAAGACGCGAATCCGAAAGAACGCGACGCGCTTCAGTCGTCGTTGCTGGCGTTCAGCTCTTCCGGCCGCATGCCCTCATCCGCCGCTTTCGTTGCGAGTTGGGCCGCCCCCATCGCCTGGTAGAGGTTGAACAGCGATTCGCTGGCGCGCGCCGCAAGGCGGAACCATTCCGTATTGCCGGCAATGGCAGGGTGGTGGAGAAGCTGGTCGTCGACGAGATCGAGCACGATCGAGGTCGTGTGCACCGCCTCATGGAAGCCGAAGGAGCCGGAGGTGTAATGCGCGAGCAGTTCCGTTGGCGTCATGGCGCGCTCTTCGGCCAGAATGTCGAGCTGCTTCAGCCGTTCGTCTTCCAGTTCGATGTCGGTGCTTTCCAGCATGGTCCGTCTCCGTTGCCGTCGTCGCGTCAGAAATACTCGATTCGCACGTAGCGGTGGATGAGAAGTAACGAACGATCGGGCTGGATGCGATAGGTTTCGACGACCGGGCGACCATATTGGTCGTTGAACGTGTGTTCGAACGTGCTGCCGATCGGCGCCTTGGTGAGTTTCGTGCGCGACTGCCCATTATAGGTGATGCTGCCGCGAATGGGCTCGACGCCGCCGGAATAGCCTGCAGTGCAAGCGGCAAGCGAAAGGGCGGCGAGACAGGCGAGGGCTATCCGGACCATGATGATCTCCTTCTGCCTCGAAATCTAGCAGATCGCCGCCGCGCATCCAGATGGAAAAGGGCGGCCGAAGCCGCCCGTTTCGTGTGTCAGCCCTGCGGCGTGAGTGTCACCGACGTGCCGGTGGCGGCAAGATTCAGGCCGATCTGACCGCTGACGCTGATCGTCTGCAGGTGGATCGAGCCGGACGTGCCGCCGACCAAGAGGTTGGTGCCGACGCCGAAGCCGAGCGTGGCTTCCGCCGTCGCGCCCTGGTAGAGGCCGCCGAGCGAACCCTGATGGTAGCCGGCCGTCGGCGCGAAGACCGCCCAGACGATGCGGCCCTGCGTGGTGAAACCGAGGTCGACGCCCATCTTGCGGATCACGCCGGAATAAGTGTCATGCTCGCCGCGGGTCGACGAGAACACGCAATCGACGGACTTCGCCGAGCCGAGCACGTAACCCACGCCGCCGCCGACATCGCAGGTCAGCATGCCGATCTTGACGCCATCGCGATCGCCGCGGTCGACGGAGACCGGTGCTTCCTCGCGGATCACCATGTCTGCCGCGCCAGCCGTGGTTGCGAGAGCCTGCGCAAGGCTCAGCGCGAGGACGGTTCCAAGCTTCTTGTTCATCTGTGCACTCCTTCTAACTGGCACGATAATGGCGAATCCGGTGCTTTGGTTCCGGTCGCAGCCGCATCTCATGGTGAAGATCGTGGCGGAGTGTGGGCAAGTAACTTTTTGCTAACAAATAGTGCGTACGCATGCGGCCAGTGCCCGCCGGTTGAGGCTTTTCAACAACATATGGGGCAGGGAGCGCGTACTCGCGCGCTCACACCTCGTTGATCGTCGGCAGATGGGTGATCACTTCGTCCCGGCGCTTCTCATCGAGCGGCGCGATATGCGCGTTCCAGTAGGCCTCCGCCGCGCGCGTCTCGTGTTTCCATTGCCGCGTGCTGACATGGTTGTCGTCGATCTTGGCGAGCCGTCGGCCGCCGAGGCGGAGATAGTCTGCGGCGAGTTTTGCGGTGGATGTCTGTTCCATGGCCAGCCTCCTTGGTGACGGACCAAAACAGTTCCTGCCGCCGATTGTTCCGGCAATAAAAAAGGCCGGGGCGAAACCGCACCGACCTTCCTCATCATCACCTGTTCACCCGTGCCAGTACATCCGTGGTCAAAAGCATTAGGTGATGCGGCCATCGCGAGCGACAGAAGCTTTCCAGCGCTCATCAGCAAGGCCGATGACGGTGATATAGGGGGCCATTGTGTTCAAATCAAGGGCTCGTCATCCGACATTGACGAGACAGGCAAAACTGCTAAAAAGCCGCATCGCCTGAAGGGGCGGCAAACCGGCCCGAAACCCGGTGTCGCAGCTTTTCCGAAAACCGGGAAAAGAGCACCTTCATCGACGGGGAAGAGTGTCCGAGTGGTTTAAGGAACCGGTCTTGAAAACCGGCGTAGGCGAGAGTCTACCGTGGGTTCGAATCCCACCTCTTCCGCCAAGGCTCTCTGTTTTGATTGAGTAATTTTCTTATTTCAGAGCGTCATCCCTCTCGTTACCCTACCGCGAAACGCACCATTCTTGGCTTTGTGACTTGTAACGTTGCTTACAAGCGCAGAGCGCTTGTAACAAAACGTGATCGAAGCGTCTCATAGAGAACATATCGAACTCACCTTCTGTCAAACACCTGTAGTTGCAATAGTTTAGCAGTGTATGTCATTTCATGACATACATATCTGTTTGGGTACGAAATACAACCGTATGATTTATATAGCTATTTTAGGATTTTCGCTTGGATGGCACGCTGGCTTTTCAAAAATGGAGCCACAACATGACAAAGCCTGAGAGACCCGCATTGCTGTCTATCCCAGCGGCGGCTTCTACCTCTCGATTTCCCGCGCCAGCGTCTACCGCCTGACCAAAGCTGACGATCTTCCGCCGGTTAAAGTAGTTGGTCGCAGCCTGAACCGCCGATCTGATGCCGATGCCTTGTGGGAACCAGCGCGATTGATGACAATGCCAGGGCCAACGCAACCGCGGACACGGGGATTCTCGGATGAGCGGCGCGGTCACTGGGCGACGGCGTCCAATCACGAAGCAACTCCCAAAGGATACGTTGCTTGAGACCCTGGTCGGCAACTGGGTCGAGCGGGGTGCTGACGAAGATTGGCAGGAAAGCACAAATCTAGACGTTCATGCGATCGGCGTGTACAGCTTGTTGAAACGGAAGCCGCGCGTGTGGATGCTCCCAAAAGCATTTTTCGTGGAAGAAGTACTTCTTCCGTATGTTGCGCGCCTATCCAGCCGAAGAACCTTTCACGAGGGCGCTGGACGAAGCAGCACGTAGCGGCCAACCAATGCAACGAGATCGGGAAGGCGCCGTGGCAAGACACGGGGAAGCTCCGGCTAAGGTTGATAAGAACTTCGGGTCCGAGCGTTGTAGAAAGATGGGTGAAATGCCCATCTTTCCCGACTCCATACGGCATAGCCGTAACACCGCGCGCGGATAAACACTGTTTTTCACCGACCTATGGTAGAATTCTTAGTTTATTCAACGACATATCGGCGCGCGGCATAGCTGTAACAGGAGAGGGTATGGCGAATGCTTTTGCCTGTATACTTATGCGCCTCGCCCTTCGGATATGGCACACCGACGAGAAGCTCTCTCAGTACGCGTTCGGGCCGCCGGATCACGGCATCAGATATGGCTTTGCATGGTGGGCTTACCATTGGAGCCGCACCCGCCTTCCGTAAGCCTGTAGGCAGGCGTGTATCGAGCCAGAGCCCACTCCGGTTTCATCCCCGGTGGTGGGCTTTCGCATTTGACCCAATCACGGGATTTTCCTTTAGTTGAGCGATTATCACAGCCTATTCAATGGGTTGAAGATTTGATTGCCTTTTGATTGGGCTTTCGTTTCAGAAAAAGGCGGCACAATCACACCGCAATGCGACGAGCCGCTTTGTCTGCTGCTTTGCGATCAGCGCCATGCAAGGCGATGATCTTCGTTGCGTCTTCAACTGAGATGCGATGCTTCTTCGCCAGTGTCTTGGCGTCATAAGGTTGGCCGGGCGCTGATGCGCCGTTCGAAGATGCCATGATGTTCTCCTTGGGATTTCGGCTAGGCATGGACGCCACGAGGCCCGCGCGAGCCGGTAGGCAGTATGTAGGCGCTATAGCACCACAACGCAACCTTCGTCTGGGCCTCACCTCTCGGCCCGAGCGCTAAGCGCAAGCAAGGAGCATGACATGATCGGCATGACCCTCTGTTGCCCCGCATCCGGGCATATCCGGCACTGTAGACGCGCAGACCGTGCAGCTCAACGGCAAGGCACTGGTGCGCATCGGCGACCGGTGGGTCGAGGCTGAGGGCTTCGTGCCTGCAGTCCGAACAATTGAGAATGGCATACGAATTCCACTCTAGGCTCAGGACTCGTTGATGAGAGGCAGAAGATAACGGTTGCGGCGAGAGCGCTGGCGGAGAAGAAGGCCATTGGGCACCTGTCGTAGCGCGTAGCGACACGCCGCCAGTCCTTTAGACGCCCGAACATGATTTCGATCCGGTTGCGCCGTTTGTAGCGGCGCTTGTCGTATTTGACGGTTTTGTTCCGGGCTTTCCGACCCGGAATGCAGGGAGTGATCCCTTTGGACTGTAAAGCGTCACGAAACCAGTTAGCATCATAGCCACGGTCAGCCAGCAGCCATTTGGCCTTGAGAAGCTCATCAAGCAAGGCGGCAGCGCCGGTGTAATCGCTGACCTGACCCTAAGACAGCGTCGCCCGCGCAAGTCCTTTCTTGCCCCTACTCCAACTCCGGCAGTCTCCAGTCGGGAAGAGGATCGTTCGGGCAGAGGGCGAAGTTCTCTTCGCATAAAGCCTTGCAAAAGATCAACTCGTGGGGGTCAAGGCCAACAAGGATCGCACCGAAGAGCGCTTCTAGGCGTTCGGGTGTACCGGGTAGGGAGTAGGCCTTGGCGCATGAAACCTAAACTCTCGGTACGATATGATTGCCGCGCCGCACAATAAATCTGCTTTAAATCATGACCTCCACCAGAGGTGGAGGTTTGAAACGCTGCGCTAGAAGCGGTTTTGCTATAAGTTAGTAGCTACGATTAAAGAGGTCGGCAAAGTCGGAAGCTTTGTCGGCCTTTTCCTGATTACGGATATAACGTCTGACGACCTGCTCGTCATAGCCAGCCGTAGACACGAAGTACCCACGCGCCCAAAAGTGATAGCCTTTGTAGCGCCGTTTGCGCGCATATTTGTTGGCAATGTAAAGGGCGGTCTTGCCCTTCAAAAAACCCACTATGTGCGAAACCGAATACTTCGGGGGGATCGATATCAGCATATGCACGTGGTCGGGCATAAGGTGCCCTTCCTTGATCTCGCATTCCTTTTGTCGAGCAAGCCTGTGCAAAAGCTCACCCAACTCCCGTCTCACGTCCTCGTAAAGGCGTTTCGTCCGGTACTTACTCGCAAAAACAACATGGTACTTGCAGTCCGACGTCGCGTGCGATTGCGATCGTTCTTCCATAAAACCTCCGTTCTATGTCGCCGCAAAGCAAGCGGTCCAAGCCGGAGGTCTCTCAACTACGATGTAGAACTCGTCCAGTCCTCCACCGCAGGTGGAGGTTTACTTCTCTTATAAGAAAGAAGCCGCCCCGGGAGGCGGCTTCGATCAGGTCTAGCGCTTGACGATCAATGCGGTTTCTTCGTCGTCACGCT
>NZ_JBXASL010000015.1:0-46039 GCF_058809275.1 Shinella sp. GW821-FHT10F02 | reverse complement strand
AGACCTGGGATGACAATGGTACGCTGCCCACCGCTGCATCTTACCAAATCATGCGGCTGCCACAGATAAGGATGACGTGGAGGGTGGGGGTAGGTCATGCTTCAACGCCCGCAAAAAAACGGCCGGGTAAACGGGCCAGGGGAACAGCAGGAAAAGATGGCCGCACGCCAGCGCATCATACCGATCCGCCGCGAGTATAACCGTTGGGTCGCCAACCAGACGCTGGAAGACTATGCGCTGCGTTTTACCGCCAAGAGCGCGCGCCGCTTTTCATCGGACCGCATCTCGCAGACCGCCATCGGCGCCATCTCCTTCCTCGCGCTGGAAGCGATCGGCGGCGCGATCACCATGTCCTACGGCACGACCAACGCCATCGTCGCCATCGTGGTGGCGAGCCTGATGATCCTGCTCGTCGGCTTGCCGATCAGCCGCTACGCCATCCGTCACGGCGTCGATATCGACCTTCTCACGCGCGGCGCGAGTTTCGGCTATATCGGCTCGACGCTGACCTCGCTGATCTATGCGAGCTTCACCTTCATCCTCTTCGCCATCGAGGCCTCCATCATGTCCGGCGCGCTGGAGCTGGCGCTCGGCATTCCGCTGTGGATCGGCTACATCATCTCGTCCGTGGTGGTGATCCCGTTGGTCACGCATGGCGTGCAGCTCATCTCGCGCTTCCAGCTCGTCACCCAGCCGTTCTGGATCGTGCTCAACATCCTCCCCTTCGTTTTCATCGCCTTTGCGGACTGGGAGAAGGTCGGCCTGTGGCTCGCCTATTCGGGCCTGCACCACGCCTCCGGCCCGCCCGGCACCTATGCACCGTTCAACCTGGTGGAGTTCGGCGCGGCCTCGGCCGTCATCTTCGCGCTGATGGCGCAGATCGGCGAGCAGGTCGACTTCCTGCGCTTCCTGCCGCCGGACGGGCAGAAGAAGCTGCACCACCGCATCGCCGTGTTCCTCGCCGGTTCCGGCTGGGTGATCGTCGGGGCGCCGAAGCTGATTGCCGGCTCCTTCCTCGTCGTACTGGCGCTCTCGGCGGGCGTGCCCTCCACGCGGGCGGCCGATCCTTCGCAGATGTACTACACCGCCTTCGGCTACATGCTGCCGTGGGATGCGGCGGCATTGCTGCTGATGGTCGCCTTCGTGGTGGTCTCGCAGCTCAAGATCAACGTGATGAACGCCTATGCGGGCTCGCTCGCCTGGTCGAATTTCTTCTCGCGCCTGACGCACAGCCATCCCGGCCGCGTCGTCTGGCTGGTCTTCAACGTGGCGATCGCGCTGCTGTTGATGGAGCTCGGCATCTACAAGCTCCTGGAGGAAACGCTTGGCGTCTTCTCCATCGTCGCCATGGCCTGGCTCTGCACCATTTCGGCGGACCTTTTCATCAACAAGCCGCTCGGCCTCTCGCCGCCGGGCATCGAGTTCAAGCGCGCCCATCTCTACGATATCAACCCAGTCGGGCTTGGCGCCATGGCGCTGTCGGCGATCGTCGCCCTCATGGCGCATTTCGGCACTTTCGGCGAAATCCCCGCCTCGCTCGCCCCCTATATCGCCGCCGTCGTCGCCTTCATCGCCTCGCCGGCGATCGCCTGGGCGACGGGCGGCAAATATTACCTCGCGCGCAAGCCGAGGAAGAGCTGGGCGCTGCAGCACACCATCACCTGCTCGATCTGCGAGCACCCGTTCGAGCCGGAGGACATGGCCTGGTGCCCCGCCTATGCGGCGCCGATCTGCTCGCTCTGCTGTTCGCTCGACAGCCGCTGCCACGATCTCTGCAAGCCGAAGGCGCGCTTCAATGCGCAGGTGGCGGGTGTGGCGAAAAGCATCCTGCCCGAGGCGGTGACGGCGGCGCTCGGCACGCGGCTTGGCCGCTACGGCATCGCCGCCGCGCTCTCGATCACCAGCATGGGCATCATCCTCGCGATGATCGCCCACCAGGTCGGCACCGGTTCGCCGGAGACGGCGACGGTGGTGGAGCGCACCATCGCCATCGTGTTCTTCGTCTTCGCCGTCGTGGCGGGCGTCGTGTCCTGGTTCTACGTGCTGGCGCATGACAGCCGGGTGGTCGCCGAGGAGGAATCCTCCCGCCAGACCACGTTGCTCCTGAAGGAAATCGCCGCGCACAAGAAGACGGATGCAGCGCTCCAGCAGGCGAAGGAAACGGCGGAGGCGGCCAACCGCGCCAAGAGCCGTTATGTCGTCGGCCTCAGCCATGAATTGCGCACGCCGCTCAATGCCGTGCTCGGTTATGCGCAGGTGCTGGAGCGCGACGAGAGCATTCCGCCGCAGCGCCAAGGCGCCATCCGCGTCATTAAGCGCAGCGCCGATCATCTCTCCGGTCTCATCGACGGCTTGCTCGACATTTCCAAGATCGAGGCGGGCAAGCTGCAGGTCTATTCGAACGAGATCAACATCGACGATTTCCTCGACCAGATCCTGGAAATGTTCCGCCCGCAGGCGCAGGCCAAGGGCGTCGCCTTCACCCATGCGCGCCCGAAAAACCTGCCGTCCTATGTGCGCACCGATGAAAAGCGCCTGCGCCAGATCCTCGTCAATCTGATCTCGAATGCGCTGAAATTCACCGATAGCGGCGAGATCCGCCTCGACGTCGCCTATCGCAACCAGGTCGCGACCTTCACGGTGGCCGATAGCGGCCGCGGCATCCTGGAAAAGGACCTGCCGCGCATCTTCGAGCCGTTCCAGCGCGGCGACACGGAGCACGGCATGCCCGGCCTCGGCCTCGGCCTCACCATCACGCGGCTGTTGACGCAGACGCTGGGCGGCGAAATTTCGGTGAAGAGCGAGCGCGACAAGGGCACGGAATTCAAGGTACGCCTGATGCTGTCCGCCGTCGACCGCCCGACGGCGCCGAAGGTGCTGCATATCAAGGGGTACAATGGCCCGCGGCGCACCATCCTCGTCGTCGACGACAATGCCGACCACCGCAACCTGATGGAAGAGGTGCTGCGGCCGCTCGATTTCACCGTGCTGACGGCGCGAAGCGGCGCGGATGCGCTGGCGCTCCTCGAAAGCCTGAAGCCGGACCTCTTCCTCATCGACATTTCCATGCCCGGCATGAACGGCTGGCAGCTGGTGGAGCGGCTGCGCACGCTCGGCCAGCCCGGCCCGATCATCATGCTGTCGGCCAATATCGGCGACGGCTCGGCCTCCGCCCATACGGGCCATAACGACACGCTGGCAAAGCCCTTCGACCTGCGCCAGCTCACCGACAAGCTCGCCTTGCATATGGGCCTCTCCTGGACCTATCACGGCGAGGTCAAGGCAGTGGAGCCGGCCGAGGCCAGCATCGTCGTTCCCGAACAAGGCCATGTGCAGGAATTGATCCGGCTCGGCGAGATCGGCTATGTCAGGGGCATCGAGGCGAAGCTCGCCGAAATCGCCCGCGTGGCCGAACACCAGCCCTTCACCGAGGCGGTGCGCGCCTATGTGCAGGTGTTCGATCTGGCTGGCTACGATGCCTTCCTGAAGACCATGGACCGACAAGAGGACGCTGCCCGTGACTGAGACGGCCACCCCGCGCGATATCGTCCTCATCGTCGACGATTCCCCCGAAGCGCTCGGCTTCCTGACCGAGGCGCTGGAACAGAGCGGCTTTTCCGTGCTGATCGCCACGTCCGGCGCCTCGGCGCTCAACATCGTCGACCGCATCACGCCCGATATCATCCTGCTCGACGCGGTCATGCCCGGCATGGACGGGTTCGACACCTGCCTGCGCCTGAAGGCGAACCCTGCGGCAAGCCCCGTGCCGGTGGTCTTCATGACCGGGCTTACCGAGACAGAACATGTCGTGCGGGCGCTGGAGGCCGGCGGCGTCGACTACCTGACCAAGCCGATCAACATCGACGAATTGCGCGCCCGCATCCGCGTGCACCTCACCAATGCGCGCTCGGCGCAAAGCGCGCGCGTGGCGCTGGATGCGGCGGGGCGCCACCTTCTGGCCGTCAGCGGTGAGGGAAAGATCCGCTGGTCGACGCCGCAGGCGACCCGCCTGGTGAATGCCGCCACCGGCAGCGACGACGGGCTCGATGCCGTCTCCATGCATATCCGAACCTGGATGAAGACGCGCAGCACCGCGCGCGAAAACACCTTCGCGATCCAGCAGGCGGGCCAGGCGAGCCTGCAGCTCTCCTTCCTCGGCGCGATCGGCGCGGACGAATATCTCTTCCGCCTGACCGCGGAAAACCGACTGTCGGACGAGGAAATCCTGCGCCAGCATTTTTCGCTGACGCAGCGCGAATCCGAAGTGCTGCTGTGGATCGCCAAGGGCAAGTCGAACCGCGATATCGGCGAGATCCTCGGCCTCAGCGCCCGCACCGTCACCAAGCATCTCGAACAGATCTATGTGAAGCTCGGCGTCGAGAACCGCGCCTCTGCCGCCGTGAAGGCCGCGCATATCCTACACGAGTGAGAAGGGTCAGCGCTTTTTCGCGCCGGCGAGCTGCGCCGTCGTTTCGCGCACGACGAGCGGCCCGTCGACCTTGATGGTCATCGGCCGCATGTGCTTGCCGTGGATCGCCATGTCGATGAGCAGTTCGGCCGCCTTCTGGCCCATCTCGTAGTTCGGCAGCACCAGCGTCGAGAGCGGCGGATGGGTGTAGCGCGCCAGTTCCTGGTCGTCATAGCCCATGACGGAGAGATCCTGCGGCACGCGCAGGCCCTTTTCCTGCGCCGCCTCCATCATGCCGATCGCCATCAGGTCGTTGCCGCAGAAGATCGCGGTGGGCGGATTGTCCATGGAGAGCAGGTCGAGGCCGGCCTCGTAGCCGCGTAGCGGCAGCCAGTCGCCGTCGCGCACCAGGCTCTCGTCGAAGGCGATATCGGCGGTGGCGAGCGCCTGCTTGTAGCCTTTCAGCCGGTCCATCGCGGCGTCCATCCAGGGTTCGCCGTTGATGAAGCCGATGCGCTTGTGGCCGAGCGCGGTGAGATGGGCCGTCGCCGCAAAACCGCCCGCCACCTCGCCCGGAACGATCGCCACATGCTGGCGCGGCTCGCAATAGCAGTTGAGCAGCACCGTCGGAATGGTCTTCAGCTCGGGCGGCACGCTGACCTTGCGGGTGAAGATCGTCGCATAGATGACGCCGGCAATCGACGGGTCGCGCAGCACCGAGCGCAGCACCGCGCGCTCCAGGTCCGGGTTCGACCGCGTGGCATGGGCCGAGACCAGCAGCCCCTGCTCGAAGGCATGGTCGCGGATGCCGTCCAGGCTGACGACGGGGTGCGGGCTCGTCGAGATTTCGTCGACGATGAAGGCGATCGTATCCTTCTCGACGGCGGGGGCTGTTGCCACCGGGCTGCGGGTCGCTGGTAATTTATAACCGATTTTATGAGCAGCCTCGCGCACCTTCTGCTGCGTTTCCGGCGAAATGCGCGAGCCGGACATCTCGTTCAGCACCAGGGAAACGCTCGACTGCGACACGCCGGCAATGCGCGCTATGTCCGTCATGGTCGGCCGGCCCCCATCCTGTCGGCCACCGCCCTCCTTGCCCGAATTGCGCCCGTTGCCCCTGGCCATGCGTCGTTCCTCACCCCTCGGCGTGCATTGCGCTGCACACGGATTTTTTGCAAGTGCTCATAATTTTGGCTCTTGACTGCTAATATTATTAGCGCAAGATTTAGACATGTGAAGCACAAAATGCTCACGTCCGGTAGAGGAGCACCGGCCAAGTTACCCGGGAGGAGACCCACTGATGACCATGATTTCCCGTCGCACCTTCATGCTTGCGGCAACGGCCGCCGGCGCGCTTGCCGTGGCAGGCGTCGCCATCGCCGAAGTGCCGAAGCTGGCGCAGAAAGACACCTACAAGGTCGGCTTCGCGCAGACCGAATCCAACAATCCCTGGCGCATCGCGCAGACCAACAGCATGAAGGCGGAGGCTGAAAAGCTCGGCTTCCAGCTCGTCTATACGGATGCTGCGGGCTCGGCCGCCAAGCAGGTGGCCGACGTCAACTCGATGATCGCCCAGGGCGTCGATGTCATCTTCCTCGCACCGCGCGAAGAAAAGCCGCTGATCCCCGCCGTCATGGCCGCCAAGAAAGCCGGCATTCCGGTGATCCTGCTCGACCGCTCGGTCGACCCCTCCCTCGCCAAGGCCGGCGAGGATTACCTGACCTTCATCGGCTCGAACTTCGTCGAGGAAGGCAAGCGCGTCGCCGAATGGCTGGTGAAGAACGCCAACGGCAAGACGAAGATCATCGAACTCGAGGGCACGACCGGCTCTTCGCCGGCCAACGACCGCAAGAAGGGCTTTGACGAGGCCATCCAGGCGGCCGGCGGCTTCGAGATCGTCGCCTCGCAGACCGGCGACTTCGCCCGCGACAAGGGCCGCCAGGTGGCGGAATCCCTGCTCCAGGCGCATCCGGATGCCGATATCATCTACGCCCACAACGACGAGATGGCGATGGGTGCGATCGCCGCACTCGAAGCCGCCGGCAAGGTGCCAGGCAAGGACGTGCTGGTGCTGTCGATCGATGGCGGCAAGGAAGCGGTGCAGGCGGTCGTCGACGGCAAGATCGCCGCGGTCGTCGAGTGCAACCCGCGCTTCGGGCCGAAGGCCTTCGAGACCATGATGCGCTATGCCAAGGGCGAGGCGATAGACCCGATCCTCGTCAACGAAGACAAGTTCTACGACGCCTCCAACGCGGCTGCGGAACTCGCCAACGCCTACTGATACCATCTCCCAAGCACTTTGCGGCCGGGGCGGCAAAACCGTCTCGGCCGTTTTTTGGACGGGCCTGACCTGCGGTCCGTTCGGGTGTAGGTTGTGTGGCCCGTCCCGGAGGGCGGATAGAGGAGGACTTCCATGCTTCTGTCCATGCAGGGCATTTCCAAGGCGTTTGCCGGCGTGGCGGCGCTGAAAGCCGCGTCGCTGGAGGTGGAGCCGGCGGAGGTGATGGCGCTCGTCGGCCAGAACGGCGCCGGAAAATCGACGCTGATCAAGATCCTTACCGGCGTCTACCGCCGCGACGAGGGCACGATCGCCTTCGGCGGCAGGGAGGTCGATTTCACCATGCCGGCCGAAGCGCAGGCCGCGGGCATCGCGACGATCTACCAGGAAATCAACCTCGCGCCGCAGCGCTCCGTGGCGGAAAACATCTATCTGTCGCGCGAGCCAAGGCGTTTCGGCCTGATCGACCACGCCGCCATGCGCCGCGGCGCCGAGGCCGTGCTCAAAACCTTCAACCTGGCGATCGACGTCGACCGGCCCGTCGCGCATTTCGATGCCGCGACCCGGCAAATGGTGGCGATCGCCCGCGCCGTGACGCAGAACGCCCGCCTCGTCATCATGGACGAGCCGACGTCTTCGCTCGACGAACGCGAGGTCGCCGTTCTCTTCGAAACGATCCGCACGCTGAAACGCTCCGGCGTCGCGGTCATCTTCATCGGCCACCGGCTGGATGAACTCTACGAGATCTGCGACCGGGTGACGATCATGCGCGACGGCCATACGGTGGCGAAAAGCCCGATGGCCGACATGCCCAAGATGGCGCTGGTGCGCCACATGCTCGGCAAGGAGCTTGCCGCTTTCCAGGCGATGGCGCCGGGCGAGGAGAAACCCGAGCGGCCCGTGCGCCTCGACGTGGCGAATGCCGGTGCCGGCGTGCGGGTGCGCGATGTCAGCCTCACGGTGCGCGAGGGCGAGATTTCCGGGCTTGCCGGCCTGCTCGGCTCCGGCCGCACGGAGACGGCCCGCCTCATCTTCGGCGCCGACAAGATGGAGCGCGGCACGATGCGCCTGGCGGGCAGCGAGCGCACTTACCGCGAGCCGGCGGACGCGATTGCCGATGGCATCGGGCTCGTCTCCGAGGACCGCAAGATCGACGGCATCGTGCCGGACATGAGCATCCGCGAGAACATGACGCTGGCGCTGCTGCCGCGGCTGAAGAAGACCGGCATCGTCGACCGCGCCCGGCAGGACGAGATCGTCACCCGCTATATCCGCGCGCTCGGCGTCAAATGTGCCTCGCCCGACCAGCCGATCAAGGAGCTTTCCGGCGGCAACCAGCAGAAGGTGCTGCTTGCCCGGTGGCTCGCGACCGACCCGCGCGTGCTGATCGTCGACGAGCCGACGCGCGGCATCGACATCGGCGCGAAATCGGAAATTCTCAAACTGCTGCGCAGCCTCGCCGACGAGGGGCTGAGCGTGCTGATGATCTCCTCCGAACTCGAAGAATTGCTGGCCGCCGCCGACCGCGTGACCGTGCTCAGCGACGGCACGTCGGTGAAGACCCTGCCGCGAAAAGACTTGAGCGAGGCGGCGCTGCTGGCCGCCATGGCCCATCAGGTGGAATGATATGACGACGATCGAAACCCCTGCCCCGCAGCCGACCGGCGCGCTCTCCTCCGGCAGCCGGCTGTTCACGCTGGCGAGCCGCTACGGCACCTTCGTCGCCTTCCTGGCGCTGATCGCCGTCAATATCGCCATCACGCCGAATTTTTTGTCGTGGCAGACGCTGAACGTGAACCTCACCCAGGTCGCGACCATCGTCATCGTCGCGACCGGCATGACGCTGGTCATCGCCACCGGCGGCATTGATCTCTCCGTCGGCTCGCTGATGGCGATTGCGGGTGCGCTCGCGCCGATGATTTTCATGGGCCAGTTCTGGCCGGTCGAGAACATGGCGGTCGCCGTCACGCTCGCCCTGATCATCCCGGTCGTGGTCGCCAGCCTCTTCGGCCTGTTCAACGGGCTGCTCGTCACGCGCTTTTCCATCCAGCCGATCATCGCCACCCTCGTGCTCTTCATCGCGGGTCGCGGCATCGCGCAGGTCATGACCAACGGCAACCTCCAGGTCTTCAAGAACGAGGGCTTCCAGTTCATCGCCATGGGTCGCATTGCCGGCGTGCCGGCGCAGGTCGTGCTGATGGTCCTCATCGCCGCGCTCGCCTTCGCGATGATCCGCTACACCGTCATCGGCCGCCAGATCATCGCGGTGGGCGGCAACGAGAAGGCCGCGCGGCTGACGGGCATCCCCGTCAAGCGCGTCAAGCTCTTCGTCTATATGGTCAGCGGGGCGCTTGCCGGCATTGCCGGCCTCGTTGTGGTGGCGCGCAATTCGGCCAGCGACGCCAACCTCGTCGGCCTCGGCATGGAGCTCGATGCCATCGCCGCCGTCGCCGTCGGCGGCACGCTGCTCACCGGCGGGCGGGCCAATATCGTCGGCACGGTGCTCGGCGCCTTCGTCATCCAGCTCGTGCGCTACACGCTGCTCGCCAATGGCGTGCCGGATGCGGCGGCGCTCATCGTCAAGGCGGGGCTGATCGTGCTCGCCGTCTTCATCCAGCAGCGCGCCGACAGGCATTGAGGGCAACCGCCATGCAGACCATCCTCCGCCCCTTCGCGATCAAATCCTCCGGCGACCTCGCCCGGCTCGGCGTCATGCTGGCGCTTGCCGGCCTCATCCTCTTCGGCGCGCTGCGCTACGACAATTTCCTGTCGTCCTTCAACATCCTCTCTTTCCTGCGCTACAATTCCATGTTCGCCCTGATCGCGCTCGGCATGGCCTTCGTCATCATCACCGGCGGCATCGATCTTTCCGTCGGCGGCACGGCGGCGATGGCGAGCGTGGTGGCGGCACTCTTCTCGCCCTATCACTGGGCGGCCGGGCTTCTCGGCGGCATGGCGGCCGGCCTTGCCGTCGGTGCGTTGAACGGCTTCATCATCACGAAAATGCGCATTCAGCCCTTCATCGCCACGCTCGCGACCATGCTGGCGGCGTACGGCACTGGCCTGCTGCTTGCCGACAACCAGTCGGTCTCTGTCTCCTATGACACCGGCTTCACCGTGATCGGCCAGGACGATTTCCTGGGCTTCCCCATCCCCGCCTGGATCGCGCTTGCCGCCTATGTGCTCGGCTGGCTGGTGCTGGAAAAGCTGCCGGTCGGCCGGCATGTCCTGGCGATCGGCGACGGCGAGGCGACGGCGGGGCTGATGGGCCTGAAGGTCGAGCGCACGCTCGCCGCCGTCTACCTCGCCTCTGGCACGCTCGCCGGCCTTGCCGGCGTCATCCTCGCCTCGCAGTTCGGCGCGGGCCAGCCGACCGAGGGTGTGGGCTGGGAGCTGTTCGCCATCGCCTCCGTGGTGGTGGGCGGCACGCTGCTCACCGGCGGCTCCGGCTCGGTCGGCGCCACGCTTGCCGGCGCGCTGCTGCTCGCCATGGTGTTCAACATCCTGAACTTCGAAAACGGCCTCGGCTGGATCTCCCTGTCGGCCTATTGGCAATCCGTCATCCGCGGCGCCTTCCTGCTGGTCGTGGTGGTGTTGCAGGCCAAGCTGATGGCGCGGCGCTGAGCCTTACGCGTTCAGCAGCGCCAGCGTCTGCGCATCGCGCACGCCATCGCAACAGGTTTGCAAGGCCTGGGCGAAGAGCGGGTCTTCGCTGGATGCGACCGCGAACAGCGTCATCGACGAGCGGAACTTCTGGTCGTCGGGCGAGCCGAAGATGTCCAGCAGCGAGCGGCCCTCGACCGAAAGCACGGCCTCCGTCGCCAGCCGCAGCCGCTCGGACAGCACCGGATCGGCGAGATAGGCCTGCGCTTCACCGAGCGAGGCGATGCCGAAATGCCGAGCGGCCGGCGAGCGGCCGAGGCCGCGCATCTGCGGGAAGACGAACCACATCCAATGGCTGCGCTTGCGGCCGGACCTGAGCTCCCGCAGCACCGTATCGAACACTGGCGCCTGCGCCAGCTTGAAACGGTCGAGGTCGTGGGGAGGGTCCTTGTCCATCGGCCTAGTCGAGGATACTCGCTTCGACACAGGCGCGGATGAAGGCCTCGCGGGCGGTCTCGCAGGGCTTGCCGTTCTCCATCGCGTCGGCGCAGAGCGTGCGGGCATTGTCGAAGGCCCGCCCCCGGTGCGCCGGCCAGCGGAAATGCAGGTAGTTCATCGCGTCATGCGGGCTGCGAACGGCTTCCGCCGCGCCATAGCCGATCCGCACGAACACGGGAGAAAGCCAACGGACGTCGTTGCGAAGTGTCGTCATCGTCATATGAATATGCCCCAATTCCGGCACCGGAATGCGAAGGCATGCCCAAGGGTTCCCGACGGTGAAGGATTTTTTTCAGGCGGCGGGCGGAGGCGCCCGGAAGATGGCGACCGCGGCGCTGACAAGGGCCGCATTGTCCTCGGCAACGGTCCCGTCCGGCAGGTGTTTTCCGTCCTCCAGCCCCACCCGCGTCGACCAGCGGCGCGCGCGGGCTTTCACCACGAAGCGCCACACCGTGGCGTCGCTGCCGTGCAGCAGGATGGGCCGCCGGAGGCCGGCGCCCGCGAGCGTCGTGGCGATGTCATCGGCGACCGCCATGGCGCTCGACAAATCCTGCTCGTCGATCTCAATGAGGATGCGCAGCACGCGGGCGTGATCCGGCAGGGACAGCAGCCGTTCGGCATCGGCGACGCTCGCAAGCCCCGCCTCGATGCCGACGCCCCGTTCCCGCAAAAGCGCCATGACGGCGGGGGCATCCGGCTCGGAGAGGTTCACCGAGGCGTAGTCGGGCAGTTCGCGCCACCCGGCAATTCGCCGGCGCGTCTCGGCCTCTTCGCCCTCGATCCAGGCGCCCGTCGACACGCCGATTAACGTGCCGGGGCAGGCGCGGCGTAGCGCCAGCATGGTCTCGTCGATGGCGGCAAGGGATTCGCGGCCGTCCGCGCGGGGGTGAACGTGGAGTTCAGCGGCACCGGCCGCGATGGCGAGCAGGCTGTCGCGCACCATGGCCTCGACATCGAGCGGCAGCCGCGGGTGGAAGGCGCTCGGCCGCGCGCCATTGATGCAGGCCTGGACGATCATGGGCATGCTCCCGATGGGTTTTCCCGGAGAATGCCCGCACCGCGCACGCGGGGCAACGGTCTTTCTAGACCTGCTGCAAGGTCCGGAAAATGCGGTCGGACTCGCCCGCCACCGTCCAGGGCCGGGTCGTGCCGCCGAGGCTTTCGCCCACCGCAAGCCCGGCCTGGATGGCATCCTCGTGGAAGCCGGAGCCGAAATAGGAGCCGCAGAACCAGGTGTTCGACTGGCCCTGCAAGGACCAGAGTTCCTTTTGCGCGGCCAGCGTGGCGGCGTTGAACAGCGGGTGCTGGTAGACGCCGCGCCACACCACCGTCTCCTCCGCCGGCGCATGCAGCGGGCTCAGCGTCACGAAAAGCGCGCGATCGGCCGTCACGCCCTGCAGGCGGTTCATCCAGTAGGTGACGCAGGGCTTGCGCCGCTTGCTGCCGTCGCGGGCGGATTGCGCCAGATAGTTCCAGCTCGACCAGACCCGGCGGCGGCGGGGCATCAGCGTCTCGTCGCTGTGCAGCACGGTTTCGTTGAGGCCGTAGGAGAAGGCGCCGAGCAGGTCGTTTTCCCGCTCCGAGCGATCGGTCAGGAGCGCCAGCGCCTGGTCCGCATGGGCGGCGATGACCACATGGTCGAACCATTCCGGCTCCGCCCCCGGCGTCGAGATTTCCACCGCGCCGTTGACCCGGCGGATGGCGGTGACGGGCGCGCTGGTGCGGATGCGATGGCGGAAGGGGGCGATGAGCTTGTCCACATAGGCGCGGCTGCCGCCCTCGACGGTGCGCCAGATCGGCCGGCGGAAGAATTTGAGCAGGCCGTGGTTCTCGCAGAAGCGCACGAAGGAGACGGCCGGATAATTGCCGATCTCCAAGGCCGGCGTCGACCAGATCGCGGCCGCCATCGGGTAGAGATGGTCCTCGCGGAAGGCCGTGCCGAAGCCGGCGCTGTTGAGGTAATCGTCGAGGCTTGCGGAGGGATCGAGGTCGCGCACGCTTGCCGGCGCCTCGCGGTAGAAGCGCACGACATCGCGCAGCATCGACCAGAAGCGCGGGCTCGCCAGATTGCTGCCCTGGGCGAACAGGCCGACGAGGTTGGTGCCGGAATATTCCAGCACGCCGTCATCCATGGAGACGGCGAAGGACATGTCGGAGGCTTTTGTCGGCACGTCGAGATGGGAAAACAGCGCCGTCAGGTTGGGATAGGTGCGCTCATTATAGACGATGAAGCCGGTATCCACGGCCGTCTGCCCGGCCTCCACCGTATGGCAATGGCCGCCGATGCGCGCCTCCGCCTCGAAGACCGTGACCTCGTGGCGCTGCGACAACAGCCAGGCCGCCGAAAGGCCGCCGATGCCCGTGCCGACGACGGCGATCCGGAGAGGTCGGTCGGATTGGGAAACATGTCGCATCGCGATCCTTTTGGGGGCTGTCGATTTGGTGGTGGACTTTCTGTAGGTTCTACGAAAACGGTGCCGGGCCGGATCACTCTTCAAGCCGCGTTGCGTTGAGATGATCCGGCCCGAGGCCCGCCGCGTAGAAGGATGCATGTATGACGCTTCGAACCAGATCGACACGCAGGAAAGGCCGGCTCCGCCCGCCGGCATGCGGCGTGCCGTCATGAATGCCGCCGATCCGCGCGCGCCGACGCCGGAGGTGCTCGCCAGCCTGCTTGCGGCGGTGGCCGATGATCGCGACCGGCAGGCCTTCGCCGCGCTGTTCCGGCATTTCGGGCCGCGCCTGAAGACCTTCTTCCTTCGCTCGGCCATATCGTCAGGCGTAGCGGAGGACCTGGTGCAGGAGACGATGCTGAACGTCTGGCGCAAGGCCTCCTATTTCGACCCGGAGCGCGCGGGCGTGGCGACATGGATCTTCACCATCGCCCGCAACCTGCGCATCGACCATCTGCGCCGGCTGCGCAACCCGGCGACGCTGCCGGTCGATGCCGAGGACGCGCCGTTTTCCATCGAGGACGGGGTGATCGGCGCCGAGCGCGACGAGCGGGTGCGCCGCGCGCTCACCACCTTGTCCACGGAGCAGCAGACGATCATCCGCCTGTCCTATTTCAGCGAGAAATCGCAGACCGAAATTGCCGGCGAGCTGGGCATTCCGCTCGGCACGGTGAAATCTAGAACACGCCTGGCGATGAACCGCCTGCGCGCGCTGCTGGAAGACGAAACATGAGCTCGAAACACCACCACGCCACCGACGAGACCCTGATGCGCTACGCCGCCGGCACGCTGGCTGCGGGTCCTGCGATCGTCGTCGAAGCGCATCTTGCCGGCTGCCCCGCCTGCCGCGCCCGCATCGCGACCTACGAAGCCGTCGGCGGCGCGCTGCTTGAGGAGATCGAGCCGACGCAACTCTCCGAAACCGCCTTCAACGACGTGCTGGCGATGATCGACGCGGAGGAAGAGCCGGCACAGAGGCCGCAATCGCGCAAGCCGGTCGAGATCGAGGGCGTGCGCCTGCCGGATGCACTGGGCGGCTGCGACATCGGGCGCTGGCGCTGGATCGGCCCCGGCATGCGCATGAGCCGCGTCGGCGTGCCGCACGATCCCGATGCCAACCTGATCCTGCTGAAGATCGCCCCCGGCCGCGCCCTTCCCGATCATGGCCATGCCGGCACCGAGTTCACCTATGTCGTGGCCGGCGCCTTTACTGATCGGTTCGGCACGTTCCGGCCCGGCGACATGGCGGAAATGGACGAGGACGTCGAGCACCAGCCGGTCGTCGATCGCGACGGCGACTGTATCTGCCTTGCGGCGATGGAAGGCCAGATGCGCTTCAAGGGCTTCATCGGCCGCATGCTGCAACCGATCTTCGGGATCTGAGCCATGGCGCCGGCGGCCCTGTTTCTCCTGCTCGCCGTCGCCCTCTCGCTCGCCATGACGGGCGCCTGGCTTGCCGTGGTGCGCGGCGCCAGTTCCGGTTGGGTCGATGCGACCTGGTCCTTCCTTGTCGGTGCCGCCGGCATCGCGGTGGCGCTCATCCCGGTCGCCGGCTGGGAAGGCGATGTCCAGCGCCGCCTCGTCGTCGCGCTCATTGCCGTGTTGTGGTCCTGCCGGCTCGGCTTTCACATCGTGCTGCGCACGCTCCATGGCGGCGAAGACCCGCGTTATGCGCGGCTGAAGAAGGAATGGGGCGACCGCTGGAAAAGCCGCCTGTGGTTCTTCCTCCAGATCCAGGCCGCCGCCGCACTTCTCCTCGCCGCGACTATCTTCCTCGCCGCCCGCAACCCGGCGCCCGGCCTGCGCTGGAGCGACATTGCCGGCATCGCGATCCTCGTCGCGGCCGTGCTCGGCGAAGGCCTGGCGGATGCGCAGCTCGCGCGCTTTCGCGGCGACCCTGCCAACCGGGGCAAGGTCTGCGATGCCGGGCTCTGGGGCCTGTCGCGCCATCCCAACTACTTTTTCCAATGGCTCGGCTGGACGGGTTACGCCGTCATCGCCATCGGCCCGGCCGGCACATGGCCCTGGGGCTGGGCGGCCCTTGCCGGACCGGCCTTCATGTATTGGCTGCTCGTCCATGTCTCGGGCATCCCGCCGCTCGAAGCGCATATGCTGCACTCGCGCGGGGTCGCCTTCGCCGCCTATGCCAAGCGCGTGAACGCCTTCTGGCCCGGCTTCAACACCAAGGAGAGACCGTCATGAACCTCGCCGTCACCGCGATTGCCGCCGCCGAGCGCCTGCCGCTTCCCGACAGCGCGCTGCGCTTCGGCATCGACCGCCTCGTCGGCCGCACCAGCCGCGTGCTGACGGGCGGCGGCGTGGCGGACCGGGATTTCGCCAAGGCCATGGAGGCCTTCCCGATCGCCGTGCACACCGATGCGGCAAACGAGCAGCATTACGAACTGCCGCAGGACTTTTTCGCACTGGCGCTCGGCCCCCGCCGCAAATATTCCTCCTGCCTTTACCCGACCGCCGAGACGACGCTTGCCGAAGCCGAGATCGCCGCGCTGGAGGAGACCTGCGCCCATGCCGCGCTCGAAGACGGGCAGGACGTGCTGGAGCT
Source organism: Shinella sp. GW821-FHT10F02 (assembly GCF_058809275.1). Taxonomy (NCBI): domain Bacteria; kingdom Pseudomonadati; phylum Pseudomonadota; class Alphaproteobacteria; order Hyphomicrobiales; family Rhizobiaceae; genus Shinella; species Shinella sp. GW821-FHT10F02. Next base: position 30,236 of record NZ_JBXASL010000015.1, on the reverse strand, counting down.
CGGCTGCGGCTGGGGTTCGCTCTCGCTGTTCATGGCCGAGCGTTACCCGGCCTCGCGCATCGTCTCCGTCTCGAATTCCGCCTCGCAGCGCCACTTCATCGAAGGGGAAGCGACGCGCCGCCGCCTGACCAATCTCACGGTGGTGACGGCCGACATGAACGCCTTCCAGCCGGGCGAGACATTCGACCGCATCGTCTCGGTGGAGATGTTCGAGCACATGTCCAACTGGCGGACGCTGCTGTCGCGCGCCCGCTTGTGGCTGCAGCCGAAGGGGCGGCTGTTCCTGCATGTCTTCTCGCATCGCGCCAGCGCCTACCGTTTCGACCATGCCGACAAGGCGGACTGGATCGCCCAGCATTTCTTCACCGGCGGCGTCATGCCGAGCCACGGGCTGGTGCGGGAGTTTTCCGACAGTTTTACCGTGGAAAAGGACTGGCGCTGGAACGGCCGGCACTATGAGCGAACCGCGCTCGACTGGCTGAAGAATTTCGACGCCAACCGCGCGGCGATCCGCGCGATCTTTGCCGATACCTACGGCGCCGACGCCATTCTCTGGATGCGCCGCTGGCGGCTGTTCTTCCTGGCGACGGCCGGGCTTTTCGGCCATTCGAACGGCGAGGAATGGGGCGTCAGCCATTACCTGCTGCGCCCCGCCGCCGCATGAGGTGGCTCCGCGCCCTCAGCGCCTATGCCCACCACCCGGACCCACGGGTGGCGGCGGCAAACCTCATCGCGCTCATCGTCGCCTCCAACCAGCCGTTCTACCCGCTTTATCTCCATTGGCTGGTCGGCGGGGATATCACGCCCGGCTGGTTCACCTTCCTCTCGACGCCGTTCTTCCTCGCCGTGCCGGCGGTGGCGCGCAGGAACACGATTGCCGGCCGGGCGCTGCTGCCGCTCGCCGGCATCGGCAATACGGTGCAGTGCGCCTGGCTTTTTGGCACGCAATCGGCCGTCGAGATTTTCCTGCTGCCCTGCGCGATGATCGCCCTGCTTTTGTTTCGCCCGAAGGAGCGCATCTACGGCCTGGCGCTGGCGGGTCTCGCCTTCGTCGCCTTCCTGCTGAACGACGGCTATGGCCCGCCCATGGCCGCCTACAGCGCGGAGCAATATGCCGCGCTGGCGCGGCTCAACGTGGTGAGCGCCGGCATGCTGACGGCCTTCGTCGCCCTCCTCTTTTCCAACAGGCTGGCGGAGGCGGAAGGATCAGTCGAACCGGCTGGCGGCCAAAAATCCGGCTGAGGCGCCGACCGCGGTGACGAAGGCGCCCCAGGGCAAGTCGGCGAGCGTCACGGCGAGCGGCCAGTCCCGCAGCGTCGCCTGGTTGGTGAGGTCGTAGGTGGCATAGGCGACGAGGCCGAGCACCGCGCCGTTGAGCGCCGCCTTGGGCAGCCCGCCGCCTTCCAGCGCCGGGATCACCGCGAAGAAGACGATGCCGGCAATATAGATCACATAGAAGCAGATCGCCGGCACCAGCTTGAACTGCGTTTCCAGCTTGTCGGCGAGCAAGGGGCGATAGAGGACGTCGGCCATTGTGCTCAGCCAGATCGCATCCACGATGAGAAAGACGAGGCCGGCCGCGAAATAGGCGATGATGAGGGTCTTCATGAGGTGCTTTCCGTGGGGTTCGTGATGTCTACGCCGCACCGCACGCGCCGGATCACTCGTCGAGTGAACCGATCGCCCACGCGCTGCGTATGTCCGGGAAAGCAAGCAAGGAGGATGACGCGATGAAGACGCCGATTTTCGCTACCTTTGCCCTGCTGCTGCTCACGGTCAGCGCCGTGGGTGCGCAGCAATCCGCCGATCCGAGTGGCGTGTGGCTGCGCGACGACGGCAATGCGCGCGTGCGCATCGCGCCCTGCGGCAACGATATCTGCGCCACCAACCTGTGGATCGGCGATACCAGCAAGGGCGAAGCGGCCGGCGACGTTCTGGTCATGTCGCTGAAGCCGAAGTCCGCCGATACGCTGTCCGGATCGGCCTATGACAAGAAACGCGACCGCACCTATTCGATCACCGTGCAGGTTTCCGACGGCGCGCTTCTGACGCGCGGCTGCATTCTGGGCGGCGTGCTTTGCCGCAACGTGCGCTGGAAATCGGCGCAATGAAGGCTGAGCGCATCACCAGCGTCGAGGAAAACGGCCCGCCGCCCGTGGCGGCCGGCACGCTCTATCCCGGCAAGGTGATGCACCAGCGGCTGAAACCCTTCGGCCATCGTTTCAGCTATTCGGTCTTCGCGCTGCTGGTCGATGTCGACCGGCTCGGCGAACTCGGCCGCCTCTCCCGCCTGCTCGCCGTCAACCGGCCGGGGCTGCTGTCGTTCCGCGAAAGCGATCATGTCGAGGCGGACGGCGAGACGCTGCGCCACTTCGCCGACCGGCTGCTGGCGCAGGCGGGGGTGGAGGTGCCGGCGGCGCGCATCCTGCTGCTCGCCTATCCGCGCATGTTCGGCTATGTCTTCAACCCGATCTCGACCTATTTCGCCTATGACGCGGCGGGCGAGCTGCTCGCGATCATCTATGCGGTGCGCAACACCTTTGGCGAGCGACACAGCTATGTCGCGCCCGTACTGCCCGGCGAGGCGAGCCCCGCCGGCATCCGCCAGACGCGCACGAAGATCTTCCATGTCTCGCCGTTCATCGAGATGGGCATGCGCTACCATTTCCGCATCCTGCCGCCGGGCAGGACGGTGCGGCTGCGCATCCACGAGACCGCCGGCAGCGAGCCGCTGCTTGCCGCCACCTTCAACGGCGACGCCATGGCGCTGACCGGCCCGAACCTCGCCCGATACCTGCTGCGCTTCCCCTTCATGACGCTGAAGGTGATGGCCGGCATCCACTGGGAAGCGCTGAAACTCTGGCTGAAGGGCGCCCGCTTCCACACCAGCCCCCCACCCCCCGCGACCGCGAGTTTTCGCGACGAGGGGTAGGCGTGGTGCTTATCAACGCGCGCCGATGGCCTTTTCGAATTCCGGCAGCGCTTCAAAAATATCCGCCACAAGCCCATAATCGGCGACCTGGAAGATCGGCGCCTCCTCGTCCTTGTTGATCGCCACGATCACCTTGGAGTCCTTCATGCCGGCCAAATGCTGGATGGCACCCGAGATACCGCAGGCGATGTAGAGCTGCGGCGCAACCACCTTGCCCGTCTGACCAACCTGCCAGTCGTTCGGCGCATAGCCCGCATCGACCGCAGCGCGCGATGCGCCAACGGCCGCACCAAGCTTGTCGGCAACCGGAAGGATGACCTCCTGGAATTTTTCAGACGAGCCAAGCGCACGACCGCCCGAGATGATGATCTTGGCAGACGTCAGCTCCGGACGATCCGACGAGGACAGCGCGTCCTTGACGTGGGTCGAGAGACCGGGGTTCGCAGCCGCCGAGACGCTCTCGATCGATGCGCTGCCGCCTTCACCGGCTGCGGCGAAGGACGCCGTGCGCACGGTGATCACCTTCTTCGCATCGGTGGACTGCACCGTCTGGATCGCATTGCCGGCATAGATCGGACGCTTGAACGTATCGGCAGAAACCACTTCGATGATCTCCGAGACCTGCGCGACATCGAGCAGCGCTGCCACGCGCGGCAGAACGTTCTTGCCGACTGAGGTCGCGGCCGAGACGATTGCCTCGTAGCTGCCGGCCAGCGACACGATGAGGGCTGCCAGCGGTTCTGCCAGGTTGTTGGCGAGGGTTTGATCCTCGGCAACGAGGACCTTCGAAACGCCGGAGAGCTTTGCCGCCTGTTCGGCTGCTGCCTTGGCACCGGCACCGGCGACGAGCACATGCACGTCGGAACCGATCTTCGATGCCGCCGTCAGCGCCTTTGCCGTCTGGTCGGAAAGGTGGGCATTGTCGTGGTCTGCCAGAAGAAGAATGGCCATGGTAATGTTCTCCCTTTCCTGCCTTACAGCACGCCGGCTTCGTTCTTGAGTTTGTCGACGAGTTCGGCGACCGACTTGACCTTGACGCCTGCCTTGCGGCCGGACGGTTCCTCGGTCTTCAGCACCTTGAGGCGCGGGCTCGTGTCGACGCCGAAGTCGGCGGGCGTCTTCTTGTCGAGCGGCTTCTTCTTCGCCTTCATGATGTTGGGCAGCGAGGCATAACGCGGCTCGTTGAGGCGCAGGTCCGTCGTGACGACTGCGGGAAGCTTGACTTCGATCGTCTGGAGACCGCCATCGACTTCGCGGGTGACCTGTGCACTACCATCACCGATCTCGACCTTGGAGGCAAACGTCGCCTGTGCCCAGCCGAGCAGGGCCGAGAGCATCTGGCCGGTCTGGTTGCTGTCGTCGTCGATCGCCTGCTTGCCGACGATGATCAGGCCGGGCTGTTCGGCTTCGGCGACGCCCTTGAGGATCTTTGCCACGGCGAGCGGCTCGACGGCATCCTCCGTCTCGACCAGCACGGCGCGGTCGGCGCCCATGGCAAGCGCGGTGCGCAGCGTCTCTTCGGCCTTGGCCGGGCCGATCGACACGACGACCACTTCCGACGCCTTGCCGGCTTCCTTCAGCCGCAGCGCCTCCTCGACCGAAATCTCGTCGAACGGGTTCATCGACATCTTCACATTCGCAAGCTCGACACCCGAGCCATCCGCCTTCACGCGAATTTTGACGTTGTAATCAACGACCCGCTTGATGGGCACCAGCAGTTTCATACAGAATCTCCTAAATCGTCAGCAGAGCGTGCGAAAACGCTCGACCATCACATCGAGGACCCCGCCGGGGTCCCGTTTCCACCAGGTGTTCGCGGAAAAGATTTCCACCTCGCACGGCCCCGCATACCCTGCGCCCTCGACGCTGGCACGGATCGCCTTGAGGTCGGCGACGCCGTCGCCCATCATGCCGCGGTCGAGCAGCACGTCGCGCGTATCGGCGAGCCAGTCGCAGAGGTGGTAGCCGAAAATCCGGTCTTTTCCCGCGCGGCGCAGTTGCGCATCGAGGTCGGTGTCCCACCAGACATGGTAGACATCGACGGCGATGCCGAGGTTCGGGGCGCCGACCGTTTCGCAAAGATCGACGGCATCGCGCACCGTGGTGAGGCACGAGCGGTTGCCGGCATAGACGGGGTTGAGCGGTTCGAGCGCCAGCTTGACGCCGCTCTCCGCCGCGTATGGCGCGATCTCGGCGACGCGCTCTGCGACGATCTTCAGGCTCTCGACGGTGCCCTTGGTGCCGGGATGCACGCCGCCGACCACGATGGTCAGCACCTCGGCCCCAAGCCCCGCCGCCATGTCGATGGAGGCCTTGGCCTCGTCGATCACCGCGACCCTGTCCACCGCGTCCGTGCCGACGAGGAACGGCGTGCGGCAAAGCCCGGCGACCGAGAGACCCGCCGCCCGTGCCCGTTCGCCGATCTCCACCGCCCGCGACCCGATTTCCCGCCGCCAGAAGACGATGCCGCCAAAACCGCGCTCTGCGCAGGCATCGATCACCCGCTCCGGCGACCAGCCCGCGCCATGGCCTTCGAGATTGTGCCCGAGGCTCGCGGTGTTGAGCGCGAGCGCCGAATGGTCGCTGGAGAAATCCCGCATCGCCTAGACCCCGTAGAGCGCGAGCAGCTTTTTCATGCGCTCCACGGCAAGCTCCGGATCGCGCAGCAGGCCGCATTGGTCGGCATGGCGGAAGAGGTCCACGAAATAGGGCAGCGGCCGCATGGCCTGCGCGCCGTTCAGCATGATGAAATGGTCCTGGAACCCGTTGAGCCAGGCGAGGAAGACGACGCCCGTCTTGTAATATTGCGTCGGCGCGCGAAAGATCAGCCGGGCGAGCGGCACGGTCGGATCGAGCGTCGCACGGAAGCCGGCCTTGTCGCCCGCGCCCAGCCGCTCCACCGCGTAAGCCGCGGCGGGCGCCAGCGGATCGAAGATGCCGAGCAGGGCATGCGAAAAGCCCTCTTCGTCGCCCTCGATCAGTTCGGGATAGTTGAAGTCGTCGCCCGTATACATTTTCACGCCCGCCGGCATGCGGCGGCGCATGCGGATTTCCTTCTCCTTGTCGAGGAGCGAGATTTTGATGCCGTCCACCTTGGCGGTGTTCCCGGCGATGACGGCGAGCGCCGTCTGCATGGCGGGGTCGAAATCCGCGCTGCCCCAGTAGCCGGCAAGCTGCGGATCGAACATGTCGCCGAGCCAATGCAGGATCACCGGCTCGTCGCAGGCCGACAGCACGTCCGAATAGATTTTGATATAATCCTCCGGCCCCTTGGCAACGCGCACCAAAGCGCGCGAGGCCATCAGGATGAGGCGCCCGCCGAGCTTCTGGATGGCTTCCGCCTGCTCCAGATAGGCGCGGCGCACGTCATCGAGGCTGGTCACCGTCGCGGGGTCGAGATGGTCCGTGCCGCAGCCATTGGCGACCAGCGCATCCGGCAGCTCCTCGCGCGTGCGGCGGATGAGCTCCAGCGCGCCCGGCCAGTCGAGGCCCATGCCGCGCTGCGCGGTGTCCATCGCCTCCGCAATGCCCAGGCCAAGGCCGGCGAGGTAGCGGCGGAACTCCATGGTCTTTTCCCAATCGACCGTGGCGCGGCCGGAGGGATCGTTGGCGGTGAAGGGATCAGCCACCACATGGGCGGCGGAATAGACGGTGCGGGCCGGGTTCCTGCCGAGTTTCGCCGCGGCGATCGGCTGGCCCGTCAGGGTGTAATCCGAAAGGCGGCCGGCGGTATCGGGAAGCGCGATAGTCATGAAAAAACCCTCAGAAGCGCGGGACGAGCATGCCGGCATCCGCCGGGATGGTGAGGCCGGTGGTGTAGGGAAGCCGCCCCGACGCAAGCGAGGCGACCAGCGTGCCGATATCGTCGGGCTGGCCGACGCGGGGAAACAGCGTCAGGCCTTGCTCCGCCCGTTCGCGGTAGGCATCGATGACCGGCGCGGTCATCTCGGTGGCGATGAGGCCCGGCTGCACGTCATAGACGGCGATCTCCTCGCGCCCGAGCCGCACGGCAAGCGCCTTGGACACCATGGCGGCCGCGGCCTTGGAGGCGCAATATTCCGAGCGCTGCTCCGCCACCGCGACGGCATTGGACGAGGTGATATTGACGATCGAATGGAAGAGCGGCGGCCGTTCGCGCGCCAGCAGCCGGCGGGCGAAGGCCTGGCTCAGGAAGAACAGCGCCTTGGCATTGACGGAAAAGCAGCGGTCCCAGCTCTCTTCCGACACATCCATCATGTCGCCACGCTGGAGCACGCCGACGCCGGCATTGTTGACCAGCGTGGTGAGCGGGCCGAGTTTTTCCTCGATGGCGTCGAGCGCTGATTCATGGCCGGCGATACTGGTAACATCGAACGGCGCGGCCACGACCGGCACGCCCAGCGCCGCAATGCGCGCGACCGCCGCCGACAGTTCCGCATCCTCGGCCGGGCCATTGACGGCGACGGCAAAACCTTGGCCCGCGAGCGCTTCGGCCACCGCCAGCCCGATGCCGCGCGACGAGCCGGTGACGAGGGCGACCGGCCGGGCGCTCATGCCCGCGCCCCCTTTTTCAGGAGTTCGCGCGCGATGATCATGCGCTGGATCTGGTTGGTGCCCTCGTAAATCTGCGTGATCTTGGCATCGCGGTAGAGCCGCTCCACCTCGAAGCCGCGGATGTAACCCGAGCCGCCGAAGACCTGCACGGCATCGGCGGTGCGCTGCACAGCCATGTCGCCGGCAAAACATTTGGCGATCGAGCAGGCCTTCGTCGCGTCCGCCCCGGAATCGATCTTCGAGGCGGCGGAATGCACCAGCAGGCGCGCGGCCTCGATATCCTTCGCCATGTCGGCGAGCAGCCATTGCACGCCCTGGAAATCGGAAATCGCCTTGCCGAACTGTTTTCGCGTGCCGGCATAGTCGAGCGCGGCCTCAAGCCCCGCCTGGCCGATGCCGACGGCAAGCGAGGCGATGCCGACGCGGCCCTTGTCGAGCACCGACATCATCATGTGGAACCCGCGGCCTTCCGTGCCGAGCAGGGCATCGGCGGAGAGGCGCACATCGGCGAAATTGAGCGCGCCGACCTGGCTCGCGCGCTGGCCCATCTTGTGTTCCTTCGGACCGCGCTCGACGCCCGCCGCATGCAGATCGACGATGAAGATCGACATGCCGCGGTTGCCGGCTTCCTTGTCGGTGCGGGCCAGCACGAAGCCGTAATCGGCGACCGGCGCATTGTGGATCCAGATCTTGCCGCCATCGAGCCGCCAGCCGTCGCCATCGCGAACGGCCGTCGTGCGGATGCCCGAGACATCGGTGCCGGCCTCCGGCTCCGTGATGCAATAGGCGACCTTGGCGCGCATGCCGAGAATGTCGGGCAGCAGCGCCTGCTGGCGCTCCGTGCCGTGGCGCACCAAGAGGGTCGAGATGAGCTCGACAAGGCCACACTGGTCGGCGACGGAGGCGTAGCCGCGGCTGAGCTCCTCCATCACCAGCGCGTAGGTGAGCGTGTCGAAGCCCGGGCCGCCGAGCGCCTCCGGCACGCCGATGCCGAACAGGCCGAGCTTGGCCATCTCGTCATAGAGGGCGGCGGGGAAACTCTCCTCGCGGTCCAGTTCCTCGGCCAGAGGGCGGATCATTTCATCGGCGAAGGCGCGCGCCATGTCGCGCACCTGCTCCTGCGTTTCCGTGAGATACATCGGCTTCGTCTCGCTTCTAGTAACTATCTGGTTACATACATGTGACGGACGCACGACGTCAAGCCGGAAAAATTTCCAAACGTGCACGAACCTGCTTGCACAGGGGGTTGGGCCGTGGTTACTATTCACCATACGGTTACTTATGGAGGATAAGTATGCACGCGAGCGACAAGCGAAAATTCGGCCGCACGGATATCGAGGTCACCAGCTTCGGCTTCGGCACCGCACCCCTCGGCAACATTTTCCTGGAGATCGACGAGGCGACGGCCGCGGCCATGTTCGAGCATGCCTGGGATGCGGGCGTGCGCTTCTTCGACACCGCGCCGATGTATGGCCATGGCCTAGCGGAGCTTCGCACCGGCCATGCGCTGCGCTGGAAGGAGCGCGACGATTTCGTGCTCGCCTCGAAGGTCGGCCGCCTGCTGCGCCCGGCCCGGCGCGAGACGATCGATTTCGCGCCCTGGAAGAACGCCGCGCCCTTCACCATGCATTTCGACTATAGCTACGACGGCACGATGCGCGCCTTCGAGGACAGCCTGCAACGGCTGGGGCTGGAGCGCATGGAGATGTGCTTCATCCACGACATCGACGTTTTCACGCGCGGTGATGCGCAGCCGGAGGTGTTCGAGCAGGCGATGGACGGCGCCTGGCGGGCGCTCGAAAAACTGCGCTCGGAAAAGCTGGTGAAGGCGATCGGCGTCGGCGTCAACGAATGGCAGGTCTGCCATGAGGCGCTGAAGCGCCGCGACTTCGACTGCTTCCTGCTGGCCGGCCGTTATACGCTCTTGGAACAGGAAGCGCTCGATGCCTTCCTGCCGCTCTGCGAGGAACGCGGCGCCGCCGTCGTGGTCGGCGGCGGCTTCAACTCGGGCATCCTGGCTACCGGCGCGAAGGAAGGCGCCAAATACAACTATGCCCCGGCGCCGCGCGAAATCCTGGAAAAGGTCGCCAAGATCGAAGCCGTCTGCGCCGAACACGGCGTGCCGCTGGCCGCCGCCGCCTTGCAGTTTGTCGTCGCCCACCCGGCCGTGCCGTCCTTCATGGCGGGGACGCGCACGGTGGAGCAACTGGACCAGAACCTCGCCTGGTTCTCGCACCCGATTCCCGGTGAGTTCTGGGCGGATCTAAAGCGCAAGGGCCTGCTGCGCGAAGACGCGCCGGTGCCGGCCTGAGCAGATCGCGGCCGCGCTGCCTTTGCGGCGCGGCTGTTTTGGAACGCCCACCCCCACTTACTCGTCATCCTCGGGCTTGACCCGAGGATCCACCCTCAGTCGCCGAAGCGTGGCGACCGCTTTTCCCGGTAGGCCGCAAGGCCCTCCGCGAGGTCCGCCGATGCCGCGGCCGCTGCGCCCGCCAGCGCCTCGACGACGCGGGCATTCTCTTCGCCCTCTGCGGCGTTGATCAGCATTTTCGTGAGCTCGGTGGCGCGGGGCGCGCGTTTCAGCACGCGCTGGGCGGCGGTCTCTGCCGCGGCCGGGCCTTCGCCCGTCGCCACAACCTGATCGACCAGCCCGTGGGCCAGCGCCTCTTCCGCCGAAAAGACCTCGCCGAACAGCGCCATGCGGCGCACCAGCGACGGCCCGAAACGCCGCGCGGCGCGCTGCGTGCCGGACCAGCCGGGAATGATGCCGAGGCCGGGCTCCGGCTGGCCGATTTTCACATGGGCTTCCGCAATGCGCAGGTCGGCGCAGGCGGCCAACTCCAGCCCGCCGCCGAGCGTGTGCCCGTTCAGCACGGCGATCAGCGGCACGGTGATACGCGCCAGCGCATCGAAGGCATCGTGCCCGTCGCGCAGCCAACGCCGCGAAAACGCCTCCGCATCGAGGCTGCTCCAGGCCGCGATATCGCCGCCCGCCGAGAAGGACCGCGTGCCCTCGCCGGTCAGAATGGCGACGCGGGCATCCGACCGCTCGATATCCCGGCAGGCCTGCAAAAGCGCGTCGACCATCCCGGCGTCGATGGCATTCAGCTTCTCCGGGCGGCGCAACGTTAGCCGGGCAATGCGATCCTCGACGGTGAGGTCGATGCGCGGGTCGCTCACAGGGCGAGGCCCATGGTCTCGGCGCGGAACAGCGCGGCGTCCATGGTCTTCAGCGTCTCGGAGACCCTGAGCGGCGTGGCCGCCTGGTCGAGCACGTCGCGCTGGAGATCGAGGCCGGGCGCGATTTCGGTGACGACCAGCCCATCCGCCTCAAGCCGGATGACGCAGCGCTCGGTGACATAGGTAATGTCCTGCCCCTGCGCGCGGGCGCGTTTGCCGGAAAAACTGACCTGGTCGACCTTCGGCACGATCTTGGCGATGCGGCCTTCCTTGTCGATGACCAGCCGGCCGTCCTCGATGTGCATTTTCGCGCCCGCATTGAAATTGCCGGAGAAGACGATCTTCTTCGCCCGCGCGGTGATGTCGACGAAGCCGCCGGCGCCGGCGGTGCGGTGGGGCGTGGCCGCCAGCCGGCTGACATTGACCGAACCTTCAGCGTCGATTTCCAGGAAGGACAGCAGCGAACAATCGAAGGCGCCGGCCTGGAAGTAACAGAACTGGTGCGGCGAGGCGACGAAGGCTTCCGCATTGGAGGCGCAGCCGAACTTGAAATCGAGCAGCGGCACACCGCCGACGGCACCCTGCTCGATCACCCAGGTGATCTTGCCGTGATGGCCTTCCTCGATGAGGATGCGCGGCACATTGGCCGAAATGCCGAAGCCGATATTGACCGCCCAATCCTCCCTGAGTTCCTGCGCCACGCGCCGCGCGATGACCTTGCCGACATCGAGCGCTGGCAGGCGGAAGGTGTCGAGCGGGCGGAAAAGCTCGCCGGAAATCGCCGGGTCATAGGGCGTCGCCGTCGTCTGCAACTGCTCCGGCGCCTCGACGATGACATCGACGAGAATGCCAGGCACGCGCACATCATGCGGCCGCAGCGAGCCGCTCGCCGCCACGCGCTTGACCTGCGCGATGACGAGGCCGCCGGAATTGCGCGCGGCAAGCGCCATCTCCATGGCGCCGAGGGTGGCACCCTCCTGCTCGAAGGTGAGGTTGCCCTTCTCGTCGGCGGTGGTGGCGCGGATGATCGCGACATCCGGCCGGATGGCCGGGAAATGCAGCCAGTCCTCGCCTGCAAATTCGACGCGCTTGACGAGCGGTGCGGCTCGCGCGCTGGCATTCATCGCGCAGCCGTCCTGGTCGGGATCGACGAAGGTTTCCATGCCGACCTTGGTCAGCACGCCCGGCCGCTTGGCCGCACCCTCGCGCAACATGTCGAAGACGATGCCGGAGGGCACGTTCCAGGCGGCAAGTTCTTCCTTGAGGATCATCTGCCAGATGAGCGGCGGCTCGGCATTGCTCGGCCCGGAGGGATAGGAGCCGCCGATGATCTTTTCCAGCATGCCGGGCTTGGCGATGTGGTCGACGCCTTTGGTGCCGAAGAAATCGCCGGCCGCGATGGGGTGGACGGAGGTAAGCCCACGCGGATGGCCCTCGCGATCAAAGCGTTCGCCGAGCGCTTTCAGCACGGCATCCGGGCAGCACAGGCCCGAGGAAGAATTGACGGCGACGACCGCGCCATCCTTGACGAGCCTGGCCGCCTCTTCCGCCGTCTTCACCTTCTTCATGGCCGAATCCTCCGATCTCCATTGCATTAAGTAACTAACTAGTTATACATTAAGCACGGCCGGAGCAATCGGGCAAGCAAGATTTTCGCGCCCGCACCGCCGGCGCATCGACCAGCCAAGGAGGAGGCATGAACATCTATTTCCAGAAGAGCTTTCAGCGCGGTTTCGGCACCTATCCGCTGAAGGGAGACGACCTGCGCGCCGCCGTGGACGCCGCACTCGAAGCCGGCTACCGGGCGTTCGACACGGCGCAGATGTATGGCAACGAGGCCGAGACCGGGGCGGCCCTTGCCGCCGGCGGCGTGGCGCGCAGCGAGCTCTGCATCACCACCAAGGTCCATCCGGACAATTACAGCGCCGAGAAATTCATCCCCTCGGTGGAGGCGAGCCTGGACGCGCTGAAACTCGACCGCGCCGATGTGCTGCTGCTGCACTGGCCGCCGGCCGATGGCGATGTCGCCCCGTCGCTGCGCCTGTTGCGGGAGGCCCATGACAAGGGCCTGGCGGGCGCCATCGGCGTGTCGAACTATACGGCGCGCATGATGCGGGAGGCGAAAGCGGTCGTCGATGTGCCGCTCGTCACCAACCAGGTGGAATTCCATCCGCTGCTCGACCAGAACAAGCTCCTCGCCGCCGCGACGGAGACCGGCATCCCACTCTCCTCCTATGCCTCAGTGGCGCGCGGCGAAGTCTTCAAGCACGGCCTGTTCGCCGAAATCGGCGAGGGTTACGGCAAGTCGGCCGCTCAGGTCGTGCTGCGCTGGATCCTCCAGAAGGGCGTGCCGCTCAACACCATGTCGACCAAGCCGGCAAACATCCGGGCGAATTTCGAGATCATGGATTTCACGCTCTCCTCCATCGACATGTCCCGCATCGACACCCTCAACGCCACCGGCTACCGCATCATCAAGCCGGGGCTGCTGCCCTGGGTGCCGGAATGGGATTGATAAAAAAGGGGCGGCCACCGTGCCGCCCTCACTATGCAGCGAGCCTCGCCCCACCCTGCGTCATGCTCGGGCTTGAGCCGAGGATCCATGCAGCACCCAAGGGGTGGATGCTCGGGTCTAGCCCGAGCATGACGGAGGAGAGGTTTGGCGTCTTTGGCCAACGAACTCAGCGCATGTGGACCAATGATTTCAGGGCGGCCACTGTGCCGCCCTTTGCTGTGCAGCGAGCCTTGCCACACCCTCCACGTCATCCTCGGGCTCGACCCGAGGATCCATTTGGCACCCGGGGCGTGGATGCTCGGGTCAAGCCCGAGCATGACGGAGGAGAGGTTTGCGGCCTTTGGACCAACGAACTCAGCGCGTGGGGGCCAACGAATAAGGGCGCCGTTGGGCCGCCCTCTTCGCTTGGGAGTTAAACTGGATCAGGCATTGCCGCGGATCATGTCCGCCGCCTTTTCCCCGATCATGATCGTCGCCGCATTGGTGTTGGAGCCGACGAGGCTGGGCATGGTGGAGCTGTCGCAGATGCGGATGCCGTCGAGGCCGTGCACGCGCAGTTGCGGATCGACCACCGACAGGGCGTCGAGTCCCATCTTGCAGGTGCAGGTCGGGTGATAGGAGGTGCGGCCGAACTGGCGGGTATAGGCGATGTAATCCGCTTCCGTGCGCACGCTCTTGTCCGGGAAATGCAGCGCCTTGATGTATTTCTGCAGGGAGGGCTGGGCGAAGATTTCCTGGCTGATTTTCACACCTTCGACCGAGATCCTGATGTCGTCGGGATCGCTCAGGAAATTCGGATCGATGATCGGCAGCGCGCGCGGATCGGCCGAGCGCAGCGTCACGGTGCCACGGGATTTCGGCCGCAGCGTATAGGAATTGAGCGTGATGCCGGAGGAGCCCTTCGGCACGCCGGGAACGCCGGCTTCGGCACCCGCGCCTGCGAGGAAATGGAATTGCAGGTCCGGCGTCGGGTTCGCCTTGTCGCCATACCAGAAGGCGCCGCCCTCCACCACGTTGGAGGTAATAGGGCCGGATTTGAACAGCGTATATTGAATGCCCGCCCAGATCGACCAGTGCAGCTTGTTGTACTTGTCCAGGCTGTCGTGGTTCTTCAGTTCCGCGACGATATCGACGCCGAAATGGTCCTGCAGGTTCTGCCCGACGCCGGAGAGGTCCTGCACCACATCGATGCCATGGCTCTTCAGCGTGTCGGCCGGGCCGATGCCCGAGAGCATCATCAGCTTCGGCGTGCCGATGGCGCCCGAGGTGACCAGCACTTCGCTTTCGGCCCGCGCCGTCCGGCGCTTGCCGTCCACCTCGAAATCGACGCCCACGGCGCGGCGGCCTTCGAAGACCACGCGCAGCACGAGCGCGCCGGTCACCACCGTCAGATTCTTGCGCTTCAGCGCCGGGCGCAGATAGCCGACGGCGGCCGAGCAGCGGCGGTTGTCGCGCGTCGTCGTCTGGTAGACGCCGGCGCCCTCCTGAACCGGGCCGTTGAAATCCGGATTGTAGGGAATGCCGAATTCCTGGCAGCTCTGCACGAAGGCGCGCGTCATGCGCTGGGGTTCTGGAATGTTCGAGACGCCGAGCGGGCCGTCCGTGCCGTGCCAGGCGCCGGAGAGGATGGAATTGCCCTCCGAGCGCAGGAAATATTTCTGGATGTCCCTGAAACCCCAGCCTTCCGCGCCCTCCTCGACCCAGCGGTCGTAATCGCCGGGCACGCCGCGGGTGAAAACCTCGGCATTGATGGAGGATCCGCCCCCGAGCACCTTGGCCTGCGCGTAGAGGATCTCGCGGTTGTTGGCGTGTTTCTGCGGCGCGGTCTTCAGGCCCCAGGTGAGCGGCCCCGTCGTCATCTTGGCGAAGCCGACGGGCATGTGGATCAACGGATTGGTATCGCGCCCGCCCGCCTCGATGAGGCAGACGCGCGCCGACGGATTTTCGGACAGCCGCGCCGCCAGCACGCAACCCGACGTGCCGCCCCCGACGATCACATAGTCGTAGCCCTCAGCCATCATGCGATCCAATGCGTGCGCTTGCCGATCTCGATATGAACGGATTTCACCTGCGTGTACTCCTCCACCCCGTAGACGCCCGCCTCGCGGCCCCAGCCGGACTGCTTGAAGCCGCCGAGCGGCATTTCGGGACCGCCCGCCATGATCGTGTTGACCCAGAAGCGCCCGGCGCGAACCCGGCGGCTCACCGTCAGCGCCTTATCGATATCCTTCGTCCAGACGCTCGCCGCAAGCCCATAGACCGTATCATTGGCAAGCTGGATGGCTTCTTCCACCGTGTCGAAGTGCATGGAGCACAGAACGGGGCCGAAAATCTCGTCGCGGGCGATCGCCATGTCGCGCGAAACGCCGGAAAACAGCGTCGGCGCGATGTACTGGCCGCGGCCGAGATCGACCGGCCCGCCGCCGGCCAGCAGCGTCGCACCCGCCGCCTTGCCCTTGGCGATATAGTCGAGGATCGTGGCGTTCTGCGCCTCCGTCGTGATCGCGCCGACCTGCGTCGCCTCGTCGAGCGGATCGCCGACGCGGATTTTTGCCATCTTCTCCACCAGCAGCTTTTCGAATTCGGCGGCGACGGAGCGCTCGACGATCAATCGCGAGGAGGAGACGCAGCACTGCCCGGTGTTGAAGCTGATGCCGAAGGCGGCGCCGTCCGCGGCGTCCTCCAGGTTGGAATCGGCGAAGACGACGATCGGGTTCTTGCCGCCAAGTTCGAGGCCGAGCTTCTTGAAATTGCTGTCGGCGGCGGCGTGCACGCAGGAGCGGCCGACCGCCGTCGAGCCGGTGAAGGACAGCATGTCGACGTCCGGATGTTCGGACAGAGCCTGGCCGATGGTGCGGCCGGAACCGGTGACGACATTGTAGACGCCGGCGGGAAGCCCAGCTTCCGCCAGCACTTCGGCGAGCAGCAGCGTGGTGGCTGCGGTGACTTCCGAGGGCTTCACGACCATGGTGCAGCCGGAAGCGAGGATGAAGGGTACGCGCTCGCAAAGAATGAGGAACGGGAAGTTCCAAGGCGTGATCAGGCCGACGACGCCGATCGGCTCGCGCAGCACCATGCCGAAGAGATCGTCGCCGAGCGAGTTGAAGCTGTCGCCATGCAGCAGGCGGGCGGCCCCGGCGCCGACCTCGAAACAGGCGATGCAATGGTCTATCTCGCCGCGCGCCTGGGAGATCGGCTTGCCGTTTTCCAGTGCCTCCCAATAGGCGATCTCGTCGCGGCGGCGGCGCAGCACTTCGGCGACGCGCAAGAGCACGCTGCCGCGCGCGGCACCCGAAAGGCCGGACCAGCGACGATCCTCGAAGGCGCGGCGGGCGGCGACGACGGCGCCGTTCAGGTCGTCGACCGTGCAGCGCACCGTGCGGGTGACGGGCGTGCCGTGGCCGGGCGAGGCGCGCTCGAAGTGCTCCGCGCCGTCCTTCCACTCGCCATCGACGAAGAAGCCGAAGGTGCGCGCTGCGGTCGGGGGCGAAAGGAACGGGGTCTTCTGGTCCATGGGATCCTCCACTTCGATTGTTTATGCCGCGATGGCGATTTGCGTCTTCAGGTCCTGCGGCCGGTCGGCCAGCGTCTCGAAAGCCTCCTGGATGCGCTCCAGCGGATAGCTCGCCCTCGTGAAATCCTCCGTCCGGAAACGGCCGTGCGACAGCAGCGTCAGCGCGTCGTGCATGTCCTCGCCCATGCCGGCGACGGAGCCCTTCAGGCTGCCCTCCTCCAGCACGGTCTTGAGGATGTCGACGGGCACGGTGTCGCCCGGCGGCGTGATGCCGAAGAAGGCGACATGGCCGCCGCGGCGCGCGAGGTCGAAGGCCTGCTCATAGAGCCGCTTGTTGCCGACGCTTTCGATCACCAGGTCCGCGCCGCGCCCGCCGGTCATCTCCAGCACGGTCTGTTTCAGGCGGCCCGGCTCGGACACGGCCGCATCGGCGCCCGCCTCGATCGCCATCCGGCAGCGCTCGGCCGAGAGGTCGGTCACGATGATCGGGGCGGCGCCGGTGAGGCGCATCATCTGCACATGCAGGTTGCCGACCGGCCCGGCGCCGAAGATGACGACCGACTGGCCGAAGGTGGCCCGCGCCTTGCGCGCCGCGCGAACGACGCAGGCGACGGGCTCGGTGAGCGCCAGCACCTCGTCGGCAATGTTGCCTGTCACCGGGATTGCAAGCCGGGCGGGCACCGCGACGAATTCGGCAAAGGCGCCGTCGCGGCCGATGCCGACCTGGGTGACCTCGGCGCAGTTCAGCACCTCGTTGCGCCGGCAGAAGAAGCAGGTGCCGCAGCCGATATTGATATCGACCACCACCCGCGTGCCGACGGCGAGGTGGCGCACATTGGCGCCGCGCTCGAAAATGGTGCCGCAGAATTCGTGGCCGGGGATGAGCGGCAGCTTGTCGGCGGCGTAGTGGCCGTTGAAGATATGGATGTCCGTGCCGCAGATGCCGGTGCGCGTCACCCGCACCAGCACGTCTTCCGGGCCGATGGCCGGCACGGGGACGTCGCGCAGTTCGAAGCGTTTCGGGGCGGTCAGGACTGCCGCGCGCATGGTGCTCATGGCCGGTCTCTCACTTCACGGTGCGCAGCTTGGCGCGGTCGATGGTGAGCGCGATGGCGACGATCAGCACGATGCCGAACACCATCTGCTGGCGCGTCGCGTCGATCTCGAAATAGAGCATGGAGGCGCGGATGACGGCGACGATGAGCGTGCCGACGACCGTATTGACCACCCCGCCGACGCCGCCGGTGAGCGGCGTGCCGCCAACCAGCACGGCCACGATGGCCGGCAGCAGGAAGCCGTTGGCGATCGTCGGCGCGCCGCCCGAGAGCTTTACCGCAAAGAGCAGGCCGGCAATGGCGGCAAGTGCGCCGGAAATCGCAAAGGCAAGAATCTTGTAGCGTGCGACGTTGAGGCCCGAGGCCGCCGCCGCAAGCTCGCCGGCGCCGACCGCTTTGAGCGCGCGGCCAAGCGTCGTTCGCCGCTCGATGAACAGGCAGATGGCGACCAGCACCGCGGCGATCAGCAGTTCATGCGGCACGCCCCAGGTGCGGCCGATCATCCAGCCGAAGGTTTCGTTGCGCTGGACGGCATCCATGTTGAGCGCGCGCTGGCCGGAGAGCCATTGCGCAATCGAGAAGGCAACGCCGCCGATGGCGAGGGTCGAGATGAAGGAGGGCACGAAGAGCCGGGTCGTGACGTAGCCCGACAGCATGCCGAGCAGGAAGCCGGCGGCGACGCAGAACACCGCGACCCACGCGCCCATGGAGGCGAGGTAGACGGAGGCGATGACCGTCACCATGTTGGCCATGGACTGGGCGGACAGATCGATGCCGCCGATATAGATGGCGAAGGTGAGCCCAAGCGCCATGATGAACAGCGGCACGATATCGCCGGCAAGGCCGAGCAGGTTTGTCGGGCGCAAAAAACCCGGATCGGTGAAGCCGACGATCGCGACGAGCACGACCAGCGTGATCCAGGGCAGGTGCGGTTTGAGGCGCTGAATATCCATTGGTCCCTCAGATCATGTAGTGCAGGAGGTCGTAGGGCGTGGGCTTGGCGCCCGGCTCGCAGGCGAACTGCTTCTGGATGCGACCGTCCTTGACGACGATGATGGTGTGCGACAGGCCGATCGCCTCTTCGAGCGTATCGGCCACGAGCACGATGCCGACGCCGGCCGCACTCATGGCGCGGATCATGTCGTAGACGTCTTCCTTGGCGCCGATGTCGAGGCCGCGCGTCGGGTGGTCGAGCAGCATGATGTCGGAGCCGCCGGAGCGCCATTTCGCCAGCACCACCTTTTGCTGGTTGCCGCCGGAAAGGTTGCCGCAATCGGCGAATTCGGAATGCGCCTTGATCGAGAGTTTCCTGATCCAGTCGCGCGCCAGCGCCCGCTCTTCCGCCACGCGCAGCACGCCGCCGCGCGAATGGTTCTTCATCTGCGACAGCGTCATGTTCTCGTAGACATTCATGCCGGCGACGATGCCCTCGACCTTGCGCTCGCGCGGCACGTAGCCGACGCCATGGGCGACGGCGTGGCGGGGCGAATAGCCGGATGCGTCCTCGCCCTTGATGCGAAGCCGTCCGGTCGTTGCCGACAGCATGCCGTAGATGGTGCGCAGGATCGCCTCGCGGCCGGAACCCTCCGTGCCGACGAGACACAGCACTTCGCCGGCATGCAGCTTCAGCGAAATGTCCTGGATGCGGCCGGGCAGGCCCACGCGGTCCATCTCGACCAGCACTTTCGAGGCGTCATAGGGCGCCTGCAGGTGCTCGCGGTAATATTGTTTGTCGACGTTGCGGCCGACCATCTTGTGCTGGATGGCCTCCGCAGTCGCGCCGCCGCGCGCCACCACGTCGACCACCGCGCCGTCCTTCATGACATAGATGCGGTCCGAAAGGTCCATCACCTCGTCCATGCGGTGCGAGACGAAGATGAAGGAGGCGCGGGTGGTGAGCTCCCGCACCAGCTTGAAGAGAAGCTGCACCTCCTCCTTGGAGAGAACGGAGGTCGGCTCGTCGAGCAGGATGACGAGATCGCCCTTCACCCGCTCTTCCAGCGTCAACACCTTGGCAAGCTCGACGAGCTGGCGCTGCGCGAAGGAGAGTTTCGAGGTCACCATGCCGGGATCGATAGCGAGCTTCACCTTGGCGAGCTGGGCCTTGGCGGCCCTTGCCATCGCCTTCCAGTCGACCACGCCGAAGCGCACGAACTGCTGCTCGTAGCCGAGGAAGATGTTTTCCATGACGGTGAGGTTGGGGATGAGCGACTGTTCCTGGAACACCATCCCGATGCCCTTTTCCATCGCCTGGCGCGGATTGGCAAATCGCACCGGCACGCCCTTGATGAGGACCTGACCGCCATCCGGCTGGTAGGCGCCGTAGATGACCTTCATCAGCGTGGACTTGCCGGCGCCGTTCTCGCCGACGAGGCCGACGATCTCGCCGCGCTCGACATGGAAGTCGATGGCCTTCAGGGCGTGGACGCCGGGGAATTTCTTGTCGACGGCTTTGAGCTGATACATGGCGCGCGCCTCACTTCACGAAGGAAACCATCTTGCGGTCTGTCGACAGCACGACGGCAACGATGACGAGCAGGCCCAGCACCCCGTCCTGGACGAAATCCGGCAGGCCGATAACGACCATGCCATTGTCGATGACGCCGACGATGAGCACGCCGACCAGCGCATTCCACACGCCGCCGATGCCGCCCCACAGCGCCACGCCGCCGACGACGACGGAGGTGATGGAGACGAACATGAAGTTCGAGCCGGTCACCGATTCCGCCTGGCCGATGCGGGCGACGACGAGGATGGCGGCGATGGCATAGAAGACGCCGGCGAGCGCAAAGCCCGTGACGCGCACCCGGGTGACGTTGAGGCCGGAGGCATGCGCCAGGTCCTCCCCGCCGCCGACGGCGTAGAAGTTGCGGCCGAGCGTCGTGTGGGTCTGGATGAACCAGGCGACGAAGAGGAAGAAGGCGGCAATGTAGACCATCAGCGGGAAGCCGAGCCAGCGCACGGTGAGCAGCCCGCGGAAGGCCGCGTCGCTGACCTTCACGATGTCACCGCCGGTGAGCAGGATGGCGGCGCCTGTGCCGACGAAGCCCATGGCGAGGCTCGCCATGAAGGAGGGTATCCTGAGCTTCACATGCACCAGTCCGTTCAAGAGCCCGATCGCGCCGCCGAGCACCAGCACCAGCGGAATGGCGATCCAGCCCATGCCGCCGAGCGACCCGCCGAACTGGGCGAAGATGAAGGCAAAGGCCACCGCGGTCAGCGAGATCGTGCCTTCCATGGAAAGGTCGATCGATCCCATGACGATGATGAAGGTGACGCCGACGGCGACCATCAGCGCAGGCGCCGAGGCAATCGCGATGCGCGCAAAATTCCGCAGCGAGAAGAAGGTTGGATTGAGCGCCGTGAAAAAGATCACGAGTGCGAGCAGCACCAACAGCGGCGCCCACTTGATCAAGGTTTCGCGCGATAGGCGACGTGTCACGTCAGACACCCCTCTTCCCGATGAGATTTAATGTAAGAAAAGTGGCGGCAGCGCTTGGGCTGCCGCCGGGCCTGCTCAGGCCTTGTACTGGATCTGGCCGTTCGACGGCCCCCAGAAGTCCTTCCAGTCATAGACCGGCACGGAATCGAGATATTTCGCCTTGAATTCCGCCGCATCCTTGGCCGTGACAAGGATCGTCGGGCCGTAAAATTCGCGGTGTTCCTTCGGCTCTTCGGAGGGTTTGAAGCTGCCGATGGCGGCATGGTAGGCGAGTGCCGCGCTGATGCCGCCGCCCCAATGGGGATTGGTGAAGACGGTGGCGAGAAGCTGGCCGTCCATGACCATCTGCACGGCTTCCGGATTGCCGTCATAGGCGACGATCGGCATGTCCTCGATGCCTTCTGCCCGCAAGGCTTCGATGACGCCATAGGCGATGTTGTCATTGGCGCAGTGCACGCCCTTGATCTTGTCGCCGTAGCGCGTGAGGAACGAGGCCATCAGGGCGGCACCCTTCTGGGTGTCCCAGTCGGCCGGCTGCGCGTCCAGCAACTCGATGTTCGGGAAATCCTTCAGCGCATTCTTGAGGCCGTTGAGGCGTTCGACCGCCGGGTTGTTGGCCGCGATGCCCCCGAGATGCACGACGCCGCCCTCGCCGCCCATCGCCTCGAAGAGGATGCGGGCGGTCTGCTCGGCCGGCTGTTCGTCCGACCAGGTCATGTGCGAGACGTAGTTGTCGCCGAAATCCCACGGATGCAGGTCGTCGGTCTTGTTCCAGATCGTCGAGATATAGGCGCCGGCCGCCTGCACGGCTTCCACGACGGGGCGTGCATTCGGGCTGTCATTGGCGTCGCAGGCGATGGCGCAATTGCCGTTGTTCTTGGCGAGGAACGCCTTGATGTCGGCGAGCGACTTTTCCGTGGAGCCCTCGTTGATGAGGCTCACCAGCGCGCTCTTCGGCTTGCCGAGCGATTCCACGAAAGCCTCGCCGCCGGCAATGACCGAGTTCCAGTAGGCCGATGCCCGGTCGCGGTAGCTCCAGGCGATCGCCGGGTCCGTCAGGGCGGCATGGGCCGCGCCGCGGCCCAGCAGGCCGGGTGCCGCGACGGCGCCGAGGCCGGCGGCGGTCGCCAGCAAGAAGTTGCGACGGCTGACCGTCTCCCGCTCGATGAAATCCTTGATAAAGGTCGACATAGGTTCCTCCCGATTCCCCAATTGAAACGCTTCCCGCGCCGCGGCCGGCTCGACGGACCCGAAGGGCGCTTCCGGCTTTCGCCCGAAGTGCCCCGGAGCGTCTCTCACGCCACTTAACGCACTAACTAGTTACTTCTTTAATTTCCCCCAAGTCAAGTGGTTTTCAACAGCCGCACGCCGGGCAATCGTCGCGACCCGCTTTGACGGACGGCGATCCATGCGTGTATGAGTTGCAGGCAAGACATCCCGACTGCGCAAAGGACAGGCCCCGAGCATGACGAGCGAACAGACAGAAAAACCGGTCCGCAAGCCGCGCATCCGGGACGCGGAAGCCACCAAGGCGCGCATTCTCGATGCGGCGAAAAAAGAGTTCGCAAAGAATGGCTTGGGTGGGGCGCGGGTGGACGACATCGCTGAAAAGGCGAAGGCCAACAAGCGCATGATCTACCATTATTTCGAGAGCAAGGAGGGCCTGTTCCAGACCGTGCTGGAAGAGGTCTATCTCGACATCCGCAGCGCCGAGCAGAAGCTGCACCTGGAGGATCTCGACCCCAAGGCGGCGCTCGAAAAACTGGTGCGCTTCACCTGGGAATATTACCTGAAGAACCCGGAATTTCTGACGCTGGTCAACAGCGAGAACCTGCACCGCGGCAAGCACCTGAAAAAATCGGAGATCGTCAAGGCATCGAGCCGCAAGCTCGTCAGCATGGTCGATATGCTGCTGGAGCGGGGCATAAGGGAGGGCGTTTTCCGCGAGGGCGTCGACCCCGTGCAGCTCAACATCACCATCGCCGCGGTCAACTACTACTACCTGACCAACCGCTTCACCGGCTCGATCATCTACGACCGCGACCTGATGGCCAGGGACGCGCTCGAAGGCCGCATCCACTTCAACATCGAGACGATCATGCGACTGGTGTGTCGCTAGTTTTCTGAGGTGGCGGGCCGCATCGGCCCGCCCCTCTCATCGGCGGATCAGTCGGCGCTGCCCGACTGGCGGGCAAGCTCGGCGAGCTTGACCTGCACCAGCAGCGACAGCTCGTCGTAGACGGTCCACTCGTCGACGATCTTGCCGTCCTTGTAGTGGAAATGCGTCATGCCCATCACCTGCAGGCGGGCGCCGGTCGGCTCGCCGAGTTCCTGCAATATGCCGTAGCCGAGGTGGTGGCCTTCCATCAGCCAGCGCACCGCGACCTTGGTGCCGCCCTCCTCGCAGGGGTTGGAGCAGATATGCTGCGCTGTAAACGCGGCATCCGGGATCGAGCCGATCAAACCGAGATGCTGGTGCGTCACGGCGGCAATACCGTAAAGCTCCTTCATCAGCGGCCCGTGATACTGGCAGGTCGGCGCATAGACATCCTTGATGCGGCCGAACATGCGCCCGTTGAACATGTCGTGCAGCCAGCGCAGCGTATGCGCCTCCAGATCGTTATGCGCGATCGAGACGTCCGCTTCCGCTTCCGGCGGATATTGCCCGAGCAGCCGGCGGTTCTCCCCGATATCGAGCGACAGCAGCCCCTTGTCGAAGGAGGACTTTGCAAGCTTTTCGGCAAAACCGTGCGGATCGAGGCCGAGCTGCTTGATGATCGCCATCGTGTCGGCCACCACCCACTCGCGGTAGATCTTGTTGCGGTGGATCATGCAGTCGGCGATGGTGCGCGACACGAAGGTGCGCCCCGTCGGCTGGCCGTAATGGCCAAATTGCGTGTGCCGGCCCGAGCCCGTGACGAGATGCGAGGTGTAGAACCCCTCGACATCGTTGCCGCGCCAAAGAACCTGGGTTGCCATGCCGCGCCGCTCCGGCAGCGAGACGAGCCGCTGGATCGTGTCGCGCACCACGTCCTCGCGATTGTAGATCGTGCCGAGCGTGCCGTAGAGCACGCAATTGTGCGTGTAGTGCGAATAGATCAGGCCGATGTCGCGCTCGTCCCAAATCCGGTGCGTACAGCGCACGATGTAATCGACGATGTCGGTATAGATCTCGTCGAAACCCTCCAGCGACTGGCCGCGCGGGCGGCCGACGGGCGCAAGCTCGGTATAGTCGCGGCGCTCGACCTGCAACACCTGTTCCACCGGTTCCTTGCGTTGGCTCTGCGCCACGGTTTTTGCGCCCTTGGCGTCGTCCTCGCTCATGACATGTCCTTCCATTCGATCCTGTCGGGGTTACGATAGAGTGTTCAGCCAGCGCCTCAGATGGAGCGCCATGGCTTCAGGGTTTTCCAGCGGTGCGAAATGTCCCGCATCCGCGATGAGATGAAGTTGCGCGCTCGCAATGCCGGCCGCAATCTCGTGCTGCGCCTCCAGCGGGCAGACCTGCTCCTCGGCACCGGCCAGCACCAGCACCGGCTGCGTGATGTCGGCAAGCCGCGGCCGGCTATCCGCGCGATGGATGGCGACCTCCGCCTGCTCCGCCAGCCGGTCCGGTCCGCAGTCACGCGCCATGGCGACGATCGTGCCGCGCAGGCCGGCATTGTCGACATTGCCCGCCGCCACCAGCCGTGGCCAGGCATCGAGGATGAAGCCGTCCATGCCCTTATCCCGCGCATCCGAAACGGCCTTGCGCCGCACCACCGCGTTCGCCGGCGGATCGGGCCGCGCCGTCGCATCGATCAGGGCGAGCCCGCCGATGCGCTGCGGCTGTCGCGCGACCATTTCCAGCGCGCAGATGCCGCCGAGTGAAAAGCCGGCAAGCAGGAAAAACGGCGGCGCGGCGGCAAGGATCGCCTCGGCGAGATCAGCCATGGTTGTCGCCCCGCCCATGTCGCCGATCAGCACCGGATAATCGCCGAGCCTGTCGATCAGCGGCGCGAACACCCTGGCATCACAGGCGGTGCCCGGCAGGAACAGGAGCGGTGGGCGCGGGTCGTTGGTGGTCGGAACGGCGGTCATTGTCAGGGTATCCGGAGCATCGCCATCACCCTCCTTTTCCGCTCCGAATGGGTGCGAAACGAGTTTGTGACGGCCTGTTGGAAAAAAGACTGGCAGATTTTGAATACGTATGCAATAGAATTTGTGCTCGATCATTTCGAACGCCCGGGACACAGTTTCCCGGCGGAGCCGCAAGGGTTTCGCCGATGGGAAAGCCGTGCCCGCGCACCATCAGGCTCAGTGGAGAGACAGGCCATGACCAGCAAGGATACGCCGATGAAGGGCGTGCAATACGTGAAGGCACCCGAACGCGACTCGATCGGCGACAACGCCTCGGTCGAAACTTTGGTGGCGCAGATCATCGCCGATGTGCGCGAGCGGGGCGACGCCGCCGTGCGCGACTATTCCGTGAAATTCGACAAGGCCGAGCTTGCCGCCTTCGAAGTGACGCCGGAGGAGCGCGAGGCGGCACTCGCCGAACTCGACCCGCAGACCCGCGCCGACACGGAATTCGCCATCGGCAATGTGCGCAAGTTCGCCGAGGCGCAGCTCGCCACCATCCTGCCGCTGGAAATCGAGCTTCGCCCCGGCCTGCATCTCGGCCACCGCGTCATCCCCATCGAGCGCGTCGGCTGCTACGTGCCGGGCGGGCGTTATCCGCTGCTCTCCGCACCGATCATGACCATCGTGCCGGCAAAGGTCGCCGGCTGCGACGAGGTGATCGCCTGCCTGCCGCCGAATGCGCATCGCGCGATGATCGCCGGCTGCCACCTGTCGGGTGCCGACCGCATCTTCCGCATCGGCGGCGCGCAGGCGATCGCCGCCATGGCCTATGGTACCGAGACCGTGCCGGCCGTGCACAAGATCGTCGGCCCCGGCAATGCCTTCGTCAACGAGGCAAAACGCCAAGTCTTCGGCCCCGTCGGTATCGACCAGCTCGCCGGCCCCTCGGAAATCTTCATCGTCGCCGACAAGACCGGTGACGCCGTGATGATCGCCACCGACCTGCTCGCTCAGGCCGAACACGACATACGCACCCGCGTCGGCCTCATCACGACCGACCGCGCGCTGGCCGAAGCGACGCTCAAGGAAGTCGAGCGCCAGTTGTTGGATCTCTCGACCGCCCCCGTCGCCGGCCAGGCCTGGCGCGATTATGGCGAGATCGTCGTCTGCGACGACGAGGCGGCCATGATCGCCTATTCCGACCACATCGCCGCCGAACATCTCCAGGTCCACACGCTCGACCCGCAGGCAACGGCGAAGAAGCTGCGCAACTACGGTTCCCTCTTCATCGGTGAGCTCGCCAGCGTCGTCTATTCCGACAAATGCTGCGGCACCAACCACACGCTGCCGACCATGGGCGCCGGCCGCTACACCGGCGGCCTCTGGGTCGGCGCCTACGTCAAGATCGCCACCCACCAATGGCTCGACGAACGCGGCGTCGCCGCCGTCGCCCCACCCGCCGCAAGACAAAGCGCCAGCGAAAGCCTCGAAGGCCACCGGCGGGCAGCACAGCTCAGGCTCGATCGGTTGCAGAAGGCCTGAATGTTCTCTGCCCCACCGTCCCAGACGGCACGGTAGTCGCACCCCTCCCTCATCCGACCCTTCGGGCCACCTTCTCCCCGTGGGGGAGAAGGGAAAACCAGAGGCCGGCGATCCTCCCCTTCTCCCCCAACGGGGAGAAGGTGCCGGCAGGCGGATGAGGGGGTTTTTCTCCGCGGTTCAAACTGCTTGAACGCGTGACCGTGATAGCCGCCAGACTACCACAACGCCACCCCACCCTCCGTCATCCTCGGGCTCGACCCGAGGATCCACGCGGGTGCAACCAGTCGTTAGGGCCGCGGGGGCCTCAAGGCGGCGAAATCGCTGGCCATCTCGTAGGCATGGCCGATCTGGCAGAGTGTCGCCTCGTCTCCCGCCTTGCCGACGAGCTGAAGGCCGAGCGGCAGGCCGTTGGCAAAACCGCAGGGCACCGACAGCGCCGGGTGGCCGGTGACGTTGAAGGCGATGGTGCGCATCGGCGTCCACCGCGCCGCCTCCCCGGCGAAGTCGGCAAAGGGGATCGCCGGCGTCAATGTCGTCGCCGTCAGGATGGCGTCGACGCGGGAGAAGACGGTGCGGTCGAGCCGGGTGCGCAGGCGCGCGGCGGCCTGGCGTGCGTGGGCGAGATCGTCCGGCGTCAGGCAGAGGCCGGAGGCGATGTTCTGGAAGACCTTGCGGCTGTAGCGCGCGCCGGAGGCGGCGAGTTGCCGGCGGTGGATCTCGAAGGCTTCGGCATGGATGATGACCGCGCCGACCGCCTCGAAATCCGCCGCATCCGGCAGCGTCACCTCCTCGATCCGCGCGCCAAGCAGCGACAGCAGCGAGGCCGCCCCGTCGATGGCGTCGAGCAGCGCCGGCAGGGTTTCCGCATCGCCGGCAAACCAGTCGCGGGCGTAGCCGATGGTAAGGCCCGCGAGCGGCATGCCGAGGCGCGCGGTGGCGGATGCGCCGTCGGCGATGGCATCGAAGGTGATGGCCGCTTCCGCGACGGAGGCGCTGACGAGGCCGACGTGGTCGAGGCTTGGCGACAGCGGAAAGACGCCGCGGGTGGGAATGCGGCCATAAGTCGGCTTGAGGCCGACGGCGCCGCAATAGGCGGCGGGGCTGCGCACCGAGCCACCTGTATCCGAACCGATTGTGGTGCGCAGCAGCCCGCCGGCGACCGCCGCAGCCGAGCCGGAGGACGAGCCGCCGGTGGCGCGGCTGGTATCCCAGGGATTGGCGGCCGGCGGAAACGTGCGGTCGAAGACCGGGCCGACCATGGCGAATTCGTAGGTTTCGAGCTTGCCGAGCAGCACCGCCCCGGCGCTCCTTAGCCGGCGAACCACCTCGGCGTCGCCGGTCGGCACGCGTCCGGCATGCAGGTCCGAGCCATAGGTCGTCGGCATGTCCGCCGTGTCGAAGAGATCCTTGATCGCGACCGGTATGCCCTGCAACGGCCCGAGATCCTCGCAGCGGGAAAACGCGGCGTCTGCCTCGGCGGCCGCGGTCAGCGCACTTTCGGCGGCGACATGCAGGAAGGCATGGTAGGCGCCGTCGCGTTCCGCAATGCGGGTCAGATGCGCCTCGGTCAGCGCCACGGAGGTCAGGCGTCCGTCGCGAAGCCGCGCGGCGGCTTCGGGGATGCTCAGGTCGGCGGCCGGCATCACGGCTTTTCGTCCGCGGCGATCTCGTCCAGCCGCCGCGCCGCCTCGTGCAGATGCTGCGCGCCGGCGAGTACGAATTTCTCGCCCTCGGGGACGGTGGTTATGCCGCTGGCGCGCGCCTGTTTGCGGAGGATGGCCAGCGTCGGGCGGGTGGGTTCGGGTTGGGCCATGGCGTGCTCCGTCAGGTCCTAGCGGCCTCGAATGTGGTCCATGCGGCTTCGAACTTTGCGAGATTGAAGCCGGGCTGTCGAGCGGGTTCGAGGATCAGCCGTTCGGTGGCCTGCAATTTCTCGATCGAGGCGGCGAGCACCGGGATGACGTCCGGCGGCACGACGACGGCGCCGTGGCGGTCGGCATGCACGAGGTCGCCGAGATTGACGGTGAGGCCGAAGACGGTGACGGGCACGCCGATCGCCTCGACATGCACGAAGGCATGGCTCGGGCCGAGCGAGCCGGCGAGCATGGGAAAATCGTCCGGCACATCGCCGAGGTCGCGCATCACGCCATTGGTCAGCACGCCGGAAAGGCCGAGGCCGCGATGCACCGTCGCATTGATCTCGCCCCAGAAGGCGCCGACGCAATCGGGGAAATCCGTGTCCTCGATGACGACGAGCGAGGGCGCCGGGCCGCTCGCCATGTGGCGGTAATAATCCATGCGCCGCGTGCGGATGACGGCCGGGTCTTCGGTCGAGGGGGACGCGGCGGCGATCTTTGCGGTGCGGGCGTAGCCGACGATGGCCGGGGCCGAGGGCGCGGAGCTGATCAGCGTGCCGCGGGTGAAGGCGTCGAAGCCGCGCTTGCCCTGCGCCACCTCGATCGCGTTGCAGACGGTGGGCGTGTCGACCGTGCGCAGCAGGGCGAGAAGTGCGTCGTCCAAGGGATGTCCTCCAAAACGTGTTGCGGGAAGAGGCGGGATGTCCGCCGCTTTGTCGGGTGGCCCCCTCATCCGCTTGCCAGCACCTTCTCCCCGTCGGGGAGAAGGAAAAAACGAAGCGTTGCATCCTTCCCTTCTCCCCCCACGGGGAGAAGGTGGCCCGAAGGGTTAAGGCGCAACGTGTTGCGCCGGGATGAGGGGGTGGGCGATACGCTCGCCCCGCCCTTTTCCAGAGCATGTCCAGCCGAAGCGGCATCGCTTCGGCGTCGGCGGCAAGAACATGAAAGCAATTCCGGTGAGCCGGAGTTCACCGGAATTGCCCCAGATCAACCGCGCCAGGTAAGCCCGGCCTTGTCCCCCGTCGAGACGACGCGGTAGAGGCTGGCTTCGCCGGTCATCGACGGCACCAGGCTGTGCTTGAGGCCGGGGGGAACCGCGCAGGTATCGCCGGGTGCCAGCACCGCCTCGCCGCCCTCCCAGCCGAGTTTCCAATGGCCGCGCATCACCATCAGCACCTCGTGGCGCTCGTTGGCATACGCGTCTTCCGGAATGGAGCCGCGGGTGAGCAGCTCGACGTCGAAGCCGGGCTTGTCGCGCAGCAGGGCGTTTTCGCCGATCACCCGCGCCGGTGCCTTCTGCGCCAGCGCCATCAGGTCCCAGTAGCGGGCGACATAGTCGCGCACCACGTCCGTCACCGGCGTTTCCGGGAAGGCCTTCAGCTCTTCTTCGGTGAGGAGCGGCATCGGCTTGATGCCGTCGGGCAGCGCCTGGCCCTTCTTGCTGTCATAGAGCTTGCCGTTCTCGCCGAGCACCAGACCATGTTCCCGAGCGTCCTCGATGACCTGCGGCGCCCAGATGACGCCGCCGCCGGCATCGTCGCCGCCGAGGATCGCCATGATCATCCCGTAATCCGTGCCGATATTCTCGAAGCCGCGGAAGATGCC
>NZ_JBXASL010000014.1:0-73778 GCF_058809275.1 Shinella sp. GW821-FHT10F02 | reverse complement strand
AGACCTGGGATGACAATGGTACGCTGCCCACCGCTGCATCTTACCAAATCATGCGGCTGCCACAGATAAGGATGACGGAGGGGAGGGACGGTTTTCCCTTCCCACCGAAACGGTCTAGTATGCGGCGCAGTGTTCCGCGCGCAGAGGTATCGCGGGCATGTGGAGGCTATCCTCTGACCACCTCAACCCCGATCTCTCAACGAGCTTCCCCCTCCTTTTCGACCTCACCACCTCTCCTTCGTCATCCTCGGGCTTGACCCGAGGATCCATGCTGCGCGCACGACGCTCCCTGTCTCGCGCTGAGTGCCGCACGGCTTTTTCCGTGCGCCGCCCATCATGGTCAATGATCGGTTAACCCCTTGGCGCTAGTATGAAATCCGTATTGCGTATCGGGGCACTTGCATGTGGACCAAACACCATAAAAAGCGGAAATTCGGCCGGCTTACCCTGCCGGTAATTACGGTCGCATTCCTTTCCTACTTCGGCTATCATTCCGTGCACGGCGATTTCGGCCTCAGGGGGATGGAGGATTTCGAACGGCAGAGAGTGGAGCGTCAGGCGCGCCTGGACATACTCGTGCGTCAGCGCCAAATCCTGGAAAAAGAAGTGGCTCTGATGAGCGACGGCTCGCTGGAGCGCGACATGCTGGATGAAAAAGCACGCTCCTATCTCAACATGTCCAGAGCCGACGAAATCGTGATTTTCCACTAGGAGTATGGATTAACTGAAATCAGGTTAATCGTAAATCTCCCTTACTAATCAGCGACTTACAAAGAATATAAGCCATGCATTTATGGCATTGCTGATGCGGAATTTCTCCCCTATGGTTTCCAACAAGAGGCAAACATAGGGAGGAACGCATGGCTCCGCGTAAAACCGCGTCCACGTCCAGCCGCAAGACAGCGGCTAAGCCTGTCAAAAAAGACTTCACCGGCGGCACCATCGCCGAATTCTCCAAGGAAGACGACCTCAAGGCCTATCGCGAGATGCTGCTGATCCGGCGCTTCGAGGAAAAGGCCGGCCAGCTTTACGGCATGGGCTTCATCGGCGGCTTCTGTCACCTCTATATCGGCCAGGAAGCTGTCGTCGTCGGCATGCAGCTGGCACTGAAGGAAGGTGACCAGGTCATCACCGGTTATCGTGACCACGGCCACATGCTCGCTTGCGGCATGAGCCCGCGCGGCGTGATGGCGGAACTGACCGGACGTCGCGGCGGCCTTTCCAAGGGCAAGGGCGGCTCCATGCACATGTTCTCCAAGGAAAAGAACTTTTACGGCGGCCACGGCATCGTCGGCGGACAGGTTTCGCTCGGCACGGGCCTCGCCTTCGCCAACCGCTACCGCGGCAACGACAATGTCTCGCTCGCCTATTTCGGCGACGGCGCTGCCAACCAGGGCCAGGTCTACGAGAGCTTCAACATGGCGGCTCTCTGGAAGCTGCCGGTCGTCTACGTGATCGAGAACAACCGCTACGCCATGGGCACGTCCGTGTCGCGCGCCTCCGCCCAGACCGATTTCTCGCATCGCGGTGCATCCTTCAACATCCCCGGCTTCCAGGTGGATGGCATGGATGTGCGCGCGGTGAAGGCTGCCGCCGACGAGGCCGTGGAACATTGCCGCGCCGGCAAGGGTCCGGTCATCCTCGAAATGCAGACCTACCGCTATCGCGGCCACTCCATGTCCGACCCGGCGAAGTATCGCTCGAAGGACGAAGTGCAGAAGATGCGCTCCGAGCACGACCCGATCGAGCAGGTGCGCGCCCGTCTTCTGGAAAACAAGTGGGCAAGCGAGGACGATCTCAAGAAGATCGACAAGGACGTCCGTGACATCGTCGCCGACAGCGCCGATTTTGCGCAGGCCGATCCGGAGCCGGATGCATCCGAGCTCTACACCGACATCCTGCTGTAAATCCGGGGAGGGACGAAAAATGCCAATCGAGATTCTCATGCCCGCCCTGTCTCCGACCATGGAGGAGGGCACGCTCTCCAAGTGGGTCAAGAACGAGGGTGACACCGTCAAGTCCGGCGACGTGATCGCCGAAATCGAAACCGACAAGGCGACGATGGAAGTCGAAGCCGTCGATGAAGGCGTGATCGGCAAGATCCTGATCGCCGCCGGCACCGAGGGCGTCAAGGTCAACACGGCGATCGCCGTGCTGTTGCAGGACGGCGAAAGCGCCGATGCCGCAGCCGCGCCGAAGGCCGCTGAAAAGCCGGCCGAAGCCGAGGCGCCCAAGGCTTCCGAGCCGGCACCGGCTGCCGCCGCGCCCGTTCCGGCTGCGCCGAAGACCGAAGCTGCCGCCGATCCGGATATCCCGGCCGGCACCGAAATGGTGATGACGACGGTGCGCGAAGCGCTGCGCGACGCCATGGCGGAAGAAATGCGCCGCGACGCCGACGTCTTCGTCATGGGCGAGGAAGTGGCCGAATACCAGGGCGCCTACAAGATCACGCAGGGCCTCCTCCAGGAATTCGGCGACCGCCGCGTCATCGACACGCCGATCACCGAACACGGCTTTGCCGGCGTCGGCGTCGGCGCGGCGATGACCGGCCTGAAGCCGATCGTCGAGTTCATGACCTTCAACTTCGCCATGCAGGCGATCGACCAGATCATCAACTCCGCCGCCAAGACGCTCTATATGTCGGGCGGCCAGATGGGCGCGCCGATCGTCTTCCGCGGCCCGAACGGGGCTGCGGCGCGCGTCGCGGCCCAGCACTCGCAGTGCTATGCCGCCTGGTACAGCCACATTCCGGGCCTGAAGGTCGTCATGCCCTACACGGCTGCCGATGCGAAGGGCCTCTTGAAGGCCGCCATCCGCGACCCGAACCCGGTCATCTTCCTCGAAAACGAAATCCTCTATGGCCAGCAGTTCGAGGTGCCGAAGCTGGATGATTTCGTGCTGCCGATCGGCAAGGCGCGCATCCACAAGAAGGGCAGCGACGTCACTGTCGTCTCGTTCGGCATCGGCATGACCTATGCGCTGAAGGCGATTGCGGAACTCGAAAAGGACGGCATCGACGTCGAACTGATCGACCTTCGCACCATCCGCCCGATGGACCTGCCGACCGTCATCGAATCGGTCAAGAAGACCGGCCGTCTCGTCGTCGTCGAGGAAGGTTATCCGCAATCCTCCGTCGGCACCGAGATCGCGACCCGCGTCATGCAGCAGGCCTTCGACTATCTCGATGCGCCGATCCTGACGATCGCCGGCAAGGACGTTCCGATGCCCTATGCCGCAAACCTCGAAAAGCTGGCGCTGCCGAATGTCGGCGAAGTCGTCCAGGCGGTCAAAACCGTCTGCTACAAATAAGGGGAGGGCGCATCCATGCCGATCAACATTACGATGCCCGCCCTCTCGCCCACTATGGAAGAGGGCAACCTCGCCAAGTGGCTCGTCAAGGAAGGCGACACCGTGAAATCCGGTGACGTCATCGCCGAGATCGAGACCGACAAGGCGACGATGGAAGTCGAAGCCGTCGACGAGGGCGTTGTCGCCAAGATCGTCATTCCGGCGGGTACGGAAGGCGTGAAGGTCAACAGCCTGATCGCCATCCTCGCCGCCGACGGTGAAGATGTGTCGGCAGCCGCTGCCGGCGGTGGTTCGGCAAAGGCCGAGGCCCCGAAGGCCGAAGCCAAGGCCGAAGCGCCGAAGGAAGCGGAAAAGCCTGCGGCTGCCGCGGCTTCGGCGCCTGCCAAGGACGGCAACGGCCTGTTCTCCTCGCCGCTCGCCCGTCGCATCGCCAAGGATGCCGGCATCGACATCAAGGCGATCACCGGTTCCGGTCCGCATGGCCGCGTGGTGAAGAGCGACGTGGAAAAGGCGGTCGCCTCCGGCGGTGCAAAGCCTGCCGCTGCCGCAGCGCCGGCTGCTGCCGCCTCGGCCGCACCTGCCGCAGCCCCCAAGGGCATGTCGGAAGAGGCCGTGCTCAAGCTGTTCGAGCAGGGCTCCTACGAGCTCGTGCCGCATGACGGCATGCGCAAGACGATCGCCAAGCGCCTGCAGGAATCCAAGCAGACGATCCCGCATTTCTACGTCTCGGTCGATGTGGAACTCGACGCGCTGCTGGCGCTGCGCGCCCAGATCAACGATTCCGCACCGCGCAAGGACGACAAGCCGGCCTACAAGCTCTCGGTCAACGACATGGTGATCAAGGCCATGGCGCTTGCCCTGCGGGATGTTCCGGATGCCAACGTCTCCTGGACCGACACCAACATGGTCAAGCACAAGCACGCCGATGTCGGCGTCGCCGTGTCGATCCCGGGCGGCCTGATCACGCCGATCATCCGCAAGGCCGAGCTGAAAAGCCTGTCGGCCATCTCCAACGAGATGAAGGATCTCGGCAAGCGGGCCAAGGAACGCAAGCTGAAGCCGGAAGAATACCAGGGCGGCACGACTGCGGTCTCCAACATGGGCATGATGGGCGTCTCGAACTTCGCCGCCGTCGTCAACCCGCCGCATGCGACGATCCTCGCTGTCGGCGCCGGCACGGAGCGGGTCGTGGTCAAGAAGGGCCAGATGGTCATCGTCAACGCGATGACGGTCACGCTCTCCACCGACCACCGCTGCGTCGACGGCGCGCTCGGAGCCGAACTGCTCGGCGCCTTCAAGCGCTACATCGAAAGCCCGATGGGGATGCTCGTCTGATAGCGGAGTGCGGCCATGAAAACGGTTCTCTGCTACGGCGATAGTCTCACCTGGGGCTACAGTGCGGAAACGCTCGACCGGCATTCCTTCGAGGATCGCTGGCCGAGCGTGCTCGCCAAGGCTCTGGGGCCGGAGGTCACCGTCATTGCCGAGGGCCTGAATGGCCGCACCACCGCCTATGACGATCATCTGGCGGACTGCGATCGCAATGGCGCGCGCATCCTGCCGACGATCCTGCACAGCCACGACCCGATCGACCTCGTGATCATCCTGCTTGGCGCCAACGACATGAAGCCGGTGATCTGCGGCACGGCCTTTGGCGCGGTGCAGGGCATGGAGCGGCTGGTGGATCTGGTGCGCCACCACGCCTGGTCGTTCGGCGGGCAGGACGGGCCGGAGATCCTGCTCGTTTCGCCGCCGCCGATCTGCGAGACGGCGAACACCGCTTTCGCGGCGATGTTTGCCGGCGGCGTCGAGCAATCGGCAATGCTGGCGACGCTTTACGCGGACCTTGCGGACGAGAGCGGCTGCGGCTTCTTCGATGCCGGCTCGGTGGCGCAGACGACGCCGCTCGATGGCGTGCATCTCGATGCGGAAAACACGCGGGCGATTGGCCGCGGGCTGGAGCCCGTCGTGCGCATGATGCTCGGACTGTAAACAAGAGAACATAGACGCGGTGTTTGTGCCCGCGCGAAAAAACAAGGCAGGAAACGACATGGCTCAGACTTACGACGTCATCGTTATCGGTTCGGGTCCGGGCGGCTATATCGCCGCGATCCGCGCCGCCCAGTTGGGCCTGAAGACGGCCATCGTTGAGCGCGAGCACCTCGCCGGCATCTGCTCCAACTGGGGCTGCATTCCGACCAAGGCGCTGCTGCGCTCCGCCGAGATTTTTCATTACGCCCAGCATCCGGGCGACTACGGCATCAAGATCGAAGGCTCCGTGACGCCGGATCTGAAGGCGATCGTCGCCCGCTCGCGCGGCATCGCGCAACGCATGAACGGCGGCGTCGGCTTCCTGATGAAGAAGAACAAGGTCGACATCATCTGGGGTGAGGCCAAGATCACCAAGCCGGGCGAGATCGTCGTGTCCAAGACGGCCAAGGCGATCCAGCAGCCGCAGGCGCCGCTGCCGAAAAACGTGCTGCCCGAGGGCACCTACACCGCAAAGCATATCGTCATCGCCACCGGTGCACGCCCGCGCGCACTGCCGGGCATCGAGCCGGATGGCAAGCTGATCTGGACCTATTTCGAGGCGATGAAGCCGGAAGAAATGCCGAAGTCGCTGCTCGTCATGGGCTCGGGCGCCATCGGCATCGAATTCGCCTCCTTCTACCGCACGCTCGGCGTCGATGTGACGGTCGTCGAAGTGATGAAGACGGTGATGCCGGTCGAGGATGCGGAAATCTCCGCGCTCGCCAAGAAGCAGTTCGAAAAGCAGGGCATGAAGATCCATCTGGAGGCCAAGGTCACCAAGGTGGAGAAGGGTGCCAACTCGATCACCGCCCATGTCGAGATGAAGGACGGCAAGGTCGAGAAGATCACCGCCGACCGGATGATTTCGGCGGTTGGTGTTCAGGCGAATGTGGAAAACATCGGCCTCGAAGCCATCGGCGTGAAGACCGACCGCGGCTTCATTGCCATCGACGGCTACGGCAAGACGAACGTGACGGGCATCTACGCGATCGGCGACGTCGCCGGCCCGCCGATGCTGGCCCACAAGGCGGAGCATGAGGCCGTGATCTGCATCGAGAAGATCGCAGGTCTTCCGAACGTGCACCCGATGGACAAGTCCAAGATCCCGGGCTGCACCTATTGCCATCCGCAGGTCGCCTCGGTCGGCCTCACGGAAGCCAAGGCCAAGGAACAGGGTCGCGACATCCGCGTCGGCCGTTTCCCCTTCGTCGCCAACGGCAAGGCCATCGCGCTCGGTGAAGACCAGGGCCTCGTCAAGACGATCTTCGACAAGAAGACCGGCGAGCTCTTGGGCGCCCATCTCGTCGGCGCGGAAGTGACCGAACTGATCCAGGGTTTCGTCATCGCCATGAACCTCGAAACCACCGAGGAAGAGCTGATGCACACGATCTTCCCGCATCCGACGATTTCCGAAACGCTGAAGGAAAGCGTGCTGGATGCCTATGGGCGTGCGCTGAACGCTTGAACGTGCTAAAGCCCGCCTCCACATGAGGCGGGCTCACTCTTTCAGGGTCCGCAGGGCAGGCGCTTGAGCCCGCCAGGAAAGTGGAAACGACATGGTCACGATTCTCGACCGCACCAATCCTTCGCCCGATGCCAAGCGGGTGCGCCATCCGGAAAAGGCCAACCGGCCGGACACGGAAGTGCTGCGCAAGCCGGAATGGATCCGCGTGCGCGCGCCCGTCTCCAAGGGCTACCAGGAGACGCGCGATCTTGTGCGCTCCCACAAGCTGGTGACGGTGTGCGAGGAAGCGGGCTGCCCGAATATCGGTGAGTGCTGGGACAAGAAGCACGCCACCTTCATGATCATGGGCGAAATCTGTACCCGCGCCTGCGCCTTCTGCAACGTGGCGACAGGCAAGCCGAACGCCCTCGACATGGCGGAGCCCGAAAACGTCGCCAAGGCCGTCAAGCAGATGGGCCTCAGCCACGTCGTCATCACCTCGGTGGACCGTGACGACCTCGCCGACGGCGGCGCCGAACATTTCGAAAAGGTGATCTGGGCGATCCGTGCCGCGTCGCCGCTGACGACGATCGAAATCCTGACGCCCGACTTCCTGAAGAAGCCCGGTGCACTGGAACGCGTGGTCGCCGCCAAGCCGGACGTTTTCAACCACAATATGGAGACCGTGCCGGGCAATTACCTGACGGTTCGTCCGGGTGCGCGCTATTTCCACTCCGTCCGCCTGTTGCAGCGCGTGAAGGAACTGGACCCGACCATGTTCACCAAGTCGGGCATCATGGTGGGCCTCGGCGAGGAGCGCAACGAAGTGCTCCAACTGATGGACGACCTGCGCACCGCCGACGTCGACTTCCTGACCATCGGCCAGTATCTCCAGCCGACCCGCAAGCACCACGCCGTCATGAGCTTCGTGACGCCGGAAGAGTTCAAGTCCTACGAGACTGTCGCCTACAGCAAGGGCTTCCTGATGGTCTCGTCGAGCCCGCTGACGCGCTCCTCGCACCATGCCGGCGACGATTTCGCCCGCCTTCGCGCCGCCCGCGAGCGCAAGGTTCTGGCTGCCGCGGAATAGACTTTTCCGCGAACCTCCTTTAAGCCCCGCCGTCCCGCAAGACGGCGGGGCTTTTCGTTTCGGGGGATGGCGATGACGGTTTACGTTTCGATTGAGGAAGCAGCAGAGCAGCTGAAGTCTGCCCACCGTGTTCTGGTCATCGGCTGTTCGGGCGGCGGGAAAAGCACGCTGTCAAACCGCCTGTGCGAACGTCTTGGCCTACCCTATGTTTCGATGGACCGTGATTTCTATTGGTTGCCGGGCTGGGTAAAGCGCGACAAGGCCGAAGAGAGGGTGCTGATCACGGAAACGGTCGCGCGAGCGCGGTGGCTCATGGATGGGACCGGACAATCGACGTTCGATTTGAGACTGCCGCGCACGAATATGGTGATCTGGGTCCGCCTTCCTCGCTGGAAATGTCTGCTTGGCGTGACGAGGCGAGGTTTCCGGTATTCCGGCAAAACCCGACCGGAGATGGCCGAAGGTTGTCTCGAACAAATACCCGACAGAGAATTCCTGTCCTATATCTGGAATTTCGAGAAGCGCACTGTGCCACAAATTCTCCTGCAGTTGCAAAGGCATGGGCCGGACGTTCCGGTTTTGCAGCTGAAAAGCCATTCGGAAATGCGCTGTCTTCTTGATCTTCTGGGCGCTCCCGCTTAATTGGCCCTCCATGCCTCAGTTCGAAACGCGCCGCCCGGTTCCCCATACGCCCGACCAGATGTTCGACCTCATCGCCGATGTCGAGCGCTATCCGGAGTTCCTGCCGCTCTGCGAGGGGCTCGCCGTGCGCTCGCGCAAGGAGCGCGACGGCAAGGAGCTGCTCGTCGCGGACATGACCGTCGGTTACAAGGCGATCCGCGAGACCTTTACCACGCAGGTGCTGCTCAACCGGGCGGAGCGCGCGATCGACGTGAAATATCTCGACGGGCCGTTCCGCTATCTCGACAACCGCTGGCGCTTCGAGCCGCTGCCGGATGGCGGCTGCAACGTGCATTTCTTCATCGACTACGAGTTCAAGAGCCGCATTCTCGGCGCGCTGATGGGCTCGATGTTCGACCGTGCCTTCCGCATGTTCACGGACGCTTTCGAAAAGCGGGCGGCGGCGATCTATACCGCCGGCTGAATTTTTCGATCGGCTCGCCCGTTACCGGGGCATGATCACCCGGTTCGCTCCCTTCGTCCTGATCGCCTTCATCTGCACGCCTGCGGCCGCGCAGGAAGCGCCGGGAGACTACATTCTTCTTCTCGACGACCAGAACCGGCCGCTCGCCGGAAGTTATCGTATCGGGCCGGATGTGAAGATGACAATCCAGGGCAGAGAGGACGGCTTGCCTCGAAATCCGGTTTATCTGGATCGCGCCTTCTTCCCCACCCGCGAAGCGGAAATGCTGGCCTTCTACAACGCGCGCCATTCCTATTCCTCCGATCCGGCAGCGATCGACGTCGGCGGCGAAATGCGCATCGTGGACACGGAGACGCTGCAGCCTCCGCTCTTCAAGGACCAGAAACCGGAGCGCGAGAAGGCGCTGAAAGTGAAGGTCTCGGCGCGCTTGGCCTTCGAGGTGAGCGGCTACAAGCTCGTCGGCAAGGCCTATACCGTCGAGGGATACGAACTTGGCGACGAGGACCGGCGTCTCGGCGACTTCTTCCATGTCGAGACGTTCGATATCGTGCTGTCCGCACCGGCAGCCCGCAAGATCGCCGTCCTCGAGACCGGCAAGGCCTTGAGTTCCAGCGAGTTCGAGGCGCTCTTCGTGGAGCGGTCAAGCCCCATTCCGGATTTCACGAAATGCGTGAGCGAAAAGCGCAAGACACCGGAGTACAAGGCGCTCGCCGAAAAGCAGAAGACGAGCGTCGATGCTTTCCTCGCGAAGAATTTCCCAGATGGTCAGGTTTTCTGGGCAGATACGGCGCTCTACGAGGCGAATTTCGCCACGAACATCTATTCGCTCTGCCCGAATTAATCCCGTGCGATCTCGATCAGCATTTCCAGCGCGGTGCGCACCGTCGCAAGCCTGACGGCGCTGCGGCCGATATCGCCGTAGCGCATTTCCCGATGCAGCGTCTCGTAGCCGGTGCGGGCTGCGGCGAGATGAACGAGGCCGACGGGCTTTTCATCCGAGCCGCCGCCGGGGCCGGCAATGCCGGTGACGGCGACGGAGATGTTGGCGCCGGAATTGCCGATGGCGCCTTGGGCCATTTCGAGGGCGGTCTCTCGTGAGACGGCGCCATGCGCCTTCAGCGTTGCATTGGCGACGCCGATCATCTCGCGCTTCGCCTCGTTGGAATAGGTGACGAAGCCGCGGTCGAAGACGCTGGAAGAGCCGGAGATTTCGGTGATGGCGCCGGCAATGAGGCCCGCCGTGCAGGATTCGGCGGTGGCGATCAGCAGTGTGCGCGCGGTGAAATCGGCGACGATGCCGCGGGCGGTGTCTTCGATGTCCTTCGGCCAGATGCTCATGCGTCGGTTCCCCTGTAGACGACGGTAGCGGTGGCGATGGCCGCAATGCCCTCGCGCCGGCCGACGAAGCCGATCTTCTCGTTGGTCGTGGCCTTGACCGAGCAGCGATCGAGCGAGATGCCGAGCATATCGGAGAGGTTCTGGCGCATCGTCTCGCGGTGCGGGCCGATTTTTGGGGCTTCGGCGATCAGCGAGACGTCGGCATTCATAATGGTGCCGCCGTTCTTGCGCACGATGCCGGCGGCATGTTCGAGGAAGATGCGCGAGGCGGCACCCTTCCACTGCATGTCGGACGGCGGAAAATGGTCGCCGATATCGCCGGCGCCGCAGGTGGCGAGCAGGGCGTCGGTCAGCGCATGCAGGGCCACGTCGGCGTCCGAATGGCCAGAGAGCTTCTGGTCGTGCGGGATGAAGATGCCGCAGAGCGTCACGCCGTCGCCTTCGACGAGCTGGTGCACGTCGTAGCCGTTGCCGGTGCGCACATCCGGCAGGCCGTGGGAAAGGCGCTGGTCGGCCATGGCGATATCCTTCTGCAATGTAAGCTTGACGTTGCCGGCGCTGCCTTCGACGAGATGCACGCGCACGCCCGCCCATTCGGCAATCGCGGCATCGTCGGTAAAATCGCCGTGGCCGGAGACGCTTGCGCGGCGGTGGGCTTCGAGGATCGTCGCGAAGTGGAAGGACTGCGGCGTCTGGGCGGCGAAGAGGCCGGAGCGGGAGACCGTTTCGGCGACATTGCCGTTGGCATCCGCGCGCTTCAGCGTATCGGCGACGGCGACGGCGGGCAGCACGGCGCGGGCACCGTTGTGGAAGGCGGCCAGCGTGCGCTCCAGCATGGCGTGCTCGACGAAGGGGCGCACGGCATCCTGGATGAGGACGTGGGTGATGTCCTCGTCGGCGAGCGCTTCGAGGCCGGCGAGTACGGATTGCTGGCGCGTCGCGCCGCCATGCACGACGATCAGGCGGTTGCCGGCGGGCAGGGCGGCGGTACGGGCCGCCTCAAACAGCGCCTCGTCATCCTTGTGTATCACGACCACGATACGCCGGGCCGGCTGCCAATTGACAAAGAGATCGAGCGTATGGGAGATGACCGGCCTTCCGCCGATGCGGCGGTACTGCTTGGGGCCTTCGGCATGGCTGCCCGCCCGCTCGCCGCGCCCGGCGGCAACGATCACCACGCCGCAGGATAGCGTCTTTTCCGCCAGCATTTCGGTTCTACATCTCCCAATTCAAAGCGTTTTGGTTGGTTTAGCCGGAAGGAAGCCGCAATTCCAGCGTCCCGCGGAAAATTGCAGTCCGATGTGATTGCGGCTTGGCAAGAACGACAACAATGGCTAAAAATAGTGCAGAGAGATGACCTGCTTGAAAGATGAGCATTTGACGATCCCCACCCTGTCAGCGCCCCTAGCGATCGGCGGCCGGACCCTCCGGAACCGGGTCGTGCTGGCGCCGATGTCCGGCGTGACGGACCTGCCGTTCCGCGATCTCGCCTGGCGGTTTGGTGCCGGGCTGGTGGTGACGGAGATGGTGGCGAGCCGCGAACTGGCGCTGAACGCGCGCGAAAGCTGGTCGCGCATCCGCAATTGCGGCATCCGGCCGCATATGGTGCAGCTTGCCGGCCGCGAGGCGCACTGGATGGCGGAAGCGGCGAAAATCGCCGAGGGCGAGGGCGCCGATATCATCGACATCAATATGGGCTGCCCCGCCAAGAAGGTGATCGGCGGCTATTCCGGTTCCGCGCTGATGCGCGATCCGGACCACGCGCTGGGCCTGATCGAGGCGACCGTCAACGCCGTGAAAGTGCCGGTGACGGTGAAGATGCGGCTTGGCTGGGATCACGATTCGATCAATGCGCCATATATCGCCCAGCGCGCCGAGGCGGCGGGGGCCGCGATGATCACGGTGCACGGGCGCACGCGCATGCAGTTCTACGAAGGCCGGGCCGACTGGGACGCGATCCGCGCGGTTCGTGATGTTCTGACGATTCCACTCATCGCGAACGGCGACGTGGAGACGGCGGCGGACGCCGAGGAGATCCTGCGGCGTTCCGGGGCCGATGCCGTGATGATCGGCCGCTCGGCGCAGGGGCGGCCGTGGCATCCGGCGGTGTTGGCCGGCGCTGCGGCGCATCCTTCGACGGAAGAGATCGCGGCGGTCGCGGTGGAGCACTACCGCATGATGCTCGATTTCTACGGCGTCGAGGCGGGGCTGCGCCATGCGCGAAAACATGTTGGCTGGTATCTGGAGCGTTTTGCGCCGGGCCTGCCGGGCACGGCAAAGGCGGAGATCATGACGGCACGCGACAGCGATTTCGTTGCCGATCGCCTGGCGGCCGCGCTGCTCGGCGATCAAGCTGCAAAACTCGGAGAGGCTGCATGACCGGAAAGACCGGAGAGCCGCATGCCGCCGCACCCGAGCTGGCGCTCGCCGTGCTCAACGCCATCCAGAACCCGGTGATCCTCGTCGATGCGAGCGGCCTGATCGCCTTTGCCAATTGGGAGGCCGAATCGTTTTTCGGCGCGAGTGCCAGCCATCTCGCCCGCCACAACGTCTCCACCGT
Source organism: Shinella sp. GW821-FHT10F02 (assembly GCF_058809275.1). Classification (NCBI taxonomy): domain Bacteria; kingdom Pseudomonadati; phylum Pseudomonadota; class Alphaproteobacteria; order Hyphomicrobiales; family Rhizobiaceae; genus Shinella; species Shinella sp. GW821-FHT10F02. The sequence continues at coordinate 60,901 of NZ_JBXASL010000014.1, read as the reverse complement.
CATCCCCTTCGGCAGCCCGTTGCTGACGCTCATCGACCAGGTGCGCGAGCGCAAGGCGCCCGTCAGCGAATACCGCGTCGACCTCTCCTCGCCACGGCTTGGCGCGGAAAAGCTCGTCGATATCTATGTGGCGCCGGTGACGACCGAGCCGGGCTCGGTGGTCATCGTCATCCAGGAACGCTCGATGGCGGACAAGATCGACCGGCAACTGACCCATCGCGGTGCGGCGCGCTCGGTGACGGGGCTTGCCTCCATGCTGGCGCATGAGATCAAGAACCCGCTGTCCGGCATCCGCGGTGCCGCACAGCTTCTGGAAACCTCCGTCATCGACGAGGACCGGGCGCTGACGCGGCTGATCTGCGAGGAGACCGACCGCATCGTCTCGCTGGTCGATCGCATGGAGGTGTTTTCCGACGAGCGGCCGGTCGATCGCGTACCGCTCAACATCCATGCCGTGCTCGACCATGTCAAGGTCGTCGCCCGGGCGGGTTTTGCGCGCAATATCAAGATCACAGAGCTCTACGATCCGTCGCTGCCGCCGGTTTTCGCCAATCGCGACCAGCTCGTGCAGGTCTTCCTGAACCTCATCAAGAACGCGTCGGAAGCGATCGGCGACCGGCCGGACGGCGAGATCCAGCTCACCACCGCCTATCGGCCGGGCATCCGGCTTTCGGTGGCCGGCACGCGGGAAAAGATTTCGCTGCCGCTGGAATTCTGCGTGCATGACAACGGGCCGGGCGTGCCGTCGGACCTGCTGCCGCATCTCTTCGACCCCTTCATCACGACCAAGACCAACGGCTCCGGCCTTGGCCTCGCGCTTGTTGCAAAAATCATCGGCGGACATGGCGGCATCGTCGAATGCGACAGCCAGGGCTCCCGCACCACCTTCCGCGTGCTGATGCCGGCGTCGCGCGGCGTCAGCGAAGACGACGACTTTCCCAAGACCAAAGGACATATCTGATGACAGGCGCCACAGTCCTCGTTGCCGATGACGATGCCGCGATCCGCACGGTTCTCAATCAGGCACTGAGCCGCGCCGGATATGACGTGCGCATTACCTCCAACGCAGCGACGCTCTGGCGCTGGATTGCCGCCGGTGAGGGCGACATCGTCGTCACCGACGTCGTGATGCCGGACGAAAACGCCTTCGACCTGCTGCCGCGCATCAAGAAGGCCCGGCCGGACCTGCCGGTGCTGGTGATGAGCGCGCAAAACACCTTCATGACGGCGATCAAGGCTTCGGAGAAGGGCGCCTACGACTACCTGCCGAAGCCGTTCGACCTGACGGAACTGATCGCGATCATCGGCCGGGCGCTGTCCGAGCCGAAGCGCAAGCCCGCCCGCCTCGACGACGACACGCAGGACGGCATGCCGCTCGTCGGCCGTTCGGCGGCGATGCAGGAAATCTACCGCGTGCTCGCCCGTCTCATGCAGACGGACCTGACGCTGATGATTACCGGCGAATCGGGCACCGGCAAGGAGCTCGTCGCCCGCGCGCTGCACGACTACGGCAAACGCCGCAACGGCCCCTTCGTCGCGATCAACATGGCGGCGATCCCGCGCGACCTCATCGAATCGGAACTGTTCGGCCACGAGAAGGGCGCCTTCACCGGCGCGCAGACACGCTCGACCGGCCGCTTCGAGCAGGCCGAGGGCGGCACGCTGTTTCTCGACGAGATCGGCGACATGCCGATGGATGCGCAGACGCGCCTTTTGCGCGTGCTCCAGCAGGGTGAGTACACCACCGTCGGCGGCCGCACGCCCATTCGCACCGATGTGCGCATCGTCGCGGCGACCAACAAGGACCTGAAGCAGTCGATCAACCAGGGCCTTTTCCGCGAGGACCTCTATTACCGCCTGAACGTCGTGCCGCTGCGTTTGCCGCCGTTGCGCGACCGGGCGGAGGATATTCCCGATCTCGTGCGCCATTTCGTGCAGCAGGCGGAGAAGGAAGGGCTCGACGCCAAACGCTTCGACCAGGGGGCGCTGGAGCTGATGAAGGCGCATCCCTGGCCGGGCAACGTGCGCGAGCTGGAAAACGTCGTGCGCCGGCTGACCGCGCTCTATCCGCAGGATGTCATCTCCCGCGAGATCATCGAGACGGAGCTGCGCGCCGATATCCCCGACAGCCCGATCGAGAAGACCGTGGTGCGCGGCGGCTCGCTCTCCATCTCGCAGGCGGTCGAGGAAAACATGCGGCAGTATTTTTCGAGTTTTGGCGATGGGCTGCCGCCGGCCGGGCTCTATGACCGCGTGCTGGCCGAGGTGGAATACCCGCTGATTCTGGCTGCGCTCACCGCTACGCGCGGCAACCAGATCAAGGCCGCCGACCTGCTTGGCCTCAACCGCAACACGTTGCGCAAGAAAATTCGCGAACTGGGTGTATCTGTGTACAGAAGTTCGCGCTCTGCTTGACTTAACGGCAAGCGGCGTTGCATTTTGGCCACAATCTGTTGCTTGAGGGTAACAGAGGGGTTCTGCGGCCGAATAGGTCCGCGTGCCTGATCGTCATGGATCCGGGTGCGACAAGCGGCCGGTTCCTCGCGCGGTCGGCGCTACTCCCAAAACACGAGAATAACGCCGGCACCTTTTCAGTGTGTACGGTGGGGAAGCGATGCGGCAGATGACGGACGGCGTGAGCCTGCTTTCGAGCGGAAATGAGAAGGGAACGGGCGCCGACCGGCGCGCCTCCTTCGCCTTGCCGGGCCTGGTGCTTGCGGGCGGCGCGCTCGTTGCCGCGACGATCTCGCTGTTCATCCTGCTCGGCCTGACGCCGATCAAGCCGGAAGCCAATGTCGTCATCGCCTCGGCGGCGATCAATGCGGTGTTCATCGTCGGCCTGATGTTCCTGATCGGCCGCGAGATTTTGCGGCTGCTGCGTGCCCGCAGCCGCGGCCGTGCAGCCGCGCGCCTCCATGTGCGCATCGTGGCGCTCTTCTCCATCGTCGCGATCACGCCCGCGGTGCTCGTGGCGATCTTCGCCTCCATCACGCTCGATGTCGGCCTTGACCGCTGGTTCTCCATCCGCACCCAGTCGATCGTCAGCTCGTCGCTCAATGTGGCGCAGGCCTATGTGCTGGAAAATGCGAGCTATTTGCAGGGCCAGACGGCCTCGATGGCCAACGACCTCGACCGCAACCGACAGCTCTACAGCCTCGACCGCACCGGCTTCATCGAGCTGATGACGCGCCAGGCGCGCGGGCGCAACATGCTGGGCGCCTTCCTGCTGCGCGCCGATGGCTCGACCATTTTGCAGGCGAACATCCAGATCGAAAATCCTCTGCCGGCAGTGCCGGAAGATGCGCTGAAGGCGTCCGCGGCCGGCCAGCCGACGCTGATCCCGCCGGGCACGACCAACCTCGTCGGCGCCATCATCAAGCTCGACAACATTCCCGACGCCTTCCTCTACACGATCCGCACCGTCGATCCGGAAGTCATGCGCTCCATGCGCCTGATGGAGGAGAACACGGCGGAATACCGGGCGCTCGAAGCCGGACGGACGACCTTGCAGATCGCCTTCGGCGTGCTCTATCTCGGCTTCGCGCTGATCGTGCTGCTCGCCGCGATCTGGACGGCGATCGCGGTCGCCGACCGTATCGTGCGGCCGATCCGCCAGCTGATCGGTGCTGCCGACAGCGTGGCATCCGGCAATCTCGACGTCAGCGTGCCGGTGCGCACGGCGGATGGCGACGTCGGTAACCTTTCGCGCACCTTCAACAAGATGATCGCGGAAATCCGCGCGCAGCAGGACCAGATTCTCGACGCGAAGGACGAAGTCGATCATCGCCGCCGTTTCATCGAGGCGGTGCTGTCCGGTGTCACGGCCGCCGTCATCGGCGTCGAGGATGACGGGCGCATGACGATCGCCAATCTATCGGCGGAAATCCTGCTGGGGCGCAATGCCAATGACCTGATCGGCCAGCCGCTGACGGACGTGGCGCCGGAAATCGCGGCCGTGCTGGCGGAGGGCTCCACCCGCCACCGCAACAATTACCGCAAGCAGATCAACATCATGCACGGCGGCAAGGAGCGGACGCTGAACGTGCAGGTGACGCGCGAAGAGGCGAAGGACGCGAAAGACTCCTACGTCGTGACCATCGACGACATTACCGATCTCGTCATCGCCCAGCGCTCGACCGCCTGGGCGGATGTCGCGCGGCGCATCGCCCACGAGATCAAAAACCCGCTGACGCCGATCCAGCTTTCCGCCGAGCGCATTCGCCGGCGATATGGCAAGCAGATCGACCAGGAAGACCGCGCGGTCTTCGACCAGTGTACGGATACGATCGTGCGCCAGGTCGAGGATATCGGTCGCATGGTCGATGAATTCTCCGCTTTTGCGCGCATGCCCAAACCGACCAAGGAACGCTCGGACCTGCGCAACATCCTGAAGGACGCGGTTTTCCTGCGCGAGATGGGCAACAACCATGTCGTCTTCCGCAAGGATTTTGGCGACGAGCCGCTCGAAGGCCTATTCGATGCGCGCATGCTCGGCCAGGCTTTCGGCAACCTCATCAAGAACGCCGTGGAGGCGATCGAGGCGCTGCCGCCCGACGTGACGCGCGACGAGCGCAAGGTCCTCGTGCGGGCGACGCCCGACGACGCAGGACGGCGGTTCGTCGTTGATGTGATTGACAACGGCAAGGGTTTGCCGATGGAGAACCGGCACCGGATTCTCGAACCCTATATGACGATGCGCGACAAGGGCACGGGGCTTGGCCTCGCCATCGTGAAGAAGATTATCGAAGACCATGGCGGGCAGCTGGAACTGCATGACGCGCCTGCGGATTTCGACAACGGCCATGGGGCGATGATCCGCGTGATCCTGCCCTACGAGGAAACGGCGGCCGTCGATGCGGACAATAAGAGCAAGGAAGTGAGCCATGGCGTCTGATATTCTTGTGGTGGACGACGAACAGGACATTCGCGAGATCGTCTCCGGCATTCTATCCGACGAGGGCCATGAGACGCGCACGGCCTATGACAGCGACAGCGCGCTGGCGGCCATCAGCGACCGCTTGCCGCGCCTCGTCTTCCTCGACATCTGGATGCAGGGCAGCAAGCTCGACGGGCTGGCGTTGCTCGACGAGATCAAGAGCCGCCATCCCGACCTGCCTGTCGTGATGATCTCCGGTCACGGCAACATCGAGACCGCAGTTTCGGCGATCCGACGCGGGGCCTACGATTTCATCGAGAAGCCGTTCAAGGCCGACCGGCTGATCCTCATCGCCGAGCGGGCGCTGGAGAATTCGAAGCTACGCCGCGAGGTGACGGAACTGAAGAAGCGCTCCGGCGATCCGGCCGAGCTGATCGGCACCTCCGTCGCCGTCTCGCAGTTGCGCCAGACGATCGACAAGGTCTCGCCGACCAACAGCCGCATCATGATCCTCGGTCCCTCCGGCTCCGGCAAGGAGCTGGTGGCGCGCATGATCCATCGCAAGTCGAGCCGCGCGGCGGGGCCGTTTGTCGTGCTGAACGCGGCGGCGATCACGCCGGAGCGCATGGAGGTGGCCCTCTTCGGCACCGAAGGCACGCCCGGCCAGTCGCGCAAGACGGGTGCGCTGGAGGAATCGCACGGCGGCATCCTCTATCTCGACGAGATCGGCGAAATGCCGCGCGAGACGCAGAACAAGATCCTTCGCGTGCTGGTCGACCAGCAGTTCGAGCGCGTCGGCGGCTCGAAGCGGGTGAAGGTGGATGTGCGCATCATCTCGTCCACCGCCTATAATCTCGAAAGCCTGATCGCCGAGGGCGGTTTCCGCGAGGATCTCTACCATCGCCTGGCCGTGGTGCCGGTGCGCGTGCCGCCGCTCGCCGAGCGGCGCGAGGACATTCCTTTCCTCGTCGACATGTTCATGCGCCAGATCAGCGAACAGGCGGGCATCCGCGCGCGAAAAATCGGCGACGACGCGCTGGCCGTTCTCCAGGCGCACGACTGGCCCGGAAATATCCGCCAGTTGCGCAACAATATCGAGCGGCTGATGATTCTCGCCCGCAGCGACGGTCCGGACACGGCGATCACCGCCGACATGCTGCCGACGGAAGTGGGCGACATGCTGCCGAAGATTTCGACCCAGGGCGACCAGCACATCATGACGCTGCCGCTGCGCGAGGCGCGCGAAATGTTCGAACGCGACTATCTCATCGCCCAGATCAACCGCTTCGGCGGCAACATTTCCCGCACGGCCGAATTCGTCGGCATGGAACGCTCCGCGCTCCATCGCAAACTGAAATCGCTTGGCGTATAAGGCCCTCAGGGTTTTGAGGGATTCTCGGGCATGAAGGTCATCATCTGCGGCGCCGGTCGCGTCGGCTACGGTATCGCAGAGCGGCTCTCGGAAGAGGGCAACGACGTCTCGGTGATCGACACGCAGCCGTCGCTCATCGCCGCCATTACCGAGACGCTGGATGTCAGCGGCATCGTCGGCCATGGCGCGCATCCGGAGGTGCTGGCGAAGGCCGGCGCCGACCAGGCGGACATGCTGATCGCCGTCACGCTGTTCGACGAGATCAACATGGTCGCCTGCCAGGTGGCCCATTCGCTGTTCAACGTGCCGACGAAGATCGCCCGCATCCGCTCGCAAAGCTATCTGGTGCCGGAATATTCCGACCTGTTTTCGCGCGAAAACCTGCCCATCGACGTCACCATCTCGCCGGAAGTCGAAGTGGGCAAGATGGTGCTGCGGCGCATCTCCTTCCCGGGCGCGACGGACGTGGTGCGCTTTGCCGACGACCGCATCGTCATGGTCGCGATCGAGTGCATGGAGGATTGCCCGGTCGTCGAGACGCCGCTGAAGCAGCTGAGCGAGCTCTTTCCGGACCTGAACGCCACCGTCACCGGCATCTTCTCCAATGGAAAACTCTTCGTGCCGAATTCCTCCGACCAGCTGCATTCCGGCGATCTCGCCTATGTGGTCTGCGACAAGGGGCATGTCCGGCGCACGCTGGCGCTGTTCGGCCATGAGGAGCAGGAGGCGGCGCGCATCGTCATCGCTGGCGGGGGCAATATCGGCTATTTCGTCGCCAAGGCGATCGAGGATTACCAGCCGAAGACCCGGCTGAAGATCATCGAGAACGACCGCGAGCGTGCCGTGGCGGTCGCCGACAAGCTGCGCAACACCGTCGTGCTGCACGGCTCGGCGCTCGACCAGAAGATGCTGTTGCAGGCCGATATCCAGGATGCCGACCTGATCGTGGCGCTGACCAACAACGACCAGATCAACATCCTGGGCAGCGTGATGGCCAAGCGCCTCGGCTGCAAGCAGAACCTCGTCCTGATCAATGATCCGAGCTACCAGGATTTCACCAAGACGCTCGGCATCGATGCGCATATCAATCCGCGCGCCGTGACGATCTCCGGCATCCTGCAACATGTCCGCAAGGGCCGCATCCGCTCGGTCTATGCGGTGCAGAAGGGGTCCGCCGAGGTGATCGAGGCGGAAGCGCTCGAAACCTCGCCGCTCGTCGGCAAGCCGCTGCGCGAGATCGAGCTGCCGCCGGGCATCCGCATCGGCGCGATCTACCGCGACAAGACGGTGATCCGGCCGGACGGCAACACCAAGATCAAGGCGAAGGACCGCGTCGTGCTTTTCGCCGCCGCCGCGGCCGTGCGCCATGTCGAGCAGCTTTTCCGCGTAAGCATTCAGTATTTCTAGGATCTCCGATGCCGCGTATCGCCTATGTCAACGGCCGTTATGTCCGCCATGCCGATGCCGCCGTGCATATCGAGGATCGGGGTTTTGTCTTCGCGGACGCGGTCTACGAGGTCTGCCAGGTGCAGCGCGGCTATATCGTCGACCTGACGCGCCATCTCGACCGGCTCGATCGCTCGCTTAGTGAAATCCGCATCCGCCCGCCGATGCCGCGCGCAGCACTTTCGGGAATCATGCGGCAGGTGCTGCGCCGCAATCATGTCGTCAACGGCATGGTCTATCTCCAGGTGACGCGCGGCGTTGCAAAACGCGACCACGTCTTTCCGTCGCCGGATGTGCGGGCTTCGCTGGTCGTTACGGCCAAGAGCCTGAACCCGGCGGTGAATGCTGCGAAATATGCGGCGGGAATCAAGGCGATCACGGTGGAGGACAACCGCTGGGGCCGGGTAGATATCAAGACCGTCGGCCTGCTGCCGAACGTTCTGGCACGCCAGCAGGCGAAGGAGGCCGGCGCGCAGGAAGCGATTTTTGTGGACGGCGAGGGCAATGTGACCGAGGGTGGCGCGACGAATCTCTGGATCGTCGACAAGGCCGGAAACCTCGTTACACGGCCGGCCGATCATGGCATCCTTAGCGGCATCACCCGCAGGACGCTCATGGATGTCGCGGAAAGGCTTGGCCTGCCGGTCACAGAGCGTCGATTCACCGTCGCGGAGATGCTGGAGGCGCGGGAAATCTTCGTCACCGGCGCCACGACGATCTGCCTGCCGGTCGTTTCCGTCGATGGCGTGACCATCGCCAACGGCCATCCCGGCATGGCGGCGCAGAAAATCCGCGAAGCCTTTTTCGCCGTTGCGGAGAAGACTGCGATTTGATACCAAAATCGACGGTCCGGCAGTTTCTGCCGGGCAAGGGGACAATTTATTTTCAGGCAACCGGTCTCAAGGGCCGGCAATCAGAAAGAAGCGGCGCGATGGCGGAACGTTCTCAGAACCTGCAGGATCTTTTTCTTAATACCGTTCGCAAGCAAAAGATTTCTCTCACGATCTTTCTCATCAACGGGGTCAAGCTGACCGGGGTTGTCACGTCGTTCGACAATTTCTGTGTGCTGCTCCGTCGCGACGGTCATTCGCAGCTCGTGTACAAACACGCGATCTCCACCATCATGCCGGGCCAGCCGTTGCAGATGTTCGAGACCGAGGAAAGCGGCTCCTGACAGGACCCACGAAAATTAAAAAATCCGATTCAAACAAGGATTCCATCGTTCCGGAGGCTGAAAAGCACCGGGACGATATGCGCGCTGTCGTGATAGCCCCCGTGTTGAAGGGCGCACGCGGCCAGTCCGACCAGGGCGCCATGGCGCGCTCGGAAGAGGCACGGCTGGAAGAGGCCATCGGCCTTGCGCGGGCGATCGACCTCACCATCACCCATTCGGCGCTCGTACCCGTCAGCCAGCCGAAGCCCGGCACGCTGCTCGGCAGCGGCAAGATTGCGGAGATCAAGGCGGCGCTCGATGAAAACGATGCCGGTCTCGTCATCGTCGACCATCCGCTGACGCCGGTGCAGCAGCGCAATCTCGAAAAGGAATGGAACGCCAAGGTCATCGACCGCACCGGCCTCATTCTGGAAATCTTTGGCCGCCGCGCCTCCACCAAGGAAGGCACGTTGCAGGTCGAGCTTGCGCATCTCAACTATCAGAAGGGCCGGCTGGTGCGCAGCTGGACCCACCTTGAACGCCAGCGCGGTGGTGCGGGCTTCATGGGCGGTCCGGGTGAAACGCAGATCGAAGCTGACCGCCGGCTGCTGCAGGACAAGATCATCAAGCTGGAGCGCGAGCTGGAGCAGGTGCGCCGCACCCGCCAGCTTCACCGCTCCAAGCGCAAGAAGGTGCCGCATCCGATCGTGGCGCTCGTCGGCTATACGAATGCCGGCAAGTCGACGCTGTTCAACCGCATCACCGGGGCAGGCGTGCTGGCCGAAGATATGCTCTTCGCCACGCTCGACCCGACGCTGCGCCGCATGAAGCTGCCGCAGGGCCGCACGGTCATCCTGTCCGATACCGTGGGCTTCATCTCCAACCTGCCGACCCATCTCGTCGCCGCCTTCCGCGCGACGCTGGAAGAGGTGCTGGAAGCCGATCTCATCCTGCATGTGCGCGACATGTCCGACCCGGACAACGGCGCGCAATCGGCGGACGTGCTGCGCATCCTCACCGATCTCGGCATCGACGAGAAGGACGGCGCGGAGCGCATCCTCGAAGTCTGGAACAAGATCGACCGGCTGGAGCCGGAAGGGCGCGCCGCGCTCGTGCAGAAGGCGGAAACGCAGCCGAACGTCATCGCCGTGTCGGCGATTTCTGGCGAGGGTGTCGATACGCTGCTGGCCGAGATCAACCAGCGGCTTTCCGGCGTGCTCGTCGATCGCGATATCGTCGTGCCGGTGATGCAGCTACAGCTGCTGCCATGGATCTACGATCATTCGATCGTCGATCACCGCGAGGATATGGAAGACGGCAATGTGCGGCTGGAACTGCGGCTGACCGAAACCGAAGCCGCCGAACTCGACCGCCGGCTCGGCATCGGGCAGAGGACTGCACGCGAAGACTGGGAACGCTGACGTTACGTCACTCTTTTGACGTTGCGTCACCCAGGCTGCGCTCGATCTGCTTGGCGGCCTGCCACAGTTCTTCCATGCGCTCCAGCGTCGCCGCTTCGAGGCTTTCGCCGTTCGCGGCGAGGCTGTCCTCGATATGGGAAAAGCGGTTGCGGAATTTCGTGTTCGTGCCGCGCAGCGCCATTTCCGGATCGGCGCCGACATGGCGGCCGATATTGACCAAAGCGAAGATCAGGTCGCCAAGCTCGTCGGCGACCGCCGCCTGGTCGTCATTGCGCAGCGCCTCACGCAATTCGCCGATTTCTTCCTCAATCTTGTCGAGGATGGGAGCGGGTTCCGACCAGTCGAAGCCGACCTTGGCGGCGCGTTCCTGAAGCTTCAGCGCCTCGACCAGCGCCGGGAAGGAGCGTTGCACGGAGCCGAGATGGCCGCGCAGCGGGTCCTCCGGCAGGCCGCGCTTGGCGCGCCGTTCTTTGCGCTCGCGCTTTTCCGCTTGCTTGATGTCGTCCCATTGCAGCTTCACCGCTTCGGGCGTGTCCGCATCCGAGCGTGCGAAGACATGCGGATGGCGGCGAATCATTTTGCGGGTGACGGCTTCGACGACGTTGCCGAAATCGAACTCGCCGCGCTCCTCCGCCATGCGGGAATGAAAAACCACCTGCAGCAGCAGGTCGCCCAGCTCCTCGCAGAGGTCGTCCATGTCGTTGCGCTCGATCGCATCGGCGACCTCGTAAGCCTCCTCGATCGTATAGGGTTTGATCGTCTCGAAGGTCTGGACGACATCCCACGGGCAGCCGGTCTCCGGCTGGCGCAGCGCCGCCATGATCTCGATCAGGCGTTCAATCTCGCGGCTCGGTTCCATAGCTGTCACTCAGTTCAGCGGGATGCTGTTGCCGGCCTTGCCGGACTGGTAGCTTTCCGACAATCCGTCATAGGCCGCGCGGATTTCGGCGTCCTGCTTTTGAAGGTCCGCCTTTGCGGCGTCATCCGAGGTCGCGATGAGATCGGCGATGGCGGCGGAGCGCCAGAAGGCGTTGGTCTTGGCATAGCCGCCGGGATCAAGCCGGAAAACTTCCTTCAGGATGCGCAGGTCGTGCGGGATGGCAAAGGCGTCGCGCGAATCTTCGTGGCTGAAGAAATAGTAGAAATTGTCGAAGCCGGCCCAGGTGATCGCCGAAAGGCACATGGAGCAGGGCTCGTGCGTGGAGAGGAAGACGAGGTCCTTCGTGTCCGGCTTTTCCGCGCGTTCGTAGAAACGCTTCAGCGTATGCACCTCGCCGTGCCAGAGCGGGTTTTCCGTCTCGTTGTTGGTTTCGGCCAGCACCAGCGAGAGGTCGGATTTGTTCAGGATCGCCGCGCCAAAAACCTTGTTGCCGGCGGCGACGCCGTCGCGCGTCAGCGGCAGGATATCGAATTCGATGACGTCGAGAAGGCGCTTTGCGAGGGCGGCCTGATCCATGATGGGAATCCCGGTTGGTCTTATGGCGCATCCTTAGCGGTCGGCGCGGCGGGCAGGCAAGGGCGGCCGGTGACTTATGCTCAAAATGCGGGAGGTGCGAGCAAAACAATACGCGCCTCCATAAGGTTCAGGATTTATGTTTCTTTCGTTTATGGTCATTTTTCGCGATAGTGCGCACACTCCCAACGGACGTGACAATGACTGAACCGCAGCAGAAGCTTTCGACATTCCCGGCGTTCTTCCGCACGAGCGGCAGGACGGTCGTTGTCGTGGGCGAGGGCGAGGAGGCTTTTGCCAAGGCCCGCCTGCTGTTCAACACGGATGCCCGGATCGTCGTTCTGGCGGAAGCGCCGGAAGCTGACTTCGCCCGCTTCATCGCCGACAAGGGCCTCGTGCTCTTCCGCGAGCCCTTTTCCAGCGAGGCGATTGCCGGCGCGACGCTCGTCTTCGCCGCAACGGGCGATGCGGCCGCCGACCGCGCCATCTCCACCGCCGCCCGCGCCCTTGGCATTCCGGTCAATGCCGTCGACCAGCCGGATTATTGCGATTTCTTCACGCCCGCGCTCGTCAACCGCGCGCCCGTCGCTGTTGCCATCGGCACGGAAGGTGCTGGCCCCGTGCTGGCGCAGATGATCCGCGCGCAGGTCGACCAGATCCTGTCTCCGTCGCTCGGTCGCCTGGCGAGCCTCGCCAGCGGCTACCGCGAGGCTGTCGACCGCGTGCTGCCGCGCGGCGTGACCCGCCGCGTCTTCTGGCGCCGCTTCTTCCAGGGCGCGGTCGCCGATGCCGTCAACAATGGCGACATCGATCTCGCCCGCCACGCCGCCAACACGCTGCTGAATTCGCAGGGCAAGGCCGCCGGCCATGTCTGGCTCGTCGGCGCCGGTCCGGGTGCCGAAGACCTGCTGACGCTGCGCGCCCAGCGCGTGATGATGGAAGCCGACGTCATCGTTTTCGATGCGCTGGTGCCGCAGGCGATCGTCGACATGGGCCGCCGCGATGCCGAGCGCCTTTCCGTGGGAAAACGCAAGGGCTGTCACTCCAAGTCGCAGGAAGAGATCAACGACCTGCTGGTCGAGCTCGGCAAGGCCGGCAAGCGCGTCGTGCGGCTGAAATCCGGCGATCCGCTGGTCTATGGCCGCGCGGGCGAGGAAATGGCGGCGCTGCGCCAGGCGGGCGTGACGTATGAGATCGTGCCCGGCATCACCTCTGCCTTCGCCGCCGCTGCCGATTTCGAACTGCCGCTGACCTTGCGCGGCGTCGCCTCCTCGCTCGTCTTCACCACGGGGCACGACCTGACGGGCGCCGTGCTGCCGGACTGGGCGCGGCTTGCGATTTCCGGCGCCACCGTCGCCGTCTATATGGGCCGTACCGTTGCGGCCTCCGTTGCCGCGCGCCTGATGGATGCCGGCCTGCCGGCGGAAACCACGGTCGCCGTGGTGGAAAATGCCAGCCGTCGCGACAAGCGGCTGCTGCACGGCACGCTCAAGGACCTGCCGGGGCTCGAACATCGCGACGAGCTTTCCGGTCCGGTCATGGTGATCATCGGCGACGCCGTCGCCGGCGCCAATTTCGAACATTCCGCACCGCTCGCCATCCGCGAAAACGTGCGCAGTACAGCAGTATTGGGAGCATGACATGGCCGACAAGGTTCTGACAGCCAACCGCCTTTCCGACGGCATTTCCGTCTGGCTGGATGCCGCCGGCACCTGGAACGAGCAGCTCCAGGCCGCCTTCGTGGCGCGCCACAAGGAGGCCGTCGATGCGCTGGAAGCCACCGGCAAGCAGGCGCTGGCCGACAACAAAGTGGTTGACGTCAACGTCGTCGACGTCGAAGAAGTCGATGGTGTGCTGCGGCCGCTGCGCATGCGCGAACGCATCCGCGCCGAAGGCCCGACCATTGTCTATGCCGCCGGTTATTCCGGCTTGACCGCGACGGCCGCACCGGCGGCTTGAGGATCTCTGCATGTATCGCTACGACGAATTCGACCACGCCTTTGTTTCCGACCGCGTTGAGCAGTTCCGCGACCAGGTCGGCCGCCGCCTGTCCGGCGAGCTTGCCGAGGATGCGTTCAAGCCGCTTCGCCTGATGAACGGCGTCTATCTCCAGCTTCATGCCTACATGCTGCGCGTCGCCATTCCCTATGGCACGCTGAACGGCCGCCAGATGCGCATGCTGGCGCATATCGCGCGCAAATACGACCGCGGTTACGGCCATTTCACCACGCGCCAGAACATCCAGTACAATTGGCCGAAGCTCAATGAACTGCCGGATGCGCTGGCCGATCTCGCGACGGTCGAGATGCATGCGCTCCAGACGTCGGGCAACTGCATTCGCAACGTCACGGCCGACCATTTTGCCGGTGCCGCCGCCGACGAGGTCGCCGACCCGCGGCCCTATGCGGAAATCCTGCGCCAGTGGTCTTCGGTACATCCGGAATTCTCGTTCCTGCCGCGCAAGTTCAAGATTGCCGTTACCGGCGCCGAGCGTGACCGCGCGGCCATCCAAGTGCACGATATCGGTCTGCACCTGAAGAAGGACGACGACGGCCGCATCGGCTTTGCCGTCTATGTCGGCGGCGGGCAGGGGCGTACGCCGATGATCGCCAAGAAGATTCGCGACTTCCTGCCGGAAGAGGACCTCCTGTCCTACACGACCGCGATCATGCGCGTGTACAACCTGCACGGCCGGCGCGACAACAAGTACAAGGCGCGCATCAAGATCCTCGTGCACGAGACCGGTGCGGAGGAACTGGCGCGTCAGGTGGAGGTCGAGTTCGCCGAACTCAAAAACACCGAGCTGAAGCTGCCGGAAAAGGACATTGCCGCGATCACCGCCTATTTCGCGCCGCCGGAACTGGCGCCGCGGGCGGAAGGCTGGGCGAGCCTGGCGCAGTGGAAGAAGGCGGATGCGGAATTCGCCCGCTGGGTGCAGCAGAACGTGCAGCCGCACAAGCACCCCGATTACGGCATGGTGACGATCTCCCTGAAGCCCATCGGCGGCATTCCGGGCGATGCGACGGATGTGCAGATGGAGGCGGTCGCCGACATCGCGGAGGAATATGCCTTCGACGAGATCCGCGTGAGCCACGAGCAGAACCTGATCCTGCCACATGTGGCGCTGGCCGACCTGGAGCCGATCTACCGCGGCCTCGTTGCCGCCGGCCTTGCGACGGCGAACGCCGGTCTCATCACGGATATCATTGCCTGTCCGGGGCTGGACTATTGCGCGCTGGCGAACGCCCGCTCGATCCCCGTCGCGCAGGAGCTTTCGCTGCGTTTCGGCGCGCCCGAGCGGCAGGCCGAGATCGGTGAGCTGAAGATCAAGATCTCCGGCTGCATCAATGCCTGCGGCCATCACCATGTCGGCCATATCGGCCTGCTCGGCGTCGAGAAGAAGGGCGAGGAGCTCTACCAGATCACGCTCGGCGGCTCCGGCGACGAGAACACGTCGATCGGCGAGATCATCGGTCGCGGTTTCGAGCCGGAGAAGGTGACGGATGCCGTCGAGGTCATCGTCGACACCTATCTGCGCCTGCGTCTTGACCCGTCCGAAATCTTCCTCGATGCCTATCGCCGCGTCGGACCGCAGCCCTTCAAGGATGCGCTCTACGGTGATAAGACGGCCGCGGCAGCCTGAGGAGTTTGGCGATGACGAAAATCTGGAACGAAGCCGGCTTCGTGACCGACGATCCCTGGATCCTCGAAACCGAAGAGGTCAAGGCCGGCTCGAACGAGAAGGCGGTGCTCGGTCTCGACGATTTTCTGGCGAAGACGGACGAAACGGGCCTCGGCGTGCTGATCAACCCGGCGGACGACGTGCGCAAGCTCGAAGGCCATCTCGACCGGCTGGCGCTGGTCGCCGTCGCCTTTCCGGCCTTCAACGACGGCCGCGCTTTCAGCCACGCGTCGCTGCTGCGTTCGCGGCTCGGGTTTACGGGCGAGGTGAGGGCGGTCGGCGACGTGCTGATCGACCAGATTCCTTTGATGCTGCGCTGTGGCATCGACAGCTTTGCCGTGACCAACGCGACGGCGTTGAAGCGGCTTGCGGAAAACCGGCTGCCGGGCATCGAGAACCACTACCAGCCGACGGCGCGGGCATCGGAAGATGCCGGTTCCTACAGTTGGCGCCGTCGCGCCTGATTTCACGCGCGACCGGCGAAACGCCGCAATCGTATTTTAGGCTTGCGCCGGAATAAAAACGACCGCCAAGCGTTGTTAGAAAAGCGATGCGCGGCCAATCGGCGCATTGGAACGGAATACCTTCCTTTGCCGCTCAACATGTAATATCTGCCTATCGTCAAGAATTTCCGACGCAGCCAGGATCGATCCCGAAATGAACGCACCTGCCAAGACCGAAGATTTCGTGCCCGCCATTCCCGCCGGCGTATTCGCCGAGACGGTGACGAGCGTGCAGCATTATACGGATCGCCTGTTCCGCTTCCGCATGACGCGCCCCGAGAGCTTTCGTTTCCGCTCCGGCGAGTTCGCCATGATCGGCCTGATGGTCGGCGAAAAGCCGGTCTACCGCGCCTATTCGATTGCAAGCCCGTCCTGGGACGAGGAACTGGAATTCTTCTCGATCAAGGTGCCGGACGGCCCGCTGACCTCGCATCTCCAGCAGATCCAGCCGGGCGACACCGTGCTGATGCGCAAGAAGCCGACCGGCACGCTGGTGCTCGATGCGCTGACGCCCGGCAAGCGGCTCTACATGTTCTCGACCGGCACCGGCATTGCGCCCTTCGCAAGCCTGATGCGCGATCCGGAAACCTATGAAAAGTTCGACGAAGTCATCCTGACGCATACCTGCCGCGAAGTCTCCGAGCTGAAATACGGCTTCGACCTCGTCGAGGAAATCCGCAACCACGAATTCCTGGCGGAAGTCGTCGGCAACAAGCTGCGCCACTATGCGACGGTAACCCGCGAGGATTATCCGTTCCAGGGCCGCATCACCGACCTGATCAGCAACGGCAAGATGTTCGCCGATCTCGGCGTGCCGCATTTCGACCCGGCGGTCGATCGCGGCATGATCTGCGGCTCCTCGGCGATGCTGAAGGAAACCAAGGGGCTGCTGGAACAGGCAGGCCTCATCGAGGGCTCCAACAACAAGCCCGGCGAATTCGTCATCGAGCGCGCCTTCGTCGATTGAGCGAAGGGCATATGGGATAACAAGGGCGGCTTCGGGCCGCCCTTTTTCGTTTCAGGCGGACAGCGAATCGAGCAGATCGGCCATCGCGGTCGCCGCTGCCGGGCCGTCGCTATTGCGGATGGCGCGGATGACCTTCACATGCAGATCCACCGCACGGTCCATCTGCCGGTTGTCGGCGCGCGCGAACCAGAGCCGGCGCGCATGGGTCTGCAAGGGGGCGAGCGCGGCGGTGACGAAGCGGTTGGGGCAGGCCTGTTCCATGATCTCGTCGAAGGTCTTGTCGGCCGCGAGAAATCCCTCCATGTCAGAATGGATCGAGCAGGCGGTCATCGTCTGCGCGCAGGCGACGAGTTGTTCGCGGTGTTCGTCGCTCGCGTGCCGGGCAACGAGGTCGGCAGCAAGCGGTTCGAGCTGCCGGCGCGTCGCCATGACATGCGCATGATCCTCCGGGCGGATTGCCGTGATCTGCAAGCCGGCGCGCGGGCGAACGGCGATCAAGCCCTGCCATTCCAGCTTCTGGATCGCCTCACGCACCGGCGTGCGGCCATGGCCGGCGAGCTCGATGAGCTGGCGTTCGGTGACCAGCGAGCCTGGCTTCAGCTTCAGCGTGACGATCAGCCCTTCGAGGGCAAGATAGGCGAGGTGGGCTTGCGACGCCGCGGTTTCCGTCATTCCCGAATCCCAATTGATATATCACATGGTGGCATGTCGCAAAGCGGATGTCCAATTGGCTGATATATCAGAGGCGGTTTTACGTACTGGCGAGCAATAAAAAAGGCCGGAACCTCAGGGGTTCCGGCCGTGCTGTGCTCGGATTGTTGCTGGAAATCAGAGCAGGAAGTCGCGAGCGTCGAGATCTTTCAGCTTGAAGTCGTCGAGGATGAGGATGTCCGTGCTGGCAAGCTTGATGTGCACGTCGTCGCCGACCTGCGTTGCCTTGTTGAGCACGGCATTGACGCTGGCGAAATTGTAGCTGCGCAGGTCGATGTCGTCGATATTGTTCTTGAAGTCCATGATCGTGTCGCGGCCGTAGCCCTTCTTGAACACGAAGTCATCGGCGCCGGCGCCGCCGGTGAGCTGGTCGGCGCCCCTGCCGCCGTCGAGCTTGTCATTGCCGACCATGCCGAAGAGCTTGTCGCTGCCGGCGTTGCCCTGGAGCGAATTGGCCGCCTGGTTGCCGCGCAGAACGTCATTGCCGCTACCGCCCTTGGCGTTCTCGATCAGCGAGCGCGTGTCGCCCTTGAACAGCAGGGCATTGAAGATGTTGCCGCGCGAGTAGGTGTCGCTTTCGAAGTTGAGAAGGGCGAGCTGGACGTCGCTGAACTTCGAGTGCTGGCCGGGGCGCAGGTCGACGCTCACGCCATTCTTGTAAGAAGACAGGTCATAGGTATCCTTGCCGCCGCCGTCCCAGATGGTGGCGAAGATGCGGTTGGCGCCGGCATCGATGGCGACCTTGCCGTTGACGAGCGTATCGCCGCTGCCGGGGTTCCACTTGTAGACGGTGTTCGTGGCGTTGGTGGTGAAGTCCGCGCCGTACATGCGCTGCAAGGCGGCGATGTCGGACATCATGTAGGACTGCGCGTAGTCGAACTCGCCGTTGCGGTAGCCGTCCGCTGGGCCGCCGACATTGGAACGGTAGGTCATGATGGAATATTCCATCGAGTCCCGGTTGGCGGGCAAAGCGGGGAAGCTGCCTTCGAATTCATGGCCGTGCTTGAGGCCGAGCGCATGGCCGATCTCGTGCAGCATCGTCGCCCAGGCATAATTGCCGGCGACCGGCGAGCGGTAATCGAACTGCCGGCCAAACCACAGATCGCCGCTCTGGCTGCTGTTTCCAGGATAGTAGGCCCAGGCCGTGGACGGCATGTCGGATTCGGCAAAGCGCAGGTTGGCCGTCGTGGTGCTGCCCTGCGAGACCGCCAGGTTGGTGAAACCCTCGACGGAAAAGCCGTTGTTGGCGGCATTGCCGAAGGCCGTGTCCAGCGCGAAGCGGGCGGCCGACTGTTGCAGGGAGGAGATCGTGCCGAAGCCGCTGTCGGGTTCGCCCGTGTAATCGTAAGCGCTCGACGACGTCGGGAAAGAATAGGTCAGGGAACCTGACCAGGCGGAGCCGGACAACACGCCGTCAATCGTCGTTATGCCAGTCTTGTTGATGGTCTTGATGACCTTACCAGTGCCTGTCATGTCAAAATTCTCCTACTATGCTGGACGTTTTGTTTGCGTGCCTTGGATAGACCGCAATTCACTCCGATTCTGACGATGCTTGAACATCCACTCCGCCCATGATGGGATGGACACCTCGTAGCACAGAACGGATGATCGCCGAATGCTATTCGACCGGAGGTTAAAATTGTTCTCGAAGATAACCATTGTCGCCACGACCTGCCTTGTCCTCGCCGCGGCCGGAGAGGCGCCCGAAGGCACCGGCGGCATCATGGCGCGACCGTCTGATCCGGAAAAAGCCGTACAGGCGGAATATGAAAATCTGAAGTCCAAGGGCACGCGCGACGCGCTGGAGCTTTTCATCGCGCGCCATCCCGAACACCCGCTCGCCGACAGGGCGCGCGAGGATATCAAGCGGCTCGGCAAGTAGCCGCCCCTTTGAAACCGCAGATTGAAGGGCGCCGCGAGGCGCCCTTTTCGCGTCTGTTTTCGCGCTCCTGATGTTCCCTGGGTGACCTTTTCCAGCCTTCTTCCCGCGCATGCGAAACCAACCCGAATAAAGCCGGACGCCCACGCGTCGATAGGACGAATGCGGTTGACGAACGTCATGGGCCTTGCCAGCATGCCCCTGGAATTCGGACCGTCCAGTTGAATTGTGGGGGCATACGTTGACTGCGGGTTCCATCATCGCAACAATCCTGATTGTTTTCGCCGGCCTGCTGGCCGTGCCGGCCGTCAGCCATACCAATGCGGGCACGACTTTTTCGCTGATGGCCTCGTCCATGGCCTTCGTCGCCATGGGGATCGCGCAGTTCATGGCGACGCGCCCGCCCTTCATCGAGCGGCTTTTCGGTGGGCTCGACCGCATCTACCAGTTCCACCGCAAGATCGGCATTGCTGTGCTCTGTCTTATCTTGGTGCATTATTTCATTGCACCGGATTTCCAGGGCCTTGCCGTCACCAGCGGGCTGAACATTCTCGCGGCGACGATGGGCGAGTGGGCCTTCTACGGCTTCGTCTTCCTGCTCATCCTCAGCATCGTGAAGGTGATCCCGAAGACGCGATTCCAGATTCCCTATCAATACTGGCGCATTACGCACCGCTTCATCGGCCTGCTCTTCGTTATGGTCGCCTTCCACCAGATGTTCATCAAGCGGCCCTATGACGGCACGGCGTTCCTGGCGACCTACCTGAACCTCTTCGCGGCCGTTGGCATCGTCAGCTACGCCTACACGCAACTGCTGCCCTGGCTTCGCACCCGCCGCTACGAGGTGGTGAATGTCGAGCGCCACGAGGGCGCGACGATCATTTCCGCAAGGCCGATCAACCGCAAGCTCCGGGCCATGCCCGGCCAGTTCGGCTTCTTCCGCGTCAACAAGGCGGGGCTTCGCGAGCCGCATCCCTTCACCATCGCCGGCATCGACGAGGACGGTTCGGTCCGCTTCGCCATCAAGCCGCTCGGCGACTATACGAAGGCGCTGCGCGAGGGCGTCGCCGTCGGCGATGCGCTGACGCTCGAAGGCGGCTACGGGCATTTCAACCACAAGCGCGGCGGCAAGAAGCAGATCTGGCTTGCCGGCGGCATCGGCGTCACGCCGTTCCTCGCCATGGCGAGCCGGCTGAAGGGCGACGAAGGGCAGGATATCCACATGGTCTACTGCGTGCGCGACGGGGCGGAGGCGATCGGTCTCGACACGTTCCGCGCGCAGGCAGAAAAGCTCGAGAACTTCAACTTCGTCCTGCACAATTCGGCGGTCGACGGCCGCTTCGATGCGACGAAGCTCGTGGCGGGGACCAGCATGAATCCGGCAGAAGCGGACCTGTGGTTCTGCGGACCGCCGCCCTTGCGGCTGGCGATCGAAAAGGGGTTGAGGGAACTCGGCAAGGCCCCGCGCCGGGTCGAGTTCGAGCGTTTCGAGTTTCGGTAGAGCAGTTTCGGCGAAAGCGCGCAAAGCGGTCTCGCCTTTGGAATTGTGTGAAAGAAATGGATTTCCAGCCGGTTCGCCGGCCTTTTGGAGCGAAGGGAACAAGCCATGCGCATGTTCAAGACATCATTCGTCCGTTCGGGTGCCCGGCTTGCTGCCGCTCTCGGCCTTGCGTTGGCGATCTTCTGTCCCGCGGGGGCTTACGCCATCGATCAGTTCGCGGCCGATGCCTACGGCACCTACCAGGCGAATGCCGATAACGGCAAGATCCTGTTCGGCGCCGCCGGCTGCGGCGCCTGCCATGGCTCGGGCGACAATATCGAACTGCTTTCGGGCGGCATGGAAATGCAGACGGCGATCGGAAAATTCTTCGCGCCAAACATTTCCGCCCATCCGAACGGCATCGGCGGCTGGTCCAATGCGGACTTCCTGAACGCCGTGATGGTCGGCCTCAAGAAGAACGGCGACAACCTCTACCCGGTCATGCCCTACACCTCCTACGGCGGCATGAAGCCGGAGGACGTGCTGGACATCAAGGCCTACATCGATTCGCTGCCGCAATCGGATGCCGCCTCGAAGGAACACGAGATCGCGTTCCCCTTCAGCCGCCAGACGACGATCACGCTCTGGAAGCGCAGCCATTTCACCGTGCAGGCCTTCCAGCCGCGCGAGGAAACGCAGATGGAGCGCGGCCGCTACCTGATCGAGAATGTCGGCGGCTGCGGCGATTGCCACACGCCGCGCACCACGACCTATGGTCTTGATCTCACCCGCGCCTACGAGGGCGAGAAGGGCCTGACCGGCGCGGTCGCGCCCGATATCACCAAGGCCCGCATCAGCGGTCTTGCTTCGCATACCGTCTTCACCAAGGGGCTTATCGACGAGGGCAAGAAGCTCTCCGGTTCGCCGCTGTCCGATCCGGTCATGCGTCGCATCGCCCAAGGCCTTTCGACGCTGCCCGATGAGGACAAGCAGGCCATGTACGCGTTCCTTGCGGATCGCGAGATACCCGTAGAGGCACCTGTCGAGCAGAGCCAAACGCCTGTCTGCAGCGAATCGACGCCTGAAACGGCGCTGAGTGCTGGCGGTGGCAACGCGGAATCCGCATCTGCCGCCGATGCCTTCATCGGCAAATATTGCCGCAACTGCCACGGCCCGGGCGAAAGCTCGCAAGGGTCCTTCCCGGCGGGCGACCTTGCCTCGATCGCCGCCAATCCGGCCTTCGTGACGCCCGGCGATGCCGCCAAGTCGCTGCTCTATACCAGCGTCACCAGCGGCCGCATGCCGCTCGGCAAGCGTCCTAGCGACGAAGAAGTGCAGAGCCTTGCCACCTGGATCAACTCGCTGAACCAGTCGGATATCCCGACGGCGGTCGCCGCGACGGAAGCCAAGCGCTCGCGGCCGATGCTGAAATACCTCGATTTCGTCGAATTGGCGCTGCGCGACATCTCCAAGGTCGACGAACACGACCAACCGTTCATGCGCTACTTCAGCTATCGCGACCAGTATAACGGCATGATGAGCTGCGAATCGCATGAGACCTTCCTGAAACGCATGAAGGTTCTCGCCGGCGGCTTCAAGAAACTGCTCAACTCGCTCTCCTACGGGCCGGAGCTCGTTCTTCCGGAAGAAGTCGAAGGGACCGACGGCCTGCTCGTGCGCGTCGACCTGCGCGATCTCGAATGGAGCGAGGATGACTACAACTTCCTGATCAACGAGTATTTCTACGGCGTCGACCCGACGAGCGACGCGCAGCTTCACTCGCTTGCCAAGGCAACGCAGACGCAGCTGCCGATCATGCGTGTCGACTGGTTCATGAGCAACGGCGCACGGCCGAAGGTCTATAACCGCCTCATGAAGCTGCCGACCAACATCGCCGAGCTCGAAAAGCGCTTCGGTGTGCCGGTCAACCAGAACATCGAGCGCCGTCGTATCGTTCGCGCCGGCTTTGCGGATGGTTCTTCGGGTGTGTCCGACCACAACCGCATGCTGGAACGGCACGACATGCCGTTCGGCGGCTACTACTGGAAGTCCTATGACTTTGCCGGCGACGTCGGCAAGCAGGTGCTGAAGCGCTTCCCCGCGGGTCCGGAGGGCATTCGCCTCAAGGCCGGCCTGGAGCCCTTCGATCATGACGGCGGCGAAATGATCTTCTCGCTTCCGAACGGCATGCAGGGCTACTATCTCTCGACCGACAAGGGCGACCAGCTTGACATCGGCCCGACGGCGATCGTCTCCTTCCGCAAGCGGCCGATCGGCAAGGGCGTCGAGATCATCAATGCTCGCTCGTGCTTCGACTGCCACTTCGACGGCATTCTCTCCAAGCGCGACCAGCTGCGCGAGCATATCGAGACGTCCACGCTGTTCTCCAAGGACCAGCAGGACGAGCTGCTCGCCGTCTACGTGCCGCAGGAGGAGCTGAACGAGGTCTACAAGCGTGACACGGACCGCTTCGTCGCGGCCCTCGATCGCCTCGGCATCACCGAGCCGACCTCGGGTGGCGGCCTGACCAGCCTGAAGGCTCCCGGCGGTGCCGAGATCTTCACCTACTTCGCCGACAAGTATGAGGACGAACTGAACTTCGAGCAGCTTGCCGCAGAGTTCGACATGACGCCGGAGGAATTCTCCTCCGACATCCGTCGCCTCACCGATGTCAATGCCCTGCGCATCGGCCTCGACTGGGTTGCCACACTCGAAGCCGGTTCCACGATCCCGCGCGTCGAGGTCGAGGAGCAATATGCCTTCATGCTCCAGCCGCTTCTCCAGCTCGATCCGCTGAAGCGCGGCGTCAACCCGGATGCGAACGCCGCCAATGCGGGCCAGCAGACGGCTGACAACAACTACCAGCAGCCGGTCGACAACAATGCCGGCTACCAGCAGCCCGAGCAGAAGCAGGAACAAAAGCAGGAACAGGCCGTCAACAACGACGCCTACCAGCAGCAGACCCAGGGCCAGGCAACACAAGGCCAGGCGACGGGCGACCAGTATGCGGGGGCGAGTGCCAACACGGCTTATGCCGTGCCGGCCTACAAGCAGGACGACAAGGCGCAGGCCGACAAGGTGAAACTTGCCGTGCATGTGGCGTCGACAAGCGCCAAGGTTGGGGATTATCTGAGCTTCGAACTCAGCACCAACCACGCCTGCGAACTTCAGCTGATGTATGTCGAAGACACCGGCAATGTCGAAATCGTGCCGGATGTGATGATCGGCTCGACGACGCTGAATGCCGGCGAAAAACGCCTGATCCCGCAGCCGGGAACGGGTAACCTGACCTTCGATTCGCCGTCGCCCGGCGAAACGATGATCGCCTTCTGCAAGATCGGCGGTCTCGGCGACCAGAAACTGACGGCCGAAAAGGCCAAGGAACTGGTCGCCAACTCGAAGCAGCCGCTGACGCGCGGCCTCGCCATCAATCTCGCCAAGCAGGCCGAGAAGGACAACGGGGCAAGCGGTCTGCAGATGGTGACCTTCGAGATCAAGTGACAAACCGGGCAGGGGTCCTTTGGATCCCTGCCTGAACTTTTCCACGAGGACATGAGGGCTGGACCGACAATGCTGCTGCGATCTCTTTGCTTTGACGCGATAGCGGGCGCAAAACCGCTTCGCACTTTTGCTGGAATTGCTCTTGCGTCGACAGTCTTCGCACTGGCCGGAGCAGCGCCCGCCACGGCCGCCTGCGATGCCTACACCGGCGTCACCGAGGCATTCAATGCGGGCGACGAGCAGAAAGCCCGCTCGATCGCCGAGACCGCGAGCACGGCCAATTGCAGCGCCAACGAGCGCACGTTGACCGGCCGCGTCGCCTCGCTCACCGCCTTCAACCGCATCGCGACCACCGTCGGCAATGGCGGAAAGCTCGCCGATCACCAGCAGGAGCTGGAAGACCTCCAGCGCCAGTATGGCGGCCCCTGGCAGGTTTACGACGCGCTCGGCGACCTCGCCCGCGAGCGCAAGGATTACGAACAGGCCGCACGTTTCTACCAGCTTGCGCTGGAAGACGGCTCGAACGAGACGATGACGCCGGACTGGATGGCGCCGGACGAGCAGTACATCCTGCGGCTCGACAAGCTCGCGGGCGAAATGCGGCTTGCCTCGCCCCGGCCGGTACAGCTCGCCATGCGCGGCGGGTGCAAGGTCTCCTTCCGCGGCGTGAAGATCAAGAAGAAGTCCACCCCGGTGCGTTACGTCTTCGGCACGGCGGATTTCACGCCCGAAGGCGTCGAGGCCGCAAAAGACCTGGCGGAATGCCTGAAGACGATGAAGCCCGGTTCGATCAAGCTGATCGGCCACACCGACCCCGTCGGCTCGGCGGACGCCAATTACAAGCTGTCGCTTGCCCGCGCCGAGACGCTGAAATCCTATCTCTCCACCGCCGGTTATGCGGGTGCCATCACCACCGAAGGCAAGGGCGAGGACCAGCCCTTCAAGCCGGACGATGCCAGCGCCTACGATACGGATACGATGAACCAGCTGCATCGCCGCGTGGAAGTGGACGTGGAATGATGAAAATGCTGCCTCGATTACTGGCGCTTTCCCTCGCCGTCGCCCTGCCGGGTCCCGCCTTCGCGGCGCAGACTTTTGCGCTTGTCGTCGGCGTCGACCAATATCCGAACGATGTCAGCCTCGACGGCGCGGTGCGCGACGCCGAGGACGTCTATCGCTCGATGAGCGCGGCGGGCTTCACGGTCACGAAATTCACCAATGCCGAGGCACGCAAGGACGATATCCGCAAGGCCTGGACCGACATGGTAGCGCAGGCCGCCTCCGGCGATACGATCATCTTCACCTATGCCGGCCACGGCGCACAGATGCCCGAGCTCATCGCCGGCGACGAGGCGGACGGTCTCGACGAATTCCTCCAGCTGCCCGGCTTCGACCGAAACCGCTACGAAGAAACGTCCAAGGAAATCATCGTCGACAACGAGATGAACGCCTGGTTCGGCGAAGCGGAAGGCAAGGGCGTGCATGTGCTCTTCGTTTCCGACAGCTGCTTTTCCGGCGGCATGAGCCGCTCGGTCACGGGCAAGACTCGGCTGGCGCCCGCCGTCACGGTGAAGCTCGCGCCGCCCTCGCAGGAAGCGATTGCCGGCGCCAACCTCAAGGACATCGACTTCAAGCAGGTGACGGTTCTGGCTGCCTCGCTGGAAAGCCAGCCGACGCCGGAGGTCATCATCGACGGCGAGCCGCGCGGCGCGCTGAGCTGGAGTTTCGCCCGTGCGGTGGAAGGCAGCGCCGACCGCGACGGCAACGGCATCATCACGCGCATCGAGCTCGAAGACTACATCTTCTCGAATGTGAAAAACCGCTCGGAAGCCTTGCAGGTGCCGAATTTCATGCCGCAGGTGGCGCGCTCGGAAAGCGAAGTCGTCGTCACGCTGACCCGCGGCATTCCGGTCAACAACGGCACGACGACCGAGACGGCCGACAATGACAACGGCGCCACGACGCCGGTCACCGAAAAGACCATCAAATCCGCGAAAGACCTCGGCTGGACCGGCAACATCGCCTTGCAGATCGATGGCGCCGGCGACAAGCCGAAGAACGCCGACGGCACGGGCACGCCCTTCCGCTGGGATGTGGCAAGCGGCGTCTTCTACACGCCGAACGGCGACGTCGCGGCGGAAAATGTCGATGCGGAGCGCATCCAGTCCGTGGTCGACAAATATGTGCTGCTCGACTTCCTGAAGGCGCTGGCAAGCCAGAATCCGGGCTCCGTCTCGCTGACCCCGGTCAAGGACATCTATGCCGCCGGCACGCGCCTGCGCTTCGACGCGCCGCCCGGCCGCTACCCCAACATGCTGGTCTTCAACCTCGCCAATACGGGCGAGGTGCAGTTCCTCGACATGCAGGCGGCTGGCACCACAAGTTCGCAGTTCAAGCTGACCGATGTCGAGATCGTCAAACCCTTCGGCGCCGACCACCTCATCACGATCTGGACCGCCGAGCCGGTCGATGCGATCGGCGCGGTGCTCGCCGACCGTGCCGTGACCTCGCAAACCCTGCTGCAGGCGCTTCTGACGCGGCTCGACGGCAAGGAGGCGAGCGTCGCCATCCAACCCCTTTATACGCGGGAAACGCTCTGATGATCCGTTACGCGGCAGCCCTTCTCCTTTCGCTCTGCCTGTTTTCAGGCGCCGAAGCCGCCGACAAGGCGCTGCTGATCGGCATCGGCACCTATGCCACGCTGCCCGAAAAGATGTTCCTCGAAGGGCCGAAGAACGACGTGCCGCTGATCGAGAAGCTGCTCAAGGAAAAACAGGGCTTTGCGCCGGAATCGATCCGCGTGCTGCTCGACAAGGATGCGACCCGCGCCGCGATCCTCGCCAGCATCGACGAATGGTTGGTCAACGGCACGCAGCCGGGCGACCGCGTCTATTTCTACTTCTCCGGCCATGGCCTGCAGGTGAAGGATGCCAGCGGCGACGAGGAGGACGGGCTGGACGAAGCGCTCTCCACCTTCGATATCGCCGCCGGCGATGGCGACTGGACGAACGTCATCCTCGACGACGAGATTGACGCGATGCTCGCCAAGCTGAAGGACCGCGCCGTCTCCATCGTCATCGACGCCTGCCATTCCGGCACGATCTCGCGTTCGCTCTCGACGGATGTCGGCGAATCGTTGGAAAGCGCACGCTTCCTGCCGCGCCCCTTCGCCAAGCCGGTGGATGCGGTGAAGATGCGCGGCCTGCGCATCGACGTCGCCGTGGTCGACAAGCCCGACATCGCCAAGCAGAACGGTGTGGAAGCCTGGAGTGCCGCATCCTCCTACCAGGTCGCCTGGGATGATACGCGCCTGCCGCCGGAAGAGCGCCACGGCGTCTTCACGCTCTCCTATGTGAACGGTCACGACATCACCGCCGGCGACAGCAACGGCAACGGCATCGTCTCCAATGCCGAGCTGCTGGAATATGTGAAGAAACAGTCGCAGACCTATTGCGCCGCGCAGACCCAGTGTCAGGGCCTCGACCCGCAGCTGGAGGTCAACTACGCACTGCTCGGCGCCAGCGCCGTGACACCCACCGCCGACACCACCACCCAGCAAACACAGCAACAGACACCCGACTATGGCAAGGTCGAGGAGGTGAAGGTCGAGAACACGCAACAGACCGCCTATGTCGCTGCCGACCCGGTCGACGCCGTCGGTGACATCCTCGGCAAGCCCGAGACCGGCGACGTCAAGGTCGTGCTCTCCTCCGACTACCTGAAACACGGCGACGTCTTCAAGATCACCGTGACCAGCAGCACGGGCGGGCACCTGATCCTCTACGATGTCGCCAAGGACGGCAAGGCGACCCAGATCTTCCCGAACGAATCGGCCCAGAAGATCACGCCGCTTACCGCAAACATGCCGATGACCATCCCGGACGACTATTATGGCTTCGACTTCGAAGCCGAAGGCCCGAGCGAAAACGTCCTCGTCGCCATCGTCGTCGCCGACGACGTCGACCTCACCAAGGTCGCCCCCAACGACTACGGCCTGACCAAGGAACTCGACGCCCGAACCACCATCGCCGACATCGCCGGCACGCTGAAGCAGACCTGGACGAGGGACACCGAAAACCGCAGCGTGAACTGGTCACTGGGATTGCTGAAGTACACGATCTACTGATCGAGTTCGGCAAGGCGCTTCTCGCCGGAACCCGTTGGTTCCGGCGAAAAACAAGCCTGTTTAAGGCATGCTTGAATATTTCTGGAAACGTCGTCCTGGTTTCTCCTTTGGAACGAGGACAGTCGGGACTTATACTGACCTCGCGCCTTGCGTCGCCCTCTCTGAATAAATCCAATACGGATAGCGAAGCGCACAATAACGCGTTTCACCGGCTTTGGTTCGAGCGGGGCCGAGACTTGCCCGAAGGCAGGACCAATTTGGAAGCTGCTTTAGGCCTGATACTTCCGAAAGTGCTAACCCGGTGAAGTTTTGACGAGGAACACCAAACCTATTCGGCGGCCGCCTTACGGGAGAACACCCTGGCCATTCTTCGCTTGCGGCTAGGCGTTTAGAACAAGCCCGTTGGCTAGCGTCGTGCCAGCTTGGTGCGGCCGGCTTCCCTAATTGAGAACGACGAGTCGGATCCGATCGAGATCAATCCCGCGCCTATGGCCGCTTCGATGGTCTCGGAAAAGTCCAGGCCGGCCAGCCCATGTTTTCTGGAGTAGTTTTCTACCGTGCCGCGCGGGGCGGAAGGCGAGACCCCATAGCGTGGGCTAAGGAAGGCGCCGAGAATGATTTTGAATTTTTCGTTGAGGGTCACGGCTTTCTCCATTGTTGCCCAATGGTGCTAGCAGCATCCGTACCCTCAAGATAGGGCGCAACGTGTTTGCCGCATAAGCGCGCCACGATCGGTTCGATCTTTCCCAACGCAGCAGGAATGATGAAGTGGAGAAAGCGATGGTCGAACCACTGTGCTGACAGGACCGCTGACAAATTTTTTTGAGGTTGAGCCGACACCAGTCTTTGATCTTGTGGTGAGCGCGCAGGGATTCGAACCCTGGACCTACTGATTAAAAGTCACAAGGTAACGGCTGGTTTTTCAGGTGGTGCAGCGAGCTGTGTGCCATTTATGTGCCAATCATGCTAGCGCCTCTGCGAGCCGGTCGAAGGCCTCGTGGTGGCTGTCGCTGGGGAACAAATGGCCATACCTATTCATGGTAATCGCGTAGCTTGCGTGTCCTGCGAGGGTCTGCACCGCTTTCGGCTGGAGACCAGCTTCAATCCAGGTGCTAACAGCGAAGTGGCGAAGGGTGTGCCATCCAATCGGCTCTATCTCAGCCGCCGTCACCAGCGGATTCCATAGCCGCTTCGTGTGGTTTGTATGGCGGGTGAAATTGCCGCGGCTGTCGGGGAAGACATAGTCGTTTTCGCCCTTAAACTTTGCTGCCTCGCGATAAGAGGTGAGGGCGGCTACCATAGCTTTGCCGAGAGGCACCGTCCGCTTGCCTGCCGCGCTCTTGGTGACAGCCATGCCGCCAAAAGCATCCAGACGTTGCTCGACCTTCACCAGTGCCTTGTCGCGGTCGATATGCTTCCATTGCAGCGCCCACTGCTCGGAAGCACGAAGGCCAGTAGTCGCCGCGAAGGTTACGCGGAGCTTGGCACCGCCTTCCGCCGTGGCAAGCAGCTTTGCGATATCGGCCTTCGATGGAGGCGTCACCTTCTCTCCATCCTCATCGCGGGTGCCAATGACCCGAACCCCCTTCGCCACATTGATCGTAGCGAGGTCACTTTCGACCGCATGCTTCAGAATCCGCGAGAGCGTCCCAAGAACGCGACGGGTGGTCACTACACCGGCGCCGTGCTTCCGCATGTCGTCTCGGAATTTGATAACGCGCGCCGCAGTCAGGTCGGCAAGCTTGATCGAGCCGACGCCACCCTTAAAGCCGATCGTGTCTTTTCGCTCCAAACCTGGTCGACGAATGACATACTCGTTGGCAGGATCAATCCAGTTCTCGCAGTGCTGGCGCGTCGTGCGCAAATATGTCTCCGTGACCTTCTCGCTACGGTCGCGACGGTCCGTCATATAGGTGCAGAACGCCTCGCAAGCCTTCGCGACGTCAGCCCGGTCGGCTAGAGGGCGATAGGTGCCGGCGCGTGTGGTTCCTTGTAGTTCCGCCAGACGGTTCTCGGCATCGCGCTTTAGGTTGAACTGCTCTCGATGGCGCTTTCCGTGCCGGTCGGTGAAGTCCATCTGCCAAGCCTCGTGCTTGCCGCTCGCATTGGCCCAGGTCCGCTTCTTAATCTTCGCCAAGATGACCTCCTGAAAGTTTCGGCACACAGTGGCACATGAAGGAGAGAAAGAAAAGGCTTGACAAACGATGTCAAATTCAACTATAAGGCGCACATTCGAATCTCTGTGGTGGATTCGTCTTCGCGGGGTGGTGCCCGCAGCGATGACCAAGGTCATCGGGCCGCAGGCCAAGAGGTCTGCATCGATCAACTCAACCCGACCTTCGGTCGGCCACCGAACTTCTCAAAATCAACACGATAAAACCGACGCCCGGACACTGTCCTGCGCTCGGCAGAGGAGACACCATGAATCCGTCTAACGATAATATTCCCGGCGACTTGTTGCTGGGCGCCAAAGCCATCGCCGACTATCTCGGCATCTCTGCCCGGCAAACATATCGCCTGACCTATGACGGGCTGTTGCCGCATTTTAAGTTGGGGGGCACCGTCGCGGCACGCCGATCCGCTCTGACCAGATGGCTCGATGAGCGGGGCAGGGCCGTCGCATGAGCCTCCTAGCCGCCTAATCCACTTCAAATCACCAACATCATCAAACCGCCCGACCCGGCGGCAAGGAGGATTCATGACTATTGATCGCACCCAAGCCATCGCCGAATACATCGCAACAAACGCCGCACTGCCATCCGTCCGATTTTCTTTCCAGGTTTCCAGAGCCGACCACGAATGAACTCTATGCTGGCTACGAGACTGCGCACGGTCTCACTGAAGGTGAAACAACCGACCGCATCGACGACGTGTTTGACGCGATCATCGGCGATGAGGAAGACGACCGCATGCAGCAGGTGGAAACCAGCCTTCTGCCTGTTCCTGCGAAATACTATCTGAGCGGCAAAGCATGCGCCAACATTCTCACCCGAGCAGCCAGTCGGGGCAGGACGATTCCCGAGACGCTCCGTAGTGCGCTGGAAGCGCAGGCAAGCACCGCCTAACCGTTCCGCATCACCATCACCATCATCACCCCACCGACCCCAGTCGGCGGGCCGCGCCTTCGTGCGCAATCTCTCCACGAAAGGATCGAGATGAATAACATCATTGCACCCATCCTAACCGACGACCTGATTCAGCGAGCCACAGACTATGTCAATGCTGGCGCGTATCGCCTCCGCGGTCGGCATAGCTGGCGAATCCCGGCTATCGTTGCCGAGCAGTGGCACCGTCAAGGCTTCGCGCTACTAAGGACAAATACGCTAGCCCGACATTACGGCGTACAGCGCAAGACCATGTGGAAGACCATCAAGGGCGTCATCGACGCGGGCTTCATCCGTGAAGTCGGTCGAACGGACGACGGTATCGCGATGTATGCGCCGTGCCTTGAGCGTGGCGACGAGTGGCGTGCCGGTCAGATGGAGCGCGCCTCTGATGAGCGATAAGACCGACGGCCTCCTCGCTCAGCACCATCTTCTCCTTGCGATCATCCATACGGAATGGGCCACTCGGCTTGATCACAAGGTGGCTGCCGTGATCATCGAACGATACTTCGGCAAGTTCGGCAACTCGCGTGCCAGCCTGCGTTACCTCTCCGACCGTACAGGCGCAACGCGGCCCAACATCATTGCGTCGGTTCGGCGACTTACGGACCATGGCGCTTTCACTGTGATACGGGAGGGTGCCGGCACCCGCCCTACCGAATACGCTCTGAATTTCGGTCTTTGCCTTAGTGGTATTGCAGGCGATACCTCTACTAGCGGTATTGCTGACAATACCTCATGCGGTATTGCGGACGATACCTCTACAGGCGTTAGCGGTATTGCGGACGATACCAAAACATCTCTTACAGTAACCGGCCTACGGGCCGGCTTACATGAAAGAGATATTGAACCCGCCCCGCCTACGGCGCCGCTTTCGGTCGGCCTTACGGCCACCGACGCGGAAGGTGCGGGAGGAGGGTTTGAAGAGTTATGGAAGGCATATGGACATCGTCAGAAGAAGGTCGACGCCAAAGCCGCATACGCCAAGGCAGCACCTGATGCTGATCTACACGCCCGCATGGTCGAAGCAGCCAAGGCATGGTTCGCGGCATGGGTTGCACAAGGCAAAGCCGAGGCGCCTCGGTTCACCCTGGCGAAGTGGATTGAGCGGGAGGAGTTTGAATGCGACCCGCCTACCGCCTTCAGGCCGAAAGAGCGAAAAGCAAAGCAGAGGCCTCAGCCAGCCAATGACAACGATGCTGATGATGGCTGGGAACCCGGCCCGATGATCTGTGATGTCGGCCCCTTCGCCCCCTTCGGCACGTTCCATGCGACGATCACAGGCAGTACGGTCGAACACGTCGATGCGGAAACAGAGAAGGTTATTCTCGATCTATTGTGGGGCAATCCAGCATACGGCCCTGATGCGCAGCATACATTCCACCTCAAGCATCCCAATCAGAAGGTGCAGATGCGTGGGCGCATATTCCTTTCGAGGCTCGCGCAGATACTAGGAACTGAGGTTACGGACACCGATCAACTCCACGGCCTCCGCGTCAAATGCAAGATCAATGAACGGCTGGCTATCTCCTATAGCGAGGCCGCCTGATGGAATACGAGGATCTGTATAATGCGATGCTGGCAGCAATGGAAGAGCACGCCCGAAAGCAGGCCGAAGATGCGCCACAACTATCGCCAGGCCTTCTCCCAATCGAACCGTTCGATGCCGAGAATGCCGACGGCGAGCGTTGCCGAGCGGTTGGTGTCGTAACAAGTCCGGCGCAGGACGCCTTCGACTTCGTCGTCCTCAAGGAGTTTAAGAGCGGCGAACTCATACCGACAACCGAAGGAAGCCTGTGGCGGCTAACACTCGACGACGCCATTGAACAGGAGGCAGCATGATCACCCTCAACGGCACAAGGTTCGCATCCAGCGCCACCCATAGCGGCGAACCGTGGCGCGGTTGGCCCATCCATAGGACACTAAAACCCGGGCAGCTCAAACCAGTCAACGACAACGTGCCCAAGCGTTTCCGCGGCGGCTATCCGGCTCTCACCTGGCTCGCCGAGCGGAACCCCCAGGCCGTCGTGGCCATCGCCACCCTTACGGGGGACTTCCATCCCGTCTATCGGGACAAGGACGATCAGGGCGACGACCTGGGCAGCAACGACGACCGCCTGCGCATCCACCCGCATCTCGATGACCTTGTCGATGCAGCCAGCGATGGTCGAGCTATCGTCCCCAAGGGCCGTCATGCTGCTCGCACTGGCGCCTTACGGTCCGGCTTACCAGCAGCGGACAAACAGTACCGCGTCGGTGGCACCCGCTACCGTCTCGGCCGAGCTATGTTCAACTTGGACTCCTCGGAGACGCAGCAGGGCCTTCTTTCCTACTGGCTTGACGAGAAAGGCACCGTCCAGCTTCCTCGCGAAGAGCAGTCGCCGCGTAAGGTCAGTCGCGTCCCGATCTGCTGGCAGGTCGAGCGCTACATGCGCTCCTGGAACGACCGACCCCGCAACGATCGCGATACTATTATGGAGAAGCTCTACGAGTCCGAGTGTCTAGCTTTCCACCTTCGCCGCCGCGGCACGCCGATGCCTGCACAGATTTACCCCCCGGCTGGTCATTCACGCGTGGAGATTCCAGACGAGAAAACGGAACTGCGCGAATGGTTGGCGGAGCAGATGGAGGGAGAGACCGTCACTCGCCTTCCAGATGGCGTTGCGCGATCCGCGACGTGGTTTGGCCGCGTCGGTGGCAATAAGCAAGGACTCGCTGTTCCCGAAATCTGGCGCGAACCGGAGGCCGCTCCGGACCTGCCGGAAGATGTCGCGCTCACCATCGAAACGATGCTCGCTCGCGGTGACCTGACCGATGTTGCGGACGCGCATAAGGTCAAGACAACCCGCCCTGATCGTGCTGGAAAGCGCCTGATTCGAGCGGCAGGAAAGGCCGCGCTGGCCCTAATGCCGGCCAACGACAACAAAAAAGCAAAAAAGGTGGCAGCCTGAGTCCATTTCGTGGCGCGCCGTTCGCATTCAATATGAGGAGATAGTTCTCCACTGCCAGAAACTATCTGGCGTGCGCCGCCCCACCTACGGCCCGATCACCGTTGCCCACAGGCCCAGCGAGCACTGCTATCCATCGGTCTATTGCACAGCTTCGGCACTAGCTTTCGGTCCCATGAGTGGACGAAACAGGCGTTCGGACTTTTGTCCGCCCAAAATTGAAAGTCGCCTCGCGGATCTGTCGCCACAGCGTTTCCTTTTGCAAATGTGCAAAGCACTGAATTCTAACGCGTTACGTCACTCAATAGGAAGGAAATGGTCCAGCAAAAAACTTGCAGCGAGCGACTATTCGGGCCGTCCTACCCGCAAGGGCTCTAGGAGGCCGGGAAGTACCTTTGGGAGGGGGGTGTGTTGCCCCCCACCACAGGAACCCTATCGGCCAACCGAACAGCTAGCGGGTACGCAGCCGCGAGGATTCGAAAATTATCTAGCTCGAAAAGTGGTTGACACTTGACAGATGACCTCCTCCAAACCGGAAATCAAGCCGCTTTCGCCGCCTACAAGGACGTTTCCAGGCAAACCGTAACCGATTGGAAACAGAAGGGTTTGCTGGTTTTCTCCAATGATGGCGCGGTGGATTTCCTCGCCACCGATCGGCGCCTTCTCGATCACGGCGTGCGTCAACCTGCGGACATCAGCTTGACAACGGTAGCTGCGATCGACGGGGAACCGCTCTGGTCGCGGGCAGACGCAGAAACCGTCAAAGAGAACTACGCGGCTAGGCTGAAGCAACTCGAGTTCGAACGCGAGAGTGCGCTTGTGGTTACCGTCGACGACGCAGCAAAGCACATCGTCGACGAGTTCGGCATCGTACGTCAGCGGTGCCGTCGGATCGGGGCCGATGTTGCGCCGCGCCTCTCCGGCATGACTTCGGCGGTCGAAATAAAGGCGGCGATCGATGAAACGGTCGTCGCGGCCTTGGCTGACCTGTCCGCCGTCTGACCCGTCTCAGCTTCCGAAGAGCATGTATGGCGGGATCCCGATCATCACGAGGCCGGCGAGAATCAGCGTCGCCGCAGCCACCAACGTGCCGTCGTTGTCTCTCAGTCTCTTCACGCGCTCGATCATCGCCCGCCTCGTGTGTTGGAAATCTGAGGCTGAAATTCCGAATACGAACCTTTGTTCCACTAGCCGCTCCATAGCGGCACTTCATCCCAATTATGGCCCGCCATTGAGCGGGCCTTTCCGTTCCTAGGAGACCAAAATGACCCGCATCCAGCTTTCCAAACCCATTGCTTCCGGCCCGGCATTCCTGAGCGCCCTGGACCTTCGCCCCCTAATGTTTGGGGACACGCCGCTCGTGATGAAAATGGCTGCGATGTCGAACGCCCCGGCGTCTGATGCCGACATCTACATCGAAACGATCATGAACCTGCTGGCGCGCCTGTCCGGAGTTTCGCGCGACATCATCGACACCATCGCACCCGAAGACGTCGGCGAGATCCTGAACCAGCTTGCCGAGCACATCGCGAAATACAGCAAGCACTAATATAAAGGGACCGCATAATGGCGTCACTCAGCAGCGTCCTCAAGCTTACACTTCTGGATGGCGTCACGGGTCCTATTCGTAAGGTCTCCGGCGCGATCTCAATCCTCAACCGGCAGACCGCTTCCATGATGACGCCGTTGCGCGGCATGACGGGACAGATCATGGCTTTTGGTGGCGCCTACCTGGGCGTCACCGAAGGGTGGTCGCGGACCTACGCCGCTGCCGCCGATGCCCAGGCCGCGCTCTCCGAGATGGGAGTCAAGGCCGGCCTTTCGCAGCTCCAGTTGGGCGTTCTCCAGAAGCGACTCGTTGATCTGTCCCCCAAGGTCAACCAGTCGACTACCGACCTCATGGCCGGCGTGGACGCGATGCTCACAATGGGCACGGCCGCGAAGGACGCTGAAGGCGCAATCCCGGCAATCGGTAAAGCAGCGACCGCGACCGGCGCGTCCATCGCTGACCTGTCGAATGCGTCGTCTTCTGCTATGCAGAACCTCGGTGTTCTGCCTTCCGAAATAACCCAAATGCTCGACGGCATGGCGTACGCTGGCAACGCGGGTGCCTTCGAACTGAAAGACATGTCCCAGTACTTCCCGCAGCTCACCGCTTCGGCAAAGACACTGGGCATTCATGGCGTGGAAGGCGTTAACGATCTCGCCGCCGCGCTTCAGGTGGCACGTCGTGGCGCCGGCGATGCGTCCACAGCATCGAATAATCTTTCCGACTTCATGGGTAAGATCGTAACGCCGCAGACGATCAAGAATTTCCGTAAGTTCGGAGTCGATGTCACAAAGGAGTTGGTGAAGATCAAGAAAACGGGCGTCAGCCCAATCGAGCATTTTATTCGCCTTCTGGATAAAAAGACCGAAGGTGGCAAGGGCGAATTACTCACCCAAATCTTCGGCGACAAGCAGACCCTAGACTTCATCCGGCCGATGATTGCCGGCTTCGACGATTATCTCCGTATCCGGGATGAGGCGAACAAGGCCAACGGCACTGTAGCCGATGCCTACGCCAAGCGGATGGAAGACGCCAATCAGAAGGCCAAGTCTCTACGGATTTCTTTGGAGAACCTAGGGACGTCGATAGGTGCGAATCTGCTTGGACCGGTCGGCGACGTGGCGGAGGACTTGGCGAAGGTCTTCAACACGATCGATAGCCGTTTCACGATCTTTGATGAGCTCAAATCGCGAATGCAGGGCCTGTTTTCCGGCCTCGGATTCGGCAACGGTGCGGAGGCCATGAAGGGTCTGCGCGATTTGATTTTCGGGAGTGAGGACGCGAGCGCCGCCGCTGACCGTTACGGCAAATTGTTTGGCGAGTTTCAGGGCTATGGCAAGTCCATCCGCGACTTCGGGAAGGAAATCAAAGACAACCCGATCGTGAAGTTCCTAAGCGACCTCAGTCCACACTATGTCAGCGCCCTGAAATGGAGCGTCGGCTTCCTCCTTCTTGCCGGTGCCATCCGGAAGTTCGCCGCCGCGATGATGCTCATATCCGGGGCATCGATGATGATTGGCATGCTCAAGGGGCTTGGCGGTCTTCTAGTCGACGTGGCCGACTTCCCTGGTCTTCCTGACGGCAAAGATCCGAAGAAAACGCCGAAAGGCGGGAACGGTCTGCCGGAGGTCATCCCCTGGCTGTCGCGCGTCGGGACGTGGTTCAAAGGGCTTGGCGTCAACGCCAGCATCGGCGCCGTGCCCCAGATCCTGTCTGATACGCCTGGCGATACGCATGACGACCAGGTCAAGAACCAGGCGAAATTCAAGTCGTTCCTTGAGGGCATCTTCGGGCGGGTCGGTGATACCAACACTAGCCACCCTTATCTGACGCAAGACAACAGCGACGGCGGGCGTGCGGCAAGCATGGACGCATACCTGGCGGGTCCGCAACAGACCGGCGGCTCGCCTAAGACCGTGGAACAGCTCCTCAACGGCCTGCAGAGCAAGCCCCTATCCCTCGATGCCGGCACCATCGGGCAACTGCTTGGACCGACGCGCGGCGTTTCCGACGTTCGTGTGACGAACAAGCAGCCACCCGAAATCAAGATCACGAACAACTTTAACATAACAGAAGCCGCGAGCGGCAAGGGCGTGGCGGCCGAAGTGATGGCTGATCTTGGTGGCGCGGTCAAAAACGCCGTCGAAGCAGCTGACTCCGACTAGCTCATCCGCCGCCAAACTCGAAAAGCACGGCCGCTACGGCCAGTAGCGGCATCAGGAAAAAGGTGGCGGCAACCGCCCTCCGCGCCATCCGCAAGCGCCTCGTGCGCTGTCCAGTCCAGTCGTACGCCATACAACATCTCCCCACTCGCCGCGTAGAAAACAGCGTCGGTGCGTGACGGTCAACTACCCCCTTCGAGGTAACATGAACCCCAAAGTCGAGATCACGGTCGACGGCAACCCTGTTGCCGGCGGCTTTTACGAGCGCCTTGTCTCCATTTCGGTGACGGACAAGGAGGGGCTGGCTTCCGACACGTTCCAGATGGAATTGAATGACGGCCCTCCGCAGTTTCTCGCCATCCCGCGCAAGGGCGCGATTGTCGATATCCGGATCGGCTACGGCGCCGCGCGTAGTCTCGGCACTTATGTCGTCGACAAGGTCAGCGGCAAGTGCCTGCCGTACTCGCTTTCCATCTCCGGCAAAGCCCGCGACATGCGGGATAGTAAGGCGAAGGAGCGCAAGGAACGACACTGGGACAAGAAGAAGGTCAAGGACATCGTCGGCGATCTCGCCGGTGACATGGGCCTTTCCGCTTCCGTCGACAGCGAGATCGGTGAGCACGAATATGAGTGATTCGGCCAGCAGGACGAGACGCCAATTCACGTCCTCCGCCGCCTAGCCGAGCGCCATAATG
This sequence comes from Shinella sp. GW821-FHT10F02, assembly GCF_058809275.1. Taxonomy (NCBI): domain Bacteria; kingdom Pseudomonadati; phylum Pseudomonadota; class Alphaproteobacteria; order Hyphomicrobiales; family Rhizobiaceae; genus Shinella; species Shinella sp. GW821-FHT10F02. The sequence goes on along the minus strand of NZ_JBXASL010000014.1, from coordinate 21,873 downwards.
GCCTATTCAAAGTCAAGGACGGCAAGCTCGTCTTCTCGAAGCGCGGCTCAGGCAACGCGGCTTCTGGCTCGTTCATGGGCTCGGTCGTCGTCACGCCGCCCAGGATCATCCAAGGCACCTGCACCTTCGAGGCAAACGACCGGACGAAATATCAGAAGGTCGTCTCGTACTACCAGGACAAGGATCAGGCCAAGCGCGTCGAGGTCGAGGCGGACAGCGATGCCGATGGCGATAGCATTTACCGCATCGCCGAGCCCTACGCCGACGCGGCAGAGGCCGACAAGGCCGCCCAGTCCAAGGCGAAGGAACTGAAGCGCGGCGAGGGTGCGGCATCCGTTACCGTCATCGGTGACACTGCGATCGTCGCCGGCGCCCCGCTTCTGTTCGAGGGCGTACGCCCCGGCCTGGACGGCGTTCCCTACATCATCGACACGGCGACCCACTCCTATTCCAAGGGCGAGGGATATCGCACGGCCATCAGCGCCAAGCTCTACGATGGAAAGTCGGGGGGCAGCAAAAAAGGCGGGACCGACGGCGCGGCGAACGACAACACGCCATCGCAGGACAAGGTCGCCGACAACGCGCCTGACGGCACTCCGGCAACGCCCACCGAGTGGACGAAAACGCGTCGGTATGGGCGCACGGACGAGAATTAGTCGTCCAAAATCAAGGACAATCGATATGAAACTATACGGCCTTCAGCACGGCCTTGGTGGCCTTCAGCATGGCTTCGGCGGACTTAACCCTAAGAAGAAAGACAAAGGTCCACCGATTCCCGGCCATTTTGCTTGGTATCAGGCGCTAACCTCGGATGACCTGATCGTTGACGGCACCAACGTCATAGGCTGGCGCGGCCATGGTCATGGCGCGGCAGATCTTATAGCGCCAGCTCCATCCACTCAATACGCATCATTTCTATCACCCGGCCTGACGTTCCCTAACTCAACGTCCAAGTTCGTGGGTGGCGAATTCAGAGATACACGTACTGCTTTCGCCGTGTTCGGCGGAAACAGCTTGCCGCAGTGGGCGGGCATTCTGACCTCGACGCCAGATACCAGTTCGAATTACCTTTTCATCAAAACCACAATCGCGGAAATCGCGGTGGGGTTTGACTTCAATGGCACGGGCCGGCTCAATGGCGAAGCTTCGGCCGGCGCTTTGACGCTCACCCAAGATGGAACGATGAACGTTGCTTCAGCTATTCGGTCCGCCGCCGGGTCCATGACTGGCCCAATCCAAGTTGGCAACGACCGTAGCAATTCCGGCCGCAACTGGACGGGCCGCATTGGCGAGATCCTGCTATATGAGCGTGTCCTCTCGGACGCCGAGCGGTTGATTACCGAGCGCTGGCTCGCGAGCAGGTGGGGTTTTCTTTCCAAATTCTCGTAATGCTCGCGGCGATGGTTAAGCGGCCTTGACATTTGGCTCGCCGGCCTGTGCCTGCGCACGGATCTCATCGGCCAATTCACGCAGCCGCGCGACGATTTCTTCCAGGGTGAGTTTCTGCAAATCCATCACGGTATCCCCTGTTGCGCGGCTGGAATGCGCGCCGGGGAAAAAGGTTCCCCATGATCAAAATCACAGACATGCATCCGAGCCGCGGCCGGGTCGCCGCGACGTTCACAGCCACTGTAGGTGATCTGGTGCTGCCGGGCTGCGCGCTGATCCGCCGCGTCGACGGATACGGGTTGTCCGTGCCACGGATTGGCGCTCCGGGCGAAACGCGACCGGCGCCGTTGTCGGCCGTGATGGAGGCGGAATTGTTGAGGGTGGCGGTGGCATATGCAACTACGCCATAGAGTGGTTAGGCTCTTCTTTCTAATCCTCGTCATTGTGCTCGGAGGCAGCAGACAGGGCGACGCCAATACCGGCATCGTCGCCGATCTTAGGAAAACGGTCGGTATAGACAACCGCTTGAGCAACAAAGGCGAAACGGGTGCGATGTGGACGTCCGAACACATCGTTATACCAAACGATCCCGTACAAGTGCGGGACAGTCGGCCCAGCATTGGTATCTTTTGTAAGAAAGTCGAGATCTGTGAGTTTCGTTTCTGCAGAAGCGCTTATGGAACTGCCGGCAGCAATTGTAAGGTCAGCCTGAGTGCTGCAGTCCCGCATTCTTACGAGATTAGGGCATGGCGACGGCAGATTGCGAGGAAGCCAATCCGCGTAGACAACTGCATTGACATTTCGGGCAGGAGTCAGGCCCGCGTTCTCGATTTCAACCTCAAAGCTCCTGCGATGATCGAGGGGAGCACCTTCCATCGATGGGATGACAGTGGGCCGTATAGAGAGATACGCCCGCACCTGCGCTTCGCCGATCTCACGGGTAACTTGCACAGATTTTCGCGTTTCAATGAGGGTGTCACGGACATAGTAGATACCGACGGCGGTAATGACCAATCCAGCCGAAGAAACGGCCAACATGTAAAAAGCCCATCGAGCCATTTCCTGCTGTGCGGACAAATCGCGCTCTGCGCGTTGATGCTCGTTGCCGGTTTCTACTACTTGTCGAATACATTCCGCCTGGGCGGAATCATCAACGCCGATGCAGGTGCGGCGTATATCGGCTTCAGCGTTGCCAGCATACTCGCTGGTGCGCTGCTGCTCGTATCTGGCCCGTTCCCGACTTGAAGCCACTTCGAAAGCAAAAATGAATACAATGACGAGGCCTATGACGAGGACAACGTAGGGCGCGGAATTTCCATATCGGTCACGGTTCGAAATCATTGGGAAAGCCGCCTAAACACCCGCTATAGTATCTTCATACTCCAACGGTGCAACCACACCAAAGAACAGGTACGAGCGGTTGAATTGCGCGGCGTAGGCAAAATAGGGACCTTCCTTCTCTGCGTACCAGAGGTACCAAAACTGATCGCTAAGGTCCGCGTTCGTTCGGGTCGCACGGTGTGAGTTAGGCATCATCTGTTTCATTTGATCCATAAGACCGGTCACTGACCTATGTTGCTCTTGGATGTACCAGTGCTTCGCAAAATGTGCCTTCGGCTTTGGGAGCCCCAGGTGTTTGTAGAACAGCGCATATGACAGCCGTTTCGCGAAATGCTCGAACGCCTCTTCGGCCTCAGGCGGCAGGCGCAGCACTGGGGCCTTGGAGACCGATGTGCCTTCGGGTAGCACGAGACTAAACTCTTTGACTGCCCTCTTTTTTCTGCTCGTGCTCACATCTACGATCGGCATGAAAGCGGGATTGTTATTGAAGACACCTCGAATGTTTTCGGAGAATGATTCATCCGGCTTTCGTCCCGTTTGATCGGTGAGCTTGAGATAGAGCGAAACGACTTGTTCAAGCTTTCCGGAACCATTGTTGCATGCGGCGCATGCCGGGAATTCAAAACCCTCTGGTGCCTGGCGGTCGGCGAACAGTTGCCGCGACGGAACGTGGTCCACCGTCGTGGCATTACCTCCGCAGAAGCAACAGTTGGGATGGTCCATCAAAAGCCGGGCCTTCCGGCTCAGTTTCTGGTTCATGGGGATCCGGCGGCGGCCGTCACCTTGACGCTGGCCATCCGTCACCTCCTCCACATCTGGCCAAGTTCCTTATCGAACCATGCTTCAGCGGCTTCGCTTGCGCCCTCAGTCGATCGGAAATTCATATACTCGCCATATCCGCTTGCGGAGAGCCAGCGCCGAAACTCCGAGAAATGCGGATGTTTGCGATCTTCTGCGGAGAGCGTAGCAGCCCACTTGTGACACAGTGAACGTATGGCTTTCTCTGCTTCCGGCTTTTTCATTTGTTTCACCCGATCAGGTAGCGCTCAATAAAGGCTTGTAAAATCCACATTCCCTTTTGCCTTACAGGCAACGATGTCGCACAATATAGACGTGGGAAAGATGAGAGCGTTACAGCGCCCTCATCTCCCGCGGGCATAGCGCCAGTAGTCGGGGGAGCGGGACATGCTGCGGTGTCAACGCACCCGCTTCCTCCGAACTACATAGGCATTATGACGCATGCTGCGGTCTCGTGCCTTATGCAGGACCGCCTAATCCACAGACCAATTGCAGAATTTTGTTCTTGCATTGTTCTCGGTCGTCAATCAAACTTCCAATTCTCCCAGGTATCCGTGCGTTGGATTTCCGCCAGCCCTTCGTCGGCAACGAACCATTCTCGTTGCCCGCGATGGTCCCTTCCACCGGCACGAACAACGCCGACCTCGGCCAGCGCCTCCATAGTCTTTTCACCGGCTTGCGGGATAAGATCGACTGTGGTGCTGTCCGGGTGGGCTATCATAAATCGGAGAATGCGTTCTTCGCGGGCGTCCAGACGATGGAGAGGGCGGTGCTTGTCGCGCTTCTTTTGTTGAGCGTCCCAGTGCTCAAAAGTACCGCGGGTGCGGCAGGGGCAATGGGCGCTAATCCACTTATCTCATCAAGTCGCGCGTCGATCGCTTTCTTGTCCCACTTCCTGGTGCCGAGAATAGGCTCCGGCATTTTGCCCGAAGCGACCCACATAGAGAAGGTCGACTCCGCTATTCCAAGGTAGGCGGCGGCCTCCTTGCGGCCGATGAGGCGCGGTTCGGTGGTCATCCGCCATCCACCACCCGCGGATGCACATACGGCAGAAAATCGTCGTCGTAATCTTCATGTCCAAAGTAGTCGAGTGTACGCTGTCCGCCCGGCGATGAGAAGTCCTCGCACTCACCGTCCGGCCCGGCCAACAGCACTCCAATGACTTGATAAGCCTGTTGGATCTTGGCCTCGAGTTGTTCGATGCGTTCTGCGTCGGTCATGGTGGCTCGCTTGATGTGGGTCACGGCGCGCCTAGTTTATGTTGGCTACGCGGAGACGAGATCATGCCGCCACCTGCGCAACCCTGCAAGGACGCCGTGCTCGCCGACTGGGTCGGCCGGGCGGCATTCGAACTGCGTCCGGTCTTCGACGCTCTGATGGCAGACCTGAAGCGGTCGACCAAGCTGTTCGTGGACGAGACCCGTGCGCCAGTCCTCGATCCTGGCTCTCGCAAGACTAAAACCGGGTACTTCTGGGCGCTGGCCCGTGATGACCGACCGTGGGGCGGTGGTGCTCCGCCCGGTGTAGCCTTCCCCTATGCTCCTGGTCGCAGTGGACACCATGCCGAGCGGATATTGAAAGGGTTAACAGGCGTCCTTCAAGTCGACGGCTACGCGGGATATAATCGGCTGATCGCGCCGGATCGTGTTGGTCCAGACATCAAACTCGCCTAGTGTTGGGCGCACGAGCGGCGAAAGCTGGTCGAGATCACCCGGAATGGATCAGCGCCAATTGCCGAGGATGGCGTAAAGCGAATCGGCGAACTCTATCGCATTGAGGCAGAGCTGCGCGGTCTCGACGCCTACACTCGGCAAGCTGGGAGGCAGGCATGGTCAGCGCCATTGATCGCCGACATGCGGACTTGGCTCACGCATCATCGTGCCCGCGTCGCTGGCAAGTCGCCGCTCGGAGAAGCTCTCGCCTATGTCTCCAAATGTTAGGACGGGCTCTGTGTCTACCTAACAGACGGTCGCGTCGAGATCGACAACAACGCTGTCGAACGATCCATCAGGCCAATAGCCCTGAATCGGAAGAATGCTCTCTTCGCTGGGCATGACGCCGGAGCGGAGAACTGGGCGACCACCGCGTCGCTGATCGAGACCTGTAAGCTAAATTCGGTTGATCCGTTTGCGTACCTGTCCGCCACATTCACTGCCATCGTCAACGGTCATAAGCAGAGCGGGATCGATGAACTCCTGCCGTGGAACTATCCTTCAGCGTGATATGCGCCCAATTGGAAAACCGAATGGAGACAAATATAGTCGCGTCTCAAGCTGGGGAGCACAATGACGACGCGCTACATACCATTTGACGTTTTGCAGAACTTCACATGCACCGGAATGGAGCTTTATGATCTCCGCCACAGTTATTTTGGAGACGACGGGAAGCCTCTATCTGCATATTTTTCTCTGCCGATTGGCGACGATTTGTTAAAAATTCGCTTTAGCGATGCAGACGTCGTGCGTGTGCTGGACGAGCTTTTACTTTCCACCGAAGAGTATGGCATCGAGCGCATCGGCGTTAAGCCCTACCATTTTGCTTATCGCGTGGAAAATAGTCGCTTCCTTCTCTCGCAATCCGAATTCTACCGCGATCAAAGTCGCGAGGCGGTACACTATCGATTTATTACGGGTGGTGCCTGCCTAGACGTTCTTACTAAGACCGACCCCGATTTCACATTGGTTGGATGCTTTGCCCGCAACGAGCCCGAGCCAGGTGAAGTCTGAAAGCTATATGAGCGGCCTGAAGCCGCCGTTGGAGAAAATGCCCTTTCGTCGAGATGCCAATCAGCGAAACGCGTAAATTATCATGTCAACATGTGACTGAGACACCGCTTACGATTGTATTCGTACGCTGGCGTACAATCTTTCTTGTGTTGTAACCGTGGTGTCGCGCGGCGAGAAGAGCGGTCGCGCCTGTATTCCCAGTAAAGAGTTGTGGCACGCCTGTAGAGATGGTCGCCCTTCAAGATGTCGACGACTATATCCGCCTTGTCGAGCGTCATTCCGGCCATCAGCCGAACGTCGCAAACGACCGTCGCGTTCGTTCTGCGGCCGAAGACCTCCCAACCGCCGTCCTTGCCTCGTCGGAGTCCAAACGACTTCGGCGGATAATCGAGTGCACGCACGGGATATCCCCTGAAAGGGGATGGCCGATCACAGAAGCATGATCGCACCGCGATTCGGTCTTGTCGACCTCAACCAAAACCGTCCACGGATGAGGACGGTGACTTCACTGGAGATGTTTTCTGAAAACAAGCGTTGACTAATTAACCATGGATTTTGGAACCTCGAAGCCGGCTGCGAATTGAGTGACCGTCCAATCGAGGAGGATGAGATGCGGGGATGGTTCAAAGCCAAGTATATCGAGCGTAGCGAACACCAGCGAGTTATGACGCAATATGCGCGGCTCGTGAGGGAACTGCGCGAAAATCTCGAATTGTTGCAGACGCGGACGTATGAGCTTCAGTACATTTTATCTCAACGGACGGGACATAAGTTTTGCTCGGTGATAGAGCCGACAAAGAGGCCCGACGACAAAAACGTCGTTCGCGTCGATTTTCGCAAAGGTGGTCATTGACAGCCGAGCGAGACGACCGCGGCAACGGCGGCGCGTGCTGTGCGCAGGCGGCGAGAAGTCGCTCAGGGCGGCTGACATATGGATTTGACGACAAGTTTTCGTCAACGTGGGGTATCCCCAAAAATGGGGAGACCCTGAGCACAGGATGACCTGCCGCGCAATTGTCACGCTTTGACGTGATTACCTCTAGAAATTGATTTCCAGGCCGTCTTCGCAGAAATCGAACTTGGCAGGTTCGGATTCGGACCCGTCCGCGTAACTTGCTTTAACCCATTGAGCGCAGCTCTCGCTATTTGTGCTTTGGTCCCACACAAGATTTGCAGTTGCGCCTGACTTGATACCGCTACCAATGTCAAAGTAACCCCAATCCTTTTTGTTCTCGGAAACCAATATTTCAGTGATCCCAGTATTGGTGGTGTTTGTTGCTGTAAAAGAGAACTCCGCGGCATAGGCGGAATTGGTGATCGTTGCATTTCCTACGATACCGAGTGCGAGAGCAACAAAACCCACGCGTGCGCTATTCAAATTCATGTTTATCCCCTAGATCAAATGCAAGTTCGACGATGCCGGTCTTACACTTCCCGCGTGGGAAGTCGATGGACATAACCGGTTCAGATGCTTCCAATCTTTGGTAATGTTAACGACGCTCTTGGGCGTGGCTCATCGTCGGTTAGCCTGGGGTCGTAACTGAGTAGATATTCCGTCGATCTTCAAAGGCAGGTGGCATTGGAGGTGAAGGATCAACAGCACGGATTACGGACATACCGGTAGCTCACAACACCTTCCCCAAGATCCGCGCGTTGATTAGCAACGTCCATGCGTAATGTTCCGGTTCACTCCGGCACGCCGCTTTCTGTCGGCTCCCTTGTAGCTAAGTAGTCGGCCAACGCGGCAATGTCGGCTGGTTCCAAGTTCTCGGCCGCCCGAAGCATCAGCTCCTTGAATGGGCCGCCCCCTCGCGTTTTTCTGACGAACAGCCGAAGCTGGTTTGAGAGATAGGCAGCGGGTTGGCCGGATAGGCGGGGGTAGCTGGGGTTTGCCTGGGCCTTGTCGTGACACGAGAGGCAAGCCGGAATGCCGCGGTCAGGATCGCCTTTTGTCGCGAGCGCCTGGCCTCGTTCGAACAGGCTGCTCTCCGACAGGGACCTTGAATCGGCCGCTTCCTCAGAAAAATGGCGCGCTAGAGCCTGCAAGTCCGCTTCGGTCCGCGTGTCGATGGCCACGGCCATGACGCCGCTGTGCCGCGTTCCGTCAGCATAGGCAAGAAGAGCCTGTTCAAGATAGGCGGCAGATTGCCCGGCAAGACGGGGAACTAGGCTGTCCGGCCCGAGCCGGGCCGGCGCATGGCAGCCGTTGCAGGTCTCGATGATCCGGTCCATCGCCTGCGACAGGGTCGCACTGAAGCCCGCGAGCGCGCGGTATTCTTCGGCATCGAGTTCGCGATAGCGGCGCAGAAAGGCGACCATCGCCCAGGCTTCGTCTTCACGGCCGGCGACCGGCCAGGCTGGCATGCCGGTATAGCGAACGCCGTGCTGAACGATCTGGAAGAGTTCCGCGTCGCTCCAGGTGACGATCTTGTCCTTGAGATCGGGCGGCGGCGGCAGCATCCTGCCGACGCTATCGGGCCGCGGCATGGCGGGCGAGCCGTGGCAGATCGCACACCCGGTCTCGAAGTGCCCGGCCGCCATCGGCAGCATCCCCTCGGTGAAAGCCGGTACCGTCGTGCCGCTCGCGGCGGTGCGGACCGACGACCGCATCACCCAGTGCAGGAAAATGTCCGTGACCTTCCAATGACCGGTGCTTGCCTTGACGCTGATCAGGCCGCTCCATGCGACGAGAAATGCGAGCGCGATGCCGGCGACGGGCAGAGCGGCGAGGTGTTTCCAGCCGATCCGCATCAGCGCTCCTCCACCATCTTCTCTTCACCGTCTCGAAGCAGGCCCGCGAGCAGGGCGACGCCGCCGGCGAGATAGGCGAGTGCCCCCACCATCAGCATGACCACGCCGCCGATCTGCTGGTCGGCGGCCGCGGAAAGAGGGATGCCGAAACAGCTGACCGCACCGTCGCCGTAGAGCGGGCGCGGCGCCAGCGCCAGAAGCACGCCGAGCAGCGTCATGTGCATGGAGGTGAACAGCAGGCCGATCGTCCCGGCGAGGCGCCCGTCGCCCGGCCGCAGACAGGTGATCCACAGCAGCAGGCCGGCGGCGAGAAAACTCGCCTGCTCGACGAGCGTCAGCGCCAGGCTTGCATCCGCCGCCGCGCGCAGCACCGGCATATGCCAGAACCAGACCACGACGAGCTCGACCAGCGAGGCCAGCATTGGTGTCATCCAGGCCCAGTGCGCAAGCGGGTCGCGCCGCGTGCCGACAAGGCCATAGGCGATCACCGGCGCGGCCACCGCAACGATGCCCATATGCGCGACCATATGGACGGTGAAGGAACCTGCGCCAAGACCGAGGACGAGGGCAAGGCCGAGAAGCGCAAGGCCGGCGGGGAGCGCGATCGTCCTCATGGCTGGCATGCCCCGACGAACAGCAGCGGCACGGCGCCGAAAACCACCGCGACGAAGCTCAGGCCGGAGAGCAGCAGCGTCGCAAAGCCCTGGAAGAGCAGGCGGTCTTTGCGGGTCGGCTCGTCATGCGGCGGGTCGCCCGAGCCGAAACCCCATTGCCGCCAGGCAAGATAGGCCGAGAGGACGATGCCCGACAGCGCAACCAGCGTAACAACGCCGAGGGCGAACCGCATCGCCTCGAAGGAGAAGGGCGCCACGCCCGCCTTGGCACAGAAGACCGCGGCGGTCACATAACACGCGAGGAAATGCAGCGCCCAGATGGTCGGTGCGGTGAAAAGCGTCCAGAGGCTTTCGACGTCCGTGGGGATGAGGCGCATCGCGTCACCTCAACCCCGGAAAGAGGCCGAGCACGCCGAAGGACGTGATCGCGGTGATGACGAGGAAATGCCAGTAGAGCACGACATTGCGAAGATCCATGTCGTGGCGCGCGCTCATCCGCCCGGCGAGGTTCCGGGCGAGGCAGTAGAGTTGCATGATGATGCCGACGCCGCCATGCACGACGGTCCAGAGGGCGACGACCCAGACGATCGCCGGGTAGACATGTACGGTCGGGTCCATGCTGGTGAAATAGGGCCCGGCAAGCCCCGCGCAACAGGCGGCGAGCGTCAGAAGTACGGCGACGGCGAGCGCGAGACGGGTGAGGCCGCGCCGGTCGGCTTCATTGACCCATCGCGCGGCAAGCATGGCCGCCCAGGCGAGCGTGAAGAGGCCGGCGGCGGTAAGTGGCCAAAGCATGCCGGGACCCGCATGGCCGGCGGTGAAATCCTCGTGGATCGTCCAGTAGAAGAAGTAGCCGAACATCAGGCTGGCATAGGCCGTGCCGTCGCCGGCCATGGTGATGAACATCGCCCACCAGCCGACCGATTGCGGCCCCGACGTATAGAGCGGCAGCGTCTCGCCGAGGCCGACGTCGCGCATCTCCTCCTTGGGAATGACGGCCGTGCCGGTCCAGAGCCAGGCAATGATCGCCGCGAGCGTCATGATCGCGCAGACGATCGTCGCGATCCACCAATGGAACGTCAGCGCGATGAAGACGCCGCCGAGCGAAAAAGCGGCAACGATGGTGAGGATCGACGTGCCGCCGACGCGCAGGCATTGGATGGGTTTTGCGTCGAGCACCGAGGTGACGAGCGTTTCGCGCGCGCCGTCCTTGGCGTCGGGCAGGTAACCGCGGCCGGCCTTGATGTCCTCGATCAGGCTGGGCTGGTCCCAGATCGGGTAGCGGCTCCTGATGATCGGGATGGAGCGCACGCCCCACTTTTCCTCCGGCTCGCTGATCCATTCCAGCGTGCCGGAGTTCCAGGGGTTCTGCTCGCCCTTCGGCTGGCGGTGTTTTGGGCGCAACACGTCGATCACCACAACGGCGACGCCGGAGGCGAAGACGAAGGCGCCGATAGTGGAGATCAGGTTGAACCAGTCCCAGCCGATATCGGCGGGGTAGGTAAAGACGCGCCGTGGCATGCCGCGCAGGCCCGCGAGATGCATGGGGAAGAAGGCCACGTTGAAGCCGACGAACATCAGCCAGAAGGCGACTTTCCCCAGCCGATCGGAGAGTTTTCGCGCATCCAGCAGCGGGTAATAATAGTAGATGCCGGCGACGATCGGGAAGAGCATGCCGCCGATCAGCACGTAATGCAGGTGAGCGACGATGAAATAGGTATCGTGCGCCTGCCAGTCGAAGGGCACCAGCGCCACCATGACACCCGTCAGCCCACCGATGATGAAGATGGCAAGTCCTCCGGCGCCAAAGAGCATCGGAACGGAAAAGATGACGCGGCCGGCGAGCATGGTGGCGATGAAGACGAAGATCTGCACGCCGGTCGGGATCGCCACCGCCTCGGAGGCGGCGGAGAAGAAGGCGAGCGAGATCTGCGGCAGGCCGGTGGTGAACATGTGGTGCACCCACAGGCCGAAACTCAGGAACCCGGTTCCGACGGCGGCGAGCACGATCCAGGAATAGCCGACGATCGGTCTTTGCGCGAAGGTCGGCACGATCATCGCCATCAGCGCGATTGCCGGCAGGAAGATGATGTAGACTTCCGGATGGCCGAAGATCCAGAACAGGTGCTGCCAGAGCAGGGGATCGCCGCCGCGCGCCGCATCGAAGAACGGCCAATCGAACATCCGTTCCATCTCGAACAGGATGTCGCCGGCAATCAGCGGCGGGAAGGCGAAGAGGATCATGCCGGCCACGATCAGCAGATACCAGGCGAAGAGCGGCATCATGTTGATGCGCATGCCGGGAGCGCGGCACTTCATAATACCGACGATGAGCTCTACCGCGGCGGCGATCGACGCGACCTCGATGAACGAGAGACCAAGGAGCCAGATATCCGCGCCGATACCGGAATATTCCTTGTCGGTGGCGAGCGGCGGATACATGAACCATCCGGTGTTCGGCGCCGCACCGAAAAAGATCGAGCCGCAGACGAAGATGCCGCCGAGCGCGAAACTCCAGAAGCCGAAGGCGGAAAGCCGGGGGAAGGGCAGTTCGCGCGCGCCGAGCATGGAAGGCAAAAGGAAGATCGCCACCGCCTCGAAGATCGGCACGGCGAAGAGGAACATCATCACCGTGCCGTGCAGGGTGAAGGCCTGGTTGAACATGTCGGCGGAGAGAAAATCGTTTCCCGGCACGGCGAGCTGAACACGCACGAGCAGGGCCAGAACACCGGCAAACAGCATGAAGACAAAGGCGGCCGCGCCGTACCAAAGGCCGATCTCGGTATTGTTGACGGAGGTCCAGTAGCGCCAGCCGGTCGGCGTGCGCCAGACCTCGCGCAATTGTGCCTCCTGCGCTGTCCCGTCTTCGCTGGAGAGATCGGTCATTGGAGCCCCACCAGGTAAGTGGCGATGGCGGCGATGTCCTTTTCCGGCAGCATGTCGAAGGCCGGCATTTTTGCGCCGGGTTTCACCGCGCCTGGGTCGCGGATGAAACGGGCGACATTCTCCGCCGTGTTGGCAAGCGTGCCGGCGCCGACCGTCTGGCGCTGGCCGAAGAAGGTGAGGTCCGGGCCGAGGGTTGCCGGCCCCGTCACGCCGCGCACGCCATGACAGCCGGCACAGCCATGATAGGCGAAGAGCTGCTCGCCTTCGCCGCTACCCTGCCGGTTGCCGCCCGCCTGTGCCCGGCGCCAGGCGGCATAGTCGTCCGGCTCCATGACGACGACCGAAAAGGCCATGAGCGTATGCGACGTGCCGCAGAATTCCGCGCAGGGCGCGCGAAAAAGCCCGGTGCGCGTGGGCTCCAGCGACAGCATGTTGGTGCGGCCGGGGATCATGTCCATCTTGCCGCCAAGCGCCGGGATCCAGAAGGAATGGATGACATCGGTCGCCTTCAGCGAAAAGGCGGTGCGCGTGCCGACCGGCAGCCGCAGCTCGTTTGCCGTCTCGAAGCCCGCCATGCCGTCGCTGGCCGGATAGCTGATCCGCCACCAGAATTGCTCGCCGGTGACCTCGATCGTTTCCGGCGCCGGGGCGACGCGCGCCAGCCACGGCCGGATCGCCGGCATCAGCCAGACCGCATAGGCAAGCAGCGCCAGAAGCACGACGACGGGAAAGGCGACCCCGCCCCAGGCGATCAGCCGCCCGGCCTTCTCCGCCGACCATGGCGTTTCGCGCCGCCGTCCGGCATGGATCAGCAGGCCGACCACGGCGATCCAGATCAGCGCGCCACCCACCACCATGACAAGAAAGAGCTGAAAAACCGCCGCCGACTCCTCTCCCGCCGGGTCGAGCGCCGACTGCACGCCGGTGCAGCCGCTCAGCGGGATCAGCAGGATGGGGAGGGCGCGTCGGGAAATCGAACTTGCTCCTGCGGGACTTACTTTGAGCGATATGGCTCGAATCCTGCGGCGGGCAAGGGGTGAACCCGCACGGACGATGATGATCTTGACTGGAGCGGTGTGTGCTTCGCGGTATCCGCTATAGGGGCTCGGTCGCAGGAGTGGTGAGCCAGTGTCATCCAAGATCGGGCGGCGGCGACACGTGAGGGTCACGCGCCGCCAGCAGGCCCCCGGATTACCGACCCTGCGCCTCGGCCTATTGGCTCGACCTCAGCTCCCGCACCCTTTCGGGCCTCGAAGCCTCGCATATCGGTTCCCGCGTGGAAAGTGTCTGCCGAAACATGCCCCGAAAATGGCCGGTTGAAGACCGCGCCGTCGGGTTAAGCGCGTCGATTACCCGCGAGAGCGCAAGCAGGGAACAAAGCGCCGCCATGATCGGTTCGATCCTTCCCAATGCAGCAGGAATGATGAAGTGGAGAAAGCGATGGCCGACCGCAAGCAAGTCTCACGCGAAGACGATTTTCGTGACTTCGAGCAACGGGACATCCGCGATGGATGGCCCTACGCCGACAAGGACGCCGATCCGCGCGAAGCGAGGAACGCACCCTATGGCGCCCCTGACGCGAATTTCGACCAGTTGGACAATGACGGTGTCGAGGTGTCACTCGATCCGGTGGCGACGGACGTGAGCGGCGCGCCCCTGCCATTTTCCGACAGGACGGAGGATGTGATCGCGGACGACGAACTGGAAGAGCGCATAACGCTGGCACTTGAAGGCGACAAGCAGATCGACCTTGCCTCCCTGGAGATCACAGTCCGCGACGGCGAGGTCCATATCGATGGCAGCATCGACAGCGAGGACGATCGTCGCCACCTCATCGGCTCGATCCGTGCGGTTGCGGGCGTTCGCAATGTGCATGCGCGGGAGCTGCTGACGCGGGGCGTCGATAGCCATATCCCCAGCGATAGCGAAGAATAGCACCCAACGGCGAAGGCGCCTCCGTCCCAGAGCATGGGGCGGACGACGCCAGAGCGGCTCGGCTGGCAGGACGCGCCCTCCTAATAGGACGGCGCGTCCCTTGCCGTGCTTTATTTGGCGGGCTGCGATGCCTTGCCGAGCTTCACGGATGGCTCTCGGCCCCATACGCGCAACTTGCCCAGTTCCGCCACGAAACCGGAAAGCCCATCCTCGCCGGGAAGGGCAAGGATACCCTCATCGAGCGCATCGGCGATCCCGGCCTTGGCCAGCAACGGCATGGCCGACTGGTCATAACCAATGAACTTGCAGTGCTGGAAGGCGTCCGCCACGAAGTCGCGCGCGGCCGCCTCCGCCACCAGGTCGTCGATCGCCTCGGCAGAGGTCAGCAACGCGACCGCGTCGAAAAGGACCGACGGCCCGCCGTCGATCATGTGGTGGGCTTTGACCAACGATCCATCCGATGCCGTGACGCCGCCGACTTTAGGCGCGATCAGTTCGCATGTGCCCTTTTCCTTGTTGACCGCTGTGATCAGCCCATTCAGCAGCTTGGCATCGACACCGTCGGTGACAAGGATGCCGAGCTTGCGGCCTTCGAAGCGCTTCGGCCCGTTCTCGACGATGCTGAGCGCAGGCGAGGGTTCGAGATCCTGGCGCGTCGGAACAGCTGCATCGGCCGGCTTCGGCATGGACTGGAGGCCGAGCTTCTGGGCCACCGTCGTCGCGAGCGTCTCGTCTATGTTCAGAAGGTGCGACACCATTCGCTCTCGGATGGCCGGCGTTTCGACCTTGCTGAGTTCGAAGGTGAGGGCTGCTGCGATGTGGCGTTGCTCCGGCGGTGTCTGGCTGATGAAGAACTGCCGGGCCTGGCTATAGTGGTCGGCGAAGCTTTCCGGGCGCAGCCGGGCCTTGGTGCCCTGCTCTTCGGCAGGGAAGGGGCGGTGGCCGCGCGTGGGCGATTCACGCGGACCTTCGTTGAACGAATTCGGCTGGTAATTCACCCGGCCGACCGGATTGCGCATCGCCATGTGCCCATCCTGCTGGAAATGCGCGAAGGGACACTTTGGCGCGTTGATCGGCAGATGGGTGAAGTTCGGGCCGCCGAGGCGCTTCAGCTGCGTGTCCAGATAGGAGAAGTTGCGGCCCTGCAGCAGCGGGTCGTTGCTGAAGTCGATGCCCGGAGGCACGTTTTGCGTCATGAACGCGACCTGCTCGGTCTCGGCGAAGAAATTCTCCGGCATGCGATCGAGCACCAATCGACCGATCGGCTGCGGCTTGAGGATTTCCTCCGGGATGAGCTTCGTCGGGTCGAGCACGTCGAAATCGAAGCTGTCGGCGAACTCCTGGTCGAAAAGCTGGACCTGCAATTCCCATTCGGGGAAGTTGCCGGACTGGATCGCCTGCCAGAGGTCGCGGCGGTGGAAGTCCGGGTCGGC
Source organism: Shinella sp. GW821-FHT10F02 (assembly GCF_058809275.1). Classification (NCBI taxonomy): domain Bacteria; kingdom Pseudomonadati; phylum Pseudomonadota; class Alphaproteobacteria; order Hyphomicrobiales; family Rhizobiaceae; genus Shinella; species Shinella sp. GW821-FHT10F02. The sequence goes on along the minus strand of NZ_JBXASL010000014.1, from coordinate 6,000 downwards.
GCCGTTGATCTTGACCGCCTCGTTCCAGGCGACGGACTGAAGGCCCAGCTTCGGCTTCCAGTGGAATTTGACGAAGGTCGACTCGTCCTTGGCATTGACGAAGCGGAAGGTATGAACGCCAAAACCCTCCATGAAGCGCAGGGACCGCGGAATGGCCCGGTCCGACATAGTCCACATGACCATGTGCATGCTTTCCGGCGTCAGGCTGATGAAGTCCCAGAAATTGTCATGGGCGGTCTGTGCCTGCGGGAACGCCCGGTCGGGCTCCTGCTTGGCCGCATGGATCAGGTCGGGAAACTTTATGGCGTCCTGAATGAAGAACACCGGAATGTTGTTGCCGACGAGATCCCAGTTACCCTCCTGGGTGTAGAGCTTGACCGCGAAGCCGCGCACGTCGCGGGCAAGATCGGCTGAACCCTTGTTGCCGGCCACCGTGGAGAAGCGCACGAAGGCCGGCGTGCGTTCGCCCGCGCGCTGGAAGAGGTCGGCCTTGGTATAGGCGGCGAGCGACTCGTAGGTCTCGAAGAAGCCGTGCGCGCCATAGCCGCGGGCATGGACGACGCGCTCGGGAATACGCTCGTGGTCGAAATGGAAGATCTTTTCACGGAAGTGAAAGTCGTCGACGACAAGCGGCCCGCGCGGGCCGACGCGAAGTGAATTTTGGTCGTCGGCGACAGGCCCGCCCTGGGCAGTCGTCAGCACGGGCGTGTCGCCCTCTGCCGTCTGGTGAAGCTCGCCACCCGCACCGCGTCGCAGCTTCACGTCGTGGATCGTGGCGGTGTCGGTTGCGTCTCTCGGCGCGGCGGCGGTTCTTTTCTTGGCCATGGATGCGGCTCCTGGTGAACTCGTTTGAGGGCAAGGTTGCGCGGAAACAAAAAGGCCGCCCTGCAAGGCGGCCTGATGTGCTTGCGACCAGTCTAGCTGGCTTTCTTCGTCGAACCCTTGGCGTTTGCCGAGGATTGGCCGAGGGCCGTCAGCTTCCGGTCGGTTGCAACCTCCTCCTGGAGATTGGCGTCCAGAAGCGGAACAGCGTCCTTGAGGCCAAGTTGCGCCGCCCAGGCCTTGAGCGTGCCGTAGCGGGCGATCTCATAATGCTCGACTGCCTGGGCGGAGGAAATGAGGCCGGCATCGAGCGCCGCAGTACCCTTGTAGTCCTCCATGATCTCCTCGCCTTCCGCGATGATGCCCTGGATGGCTTCGCAGGTCTTGCCGCGTGCCGGCTTGCCAAGCAGTTCGAAGACCTGCTCGAGGCGCTCGATCTGGCCCTGGGTCTCGTCGCGGTGCTGCAGGAAGCCGGCTTTGGCTTCTTCCGACTGGGCCGCACGCGCCATCTTGGGCAATGCCTTCAGGATCTGCTTTTCCGCGAAGTAGATGTCCTTGAGCGTATCAAGGAAGAGGTCGTTGAGAGTCTTTTCCGAAGCCATTGAAGTTTCCGATCACGTTTTCGAGAGGTTGGACTCAAGAAACCGTTGATCAGGGACGACGTTCCTGCGGTTCTAAAATAAATTATTCATGGCAAAGGCAGCGGGAGTTGTGCGGATGGCGCTACGGCCTATGCGACCTATCCGCATTGAGCCGAGGCGCACGGCAGCGGATTCGAGTGGGCGACTTACAGCGTCTTAAAAGTGCCGTTCATTAGCCTTCCACCTGCCTGGCCGCCGCGGCAAGATATGACCGGGCAAGAAGCCGCGATTCCACCTTCAATCGGAGCAGGATATCGGTGTCCGAGACAAGCGCCCCGAAGCTTGCGCGTGAAAGCCCGGCTAATGCGGCGAGAAGCGTGAACGCTGTTCGCCCCGGCTCCCGGAATTTCACATCGGAGGCACTTTCGAGGACCCGAACGCCTCCCGACTGGAGCCGTCTAAACACATCGGAGGACAGCCGGAACTGGTCGATCGCGCCCGCTACCCGATAGAGCGCCATCGTTGCGTCAGGCCGTGCGACCTTTACCGAGACGTAAGCGTCCGCCAGGGCATCGGCCAGATCGGCGAGAGGGCGAGTTCCTGCGCCGATGTCTATGGCCTTGATGGCAGCAACGACGTCCTCAAAATGGCTCTGGAGGATCGCGAAGAGCAGCGCCTCCTTGTTCGGAAAATACTGGTACAGCGTCCCGACCGAACATCCGGCCCGCTCTGCGACACGGGTGGTCGTGAGCCGCCCAAGCCCCTCAGCAAGCAAAACCTGAATCACGGCTTCGTGAATTGCCTCGACGGTCGCCCCGGACCGCGTCTGGAGGGGCAATTTCCTCGGTTTCAGGCGCTGTGGCACGATCGGGGAGGCGTTCTTCAAATGCGAATACCTGACTGAAGGATTGTTCAGATATATTTTTGGGAGGGGTCAGGGTCAACCTGCCGCCCGATCTACGGCGGGGGAGAGTTGGCTCGCGGACGGCTCAGCGCTGTGGACCTCGGCGGTATCGGAATGTCACAAAGTAAGAAGAGCAGAGCGATGAATGACAAGAATGCAGCAGATCACAGAGTCAAAATGACCCGTAGACTGGCCATGGCGCTTGCCGCCGGCATGGTCCTGTCTACAGCCGAGATAGCTGACGGGAAAGCGCAGACGGTGTCGTCTTCGCCGCGGGTCCTCAAGTTCAGCGATCATGAACCCCTCGGTGGCATGCGAACCCGGTTCCTCAAGGACGTGCTGTTTCCGGCCATCGAGGCGGAGTCGAAAGGCCGCCTGAAGATCGAAGACCATTGGGACGGCGAAATCGCAAAGGCCTACGATGCGCTTGGCGCGGTGAGTGGAGGTCAGGTTACGGACATGGCCACGGTGGTGCCCGAGTACACAGCCAAGGAACTTCCCCTGCATCAGATATTCAAGGGTTTCCCGACGGGCCCGTCCGGCAGCAGGCAGATCGAGTTCCTCCAGCGCGTCTACGCCGAAGTTCCGGCATTTCCAGAAGAACTGGAGAAAAACGGCCTGGTGCACCTCTTCTTCGGGACCGGATACCCTGTGGCATTCTACAGTTCTGAACCCATGGAAAACCTGGACGGACTGAAGGGCGGCAAGTGGCGCTCCGCCAGTTTCTGGCACCTCGATTTCCTGCGAAACTCGGGCGCTACCCCGGTGACCATGCATTGGGGGCCGGAAATCTATGACGCCCTGAAGCAGAGGACGCTGGACGGGCTCATGGTCAATGTCGACAGCGGCTACATGCTCAAGGTCCACGAGACCGCGCCGAACGTTCTGGTCTCGAAAGACCTGTGGCTCGGGCATGTCTACATCCTTGCGATGAACAAGTCCGTTTGGGACGCCCTGACGCAGGAAGACCGCGATGCCATTCGTCAGGCGGGTGAGAAATCGTACACGGCGCTCGGACCCGTCATGGATGCCAGCTTCGACAATCAACTGGAGGACTTGAGAGCTGCTGGCGCGACGGTGCGCAGTCTTACCCTTGAAGAAGTGAACCAATGGGAGGACGGCATCGGTGTCCCGGGCATCCAATCCAGATGGGCTGAGGACCGGGAAGCCGATGGGATCAATGCGAAGGCTGCGCTCGACGCTGTCTCGTCGATCATGGCCGACTTTGAGAAATAGCGATATCTCGTCGGCGTGGCCGAACCCACGCCGCCGGTTCGCTGGACACCCGCCTTTTCGAAACAGAGCGGAATGTCAGGTCTCTGCGGAACAAAGGCGATCTATGCGGATTTCCACCACTCCAATCCAGATGGAGGAAACCGACATGGACCACACGAACCACGTACGCCTTACCGCTGCCGAACTCACCCCCGACGTCCTGGAGGGTGCAACGATTTACGGCGCAGACGACCACAAGGTCGGCACCCTCGATCATGTCCACGGTGCTGGCTCGGGAAGCACCGCTGTGATCGACGTCGGCGGGTTCCTCGGCATCGGTGCAAAGCCGGTCGGCGTTCCGCTGACCGATCTTGAGTTTATGCGCGACGAAGACGGCGACGTTCACGCGGTGACGAGCTGGACCAAGGATCAGCTCAAGGAAATGCCCGAACATCATCATTGATCAGCATTTCCGCAGACCTGAAGCCCGGCTCGATGCCGGGCTTTTTGTTCGTAGATCGGCTCAAAACTCGCGGGAGATTGAAATGGTGGACAAGGAGCAGCGGCAACGTGAGCGTGCCCATAAAATCTGGGAGGACGAAGGCCGTCCGAACGGTCAACATGCTGACCATTGGAGGCGCGCCGGGGAGGAGGGGCAATTGAGCGACCAGGAGGTAGATGACGTAACCCAGGTCAATCAGCAAGCCGACGACGAATTCGCACGCGGCGACAGGGAAAGCGAGCCCGAAAACATCAAGCCTCCCTCAGTGGCTAGCCCCGATTGACGTCGCTGGAGGCCAAGATGAGCGAGAAGTTCAAAAAAGGCGACGAAGTGAAATGGGAGACCAGCCAGGGCGAAACCGAAGGCAAGGTCGTTAGGAAGCAGACCAGCAAAACAAAGATCAAGGACCACACCGTCAACGCCACGAAAAGCGATCCGCAGTTCATTGTCGAAAGCGACAAATCGGGCAAGCGGGCAGCGCACAAACCCGAGGCACTCAAGAAGGCCTAAAAGTCCTTTGTCAGATGTCAGCCTCGAATGCGGCCGGCAAGACACACCTCGACGACGGCGGATGACGCGTGGCGCATGCCGGCGTCGCCGCCGAGGCTCCATTCTATCGCATCGGAACCAAAGCCCATCGCCATCGGATTGTGGCGGTCGGACCGTCGGTTCTTCCGTGAGCAACGACGGAGCACCTGCTCCGCCGTGTTGGGCGAGCCAAGTCACATCATTTCATAAGCCCGGCCGAGCGGAGCGCGTTCTCGATGACCGATTGGATCTTGTTCCCACCACCGTCGTTCGGGTGTTTGGCCGGCCGCTCGTCGAGGGTTTCGGTCTTCGGGCGCTCGCGGCGCTCGAAGGAGGCGGCGAGTCCCCAGGTCCTAGCGATCTCAACCGTCGAGGAAACGCCGACGTCGAGCATGAAGGGTGCGCCGTGGCCATAGCCGGTGGAGGAATCGACGGGTGTGCCGTGGGCCATGCCGGGGATCCGGTAGAGTTCGATGGCATCCGTGCCGCGTTCGTCGCGCCAGGACGACCGGGAATATTTGGCGAATGTCGCTGAGGATGTCGGCTGTTCCGGCAATGCATGCACGCCACGCCACTGCGCGACGATCGCGGTCGCATTTTCCGGCACCACCGTGTTGTCGCTCGTTCCGTGCCAGACGGAAACCGTCGGCCACGCGCCCTCATGCCGTGAGGCGGCGCGCAGGCTTGCCTGCAAGGCGTTCGTTTTGGGAAGGCCTTGCCCGCGCATGCGATCGAAGGCTTCCGGCACGGTGGACGCGGATGCGTAGGGGAGGCCGGCGATGATGGCGCCGCCGGCAAAAACATCAGGGCAGCAGGCCAGCATCGCATTCGCCATGGCGCCGCCGGCCGAGAGGCCGGTGATGTAGATCCGGCGCTCGTCGATGCCGTGTTCGGCGACCACCGTGGCGATCATCTGCCGGATGGACATGGCTTCGCCCGCGTCGCGCCGCGTGTCAGCGGTATTGAACCAGTTGAAGCACAGGTTCGCGTTGTTCTGCCGGACCTGCTCGGGAAAGAGGACGACGAAGCCGTAATCCTCGGCGAGCGCCGACCAGCCCGAGCCGGCGTCGTAACCGGCGGCGGTTTGCGTGCAGCCGTGTAGCACGACCACCAGGGCCGGCGCGGCAGGCAGATGCTTGGGCACATGGTGCCATGCGGTCAGAGCACCGGGATTGCTCCCGAACTGATCGAGTTTCCTGAGAATGGAACCCGTCGGGGTGGCGGGCTTCGCCGCGCGCAACCGGGCAAGGCGTTCGAGCGTATCGGACAGGGATCTCATGGGGTGCTCCAGGGGCGCGCCGGATTGGCGCATACAGCCTAACACCTCAGCAGCGATATGGTTGCTGCACTGCACAATAAATCTGCTTTAAGGAAAGAAGCCGCCCCGGGAGGCGGCTTCGATCAGGTCTAGCGCTTGACGATCAATGCGGTTTCTTCGTCGTCACGCT
>NZ_JBXASL010000013.1:0-81040 GCF_058809275.1 Shinella sp. GW821-FHT10F02 | reverse complement strand
GCAGCCGTGAGGGACAACAGAGCGTTCCTGTCTTGACATCACACAACACAGTTGCTCGGGCTTGACCCGAGGATCCATCGGCGGGGTGTGGCGTGGATGGTCGGGTCAAGCCCGACCATGACGGAGGAGAGGTCCGAAGTCTTCCGTGCAAGCTATCAGCCCTCGAAGAATTCCTTCATCCGCGCAAAGAAACCGGCGGATTCCGGGTTGTTTTCCTTCGAGGAAATCTCCTCGAATTCCTTGAGCAATTCGCGCTGGCGCTTGGTGAGCTTCTGCGGCGTCTCGATCTGGATCTGGATGTAGAGATCGCCGACCTGCGCGGAGCGCAGCACCGGCATGCCCTTGCCCTTCAGCCGGAACTGCCGGCCCGCCTGCGTGCCTTCCGGCACCGTCACGCGCGACTTGGTGGCATCCAGCGTCGCCACATCGAAGGTGCCGCCGAGGGCGGCCGTCGTCATCGAGATCGGCACCGTGCAGTAGAGGTCCGCGCCGTCGCGCTGGAAGAACTCGTGCGGCTTCACCGAGAGGAAGATGTAGAGATCGCCCGCCGGTCCGCCGCGCACGCCCGCCTCGCCCTCGCCGGAGAGCCGGATGCGCGTGCCGTCCTCGATGCCGGCTGGAATGTTGACCGAGAGCGAACGCTCTTCCGTGACGCGGCCATGACCGTGGCACTTGGTGCAGGGATCGCTGATCGTCTGGCCGCGGCCGTGGCAGGTCGGGCAGGTGCGCTCGATCGAGAAGAAACCCTGTGCGGCGCGCACGCGGCCGGAACCCTGGCAGGTGGCGCAGGTCTTCGGGCTGGTGCCGGGTTTGGCGCCCGAGCCGGAACAGACGTCGCAGGTGATCGACGTCGGCACGCGGATTTGCGCCGTCTTACCGGCATAGGCCTCTTCCAGCGAGATTTCCATGTTGTAGCGCAGATCGCCGCCGCGCTCGCGCCCGCCGGAAGAGCGCCGCTGGCGTCCGCCGCCCATCATCTCGCCAAAGATGTCTTCGAAGATGTCGGAGAAGCCGCCGCCCTGGAAGCCGGCACCGCCGCCACCGCCCATGCCGCCCTGCTCGAAAGCAGCGTGGCCGTAACGGTCGTAGGCCGCGCGCTTCTGCGGGTCCTTCAGCGTCTCATAGGCCTCGTTGACGTTCTTGAACGTCTGCTCGGCCGTGGCATCGCCCGGATTCTTGTCCGGGTGATACTTCATCGCCATCTTGCGGAAGGCGCTCTTCAGCTCCTTCTCGTCGGCGGTCTTGGAGACACCCAGCGTCTCGTAAAAATCAGCTTTTGCCATTCGGGTTCACGTCCGTTTCAGTGGAACGGTCTTCTTGTTATGGATGAACAAGCTTGCCTTCAGCCTGCGCTGGAAACCGGACACGCAAAAAGGCGGAAGCCGGAGCGAAGGAAAGACCAGGACATCGTCACCGCTTGCAACGGGAGTGATCATCTTGGCCTTGTTCCCTTCGCGCTGACTTCCGCCCTTTTGCTATCCGTTGCACCGGCCGCTTGTGGCGGCCGGCTTATCAGGAGGCTCAGGCTGACTTCTTGCGGTCGTCCTCGTCCTTGACTTCTTCATAGTCCGCATCGACGACATTGTCGCCGTCTTCACCGGAAGACGCGTTCTCTTCGGCCTGTTGGGCCTCGTAGATCGCCTGACCGAGCTTCATGGAGACTTCCATGAGCGTGTTGGTCTTCGCCTTGATGTCGTCGGCATCGGGCTCCGAGGCTTCGACCGCGGTCTTCAGCGAGGCGATGGCGTCCTCGATGGCCTTGCGGTCGGTTTCCGTGACCTTGTCGCCGTATTCCTTGAGCGACTTTTCCGACGAATGGATCAGGCTTTCGGCCTGGTTCTTCGCCTCGACGCCCTCACGGCGCTTCTTGTCGGCCTCGGCATTGGCTTCGGCGTCCTTCACCATCTTCTCGATGTCGGCGTCGGAGAGGCCACCGGAGGCCTGGATGCGGATCTGGTGCTCCTTGCCGGTGCCCTTGTCCTTGGCCGAAACCTGTACGATGCCGTTGGCGTCGATGTCGAAGGTGACTTCGATCTGCGGCATGCCGCGCGGTGCCGGCGGAATGCCGACGAGGTCGAACTGGCCGAGCAGCTTGTTGTCCGCAGCCATTTCGCGCTCGCCCTGCGAAACGCGGATGGTTACGGCCGACTGGTTGTCTTCGGCGGTCGAGAAGGTCTGCGACTTCTTCGTCGGGATCGTCGTGTTGCGCTCGATCAGGCGGGTGAAGACGCCGCCCAGCGTTTCGATGCCGAGAGACAGCGGGGTCACGTCGAGGAGCAGGACGTCCTTGACGTCGCCCTGCAGAACGCCGGCCTGGATGGCGGCGCCCATGGCGACCACTTCATCCGGGTTGACGCCCTTGTGCGGCTCTTTGCCGAACAGCTGCTTGACGACTTCCTGCACCTTCGGCATGCGGCTCATGCCGCCGACGAGAACGACTTCGTCGATCTCGGCCGCCGTGACGCCGGCATCCTTGAGGGCTGCCTTGCAGGGCGCGACGGTGCGCTGGACGAGGTCGTCGACCAGGCTTTCGAACTTGGCGCGCGACAGCTTCATCGTCAGGTGCTTCGGGCCGGAAGCGTCCGCCGTGATGAACGGCAGGTTGATTTCGGTCTGCTGCGAGGAGGACAGCTCGATCTTTGCCTTTTCAGCGGCTTCCTTGAGGCGCTGAAGGGCGAGCTTGTCGTTCTTCAGGTCGATGCCCTGGTCCTTCTTGAATTCGGCTGCGAGATATTCGACGAGACGCATGTCGAAGTCTTCACCGCCGAGGAAGGTGTCGCCGTTGGTCGACTTCACTTCGAAGACGCCGTCGCCGATTTCCAGAACCGAGATGTCGAACGTGCCGCCACCAAGGTCGTAGACGGCGATGGTCTTGCCGTCCTTCTTGTCGAGGCCGTAGGCAAGTGCCGCAGCCGTCGGCTCGTTGATGATGCGCAGGACTTCAAGACCAGCGATCTTGCCGGCATCCTTGGTTGCCTGGCGCTGCGCGTCGTTGAAGTAGGCGGGAACCGTGATGACGGCCTGCGTGACCTTTTCACCAAGGTAGGATTCGGCGGTTTCCTTCATCTTCTGAAGGATCATCGCGGAGATCTGCGAAGGGGAATAGCCGGTGCCATGGGCCTGGACCCAGGCGTCGCCATTGTCGCCCTTGACGATCTTGTAGGGGACGAGACCCTTGTCCTTCTCGACGAGCTTGTCGTCGTAGCGGCGGCCGATGAGGCGCTTCACTGCGAACAGGGTGTTTTCCGGGTTGGTGACGGCCTGGCGCTTTGCCGGCTGGCCGGTCAGGCGCTCGCCATCATCGTTGAAGGCGACGATCGACGGGGTCGTGCGCGCGCCTTCGGCATTTTCGATCACTTTCGCGTCCTTGCCGTCCATGACGGAAACGCAGGAATTGGTCGTTCCGAGGTCGATACCGATTACTTTAGCCATGTCATTCTCTCCTTGAAGCGAACTGCCGGAACCCATTCAGGCATTCTTTTGGCAGCCCCTAATGGTATGGTCTTCTCGAAAGCTTGAGCCTGAGCCGAAGCCTTGCGGCGTATATAAGGAGCAGTCCAGACGACTGCAAGACATCGTGCGGCCGCAAAGCTCGCAAAATCAGCGCCATGAGAAGGGTGAACCGTCTGTAAGACGCAATGTGGTGAGGTTCCTTGCGGGCGTCAAGCCAAAGGGCGCGGTCGGCGGCCATCGGTGCGCGTATCCGAGCGTGTGCTGACCCGGCCTACAACATTGCCGGCGGCCTTGGCGGCCGGTGGTGCAGCAAGTCACAAGGTGGCTTTATATCCAAAGGGATTTATTGAAGGTCATGTCTGTTAAAACTCGTGCAATCGCGCCAGAATATCTCAGCATATATATAGCTGGTCGCACTGACGTCGACATCCCAATGCATATGGATCGCCAAGGAATCTTTGCATCTTCCCAGTGTATAAACGTTCCCGCCTATGACTGGAACCACGGCGATACGAATGTCACTATCGGTCCATTCGACGAGCTAAACGAAACAGCTGAACCGACATTTGATGGTGTTCTCGATACGGCTCAAAAACAGCTTATTGTTTTTGGCGCAACGGTATCCGAGTACTTCAAAACGACGGTGCCGCTAACGAAAACGCGTGTCCGCGTATGGCTCGATCACCCGATCGAGCCCTCAAACGTCGTTATCGCCTGGGGTTAAACAATGGCGGCTTCCTCTGTCTTGCTGTTAATTAGCTAGGCCGGGCTTTTATCGAGGCGAGGTTCTGACGTCATGACCGCGCAACATCTGTCGATCGCGCCAAAGTATGTCAGCTTCTAGGCTGCGGGTCGCCGGAATGTTCATATTACAACGCATATGGACCGGAGAGGGGTTCTGTCTTCGCAGGACTGCATTCTCATTCCGGCACTCTATTGGAACGACGGGGATACGCATGTGACGTTCGGGCCGGCTTCCGAGATTGTTGAGGCAAAGTAGCCCAATTTCGATGGCATTCTGAACAAGCCGAACAATGAGCTTATTCTGTTTGACGCGAATGAGCCTCAAAACGCGTATCCGGGTGTGAATGGATCATCCCGCTGAGCCCGAGAATGTCATCATCGCCTGGGGGTAGTTCGACTATGCACTAGCCGCCCAAAAGGACGTCGAGAAGGGTGGTTCGGCGCGTGCCGGTCTGCCGTTGCTCACCGACATCCGCAGGCGGGATCAGTCCGTCGTCTAAAGGAACGGCGCCCGTCTGTTCGCTCGCGACAGCCGAACGGTTGTCGGCCGGGCGTTCGTCAGTGCCCAGCGTGCGGGAGATGATGTCGAAGAGCTGGTCGCCGCCTTCTTCGGGGACGGGCTGCGTGCCGTCCACCACCGGCTGGTCGCCGCCGGCCGTGCCGAAGAGCGGGGACGGGCTGAGGCCCTCGTGGGCTGCGGTCATGAAGCTGCTCCAGGCTTTGGCGGGGAGCCCGCCGCCCGTGACCTTCTTCATCGACTTGCCGTCGTCATTGCCGAACCAGACGCCGGTCGTGAGGTTGCTCGTGTAGCCGACGAAGAGGGCGTCGCGGAAGGATTGGGTCGTGCCGGACTTGCCGGCGGCCTGCCAGCCGGGAATGCGGGCGTTCTTGCCGGTGCCTTCGGTGATGACGCGCATCATCATGCCGTTCATCATGGAGACGATGTTCGGCTCCAGCACGCGGGGCGGGTTGTCGTAGGTGTTTTCGTAGAGCACCCGGCCGTCGGCGGTCGAGATGCGGCGGATGATGTGCGGGGTGGCCTTGTAGCCGCCGTTCATGAAGGGGGCGTAGGCGGCCGTCAGCTCGACGAGCGTCACTTCCGACGTGCCGAGCGCGATCGAGGCATTCGATTGCAGCTCCGATTCGATGCCGAGCCTGCGGGCGAGTTTGATGACCTCGTCCGGGCCGACTTCCATGACGAGCTGTGCGGCGATGGTGTTCAGCGAATTGGCCAGCGCGGAGGAGAGCGTCACCTCGCCGCGATATTTCTGGTCGTAGTTCTCCGGCGTCCATTTGCCGATCCGCACCGGCGCGTCGTTGCGCACCGAGAGCGGCGAGCGGCCGGCCTCAAGCGCTGCGGCATAGACGAAGGGCTTGAAGGCGGAGCCGGGCTGGCGCTTGGCCTTGGAGGCGCGGTCGAACTGGCTTTCGGCATAGTCGCGCCCGCCGACCAGCGCGCGGATCGCGCCCGTGCCGTCGATCGAGACGAGGGCGGCCTGCGAGGCGGCGGATTTCGCGCCTTCCTTGTCGAGAAGCGTGGTGAGAGCCTCGTCGGCCTTCTTTTCGAGATCGAGGTCGATCGTCGTGTCGATGACGAGGTCTTCGGTAATGTCGCCGATCATGCCGGGAAGCTGCGCCATGACCATGTCGGCGGCGTAATGCTGGGCACCCGACCAGTAGCTCTTTGCCCGCGCGGGCGTCTGCGACATTGCGGTCTTGATCTCGGTATCGGTGACGAAACCTTCTTCGCGCATCGCGCCGAGCACGACCTGGGCTCGGGCTTCCGCCGCCTCCGGATCGCGCGCCGGCGAGAGGCGCGACGGCGCCTTCAGCAGACCGGCGAGAAGGGCGGCTTCGCCGAGGTTCACGTCGCGCGCCGACTTGTTGAAGTAGCGGCGCGAGGCGGCCTCGACGCCGTAGGAATTCGAGCCGAAGAACACGCGGTTCAGATACATCGCAAGGATCTGGTCCTTGGAATATTTGTGCTCCAGCCAGAAGGCGAGCAGCACTTCCTGCACCTTGCGCTCAAGCGTGCGCTCCGGCGAGAGGAACATGTTCTTCGCGAGCTGCTGCGTCAGCGTCGAGCCGCCCTGCACCATGCGGCCGGTGGTGACATTGGTGAACATCGCACGCGCAAGGCCGAGCGGATCGATGCCGAAATGCGAATAAAAGCGCCGGTCCTCGATGGCGATGACGGCCTGCGGGATATAGGGCGACATGTTTTCGAGCGACAGCGCCTCGCCGCCGGTGAGGCCGCGATTGGCGATGGCGTCGCCGCTGACGGCGAGGATCTTGATGTTCGGCGGCCGGTCGGGGATCGACCAGCTCGTGGCGCTCGGCATGCGCGCGCCGTAATAGAGCACGAGCCCGCCGACGCCGATGGCGCCCCAGATGCCGAGCACAACACACCAGTAGAACAGCCGGCGGAACAGGCCGAAGATGCCGCCGCCGGAGGCCTGCCGGCGCCCGCGCGCGCCGCGCCGCGGCCGTTCGGCCTTCGCCGGCTTGCCGCGACCCTTGCGGCCGGCTCCGCCCGCCACGCGATCCCCCGCGCCGACGTGAAAATCGTCGTCGTCGTTGCGGCCTCCCGATCCCTGGAAGGACGGTTCGATGCGCTGGGATTTGCGATTGGCTGCCATAAGCGGTCGGGTACACCCTCAAAAATATCGCCGTCGGGTGAACCTTAAATGCGGCGATTTAAGGGGTGGTTAAGAAATCGGAAACGGAAAGCCCCAATTTCTCAATCGTTTGCGCCTTGCAGGGGCGCAGCGCCGCCGGGGTTGTCATGTCGTTATGCGCGGTTACAACTAACGCCCGTCACAGAAGGTGGAGTGCCAGATGGCCGAATTCGCGGAAGCCTCGTCGACGGAAAGCCCCCGCAAGAAGCGCGAGGCCGTGCGCACATTCCTCGTCGCGGACCGGACCCCGATGTGGTTCACGACGCTCGCCCTGATGGTCGGCGGTATCGGCACCTACTACTTGGCCCCCCAGGTGAACGCCACCTTCGAGGAGCAGAAGATCAAGACGGATTTCGTGATCCGCAACTACAGCGACCTGCGCCAGAAAATGGAGGACTTCCAGGGTCTCTACGCGGTCGTCACGCAAAAGCAGGCGGCCGGGCTCGATATCCAGGACCAGGTGTTCAAGCTGCAGGAGATCGTCAGCCGCGTCAGCGCGCAGAACCTGTCGATGATGCCGATGTTCACCACGGCGGAAGGCCCGAAGGCAGCCGCGCAGGTGAATGCCGCCATGAACGGGATGATCGTCATGATCTTCGCCAATGCGGGCAAGACGATCGAGGCGGAGGCCGACGTCAAGGCCTATAACGAGGCGGTCGCCAAGGCGTCGCAAGCCCTCGTTCCGCCGCTGCTGCAACTCTATGTGAGCATCGGCGAGGTCGGCCGCCTTCGCCCCACCGCCGTGACGACGGATCTGCCGGAGAATTAACAGCCGAAAAGACTTCGGGCGGCCCTTTGGACCGCCCGAGAAAAGGCCTCAATAGTAAGGCGAGAGGCACTGGCGGCGGCCGCCATAGTTCGGCTGGTACGTGTTGTCATAGTCACGATACGAGCGATAGCGCGCATAGCACCATTCGGTGTGGCGCGGGTTGATGCCTTCGTAGCGCGGCTGGGAATAGCCGTCATTGGCGATCGCGCCACCGATGATCGCACCGGCGCCGAAGGCAGCCAGCGGATACCACCAGCCATCCGAATGACGGCGATAGCCGCGGCGCTCGTAACGATAGCCGCGATGGCCGCCGTACCAGCCACGGCGTTCGCGGCGATATTGAACCTGTTCGACGTCGGATGCCTGCGACGCGCCGACCTTCGGCATCGGCATGGCGAAGGCCGGCGCCGTTACGAAGGTCGTGGCAAACATGGCGACGGCCATGGCAGCGGCAATGCCGCCCTTGATCGTTGTCTTCATGTCGGTCTCCCTTGGATAGTCACTGTTGTACAGTGATCAAGACGGATGACAGCATGAAACAATTCGACTGAATACGAGATGAACCGAAACTCTCCGCCGCTTAATCGTCGCCATTGCTTGGGCGGGCCAGAAAACGCTGCCTTTCGAAGATGAGCACGACCACCAGCGCCATGATGAACGGGATGATCAGGTAGAACAGCCGGAAGACCGCAAGGGCCGCCAGCACCGTTGCCGGGTCCATGTCCGGCAGGCCGGCGATGAAGACCAGTTCCAAAACGCCGATGCCGCCCGGCGCATGCGACAGCAGCGCCACGGAGAAGGAGGCGAGGAAGATGCCGAGCACGACGAAGAAGCCCGGATTGCCCTCCGCCGGCAGCACGAAATAGATGATCGCCGCCGCCCCGATCAGCTCGATCGGCGCAATGAAGAGCTGGCGGAACACCAGCGAGGGTTTGGGATATTCCAGCCGCAGCCAGCGCGTATGGACCGGCCGGAAGCCGACGAGGCTTCCCACGACATAGAGCGCCACCAGTGCCAGGATCAGCCAGCCGGTCGACAGCGCCGCCTCGATCGGCAGGAAGGCGGCGAAGCGCTCGATGATCGCGGGTTCCAGCACCAGCACCAGCCCGAACAGCATGAAGGTGCCGAGCGCGAAGGTGAAGGAGCAGAAGGCGACGAGGACGCCCACCTCCGACCCGGTCAGGCCCTTCGACGTATAGGCGCGGTAGCGCACCAGCGCGCCGGAAAACACCGAGGCGCCGATCGTGTGCGACAGGGCATAGGTGGTGAACGAGGTGATGGTGATGAACCACAGCGAGATGCGGTGGCCGAGATGTTCCAGCGCCAGGTGATCGTAAGCGGCCAGCGCCGCATAGGCGACGAGCGTCGCGACGCTCGCGAGGATCCAGCCGGAAACCGGAATGGCATGAACGCTCGCCATGAACTCCGCAAGCGACAGGCCGCGCAGGTCCTTGTAGAGGATGTAGATCGACAGGATGATCGCGGCGGTGCTGACGAGCGGCCAGAAGAATTTTTTCAGCCGCTTCATCCTGCCTTATCCCCTGCCCCCGGCGCCCCATCGCCTGAGCAGCAAGGCTCTCTCGCAATCCATCCGTCTACCGCCATTCCGTTCCTTCCCCATTGTGTGGACCTGTCATCGCCTGTCCGCGATGCGGTCCTTGTTTAACCAGTTGACCAGCATATCCGTTCCGTCCGGTTAACGCCGGTCAACCGTGTCATCACATCTTGGTCAGCGCGCCGCGAGCGCCGAGAGGATGCGCACCCAGGAGCGGATGCCCTTCTCGAAGGAGCGCAGCTCGTATTTCTCGTTCGGCGAATGGATGCGGTCGTCCGACAGCGCAAAGCCGACGAGCAAGGATTCCATGCCGAGCATTTTTTGGAAATCGCCAACGATCGGGATGGAGCCGCCCATGCCGATGACGACGGCGGGCTTCGGCCATTCGTCGGAAAGCGCGTTCTTCGCCTTGCCGAGCAGCGCGGAATCATAGGGAAGCTGGATCGCTGGCGAGCCGCCATGGGCATGGAACGCCACCGAGCAATCGGCCGGGATCTTTGCGCGCACATAGGCGCGGAAGGCGTCGCGGATCTTTGCCGGGTCCTGCTTGCCGACCAGGCGGAAGGAGACCTTCGCCGAGGCTTCCGCGGCGATGACCGTCTTGAAACCTTCGCCGGTGTAACCGCCGGTGACGCCGTTCACTTCGGCGGTCGGGCGCGCCCAGGTGAGTTCGAGCACGGAGCGGCCCTTTTCGCCGGATGGGATCGACAGGCCGATCTCGCCCAAAAAACTTTCCGAGGAGCTGCCGAGCTTTTCCCAGGCCGCCTTGATCTGCGTCGGGGTCTCCTCGACGCCGTCGTAGAAACCATCGAGCGTCACCCGGCCGGTCTCGTCGTGCAGGCCGGCGAGGATGTTCGAAAGGATATGGATGGGGTTTGCGGCAGCACCGCCGAAATAGCCGGAATGCAGGTCGCGGTCGGCCGCCTTGACGACGACCTCTTCGCCGACGAGGCCGCGCAGGCCTGCGGAAATCGCCGGCGTATCGGCGTCCCACATGCTGGTATCGCAGACGAGGGCGAAATCCGCCTTGAGCTCTGCCGCATTGGCTTCGAGGAAGGGTTTCAGCGAGGGCGAGCCGGATTCCTCCTCGCCTTCGAACAGGATGGTGACACGGCAGGGCAGCGCGCCCGCCGTTTCCTTGTAGGCGCGGCAGGCTTCCACGAAGGTCAGGAGCTGGCCCTTGTCGTCGGAGGTGCCGCGGCCGGTGATGATGCGGCGCCCGCCGCCGGCATCGCGCACCGCGGGTTCGAAGGGATCGTGGTCCCACAGGTTCAGCGGATCGACCGGCTGGACGTCGTAGTGACCATAGAACAGCACATGCGGCGCATCGGGCTTCGCGCCGTCATGATGGGCGACGACCATCGGATGGCCGGGCGTATCGCGCACTGTCGCGTCGAACCCGAGCGTGCGCAGCTCCGTCACCAGCCATTCCGCCGCCCGGCGGCACTCCGCCTTGTAGGCCGGATCGGTGGAGATGGACTTGATGCGCACGAGTTCGAACATGCGTTCGAGGCTCGCCGGAATGCCGGCGCTGGCGTGGTCGAGGACGGGCAGAATATTGGTCATGGTCGAATCCTTGCGAAACTCGGCGCGACATTAGACCGATCGCATCGGGGAGGGCAAATCGTATGACGATTCTGGTGTTCTCAGATCCGCGGTTCGCGGCCGAGATTGGCCAGCACCATGCGCATATATTCCAGCAGCAGCTCCCGCTCGAAGCGGCGGAAGCCGTGGAAAAGCGCATCCTCCGTGGCGCTTGCCGCCTCCATCGCCGTCTCGCGCAGCGCCTTGCCGCGCTCGGTCAGGAAGACCAGTTGCGCACGCCTGTCCTTGGGATGGCGGCGGCGCGAGATGAGGCCGTCGCGCTGCATGCGGGCGAGCGTGTTGGCCATCGTCGCCTGTTCGATGTCGAGGCGGTCCAGAAGTTCGCGCTGGGTGAGGCCGTCGCCGTTCCACAGTTCCAGCAGGACCGGGAACTGGCCGGGCGCAAAGCCGGCCCCGTCCGCCCGCGCCTGAAGGGTGCGGGACGCCGCCTTCGCCAGGAGATTGGCGAGATATGCTGCCGACTCCGTCCGGTCAAAGTCCATGACCGGAAGCTATGCCGGTTTTCGATAGAAGACAATCAAGGATCACGGGCAAGACAAGTGCCTGAAACCGAGAAGCCGCCGACGACAGGAGGCTTGTCGCGGCGGCTTCTTCGAATGATGGACAAAGGCCCGGAGAGGGGGATAAGGCCTTTGTCCTTTGTCTGGCGCGGCGGGGGACAGGCCGGGTGCCAGACAACGGCTTGATCAGGTGCCGTTGGATAATATTTGTGGGTCCGAATGTGGCTTTTCAAGGGTTTCAGAGGGCAGCGAAAATTACAAATTGGTAACGTTCGCGTGACCCTTTCCAGAGCCCCGAAACGGCCTTGAAACCGCAATGAGAGATAGACGCGGAAAGCCGCCCGCGCTATCCATTCACCCCATGAAAAAAGGTGATCATCTCTTCCTCGTCGACGGCTCCGGCTTCATCTTCCGCGCCTTCCACGCTATCCCGCCGCTCAACCGCAAATCGGACGGGCTGCCGGTCAATGCCGTCTCCGGTTTCTGCAACATGCTGTGGAAGCTGCTCAAGGATGCGCGCAACACCGACGTGGGCGTGACGCCGACCCATTTCGCGGTCATCTTCGACTATTCCTCGAAGACCTTCCGCAACGAGCTCTACGATCTCTACAAGGCGAACCGCACCGCGCCGCCGGAAGACCTGATCCCGCAGTTCGGCCTGATCCGCCATGCCACCCGCGCCTTCAATCTGCCCTGCATCGAGAAGGAAGGTTATGAGGCCGACGACCTGATCGCCACCTATGCCCGCCTTGCCGAGGCCGACGGCGCCGATGTCACCATCGTCTCCTCCGACAAGGACCTCATGCAGCTCGTGACGGCGAACGTCTCGATGTACGACAGCATGAAGGACAAGCAGATCTCCATTCCCGAAGTCATCGAGAAATGGGGCGTGCCGCCGGAAAAGATGATCGACCTCCAGTCGCTGACCGGGGACAGCACCGACAACGTGCCGGGCGTGCCGGGCATCGGCCCGAAGACGGCCGCGCAGCTTCTCGAAGAATATGGCGACCTCGACACGCTGCTTGCCCGCGCAGACGAGATCAAGCAGGTCAAGCGCCGCGAGAACATCGTGGCGAACCGCGAACTCGTGCTGCTTTCGCGCCAGCTCGTGACGCTCAAGACCGATACGCCGCTCGACACGGTGCTGGACGAGCTGGTGCTGCATCCGCAGGACGGGCCGAAGCTGATCGCCTTCCTCAAGGCCATGGAATTCACCACGCTGACGCGGCGCGTCGCCGAAGCCTGCGACTGCGATGCCGGCGCCATCGACGCTGCCGACGTGCCCGTCGAATGGGGTGCGGAAGCGCGCGGCCCGGACCTCGACAAGGGCGAGGTGGCCGGTCCCGCGCTCGTGCTCGATGGCGGTGAGACCGCGGCGGAGGCGGCCTCGACGCTGCTGCCCACAGCCAGCCCCGGCGACGCCACGCCGGCCGCACTCGCAAGAGCCCGGGCGGAGCGCTTCTCCGCCGCGCCGATCGATCATTCCGCCTATGAGACGGTGCGCGACCTGGACGCGCTCGACCGCTGGATTGCGGACGCCCGCGAGACCGGCCTCGTCGGCTTCGACACGGAGACGACCTCGCTCGACCCGATGCAGGCTGAGCTTTGCGGCTTCTCGCTGGCGATCGCGAGCAATGCCAAGGACCCGACGGGCATCACCATCCGCGCGTGCTACGTGCCGCTCAACCACAAGACCGGCGTCGGCGACCTTCTGGGCGGCGGGCTTGCCGAGGGGCAGATCCCGATCCGCACCGCGCTGGAAAGGCTGAAAGGCCTGCTGGAAGATCCTTCGGTCCTCAAGGTCGCGCAGAACCTCAAATACGACTACCTCGTCATGCGCCGCCACGGCATCACCGTGCTGGGCTTCGACGATACCATGCTGATGTCCTATGCGCTGGATGCGGGCGCCGGCACACATGGCATGGACACGCTGTCCGAGCGCTGGCTCGGCCACAAGCCGATCTCCTACAAGGACGTCGCCGGCTCCGGCAAAGGCGCCCAGACCTTCGACATGGTCGATATTTCCCGCGCCACAGCCTATGCGGCGGAAGATGCCGACGTGACGCTGCGCCTCTGGCATGTGCTGAAACCGCGCCTTGCCGCCAACCGCATGACCACCGTCTACGAGCGGCTGGAGCGCCCGCTGGTGCCGGTGCTCGCGCGCATGGAAGAGCGCGGCATCACCATCGACCGGCAGGTGCTCTCGCGCCTTTCCGGCGAGCTGGCGCAGGGTGCCGCCGGGCTCGAAGAGGAAATCTACGAGCTTGCCGGCGAACGCTTCAACATTGGCTCGCCGAAGCAGCTCGGCGACATCCTGTTCGGCAAGATGGGTCTGCCCGGCGCCTCGAAGACAAAGACCGGACAGTGGTCGACCTCCGCGCAGGTGCTGGAGGACCTCGCCGCACAGGGCCTGCCGCTGCCCCGGAAAATCGTCGACTGGCGCCAGCTCACCAAGCTGAAATCCACCTATACCGACGCGCTGCCGGGCTTCGTGCATCCTGAGACGAAACGCGTGCATACGTCCTACGCGCTCGCCGCCACGACGACCGGCCGCCTCTCCTCCTCCGACCCGAACCTCCAGAACATTCCGGTGCGCACGGCGGAAGGCCGCAAGATCCGCACGGCCTTCATTTCAACGCCCGGCAACAAGCTGGTCTCGGCCGACTACAGCCAGATCGAGCTGCGCGTGCTCGCCCATGTCGCCGACATCCCGCAGCTGAAACAGGCCTTTGCAGACGGCGTCGACATTCACGCCATGACAGCATCCGAAATGTTCGGCGTGCCGGTCGAGGGGATGCCGTCGGAAGTGCGCCGCCGCGCGAAGGCGATCAATTTCGGCATCATCTACGGCATTTCCGCCTTCGGCCTCGCCAACCAGCTCTCCATCGAGCGATCGGAAGCCGGCGACTACATCAAGAAATATTTCGAGCGCTTTCCGGGCATCAAGGACTACATGGATTCCACCAAGGCCTTCGCCCGCGAAAACGGCTATGTCGAAACCATCTTCGGCCGCCGCGCGCATTATCCGGAAATCAAGTCGTCCAACCCGTCGGTTCGCGCCTTCAACGAACGCGCCTCAATCAACGCGCCCATACAGGGCTCCGCCGCCGACATCATCCGCCGCGCCATGATCAAGATCGAACCGGCGCTGGAAGAAGCCGGCCTCTCCGCCCGCATGCTGCTTCAGGTGCACGACGAACTGATCTTCGAGGTCGAGGACGGCGAAGTCGACAAGGCGATCCCGCTCATCGTCGACATCATGGAGAATGCGTCCATGCCGGCGCTCTCAATGAAGGTGCCGTTGAAGGTGGATGCGCGGGCCGCGCACAATTGGGACGAGGCGCACTGAGGGGAAGGCAGCCCCTCATCCCGCTGCCGCGACCTTCTCCCCGCAAGCGGGGCGAAGGGACAAGGGGCAAAGCCTTATTCCAACATCGATGCCTACTGTCTGGGAGCACCGGTGCAACACCCCCTTCGCCCCGCTTGCGGGGAGAAGGTGCCGGCAGGCGGATGAGGGGCCGTTATACGGTCTCGTTCATCTCCGCATGCCCCGTCTGGATATTCCACAGCGTGCGGTAAAGCCCGGGACACTCCACCAGCCTGTCATGCGACCCCGACTGGATGATCCGCCCCGCCTCCATCACATGGATCGCATCGGCATGGACCACCGTGCTGAGCCGGTGCGCGACGAGGATCACGGTGCGCTTGCCCTTCATCTTGGCGAGCGAGCGCTGGATCGCCGCTTCCGTCTCGTTGTCCACCGCGCTCGTCGCCTCGTCGAGGATGAGGATCGCCGGGTCGATCAGTAGTGCGCGGGCAAGCGCGATGCGCTGGCGCTGGCCGCCGGAGAGTTTTTGGCCGTATTCGCCGATCTGGCTTTCATAGCCGTCCGGCAGCTCGCGGATGAAGCCATCGGCCTCCGCCATGCGGGCGGCCGCCTCGACCTCGTCGCGGCTGGCACCCGGCCTGCCATAGGCGATGTTGTCGGCGATCGAGCCGGCAAACAGCGTCACCTCCTGCGGCACCCAGGCCATGCTTTTCCGCAGACATTCGCCCGACCAGTCGGCGAGCGGCACGTTGTCGAGCAGGATGCGGCCCTTCTGCGGGCGGATGAACAGGCCGAGCAGCTTGATGAGCGTCGACTTGCCACTGCCGGTGGGGCCGACCAGCGCCACCGTCTCGCCGGCGCGGATGGCGAGGTTGATGTCGGTCACGCCGCCGGGGCTTGTCGCGTAACGGAAGCCGACATGGTCGATCTCGAAGCGGCCGGAAACCTTGGCCTCATGGGAGCCGTGCGGTTCGCCGCGCGGCTCGTCGAGTAGACGAAGGATGCGGCGCGTCGAGGCCATGGCGCGC
Organism: Shinella sp. GW821-FHT10F02; assembly: GCF_058809275.1. Taxonomy (NCBI): domain Bacteria; kingdom Pseudomonadati; phylum Pseudomonadota; class Alphaproteobacteria; order Hyphomicrobiales; family Rhizobiaceae; genus Shinella; species Shinella sp. GW821-FHT10F02. The sequence goes on along the minus strand of NZ_JBXASL010000013.1, from coordinate 65,380 downwards.
TCGTAGAGGTCGGCGATCTCGGCAAGGCCCGTCATCGGCCAGAGCAGGCGCTGCGTCAGGAAGACGAGCAGGCCGTAGGCGCCGACCTGCATCTGGCCGGTCAGCGTCAGCCAGCCGCCGATCAGGAAGGTGGCGAGAAAGCCGGACAGGATCGCCATGCGGATGATCGGGATGAAGGCGGAGGAGACGCGGATCGCCGCCCGGTTCGCCTCGACATAGCCCAAACTTTCCTTGGTCAGCGCCGCCGTCTCGCGCGCTTCCGCCCCAAAGGCGCGGATGGTCTGGAGGCCTTGCAGGTTGGTAGTGAGCCGGGCGCCCAGACCGCCGGCGCGCGCCCGCACCGCATCGTAGCGGGCCTGCGCGCGGCGCTGGAACCAGAAGGCCCCGGCAATGATGGCCGGCACCGGCGTGAAGGCGATGACCGCGATCAGCGGGCTGACGATGAAGAACACCGCGCCGACGAGGATGACGGCGGCAAAGGTCTGGATCAGCTCGTTGGCGCCGCGATCGAGGAACCGTTCGAGCTGGTTGATGTCGTCGTTCAGCACCGCGACGAGATCGCCGGAGCGGTTCTCCTCGTAGAAGCTGGTCGGAAGGTGCTGGGCGTGGTCATAACAGAGGATGCGCAGCCGGTGCTGCACATCCTGCGCCAGGCCGCGCCAGAGGATCTGGTAAAAATATTCGAAGAGGGATTCGCCGAACCAGATGAGGAAGGTCGCGATGCCGAGCAAAGTAAGCTGGTGCACCGGATCGGTGATGCCGACCTGCGCCACGAAGGAATCCTTGCCGCGCACCACCACGTCGAGCGCGATGCCGATGAGGATTTCCGGCATGACGTCGAAGATTTTGTTGATGATCGACGAGGCGACCGCCCGCACCACGCGGCCCTTCTCTTCGCGAACGAGAGAAAACAGCACGCGCAGCGGATGGCGGGTGCCGGCGGAATGAGGAGCGGATTGTTCGGACGCAGTCATGAAACGGGACCTGTTGTCGGACCGGGAGAGGCCAGCGGGCAGTGCCTTCGCCTCTAGCCGGGTGGACCAGCGCTTGCAATCTCTTAATCCTGTTCGCCAAAGAAGCGCTGCCTTAACGCTGCCTTAAGATCGTCGGAGTCTTGATCGGCGCGAATGGGCGCAACGCCCTATCGCGGGACGAACCGGTGCGACAGCCGACACGGAGACAAGGCATGCGATCCTCATCCGGCGCGGCAATATTTTTTAGGGCGGTGGCGGCCATGGTGGCGATAGCGGTTCCCGTTACGGCGAGCGCCGGCTGCCTGCGCGGCGTCAATCTCGCCGGCGCGGAATTCGGCGAGGGGCGCGGCACCTTCGACAAGGACTATACCTACCCCTCGAAGGAGACGATCGCCTATTTCGCCGGCAAAGGATTCAATGCGGTGCGCCTGCCCTTCAAATGGGAGCGGCTGCAACCGCGCCTCAACCGCGGCTTCGACAAGGCGGAGCGCAAGCGGCTGGCCGGCACCGTCAAGGCGCTACGCGCCGCCGGCATGACCGTCATCCTCGACCCGCACAACTATGCTTACTACGGCGACAAGCAGATCGGCTCGACCGAGGTGCCGGAGAGCGCGTTTGCCGATTTCTGGCAGCGGCTTGCCGAGGACTACAAGGATGACGACGGCGTGCAGTTCGGACTGATGAACGAGCCGCATGACGTGCCGGCCACGCAATGGCTCGCCTCCGCCAATGCCGCCATCGCCGCCATCCGCGAGACGGGCGCGAAAAACCTCGTGCTGGTGCCCGGCACGGTCTGGACAGGCGCGCACAGCTGGGAGGAAGAGCGCGAGGGCGGCGCGAACGGCACCGTCATGCTCGGCATCGCCGACCCGGCCGACAACCACGCCTACGAGGTGCACCAGTACCTGGACGGCGACTTTTCCGGAAAGGCAACCACCTGCGAGCGGGCGGACGATGCCGTGGCGGCGCTGGAACGCTTTACCGATTGGCTGAAGCGCAATGGCAAGCGCGGCTTCCTCGGCGAGTTCGGCGGCTCGGCCGACCAGGTCTGCCTGGATGGCCTCGCCCGCATGACGGCGCTTGTCGGCAAGGAACAGGATGTCTGGACCGGCTGGACCTATTGGGCGGGCGGCGACTGGTGGCCGGCCACAGAACCGCTCAACATCCAGCCGACCGCCGACGGCGACCGCCCGCAGCTTGCGGCCCTTGTTGCCGGCGGCGAACTGCCGGCCAAACCCGGAAGCTGCCCTGCGCTACCCTGACCCTTTCCGCCAGCCTGAATTTCGCCTTGTCCCACACGCTTTGCGATTATGGCTAACAGAGCTTCAACGGCGCCGAAGCGTGCCGTTCCAGAACACCGCCCCTCCCGCGCAATACCGTGGAAAACCGGGGCTCTTCGATCTTCCTTCATGAAGCTTCACAATGGGTCGCACCACCTTGGTGCAGCCCTCCGGCGCACTTCACGAAATCTTATCCATGTCCTTTCAGCCGATCTTATCAACCGTCGGTTATGCCTTTTGGGAAGAATACGCCAAGAGCCCGCTGTCCGGCCGGCGCACGAAAATGCCGGCACAAAAACGATGGAGAAAGCGACATGAAGCAGAAGATCCGTGACATCCTGGCAAAACACGGCGCCCTCCCGGTTCCGGTCGATCAGCTTGCGGACGATTCCGATCTCTATGCGGCCGGCCTTTCCTCCTTCGCTTCCGTGCAGGTGATGCTCGGCATCGAGGAAGCCTTCGACGTCGAGTTCCCCGACAATCTCCTGAACCGCAAATCCTTCCAGAGCATCGCCGCGATCACGCGGGCGGTCGAAGGTCTGACCGGTAGCGCGGAGGCGGCGGAATGACCATGACCGTCGGTACGAGCTTCGCGGAACGCGCCCAGCGCGTCTCCGCCGTGGCCGCAGTGCATGCCGACGACGTGGACGCCAAGGGCCGTTTCCCGCGGGAAGCCGTCGACGCGATGATCGCCGAACGGCTGCTCTCGATCCAGATTCCCGCCAGCCTCGGCGGCGAGGATGCGAGCGTCTCCGAGATTGCCGAGGCGTGTTCGCTTCTCGGCCAGAGCTGCTCGGCCGCCGCCATGGTTTTTGCCATGCACCACATCAAGCTTTCGAGCCTCGTCACGCATGGCGCCGATAGCGCCTGGCATTCCGCCTTCATGCGCCGCGTCGCGGACGAACAGCTGCTGCTCGCCTCGGCGACGACCGAGGGCGGCATCGGCGGCAATCTTCGCAACAGCATCTGCGCCATCGAAATCGACGGCGACACCTGCCGGCTCACCAAGGACGCGACCGTCATCTCCTACGGCGCCCATGCCGACGCGATCCTCATCACGTCCCGCGCGCACGCGGACGCCGCCTCGACCGACCAGGTCATGACCGTCTTCACGAAGGACCAGTACACGCTGGAGCAGACCCATGTCTGGGACACGCTCGGCATGCGCGGCACCTGCTCTGATGGCTGGCTGTTCAAGGGCGAGGCGCCGAAGGAGCAGATCCTTCCCAAACCCTTCGCCGAGATCGCCGCCCAGTCGATGCTCGCCACCTCGCATCTGTTGTGGAGCGGTGTGTGGTACGGCATCGCGGTCAACGCGGTCTCCCGTGCACAAGCCTTCGTGCGCGCCGCCGCCCGCAAGAGCCCCGGTGTGGCACCGCCCGGCGCGCTGCGCCTTGCGGAAGCCTCGAACCTGCTCCAGCTCGTCAAGTCGAACACGATCGCCGGGCTTAAGGAATATGAAGCCGCCAAGGCCGATCCGGACAAGCTGTCCTCCATGGGCTTTGCGGTGGCGATGAACAACGTGAAGATCGCCTCTTCGGAAACGGTCCTCACGATCATCAACCAGGCGATGCTGATCTGCGGCATCATGGGCTACAAGAACGGTACGCCCTTCAGCCTCGGCCGGCACCTGCGCGATGCGCATTCGGCCCAGCTCATGATCTCCAACGACCGCATTCTCGGCAATACGTCGAACCTGCTGCTCGTTCACAAACAAGACACCAGCCTGACGGGGTGAAACCGATGGACATGCAAACCTCTCTTCTCGACAGGCTCTTCGATTCAGGCCTGCTCATCGATACCGGCGTGGAAGGCCTCTATGGCCGCAGCGGCGCCTTCGAGGACGTGATCGCCCGCTTCGAGCGGCTGATCGACGCCTATGGCGGCGCCGACGGCGCGGAGGCCATGCGCTTCCCGCCCGGCATGAACCGCGCGCATTTTGAGACGTCCGGCTATATGAAGAGCTTCCCGCAGCTCGCCGGCACCGTGCACAGCTTCTGCGGCGGCGAACTCGACCATATGAGCCTCTTGCAATGCATGGAGGTCGGCGGCGACTGGATGAAGGACCAGAAGCCGACCGATATCGTGCTGACGCCGGCCGCCTGCTACCCGCTCTATCCGACGATCGCCAAGCGTGGCCGTTTGCCGGCTAAGGGTGGCCTCTATGACCTGCAATCCTACTGCTTCCGCCACGAACCCTCGAACGACCCCGCCCGCCAGCAGCTGTTTCGCATGCGCGAATATGTCTGCATGGGCACGCAGGATCATGTGACGGAGTTCCGCCAGACCTGGATGGACCGTGGTCTCGAAATGATGGCCAAGGTCGGCCTCGACGTGACGATGGACGTGGCGAACGACCCGTTCTTCGGCCGCGCCGGCCGCATGCTCGCCAACAACCAGCGCGACCAGAACCTGAAGTTCGAGCTGCTGATCCCCGTGACGTCAGCCGCCAAGCCGACGGCCTGCATGAGCTTCAACTACCACCAGGACGCCTTTGGCGCGAAGTGGGGCCTGAACCTCGAAAACGGCGACGTTGCGCACACCGCCTGCGTCGGCTTCGGCTTGGAACGCATCGCGCTCGCCCTCTTCGCCCGCCACGGCCTCGATATTGCCCTGTGGCCGGCCGAGGTCCGCAAGGTGCTGGGATACCAGGACTGAGCATGGCCGCCGTCTTCGCCGGGGCCGATCCCGAGACCTACCGGCCGCACGCGCTGCACGATGCGGAGCGCATGTGGCCGGAGACCAACTGCTATGTCGATCTCTGGATCGAGGTGCTGAACGCCTTCGGCACCACGCCGGAGGCGATGCTCGGGTTTTCCGTGACCCAGGACTTCGAGGGCGACCAGTTCACCTTCTTCAAGGTGCCGCTGGAAGACCTCGAAAGCCTCTACGGCATCCGCGCGACGGAACTCGCCATCTTCGACAAAGTGGAAAGCCACATCGCGACCCAGATCGCGCGCGGCCGCCTCTGCCTCGTCGAGATGGACAGCTTTTACATGCCCGATACCCGCGGCGTCGCCTATGGTCAGGAGCATGGCAAGACGACGGTCGCGATCAACCGGCTGGATCTTGAGAACAAGCGGCTCGACTATTTTCACAATGCCGGCTTCTTCCGGCTGGAGGGTGCGGATTTCGACGGCCTGTTCCATTTGAATGACGGCCCCGACGAGCTGCCCTTCCTGCCCTATACGGAATTCGCCAAATTCCCGGAAAAGCGGCCGGATGAAGTCCATCTCCGCCGTGAAGCGAGGCGCCTGCTCGCCATCCATTTCGGCCAGCGCCCGGAGGCGAACCCGATCGCCGCCTTCGCAAGCGTCTTCCCGCAGCAGGTGGAGGCGGTGGCGGATCGCCCCTTCGGCTTCTTCCACAAATATGCCTTCAACACGCTGCGCCAGCTCGGTGCGAATTTCGAGCTTGCCGGCAGCCATCTCGACTGGATCGCGCCGGATGGGAGCCTCACCGAGGCTACTGAGGCCGCGCGAAAAATTTCCGAGACGGCGAAATCCGTGCAGTTCCAGATCGCCCGTGCCGTAACCCGCCGAAAGTTCGAACCGCTGACGACCGCGCTCGATCCGGCTATCGAAGCCTGGGACAGGCTGATGGCGACGCTTGCCGCCCGCATCGGCTGACGGGGGGATGTGCTTGACCGGAAACGATCTTTCGAGGGGCTGGCGCATGATCCTGACGCCCGCCGGCGCCGCCGCGGAGCCTGCGGCGCTCGAAGGCTTTTCCGATGTCGTCGACGCCCCTGTCCCCGGCACCGTCGCCGGTGCGCTGGAACGCGCCGGCCGCTTCGACCGCACGGCGCCCGCGCCGCTCGATCATCTCGACGCCTGGTATGTGCTCGACCTCGCCGAGGCGCCGGGAGCGGCTGTCCTGCATTTCGAAGGCCTCGCCACGATCGCCGAGATCTGGTGGAACGATGCGCTGGCGCTGTCCTCCGACAGCATGTTCGTGCGTCACGAACTGCCCGTCACGCTCACCGGCAGCGACCGCCTCGCCCTCTGCTTCCGCGCGCTGAAACCCCACCTTGAAAAACGCGGGCCTCGTGCCCGCTGGCGGCCGCAGATGATCACACCGCAAGGCCTGCGCCTCGTGCGCACCACGCTGCTCGGCCGCATGCCGGGCTGGTGCCCGGAGGTTCACGCCGCCGGCCCCTGGCGTCCTGTGCGCCTCTCACGGCCCACGTCGGCCCTTCCTGCCGATATCCGAATTTCCTCGCGGCTCGACGAGAACGGCACCGGGCGGCTCGATGCTCGCTTCAGCTTCGACAGCGCTACCCCGCCGATGGTGGAATGCGCGGGCGCGACCGCTGTCGCCGTGGCCGATGGCGAAGGTAGTTTCAGCGCCAGCCTCACGATTGCCGACGTCGCAGCCTGGTGGCCGCGCACGCATGGCGAGCCCGTTCTGCATGACGTCTCCCTCCTCGCGGACGGCAAGCGCCACGCGATCGGCCACACCGGCTTCCGCCGCATCGCAATCGACCGCGGCGCAGATGGCCGGGACTTCGCCCTCCTCGTCAACGGCGTAAAAATCTTCTGCCGCGGTGCTGTCTGGACCACGGCCGATATCGTCGATCTTCCCGGCAATCGCGAGCGATACGAACCGCTGCTGAGGCTCGCCGCGGACGCCAACATGAACATGCTGCGCATCGGCGGCACCATGGCCTATGAGACGTCGGACTTCTTCGCGCTGTGCGACGAGCTCGGGCTGATGGTCTGGCAGGATTTCCAGTTCGCCAATTTCGATTACCCGGCAAACGATCCCGCCTTTGCGGAGAACGTGCGCAAGGAAGTGTCTCAGTTTCTCGACGCAACCGCCGCCTCGCCATCGCTCGCCGTGCTGTGCGGCGGCAGCGAGATCGACCAGCAGGCGGCGATGCTCGGCCTGCCGGAGGCGTCGTGGGCCGGGCCGCTGACCCGAGAAATCCTGCCCTCGCTCGTGGCAACTCACCGCCCCGACGTGCCCTATGTCGAAAACTCGCCGAGCGGCGGCGCGATGCCCTTTTCGCCGAATGCCGGCGTGACGCATTATTACGGTGTCGGCGCCTATTGCCGGCCGCTGGAGGATGCCCGGCGCGCCGAAGTGCGCTTTTCCGCCGAAAGCCTCGCCTTCGCCAATGTGCCGGAGCAGCAGACGCTGGATGCGCATCTGCCCGTGCCCCCCGTGCACGATCCGCGCTGGAAGGCCCTCGTCCCGCGCGACCGGGGTGCCTCCTGGGATTTCGAGGATGTGCGCGACCATTATCTCAGCTTGCTCTACGGCCACGACCCAGCACGTCTTCGCCGCGAGGACCCAGCCCGTTATCTCGATCTCTCCCGCGCCGTCGTGGCCGAGGTGATGGAGGTGACCTTTGCCGAATGGCGCCGGTCGCAATCCACCTGCAACGGCGCGCTCGTCTGGACCTTCCAGGACCTGCTGCCCGGCGCCGGCTGGGGCATCGTGGATGCGACCGGCCTGCCGAAATCCGCCTGGCATGCGCTGCGCCGCGCCTTCCGCCCGGTGCAGGTCGTGCTCTCGGACGAGGGCACCAATGGGCTGGACGTGCACGTCATCAACGACAGTGCGGATGAACGGCATCTGGTGCTGGAGCTTTCCTGCCTGCGCCATGGCCGCCAGGCTGTCGTCAGCGGACGGCGCGCGATCACCCTTGCCCCGCATTCGGCCGAAACGCTGCCGGCAACCGACCTCTTCGGCGCTTTCTTCGACACGACCTATGCCTTCCGCTTCGGCCCGCCCTCCCACGACGTGACCGTCGGCCGGCTGACCGATGCGGATGGAACGGTGGTTTCGGAGACATTTCATTTCCCGCGCGGCCGGGCGGAGGCCCTGTTTTCCGCTGCCGCGACGGCGGCGCTGCGGCAGGATGCAGAAGGCTGGGTTCTGGATGTGTCGGCGGATCGTTTCGCCCAGTCCGTCGCAATCGAGGCCGAAGGCTTCGTGCCGTCGGACAATTGGTTCCACCTGGCGCCCGGCGCCCTGAAAACCATCCGCCTTGCGGCCCGCGCCGGCACCGATCCCGCGGCAAAACCCGCCGGAGAAATCCGCGGCCTCGGCCTGGAGGCCGTCGTCAGTTTTTGAGCTTCATGCGGGACGTCGAAGACCGGACCACAGGAAATCACCGATGATTTTCTGCAGTCGGCCGTGCTTCAGAAGAAAACGTGCAACGGCCACTGCACCGGGCGGCGGGAATAGGAAAGCCGGCTGCCTTCGAGCGGAAGCCTGTCCTGCTCGCCGGAATCAACCGTCTCTTCGGCCTCGCGGGTTTCTTCGGTCTTCGGCTGGAAGCCGACTGGATAGAGGTTGAAGTAACCGAGCGTCACGCCACCGAGATACATCATGCCATCGCTTCCGTTGCTGTTACGATCCGGTCAACATCATGGCAAAATCGTGGCATCTGTCAATAGTCCATAAAATTAGTGCTCTATTCGACCCTTGATTGCACGGCGCCCGTGGGGTTACGAGGCATCTCCACACCACCGGATCGACCGCTTGTATACGCTGGACCAGACCGAGACTTTCGAGCAGGAAATCCGCAAGAGCCGGTTCCGCGCGATCGCCTGCCCGGTCGAGAGCGAGGTGGAGGCAAAGGCGCGGCTTGCAGAGATTTCCGAAACGGCGGCCACCCACAATTGCTGGGCCTGGCGGATCGGCCAGGCCTATCGCTTCAGCGACGACGGCGAACCGAGCGGCACGGCGGGAAAGCCGATCCTGCAGGCAATCGACGGGCAGGCGCTCGATCGCACGCTTGTGGTCGTCACGCGCTGGTTCGGCGGCATTCTTCTGGGGAGCGGCGGGCTCATCCGCGCCTATGGCGGCACGGCGGCCCTCTGCCTGCGCGCCGCCGCCAAGACCGAATATGTCGAGCGGGTCGCGCTTTCCGTCTCGCTCGGCTTTTCCGATCTCGCCCTGGTGAAGGCGCGGCTTGCCGCCCTGCCGGGGCTGGTGATGGACGACGAGGCCTATCACGATACGGGCGCACGCCTATCCTTCCGCGTGCCGGCTGACAAGGCGGAGGAGACCGGCCGGCTGATCGTGGATCTCACCAGCGGGCGGGCCGAAATCTGCGATTGAGGCCAGATTCACCCTGTTCGCCAAAATAAAATCCCCTTCCCTTTCGCGGCCTTTCCGGAGAACGGTTTGGCGCGGCGGCGAAGCAACGCCGAATGCCTTGTTGCGAGGGGCGGGATAGACGCAAAGATGCGCTCCCGGCGCCTCCGGCAGCGACGGCTTGCCGCTATAGGCAAGGCGGAATTTTCGTTCTACACCCGCCGGGATATATTCTCGCGGGCCGTTTGCCTGCGATCCCGCACGACAGAGAGGACGAGACCCATGAGCCTGCGCATCAACGACATCGCTCCGGACTTCACCGCCGAAACCACCGCCGGCACGATCGGCTTCCATGAGTGGATCGGCGACGGCTGGGCCGTGCTCTTCTCGCACCCCAAGAATTTTACCCCCGTCTGCACCACCGAGCTCGGCGCCATGGCCGGCCTCGAAGGCGAATTTCGCAAGCGCGGCGTCAAGATCATCGGCATCTCGGTCGATCCGGTGGAAAGCCACGGCAAGTGGAAGAACGACATCCGCACCGCCACCGGCTTCGACGTCGAATATCCGCTGATCGGCGACAAGGACCTCGCGGTCGCAAAACTCTACGACATGCTGCCGGCCGCCGCCGGTGAGACATCCGAAGGCCGCACGCCCGCCGACAACGCCACCGTGCGCTCGGTGTTCGTCATCGGCCCGGACAAGAAGATCAAGCTGATCCTCACCTATCCGATGACGACGGGCCGCAATTTTGCGGAAATCCTGCGCGCGATCGATTCGATCCAGCTCACCAGCAAGCACCAGGTGGCAACGCCCGCCAACTGGCAGCAGGGCGAGGACGTCATCATCACCGCCGCCGTTTCCAACGAAGACGCCATCACCCGCTTCGGCGCCTTCGACACGGTGCTGCCCTATCTGCGCAAGACCAAGCAGCCGGCCGCCTGATCAGGCACCGGCCGGAGAGAGCCAACCTCTCCTGTGTCATGCTCGGGCTTGACCCGAGCATCCACCGCCTCTCCGTTGCCTGAATCCTCGGCTCAAGGCCGAGGATGACGTTGGTGGGGAGGAATGCGACGAAACAAAACAGCCCCGGCAAGCCGGGGCTGTTTTCATTTCTATTGGATGAGGATGGCGCGGAAATCGTTGACGTTGGTGCCGGTCGGGCCGGGCACGAAAAGGTCGCCGAGCGCGTCGAAGGCGGTCCAGCTGTCGTTGCGGCCGAGATAGTCGGCGGCGTCCTTGCCCTTGCCGGCGAGGCGCGCGACGGTGGTGCCGTCGGCGAAGGCGCCCGCATTGTCTTCCGAACCGTCGATGCCGTCCGTATCGGCGGCGAGCGCGGAGAGACCGTCGAGGCCGTCAGTGGCGCAGGCGAAGGACAGCAGGAACTCGCCGTTGCGGCCGCCCTTGCCCTTGCCCTTGATGGTGACGGTGGTTTCACCGCCGGAGAGCACGACGACGGGCTTTTGGAACGGCCGGTCGCGGCGCACCACTTCCGCTGCGATCGCCGCATGCACGCGGCCGACTTCGGCGGCCTCGCCCTCGATGGCATCGGAGAGGATGACGGCCTCGACGCCGGCCTTGCGCGCGGCATCGGCGGCGGCCTCCAGCGAGACGGCGGCGGAGGCGACGAGCTTGACCTCGTTGCGGGCGAAGCAGGCATCGGACGGCAGCGGCGGCTCGTCCTGGCCATCGCGGATATGGCGCATCACGGCTTCCGGTAGATCGAGGCGGTAGCGCTCGATGAAGCGCAGCGCGTCGGCGCGGGTGGTGGCGTCGGCGATGGTCGGGCCGGAGGCGACGAGGGCGGGATTGTCGCCCGGAATGTCGGAGACGACGAGGGAGACGACGCGCGCCGGGTGGGCGAGCGCGGCGAGGCGGCCGCCCTTGATGCGCGAGACCTGCTTGCGCACGGCATTCATGGCGCTGATCGGCGCGCCGGAGGCGAGCAGGGCGCGGTTGACGGCGATTTCGTCGGCCAGCGTCAGGTCGCCGGCGGGTGCGGGCAGCAGGGCGGAGCCACCGCCGCAGATCAGCGCCACGACGAGATCGTCTTCGGTGAGGCCGCGCACGGCGGCCATCAGCCGGCCGGAGGCGAGCAGGCCGCTGTCATCCGGCACCGGATGGGCGGCTTCGAGCACCTCGATGCGTTCGCAGGCAACGGCATAGCCATAGCGCGTGACGATCACGCCGGTCAGCGGCGCATCCCACAGGCGCTCGAAGGCGCGGGCCATCTGCGCAGCCCCCTTGCCGGCGCCGATCACCACCGTGCGGCCCTTCGGTTTTTCCGGCAGGTTGGCGGCCAGCACCTTTTCCGGGTCGGCGGCGGCGACCGCGGCGTGAAAGAGCGTTTCGAGAAAGGCGCGCGGATCGGCGATATCAGGCATGGGGTTCCTCCAAGTCTGCGGAATGCTGGTCTTATGAACACGAAGCCCCTCATCCGCAAGCCTGCGTCACCTCCCGAATGAAGATGATGCGGCGGGATGAGGGGCTCGTATTTCCTCCTCCAGGATGGGTGACCGGGCGGGGCTCCCCTCCCCGCCCGGTCAGGCCGTCATGCGACGGCGTGGTTCGCCATGCGCTCCAGCGCCGTGACGAGACCTGAGTGATCGAGGCCGGCATCGCCGTGAGCGGCGCACTGGTTGAAGAGTTCCTGCGTCGAGGCGGTGTTGGGCAGCGAAACGCCCAGCGCCTTGGCGCCCTGGAGGGCCAGGTTCAGGTCCTTCTGGTGCAGCGAGATGCGGAAGCCCGGATCGAATGTACGCTTGACCATGCGCTCGCCATGCACTTCGAGAATGCGCGAGGAGGCGAAGCCGCCCATCAGCGCGGCGCGCACGCGGGCCGGATCGGCACCGGCCTTCGAGGCGAAGACGAGCGCTTCGGCTACGGCCTCGATGGTCAGCGCCACGATGATCTGGTTGGCGACCTTGGTCACCTGGCCGTCACCGCAATCGCCGACGAGCGTGATGTTCTTGCCCATCAACTGGAACAGCGGCAGCGCCCGGTCGAAACTTTCCTGCGAGCCGCCGGCCATGATGGAGAGCGTGGCGTTCTTGGCGCCCACTTCACCGCCGGACACCGGACCGTCGACATATTCGGCGCCGGTCGCGCGGATCTTCTTGGCGAATTCCTTGGTCTCGATCGGCGAGATCGAGCTCATGTCGATGACGAGCTTGCCGGCGGAGAGACCATAGGAAACACCGTTTTCACCGAACAGCACGTCCTGCACTTCCGGGGTGTCGGGCAGCATGAGGATGATCGTGTCGACGGTCTCGGCCAGCGCCTTCGGGCTGTCGACGATCTTCAGGCCGTTGTCGAGGAGTTCCTGACGCGGTGCGATTGCGAATTTCGAGGTGATGACGGTGTGGCCGGCGTCCTGAAGATGACGCGCCATGGGCGTGCCCATGATGCCGAGGCCGATGAAACCGATATTTGCCATGATGCTAACTCCCAGTCTTGAAAATGTTTGGTGGCTCAGCGGCCGACTTCGGCCAGCCAGCCGAGACCTTCCTGCGTGGTGGCGGCCGGCTTGTATTCGCAGCCGATCCAGCCGTCGTAGCCGAGCGCGTCGAGCGTCTTGAACACGAAGGGATAGGCGATCTCGCCGGTGCCCGGTTCGCCCCGGCCCGGATTGTCGGCCAGCTGCACATGGGCGATTTTCGCCTGGTGCTTCTTGAAGGTGCCGATCAGTTCGCCTTCGGTGCGCTGCTGGTGATAGAGGTCGTACTGGATGAACAGGTTGTCGCTGCCGACTTCCGCGATGATCGAGGCCGCCTGGTCGGGCGTGTTGAGGTAGAAGCCCGGAATGTCGAAGCGGTTGATCGGCTCGATCAACAGCCGGATTCCGTGTTTGCCGAGTTCGGCGGCCGCGAGCTTCAGGTTGGCGACGAAGGTCGAGCGCAGCACTTCGTCGGAAGCGCCGACCGGGGCGATGCCGGACAGGCAGTTGACCTGCTTGCAGCCGAGCGCCGTCGCATAGTCGATGGCGGAAGCCACGCCGCGGCGGAACTCGTCGACGCGGTCCGGCAGGATGGCGATGCCGCGCTCGCCGCCGGCCCAGTTGCCGGCCGGCAGGTTGTGCAGCACCTGCGTCAGCCCATGGAGATCGAGGGCGGCGCGCAGCGCTTCCTTGTCGAAATCATAGGGGAAGAGGTATTCCACACCCTCGAAGCCGGCCTTCGCGGCCAGCGCGAAGCGTTCGAGGAACGGCGCCTCGTTGAAGAGCATGGTCAGATTGGCCGCAAATTTCGGCATTTTTTTCTCCTTAGTCCAGCAGTGCCATCGTGGCAGTCGGGGCATCTTCGCCGCGTTCGGCAAGCTCCTCGAACTCGACGACGGCATTGATGTCGGCGCCCATGGCGATGTTGGTGACGCGCTCCAGGATGAACTCGATGACGACGGGAACCTGGTGTTCCTTCATGAGCTTCTGCGCCGTGTTGAAGGCTTCCTGGAATTCGTTCGGGCTGCGGACCCGGATCGCCTTGCAGCCAAGTCCTTCGGCGACCGCGACATGGTCGACGCCGTAGCCCGGCTCCGCATCGTCCGATGCATTGACGTTGTCGAAGGCGAGCGAGACTTCGAAGTCCATGTTGAAGCCGCGCTGAGCCTGGCGGATGAGGCCGAGATAGGAATTGTTCACGACCACATGCAGGTAGGGCAGCTTGTGCTGGGCGCCGACCGCAAGCTCCTCGATGAGGAACTGGAAGTCGTAATCACCGGACAGCGCCACGATCGGGCGGTCCGGATCGGCGGCACGCACACCGAGCGCTGCCGGCAGCGTCCAGCCGAGCGGACCGGCCTGGCCGCAATTGATCCAGTTGCGCGGCTTGTAGACATGCAGAAACTGCGCGCCGGCGATCTGCGAAAGACCGATGGTCGAGACGTAGCAGGTGTCGCGATCGAAGGCCTTGTTCATCTCCTCGTAAACGCGCTGCGGCTTCAGCGGCGTCTGGTCGAAATGGGTCTTGCGCAGCATGGTGCGCTTGCGCTCGCGGCATTCCTCGGCCCAACCGGACCAGTCGCGCAGCTTGCCGGCGACCTTCCACTCCGTCGCAACGTCGAGGAAGAGTTTCAGCGCGGCGCCGGCATCCGACACGATACCGAAATCGGGCGTGAAGACGCGGCCGATCTGGGTCGGTTCGATGTCGACATGGACGAAGGTGCGCCCCTCCGTATAGGTCGGGATATTGCCGGTGTGGCGGTTGGCCCAGCGGTTGCCGACGCCGAGAACGAAGTCGGAGGCGAGCATGGTCGCATTGCCGTAGCGGTGCGAGGTCTGCAGGCCGCACATGCCGGCCATCAGCGGATGGTCGTCCGGGATCGTGCCCCAGCCCATCAGCGTCGGGATGACCGGGACGCCGATGATCTCGGCGAATTCGACGAGAAGATCGGAGGCATCCGCATTGATGATGCCGCCGCCGGCGACGATCAGCGGCCGCTCGGATGCGTTCAGCATGGCGAGCGCCTTCTCGGCCTGGGCGCGGGTGGCCGACGGCTTGTAGGGTTCGAGCGGCGCATAGGCGTCGATGTCGAATTCGATCTCGGCGAGCTGGACGTCGATCGGCAGGTCGATCAGGACGGGGCCGGGACGGCCCGAACGCATGGTGTGGAACGCCTTCTGGAAGACGTAGGGAACCAGCCCCGGCTCCATGACGGTGACCGCCCACTTGGTGACGGGGGCTGCGATCTTCGCGATGTCGACGGCCTGGAAATCCTCCTTGTCGAGGCGGGCGCGTGGCGCCTGACCGGTGATGCAGAGGATCGGGATCGAATCGGCCGAGGCCGAATAGAGGCCGGTGATCATGTCGGTGCCGGCCGGACCCGAGGTGCCGATGCACAGGCCGATATTGCCGGCCCGGGCACGGGTATAGCCTTCCGCCATGTGGCTTGCGCCCTCGACGTGGCGGGCGAGAACGTGGCGGACCGTGCCGCGCGCCCTCAGCGCCGAATAGAAGGGATTGATCGCAGCGCCCGGAACGCCAAAGGCACAATCAATGCCTTCCTTTTCCAGAACCAGGACCGCTGCATCGACAGCACGCATTTTTGCCATGGGAATTTCCTCCGTCTCTCGAGTTGGAAGGTAACCCATTTCCGGTCGCGCGCAATCATAAAATGGAAATCAATCCCATCATGTGGAAATAAACATTTTCAACGAAACTGGAACAATCGATCCGGGCCAGCTATGTCATGACGTCGGCGGACAGGAGAAAACGACATGGCGGACCATCAGGAAAAGACGCGGGCCAAACCGGGCCGCAAGGCCGGCGAGAATGCGGCGCCCTCTTCGGTGCAGGTGCTCGATCGCAGCCTGAAACTGCTGGAGCTCGTCGCGCAGGCCGATGGTGCCGGCCTGACCGAGCTTGCCGACCAGTCGGCGATGGCGCCCTCCACTGTGCACCGGCTGCTCACCTCGCTTGCCCAGCACGGCATGGTGACCCATGACAACGAGACCGGCGCCTGGACGATCGGCGTGAAGGCCTTCGAGATCGGCACCGCGTATCTGCGCTTCCGCAAGCTCGGCACGATCAGCCGGCCCTTCCTGAAACAATTGATGGAGGGTTGCGGCGAGACCGCCAACATCGCCATCGAGGACGACGGCGACGTGGTCTTCATCTCGCAGGTCGAAAGCCATGCGCCGATGCGGGCCTTCTTCCGCCCCGGGCGGCGCGGGCCGATCCATGCGTCCGGCATCGGCAAGGCGATCCTGTCGACCTGGCCGGATTCCCGCATCGAGGCGCTGCTCGCCGGCCGCACCTTGCAGCACTTTACCGACAAGACCCGCGACAGCGTGGCGATGTTGCTGGAGGATATCGCAAAGATCCGCATCCGCGGCTGGTCGATCGACGACGAGGAACACACGCTCGGTATGCGCTGCGTGGCCGCACCGATCTTCGACGAATATGGCGAGGCCGTTGCGGGGATTTCCGTGTCGGGACCGGCGGTGCGCCTGCCGGACGAGAAGGTCGGCGCCTTCGGGCCGGTCGTGCGCGCGGCTGCGGAAGAGTTAACCAAGGCGATGGGTGGACGCTCGAAGCGCGCTTGACTTTGCCGGCGAAGGGCTCAGTTTTGCCCGGTGAAAATCACGAGAGGATTTCCCGATGCGCACCGTCCGCCCCGCCGTTGCCGCCGCCTTCGCGCTTCTTGCCGCAAGCCCGGCCTTTGCAAAGATCCCGCTCGTCAACGCCACCTGCCCCGGCAAGATCGAGGTCCATGCCGACGAGGGCGGGCCGGTCTACATCAACGGCAAGGAAGCCAAGCTCCACGTCTTCAACGACAATTATTACGAGGCCAAGGGTGGCGGCGTGACGATCTCGCTCACCATCCGCCCGGACGGCTCGCCCGACGTGTCCTATACCGGACACGGCGGCGCGAACGGCGTTTGCACCGTCAAATAATCAGGCCGTTTCGAGAACGCGTTTTTCGACGGCCTTGCCCTTCCCCTTCATCGCCTTGCCGGCGACATAGACCTCGGCGACGCAGCGGTCGTCGCCCATGGTCTGGAGAATGAACAGCTCTTCGAGCAGCGAGGTCGCGGTGCGCATGCGATATTCCATCGCCGACTTAGCGCTGGAATCAAGCACGACGATATCCGCATCCGCGCCGGAATGCAGCGAACCGATATGGTTTTCCAGCCCGAGGGCGCGGGCATTTCCGAGCGTCATGCGGTAGAACGAGTTGAACGGCGTCAGCCGCTGGCCCTGCAGATGCAGCACCTTGTAGGCCTCGTCCATGGTTTCCAGCATAGAGAAGCTGGTGCCGCCGCCGACATCGGTGGCGACCGACCAGCGCGCGCCGAGCCTGTCGAAACGGTCGCGATCGAACAGGCCGGAGCCGAGGAAGAGGTTCGAGGTCGGGCAGAAGACGCCGACGGCGCCGGTCTCCGCGAGAACCGAAATCTCCCGGTCGCTCAGGTAGATGCAATGGCCGAGCAGCATGCGGTCGTTCAGCAGTCCGTAACGGGCGTAGATATCCGTATAGTCCTTGGCCTCCGGATAGAGCGAAGTTGCGAAGGCAATTTCGTCGCGGTTTTCCGAAAGATGCGTCTGGACGTAGCAGGAGGGATGTTCGGCGACGAGCGCTTGGCTCATCTCCAGCTGCTCCGGCGTCGAGGTGATGGCGAAGCGCGGGCTGATCGCATAATGCGCGCGGCCGCGGCCGTGCCACTTCTCGATGAGCCGTTTCGTCTCGTCATAACCCTGCTGCGGCGTGTCGCGTAGCGCATCCGGCGCATTGCGGTCCATCATCACCTTGCCGCCGATCATGCGCATGCCGCGCGCTTCGGCCGCCGAGAAATAGGCGTCGACGCTTTCGGGATGTACCGAGCAATAGGCGACGGCGGTCGTCGTGCCGTTCGAGAGCAGCTCGTCCATGAAGCGATCCGCAACGGCCGCCGCATGGGCGGGACGCGAAAACTTCTGCTCCTCGACGAAGACATAGGTGTTCAGCCATTCGAGAAGCTGCGCGCCGTAGGAGGCGATCGCCTGGGTCTGCGGGAAATGCAGATGCGTGTCGATGAGGCCGGGCAGGACGAGGTTCGGCCGGTGATCGGCGATCTCGACCTCGGCACCGGCGAGCTTGCGGACATCGGCATAGTTGCCGGTCTCGACCACCTTGCCGCCCCGCACGAAGACGGCGCCGTCCTCGAAATAGCGGTAGGAGGCGGTATCGTCGATGCCCTGCGGCTCGGTGACGAAGGTGAGCACGCGGCCCCGGATCAGACGTTCGCTCATTGGATTTTCTCCCCGCTCACGGCGCTTTCGTACCAGGAGACGAGCAGACGGCGCTCCTCGTCGGAAATCTGCGTCAGGTTTGCCGGCGGCATGGCGTGGCTGCGGCCGGCCTGCAGATAGATCTCGCGGGCATGGGCGGCGATTTCGCCATCCGTTTCCAGCACCACGCCCTTCGGCGGGGTGATGATGCCCTCCCAGCCGGGTTCCTTGGCATGGCACATGGAACAGCGGCCGAGCACCGTGTCACGCACCTTCGGGAAGGCCTCCGCCGTGATGAAGGACTGCTGGACCGCCGAGACCTTGGCATCCGCCGTCTCGCCGGTCAGCACCTTCGGCACCGTGGAGAGCCACATGATGAGGACGAAGAGCAGCGCGGTTGCAAGCCAGGTCCAGGTCGGGTTGCCGGCGTTGGCGTGGGTCGTGTTGAAGTAATGGCGGATCGTGACGCCCATCAGGAAGACCAGCGAGGCGATGATCCAGTTGAACTCCGTGCCGAAGGCCAGCGGATAATGGTTCGACAGCATGAGGAACAGCACGGGCAGCGTCAGGTAATTGTTGTGCGTGGAGCGCTGCTTGGCGATCTTGCCGTATTTCGGATCGGGCGTGCGGCCGGCAATGAGGTCGGCGACGACGACGCGCTGGTTCGGCATGATGATGAAGAACACGTTCGCCGACATGATCGTCGCCGTGAAGGCACCGAGATGCAGGAAGGCGGCGCGGCCGGTGAAGAGCTGGGTGTAGCCCCAGGCCACCGCGACCAGGATGAAATAGAGCGCCACCATCAGCCGCGTGTTGTCATTGCCGAAGGGCGACTTGCAGATGAGGTCGTAGATGATCCAGCCGAAGGCGAGCGAGGCCAGCGAGATGGCGATTGCCACGGGCTTGGAGACGTCGAGCACGTTCGGGTCGATCAGGTAGAGGTCGGCGCCCGCATAATAGACGAGACAGAGCATGCCGAAGCCGGAGAGCCAGGTGACGTAGCTTTCCCACTTGAACCAGACGAGGTGCTCGGGCATCGAGGCCGGCGCCACCAGGTACTTCTGGATGTGGTAGAAACCACCGCCATGCACCTGCCACTCCTCGCCATGGGCGCCCGGCGGCAGGGCGGGATGCTTCTTCAGGCCCAGGTCGAGCGCGACGAAATAGAACGACGAGCCGATCCAGGCGATCGCCGTGATCACGTGCAGCCAGCGCACGGCAAACATCAGCCAATCCCAGGCTATGGCATATTCGTACATAGGGACCTCCACCCACTTTTCATGGGCTTGTTTGCCATCAAGCGATTTTCTCGGAAATCCCGGTGAATCCCCAACACTTTCAAAAAAATCTATAAGATGGCCCCCACTTTGCTCTGCACGCCAATGTGGTAGAAGGAATCCATGTCCTATCTCGATAATGTGCGCGTCTTCGTTCGCGTGGTCGAACTCGGTACTCTTTCAGCGGCAGGGCGCGACCAGCGTGTCACCCCGGCGGTCGCCAGCAATCGCATCAAGGAGCTGGAGCGCCATCTCGGCGTGCGCCTCTTCAACCGCACGACGCGAAAGCTCTCACCGACCGAACACGGCCGCGTCTTCTACGACGGCGCCGTCAAGATCATCGAGGCGGTGAACGAGGCGGAGGCGGCGATCGCCGACCTCTCGCGCAACCCGAAGGGATCGCTCCGCATCACCGCGCCGCTCGGCATCGGCCGGCGGCTGATCGCCTCCGGCATTCCGGAATTCCACGACAAGTACCCCGATATCGAAGTGCGCGTGCGCCTGTCGGACCACAATGTCGATATCCTCGCCGAAGGCGTCGATGTCGCCTTCAAGCTCGGCGTGCTGGAGGATTCGAATCTCCGCATGCGCGGCATCCTCAATTGCGAACGCGTGCTCTGTGCGTCGCCCGCCTATCTCGCGCGGCGCGGCGTGCCGGCAATTGCGGATGCGTTGATTGCCGACAAACATGACTGTCTGCTGCTGCGGTATCCCGGTTCGAAGGAATATTTCTGGACGCTGTTGACCGCGGAAGGCCCGCGCAAATTCGAAGTCGCCGGCCCCTATGACAGCGACGACGGCGACGTCTTGACCCAATGGGCGCTGGAGGACCGCGGCATCATCAACAAGCCGCTGTTCGAGGTGAAGGCGCATCTGAAGGAAGGCCGGTTGGTCGAAATCCTGAAGGATTCCCCGCCCGCCTCTGTGCAACTCGCCGCGATCTATCCGCACAAGCGGTTCCAGGACCCGAAGGTCCGCCTGATGATCGACTTCATGGCCGAGCGATGTCAGCGGCTGATCGGCAAGCTGCTCGGTGACGCGCCTGCCGACGAAACTGCTAGCGGCTGACGGCCCGCAATCTATTGACCCGGCTATCGGTCCAGTTCAGCGCCGCCGTCATGATCTCGGCGGCGGCGAGCGTCGCGATAACCGCCGGGCGCTTGTCCTTGAGGGTGGTGCCGCCGATCGGGCAGATGAGGTTTTCGAACAGGCCCGGCTGGCCGAATTCGCGCGACAGCCAGTTGCGGAAGGTCGTGCGTTTCGTCTTCGAGCCGATCATGCCGACATAGGCGGCGTCGGCGCGCTTCAGCGCCTCGGCGGTGATGAGGAAATCGAGCGCGTGGTCGTGGGTGAGGATGACGAAGCTGCTGCCGGCCGGCGCGTCGCGCACCACGGCTTCGGGCATGGCCGTCAGGCAGGTTCCAATGCGCGGCACCGTGGACGCCATGAGCTCGTCCTCCCGCGTATCCACCAGCACGACGCGCAAGGGCGCCAGCGACAGCGCCATCGCGAGCGCATCGCCGACATGGCCGGCGCCGAAGACGTAGACATGCGGGCGCGCCGCCATTTCGCGATCGCTGCGGGAAATCAGGCTTTTGGCGAGCCCCGGGTTCATGGCGGTGAAGGAAAGCCCGACCCGGCCGCCGCAGCACTGGCCGATCTCCGGGCCGAGCGGCACGTTCATCGGCTCGGCCGCAAGCCCGGAGCGCAAGGCGCGCCGCGCCTGATCGATCGCCATATATTCGAGCTGCCCGCCGCCGATCGTCGCGAAGATCGCCCGGTCCGACACCAGCATCCAGGCATCGGTGTCGCGCGGCGTGGAACCCGCGGCACCCGTCACCTCGACCAGGATCGACACCGGTTCGCGGCGCAGAAAATCCCGGATATCTTCGCGCAGGGCGGGCATGACGTCACCCCTTCTTCTGAGCCTTGAGGCGCTCGATCGCCATCAGCACGCATTCCGGCGTTGCCGGCGCGTCGAGGCGCGGGCAGATCTTGTGATCCGCAACGCTCGCCACCGCGTCCGACAGTGCATGCAGCACGGCAAGGCCGAGCGGCAGCGGCGGTTCGCCGACGGCCTTTGAGCGATGGATCGTCGGCTCATAGGCCTCCGACCAGTCGGTGAGCGCTACGTTGAAGATTTTCGGCCGGTCGGAGGCGAGCGGGATCTTGTAGGTAGAGGGCGCATGCGTGCGAAGCCGCCCCTTGCCGTCCCACCACAGTTCCTCGGTCGTCAGCCAGCCCATGCCCTGGATGAAACCACCCTCGATCTGGCCGATATCGATGATCTTGTTCAGCGAACGGCCGGTATCGTGCAGGATATCGGTGCGTTCGACGATATATTCGCCGGTCAGCGTATCGACGGAGACTTCGGAACAGGCCGCGCCATAGGCGTAATAGTAGAAGGCGTGGCCGCGGCCCTTCGAGCGGTCCCAATGGATCTTCGGCGTCTTGTAGAAGCCGGCGGCCGACAGCTGGACACGCGCCATATAGGCCTTCTTGACGAGATCGTTAAAGGAGATCTCCGCATTGCCGATGCGCACCCGGTTGGGCAGGAACACCACCTGCTCGCGCGGCACCTGGTGTGTTTCCGCCGCGAAATCGATGAGCCGGTCCTTGATCTGGCGGGCGGCATTCTGCGCCGCCATGCCGTTCAAATCGGCGCCCGAGGAGGCGGCGGTCGGCGAGGTGTTCGGCACCTTGGCGGTCGTCGTCGCGGTGATTTTCACCCGGTCGAGATCGATCTGGAATTCTTCCGCGACGACCTGCGCGACCTTCAGGTGCAGGCCTTGGCCCATCTCGGTGCCGCCGTGGTTCATGTGCACGGAGCCGTCCGTATAGACATGCACCAGCGCGCCGGCCTGGTTCGATTCCGTCTTGGTGAAGGAAATGCCGAACTTGACGGGCGTCAGCGCCAGGCCGCGCTTGACGATGCGGCTCTTCGCGTTGAACTCAGCAATCGCCTTGCGGCGGCCGGCATAGTCGGCGCTCTCTTCCAGCTCGGCGACGATGCGCTGGATGATGCAGTCTTCCACCTTCTGGTGGTAGGGCGTGACGTTGCGCGTGCCCTCCACGCCCATCGCGTCGTAGAAATTCAGCTTGCGGATATCGAGCGGGTCCTTGCCGACGGCGAAGGCCACCTCGTCGATGACGCGTTCCGCGCCGACCATGCCCTGGGGACCGCCGAAACCACGGAACGCCGTGTTGGAGACGGTGTTGGTGTAGAGCGGCGCGGATTTGGCATGCACATGCGGGAAGAAATAGGCGTTGTCGCAATGGAACAGCGCCCGGTCGCCCACCGGGCCGGACAGGTCCGCCGAAAAACCGGCCCGCAGCGCGAAGGTGTAGTCGATGCCGAGGATGCGGCCCTCGTCGTCGAAGCCGACATCGTAGTCGATGGCGAAATCGTGCCGCTTGCCGGTGGCGGCCATGTCCTCGTCGCGGTCGAGCCGGACTTTTACGGCGCGGTTCAGCTTCTTGGCGGCGATGGCGGCCAAGGCGGCGCACTGGTTCGCCTGGGTTTCCTTGCCGCCGAAGCCGCCGCCCATGCGGCGCACTTCCACCGTCACGGCATGGCTCGGCACGCCGAGCGCGTGCGCGACCATGTGCTGTGTCTCGCTCGGGCCTTGTGTCGAGCAATAGACGAGCACCTCGTCATCCTCACCCGGCACGGCAAGCGAAACCTGGCCTTCGAGATAAAAGTGGTCCTGCCCACCGAGCCGCATGCGGCCCTTGATGCGGCGCGGGGCGCTTTCGAGGGCGGCTGCCGCATCGCCGCGCTTCAGCGTCAGCGGGGTGACCACCTGCCGATGGGTTTTGACGTCGAGGTCCCAGATGTCGATATCGGCCGGCAGTTCCTCATACTCGATCTTGGCAAGGCGCGCGGCGCGGCGGGCCTCTTCGCGCGTCTCGGCGATCACGCAGAAGATCGGCTGGCCGTGGAACTCGACCTTGCCGTTCGCCAGCACCGGATCGTCGTTCATGTAGGAGGGCGAGATGTCGTTGACGCCGGGCACGTCCTCGTGAGTCAGCACGTCGACGACGCCCGGCGCGGCGCGCACGGCAGAAAGATCGACGGACTTCAGGATGCCGTGCGCGACGGTCGAAAGGCCGAGGCCGGCATGCAGCGTGCCGGCGGGTTCCGTGATGTCGTCGATATAGACGGCGGTGCCGGCGACATGTTTGTGCGCCGAGTCGTGGCGCACGCTGGAATGCACGCCGCCGGCGATCTTTTCGGCCTTGAGGTCAGGGGTGTGCTTGTTCATGGCTCACGCAGCCTCGTATCTGGACACCTGCACCGGTGCCTCGCTGGACGTCGTTTCCATATAGAAACGCAGGAGAAGGTTTTTGGCCACCAGGGCGCGATACTCCGCGGTGGCGCGCATGTCGGTCAGCGGCGAAAAGTCCTCGGCATATTTTTCCATCGCCGCTCCCACCGTCGCCTCGGACCACGGCTGGCCTAGCAGTGCCGCCTCCACCGCGGCGGCGCGCTTCGGCGTCGCCGCCATACCGCCATAGGCGATGCGGATGTCGGCCACCGTGCCATCGTCGGCGAGCACCAGGCGGAAGGCGCCGAGCGTTGCCGTGATGTCCTCGTCGCGCCGCTTGGTCACCTTGTAGACGGCGAATTTTTCCGTCGCGGCGGGAATGGGCACCTGCACGGCTTCGACGAATTCGCCGGGCTGGCGATCCTGCTTGCCATAGGCGATGAAATAGTCTTCGAGCCGGATGGTGCGCCGCTCCGCGCCCTTGCGCAAGGTGAGCGATGCATCCAGCGCGATCAGCGCCGGCGGCGTGTCGCCGATCGGCGAGCCGTTGGCGATGTTGCCGCCGATCGTGCCCATGTTGCGCACCTGCTGGCCGCCGATGCGGGTGATCAAAGGGCCGAGCGCCGGGATATGCTGCGACAGCGTGGCGATCGCCTCGGAATAGGTGACGCCGGCGCCGAAGGAGACGATGCCGTCCTGCACGGAAATCGCCTTCAGCTCGTCAAGCCCGGCGATGAAGACCGGCGTGATGGCGCGCATATGCTTGGTGACCCACAGACCGACATCGGTGGAGCCGGCGACCACGGTGGCGGTCGGCGAGGCTTCCAGCACGGCGGCAAAATCGTCGAGGTTCGCCGGCACGATCCAGCGGTGTTTGCCCTCGCCGATCTCGACACGGGCGCCATCGCGCAGGCCCTTGAGGCGCGCGATCATGGTTGCGCGCTCGGTGAGCAGCGGGTCCTTGTCCGTGTTGCCGTAGCTCGAAATGGCGCGCGCGGCGCGCAGGATCGGCTCGTAGCCGGTGCAGCGACAGAGATTGCCCTGGAGCGCCGTTTCGATCTCTTGGTCGCTCGGGTTCGGCGACTGCATCCACAGCGCATAAAGCGACATGACGAAGCCCGGCGTGCAGAAGCCGCATTGCGAGCCGTGGTAATCGACCATCGCCTGCTGCACGGGATGCAGATGGCCGTCGCTTGCGGCAACATGCTCGACGGTCACCACATGGCAGCCATCCAGCGAGCCGAGGAAGCGGATGCAGGCATTGACGCCTTCATAGACGAGGCCGCCGGACGGCGTCAGGCGCCCGACCAGCACCGTGCAGGCGCCGCAGTCGCCCTCCGCACAGCCTTCCTTGGTGCCCTTGAGCAGGCGGGAAAGGCGCAGCCAGTCGAGCAGCGTGTGGTCCGGCGCCACATCGCGCAGCGCCACGTCGCGGCCGTTGAGGATGAAGCGCAGCTCGGAGCGGATCTCGACAGGCATGGTTCAGCTCCCGCGATAGGTGGAGTAGCTAAAGGGCGAGACGAGCAGCGGCACGTGATAATGCGCGCCCTCGTCGGCAAGGCCGAAGCGGATGGGGATGATATCGAGGAACATCGGGCCATCGCCCGTGCGGCCGAGATAGTCGCCGGCGTGGAAGCGCAGTTCGTAGGTGCCGGCCTTCATGGTCTCGCCGGCGAGAAGCGGCGCGTCGCAGCGGCCGTCATCGTTCGTCTCGGTGGTCTTCAGCAGATGGAAGGTATCGCCCTCGACCCGGAAGAGTTCGATGCGCAGCCCCTCCGCCGGTTTGCCGCGGGCGGTATCCAGGACGTGGGTCGTGAGCCGGCCGGCTCGCTCCAAATGTGACTGCATGATCTTCCTCCGCGTACACAGTGCTCCTCTCTCCACTATCCGTCAGCCCCTACCCCCTGAAAAGCGGCGGGATCGTTCGAGACTTTCAAAATTTCCGGGGGAATGGCCCACGCGATTTCGGGTTAGAAATTCGCCATGGACAGGGTTTGGAGGAGCGTTCCCATGCGATATTGCCGTGACATGCACGGATACGGACAGACACCGCCGGCGGCCGAGTGGCCGGGCGAGGCGCGCATCGCCGTGCAGTTCGTGCTGAACTACGAAGAGGGCGGCGAGAACTGCGTGCTGCATGGCGATGCCGCCTCCGAGGCCTTCCTCTCCGAAATCGTCGGCGCCGCCCAATGGCCGGGCCAGCGCCACTGGAACATGGAATCGATCTACGAATATGGCGCCCGCGCCGGCTTCTGGCGGCTGCACCGGCTGCTGACGGAAAAGGCCGTGCCGGTTACGGTCTATGGCGTCGCGACCGCACTTCAACGCTCGCCGGCCCAGGTCGCCGCCATGTTGGAAGCCGGCTGGGAAATCGCCTCGCACGGCCTGAAATGGGTCGAGCACAAGGATATGTCGGCCGAAGAGGAGCGCGCAGCGATTGCCGAGGCGGTCCGCCTGCACACGCTCGTCACCGGCGAGCGGCCGCGCGGCTGGTATACCGGCCGCTGTTCGGTGAACACGGTCGATCTGGTGGCGGAAGAAGGCGGCTTCGACTATGTGTCCGACACCTATGCGGACGACCTGCCCTATTGGTACGAGCATGGCGGCCGCCAGCAGCTCATCATCCCCTATACGCTCGACGCCAACGACATGCGGTTCGCGACGCCGCAGGGTTTCAACAGCGGCGACCAGTTCTTCAGCTACCTGAAAGACTCTTTCGACGCGCTCTATGCCGAAGGCAAGGCGGGCAGCCCGAAGATGATGAGCATCGGCCTGCACTGCCGCCTGATCGGCCGGCCCGGCCGCGTCATGGCGCTCGCCCGCTTCATCGACTATGTGCAGAGCCACGACAAGGTCTGGATCGCGCGCCGCATCGACATTGCCGAGCACTGGGCGAAGACCCATCCGCCGCAGAAGCAGGCCGAGCGCCCCTCGCAGATGCCGGAAGAGGCTTTCGTCAAACGCTTCGGCGATATTTTCGAGCATTCGCCCTGGGTCGCGCGCCGCGCCTGGGCCGGAGAACTTTCGCCGGCTAACGATACCGCGATCGGCCTTGCTGCAGCGCTCACCTTCCAGTTCCGCGCGGCAAGCGATGCCGAACGGCTCGGCGTGCTCGTCGCCCACCCGGACCTCGCCGGCAAGCTGGCCGAGGCCAAGCGCCTGACGGCAAGCTCGACCGAGGAGCAGGCGTCGGCCGGCCTCGATGCATTGACGGACGAGGAGCGGGCGCGCTTCACCGAACTCAACACGGAGTATGTCCGGAAATTCGGCTTCCCGTTCATCATTGCGGTCAGGGACAATACCAAGGCCAGCATCCTCGCCGCCTTCCAGACACGCATCGGCAATGACCGCGACGTCGAATTCGCTACTGCCTGCAAGCAGGTGGAGCGGATCGGCCTGCTGCGGCTCAAAGCCCTGCTGCCCGCCTGAGAGAGACCATGTCGACCGGCGCCCTGCCCGCGTTCACCCGTGGAACGATCAACCTTGCCGCGGCCAGCCTCGGGGCGAGGGGCGTCTTCGCGACGGATGAATTCTTCGGGCCGCTGTCGCGCATGCTGGCCGATGAACCGGCCGTCTTCCACCCCGGCCTTTATGACGAAAACGGCAAGTGGATGGACGGCTGGGAAACGCGGCGGCGGCGCGGGCCGGGCCATGACCACGCGGTCATCGCGCTCGCCACGCCCGGTCGCATTCGCGGCTTCGACGTCGACACCGCTTTTTTCACCGGCAATTTCCCGACAGCCTGCGCCATCGAGGCCTGTCATGCGCCGGAAGGCCCCGACGACCAGACGGCCTGGGTGGAACTGCTTGGACCCAGCCCGCTAGGGCCGAGCGCCCAGCATTTCTTCGATTGCGCCGCAGACGGGCTCTACAGCCATGTGCGGCTTCGCATTTATCCCGATGGCGGGGTGGCGCGGTTGCGGGTCTACGGCATTCCGACGCTCGTCCCTGCCGAAGGGCCGATCGACCTTGCCGCGGCGCTAACCGGCGGGCAGGTCATCGCGCTTTCGAACGGGCATTACGGCCATCAGCGCTTGCTCGCGCCCGGCCGCGGCGTCAATATGGGTGACGGCTGGGAGACCAGCCGGCGCCGCGAGCCCGGCCACGAATGGATCGTGGTCAAGCTCGCCACGCGGGCGACGGTGGAGAGCATCGTCGTCGATACCGCCCATTTCAAGGGCAATTACCCGGATGCCTGTTCCATGCAGGCCGCCGACCTGACGGGCTCGACGGGGGACCTCCCCACCCTTGTCAAAGCCGCGTCGATGTTCTGGCAGGAAATCCTGCCCGAGCAGAAACTGGCCGCCGACCGTATCCACACGTTCGACGGCCATCTCGTGAAGCGGGCGGGTGCGGTGACGCATGTCCGCCTCAACATCCATCCGGACGGCGGCGTCAGCCGCCTGCGTGTTTTTGGCCATCCGGCCGAGGGAGGAAAGACATGAAGACCATCGAGATCAGACGGTTGACCCGGGAGGCCTTCGCGCCCTTCGGCCAGGTCATCGAGCAGGACGGGGCGCCGAATTTCCCGATCAATGCGGGCAAATGCACCCGCTTCCACGACCTCGCCCATATCGAGACGACCGGCGAAAAGGCCCGGCCGATGATCAGCCTCTTGCGCGGCGAGCCCTATCCGCTGCCGCTGGAACTGAAGATGGTCGAGCGCCATCCGCTCGGCAGCCAGGCCTTCATTCCGCTCGGCGAAAGCCCCTTCCTCGTCGTCGTCGCCGAGGAGACGGAAAACGGCCCGGCCGAGCCGATCGCCTTTCGCACGGCACCCGGGCAGGGCGTCAATATCGGTCGCAATGTCTGGCACGGCATCCTGACCCCGCTCGAAACCGTCTCCGATTTTGCCGTGGTCGACCGCGGAGGCGAGGGCGTGAACCTCGAAGAGCACTTCTACGATGAAACCTTCCTGATCCGCTGATCCATCCACCGGGCAGCGGATCCGCCGGCCCGCCTCCACGGGCCGGCACTTTTTGGCCTCCTTGACAAATTTTCTTGTCAATGGAATCCTGCGGCATGCTCGATCTCGACATCCTCGATACACCGGCAGCGGCCGCCCTCGCCCTCGACCCGATCAAGGCGCGGCTTCTCGCCGAACTCTCGGTTCCCTCCTCCGCAGCCGCGCTTGCCGGCCGCGTCGGCTTGACGCGCCAGAAGGTCAACTATCACCTCAAGGCGCTGGAAGAGGGCAAGCTGGTGGAGCAGACCGAGGCGCGCCACTGGGGTGGCATCACCG
Organism: Shinella sp. GW821-FHT10F02; assembly: GCF_058809275.1. Taxonomy (NCBI): domain Bacteria; kingdom Pseudomonadati; phylum Pseudomonadota; class Alphaproteobacteria; order Hyphomicrobiales; family Rhizobiaceae; genus Shinella; species Shinella sp. GW821-FHT10F02. The sequence goes on along the minus strand of NZ_JBXASL010000013.1, from coordinate 36,587 downwards.
AGCGGCTGATGGTGGCGACGGCGCGCTCCTACGTCGTCTCGCCCGCGGTACTCGGCCCGGTTGGCGCCGATCCCGCTCTCAATGGCGACCGGCTCTCCGCGAGTCACCTCATCGCGCTCGCCGCCCGCATCGTGCGCGAGGTCGGCGCGCTCTGGCGCAGCGCGCGGGCTTCGGACAAACGGCTCGCCACGCTCTCGATCGACACGACGATCCGCTTCGCCTCGCCCACCGCACGCGCCGCCTTCACCGCCGATCTCACCGACGCGGTCGCGGCGCTCGCCGCCCGCTATCATGACGACACGACCCCGGGCGGCCGGCCGCACAGGCTGGTGGTCGCCGCATATCCCGCACCTCCGGAAACCGAAAGGAAGACCCATGCCGACGAACTTTGACGCCACCGGCAAACGCTGGGTGGAGATGGAATTTCTGGTGCCCGGCACCCCCGACCAGGTCTGGCAGGCAATCGCGACCGGACCTGGCAACACTGCCTGGTTCACCACGGCCGAGATCGAGGGAAAGATCGGCGGCCAGATCACCTTCCATTTCATGCCGGGGGTCACCTCCGGCGGCACGGTCACCCAGTGGGAGCCGCCGCACCGTTTCGGCTATGTGGAGGTGGGCTGGGCCGAAAATGCGCCGCCGGTCGCCACCGAGATCAGCATCGTCGCGCGCTCCGGCGACCAGTGCCTGATCCGCATGGTGCATTCCCTCTTCTCTTCGACCGATGACTGGGACAGCCAGATGGAGGGGTTCGAATCCGGCTGGCCCGGCTTCTTCGAAGTGCTGCGGCTCTATCTCCGCCATCATGCCGGCGACACCGCCGCGTCCTTCCAGATCAGCGCCGAAGCGAAGGGCGAAGACCTCGTGGTCTGGCGCAAGCTGCTCGACGGGCTCGGCCACGAAACGGCCGATGCCGGCGAAAACTGGACCGTCGACGCCGGCGAAACATTTTTCGGCGAAGTGGTTCGCGTGCGACAGGACGAGGAGCAGCGCTACGTTCTGGTGCACATTGCCAGCGACGTGCCCGGCGTCGGCCTGTTCGGCATCTACCGCATGGGCGAAGCGGTCCGACTCAGCGTCTGCCGCTTCTTCTACGGCCCGAAAGCCACGGAGACCGCCGCTGCGACCGAGCCGACATGGCAGGCCTGGCTCGATGGCATCGCAAAATCCTGAAACGAAAACGGGCCGCGCTGATCACGCGGCCCTTTTGGCACTTTCCACAAAGCTCTCCTCCGTCATGCTCGGGCTTGACCCGAGCATCCACAGCCGCGGGTGCCGCGTAGATCCTCGGGTTAAACCCGAGGATGACGATGGAGTTTGTGGCATGGTCCAATCAAACAATCGGCCCCTTGTTACTCCGCGAAAAAGGCGAAGCGGATGACGAAGAGGACCGCGACGATGGCCGTCGCCGGGTGGATGTCCTTCCACTTGCCGGTAAACAGCTTCAGCACGACATAGCTGATGAAGCCGAAGGCAAGGCCGTTGGCGATCGAATAGGTGAAGGGCATGGCGAGCGCGGTGAGCGCCGCCGGTGCCGCTTCCGTCAGGTCTTCCCACTCGATCTCCGTCAGTTCGCGCATCATCAGGCCTGCCACGTAAAGCAAAGCCGGCGCCGTCGCATAGGTCGGCACGGAGGCGGCGAGCGGCGAGATGAAGAGGGCGGCGAGGAACAGGATGGCGACGGTGAAGGCGGTGAGGCCCGTACGCCCGCCGGCCTGCACGCCGGACGCGCTTTCGACGTAGGCCGTCGTGCTGCTCGTGCCGATCAGGGAGCCTGCGACGATCGCCGTGCTGTCGGCGAGAAGCGCGCGGCCGAGGCGGCTGGGCTTGTTTTCCTGGATGAGGTTGGCGCGCTTGGCGACGCCGATCAGCGTGCCGGTCGCGTCGAAGACTTCGACGAGCACGAAGACCAGGATGACATGGATGAGACCGCCATGCAGCGCACCCATGATGTCGAGCTGCAGGAAGGTCGGCATGATCGACGGCGGAGCCGAGACGACGCCGCGGAACTCGCTGACCCCGAAGATCCAGGAGAGCACCGTGACGGCGAGGATCCCGATCAGGATCGCGCCCTTCACGCGCAGCGCATCGAGCACCGCGATGACGAAGAAGCCGAGGATCGCCAGAAGCGGGCCGGTTTCCTTCAGGCTGCCGAGGCCGACGAGCGTCGCCGGATTGTCGACGACGATGCCGGCATTCTTCAGGGCGATGATGCCGAGGAAGAGGCCGATACCGGCGGCAATTGCACTGCGCAGCGAATGCGGGATGCCGGCGATCAGCCAGCTGCGCACGCCGGTCACCGTCAGGATGACGAAGATGATGCCCGAGATGAACACCGCGCCCAGCGCCTGCTGCCAGGTGAAGCCCAGGGCTGCCACGACGGTGAAAGCGAAGAAGGCGTTGAGACCCATGCCCGGCGCCATGCCGATCGGCCAGTTGGCGACGAGCGCCATGACCAGCGAGCCGAGAGCCGCGGCAAGACAGGTCGCGACGAAGACGGCATCCCGGTCCATGCCCGTCGTCGACAGGATGTCCGGGTTGACGAAGATGATATAGGACATGGTGAGGAAGGTCGTGAGACCCGCGATCACCTCTGTGCGCACGGACGTGCCGTGCTCACTCAGCTTGAAAAGCCGTTCAAACATGTTTTCTCCCCCTGGCGCTGCCTGAGGCGCGCCGTGCGAAACTTCCGGGTCAAAGCTCCTCCAGCCACCCGGTCCTGACCGACGCTTCGCGCTGCGAACCGCCGCCCCCGCGGATTTCCCGCGCCCGCGCGCCGCTGTCCGCCGGAAGCCGGCCGCGGTTGATCACAGTTTCGTCATATTGCTTGTTTGAGCGCAGTTGCGCCAGCCGGGCATTTCCCCGAATTTGAGCGAAACTCTTTCACGATTCGCCTGATGCGGGGCACGGATTCGCCTAAGCGGCGGCGCGATTTGTCGGATCGGCAGGGGCCTGCGTCACTCGCAGACGTCGACCCATTCGCCCTTGACCAACGCCGCCATGCGCTCCGGTGCAATGCGCACCGCCGCATTCGTCGCGCCGGCGGCCGGAACCACCTCGTCGAACGGCCGGAGCGACACGTCGCAATAGACCGGCACGGGAGCGGGCAGGCCGAACGGGCAGACGCCGCCGACGGGATGGGACGTGATCGCCAGCACCTGTTCCGCATCGAGCATGCGCGGCTTTGCGGCAAAGCGATCCTTGAATTTCCGGTTGCTGAGCCGCGCCGTGCCGGCGGCGACGAGCAGCACGATCTCCTCGCCGATGCGCAGGCAGATCGTCTTGGCGATCTGTTCCGGCGCCACCCCATGGGCTTCGGCGGCGAGCGTCACCGTCGCCGAACTCTGCTCGGTGACGAGCACCGCGACATCGGGAGCGTTTTCGGAAAAGAAGCTGCGGACGGATTCGAGAGACATGCCCATGTTCATAGCCAGTCCGGCGGCCTTCTTGCAAGAGGCCACCGAAAAGCAACGCATACTATGCTTTTACGCGTAGATGCCGCCGGTCGGGATCGTGCCGGCCGTCGAGCCCGGCAGGAAGGTCGCCGCCTTGCCGAACGTGTTGATGACGCCGTTCGTTTCGGCGATGTAGCGGCTGCCGGTGGCCGTGCCGACGATCGTCGGGTTGGAGAGCGCCACGGTGCCGCAGCTGCTGGCGGCGATGAACTGCGTGAAGGCCGGCGTGCCGGACAGCGTGAAGGTGCGGTTCACGCCCGTGAGATAACCCATGGCGATGTTCATATGCCGCCGCGCGCCGCCATTGATGGTGTAATTGTCCTCCAGCACGATCTGGCAGGGGCTGTCGGCAAAGATGTGGTCGGCGTTGGCGCCGACCGCGCCGAACTCCATCTTGCCGAGGCGGAGCGTGACGCCATTGCTGACCGAAAGCGCATGGATGAGATCCGTGCCGATGGCGATCCGCAGGCCGCTGACACGGAGCTGCGCTCCGTTGCGGAAGCTGAGCCCCGAGGACAGCACGACCGAGGCCGGCGTCGTCTCGTTGCCCTTGATGAAGAGCGTGCCGCCGCCGATCAGCGGCCGCACGACGGTCGCGCCGGCATAGGTGCCGTTGGCAAGCTCGATCGTCACGTCATAGCTCGCGCAGTCGAGTTTGTGCGCCTCGTCGATCGCCTTCTGGAGCGTCGCAAACGGCGTTCCCGCGGACAGGCCGTTGTTGCTGTCGCTCCCTGTGGTCGCAACATAGTAGGTAAGATTGCCGGTCAGCTGCGGCCGCAGGCCGACGGCGCCGGCCGGAAAGGACACCCTGCCCGTCGCCTGGTCGACGACCATGGCATCGTTGAAGGTGGAGCCGTCGGCACTCACCTTGACCCGGAACGCATCGCTGCCGGCAAGCCCCATCTCGGCCCGCCCGGACCAGCCCGTCTGGAACAGCAGCGACGCCGTGTCCCCCGCATTGGCCTTGTTTATCTTGACCTGATGCCCGGCACCCTCGTTGGTGAACAGCGAAGCGGGCGAGGCCACGGCAAGCCGGTTCATCGCATCCGCCGTCGTGTTGATACCGACTTCAACCGGAATCGCGACACTGACGGTCGCAAGCTCCCATTCGCCCTCCTCGAATGTCAGCATGCGGTTTTCGTCCGTCGCGTAGGCCAGCCAGCCGTCGCGCGGTGTATAAAAGGTCCAGACCCCATCCTGCCAGGCCGCGACATCCCTCGCCCGCCCCGTCCAGGCCCCCGTCGCGCCGACAGGCACGATATAACGATCCCCCGCCGCAGGACTTCCCGGCGGGCTCGCCACACTCCGGCTGCCGACAGCCAGATGAAGCAGCGCATCGATCGCCTTGATGGCCTCGTTGTGCGTCACATGCTTCTGGGCCTGTGCGGGAAGGATATAGGGAAGATAAAGATTTTCGGTCGCGTCCATGGTTCCGGTTCCTGTGTCGGTTTTCCGGAAGTATACGGACGCGAAGAAGGGCGGGGAAAACGGCGGCTGATTTTGCCCGGTAGAAGCGGCACAAGCCCGCGTTGATTGCGGACTTTGTCGTAACGGGTTGCGAGGGCCTGACTGCATGGAGGCTTGTAAATTAAGCCTCAGCCGGCGGAGGGGAATGATTTCCGCTTTGGCGTCTGGCTTTGCGCAAAAGATCTCGTTCACACGACATGAACATGCTGCTCCGTCCTCTGGCCGTCTGTGTCACGGTTTTCTGAACCATTTCGACGCCGGCCCTTACTCGCTTAATTCAATCCATAAACTCGGCATAATTTCTGTAGAGTTTTGATTTCATCGTTGCTATGTTTTCGCAACGAAGCCCGTGACGCGCGCTGGAATGGGCTGCGACCGAGACACCTATCCGAAGAAGGAATCTCCAATGGACATCCCCTCAAAAGCCGACGTGCTCATTGTCGGCGGCGGCATCGCGGGCTGCTCGATCGCCTATCATCTGACAAAGCTCGGCATTACCGACGTCGTTCTTTGCGAACGGCGCCAGCTGACGAGCGGGACGACCTGGCACGCCGCCGGGCTGGTGACGCAGCTGCGCGCGACGCGCCAGATGACCGAGCTTGCGCAATATACCGGCGAACTGTTCGGACATCTGGAGGCCGAAACCGGGCAGGCGACGGGGTTCCGCCGCTCGGGCTCGCTGCGCGTGGCGACGAACGATGCCCGGTACGAGGAGCTTGCGCGCGGCGCATCGATGGGGCGGAATTTCGGCCTGCCGGTCGAGGCCGTCAGCCCCGGTGAGATCAGGGAGCGCTGGGGGCCGATCAGCACCGATGGGCTGGTGGGCGGCTTCTGGTTCCCGAACGACGGACAGGTCAACCCCGCCGATGTCACAATGGCCTATGCGAAGGGCGCACGCATGGGCGGCGCGCGGATCATCGAAAACCTTTCGGTGACGAAAATCCTCGTCGAGAGCGGCAAGGCCGTCGGCGTCATGACCGAACATGGCAGGATCGAAGCGCGCACCGTCGTCATCTGCGGCGGCATGTGGTCGCGCGATCTCGCGGCCGAGATCGGCGTGACTCTGCCGCTTCACGCCGCCGAGCATTTCTACGTCGTAACGGAAGCTATTCCCGATCTTCCCCGCGACCTTCCGGTGCTGTTCCTCTCGGACGAGTGGACATATTACAAGGAGGATGCCGGCAAACTTCTCGTCGGCTTCTTCGAGCCTGTCGCCAAGCCATGGGGCCAGAAGGGCATTTCGGAAACCTTCTGCTTCGACACGCTGCCCGAGGATATCGATCATATCGCGCCGCATCTCGAAGCGGCGACTGCCCGCGTTCCGCTGCTGGAACATACGGGCATGCAGCTCTTCTTCAACGGGCCGGAAAGCTTCACGGCGGACAACAGGTATCTGCTTGGTGAAACGCCGGAAGTCGCCGGCCTGTTCTGCGCCACCGGCTTCAACTCCATCGGCATCCTTTCCTCCGGCGGAGTTGGAAAGTCGCTCGCGGCCTGGATCCGCGACGGCCGCCCGCCCGTCGACCTGATCGACGTCGATGTCCGGCGCACGCAGGGTTTCCAGCGCAACCGGCGTTATCTGGAAGACCGGACGGTCGAATCCCTCGGGCTGAATTTCGACATGCACTGGCCTTCACGGCAGTTCACGACGGCGCGCGGCGTGCGTCGCTCGCCGTTCCACGACCGGCTGGTGGCTTCCGGCGCCTTCATGACGGAGCTTGCCGGATGGGAGCGCCCCGGCTTTTACGGCACGCCGGAAGAGGTCGCCAATATTCGTTATTCCTATGCGAAGCCGAGCTGGTTCGAGAATGTCGCCGCCGAATGCCGCAACACCGCCGAAAACGTCTCGCTGTTCGACCATAGCTGCTTCGTGAAATATGTCGTCGAAGGACCAGATGCGCTGAAGACGCTCAACTGGATCAGCGCGAATGAATGCGACGTCGATGTCGGCCGTGTCGTCTACACGCAATGGCTGAACGAGGCGGGCGGGATCGAGGCCGACGTCACCGTCACGAGGATTGCGGAAGACGCCTTCCTCGTCGTGACCGTCGCGGTCTCCCAGAGGCGCGATTTGGCATGGTTCAAGCGCCATGTTCCGCAGGGCGCGCGCGTCCACATTTCGGATATCACGTCCGGCCTGTCGATGCTGGCGGTCTGGGGTCCGAAGGCACGCACGCTGATGGCGCGTGTCTCGCCGGACGACTTCTCGAACGAGGCCTTCCCCTTTGCGACAAGCCGCGAGATCGACCTCGGTTATGCGCGCGTACGTGCGAGCCGCCTGACATTCGTCGGCGAACTCGGCTACGAGCTTTACATCCCAAGCGAGCAGGCCGCGCATGTGCACGATGTCCTGACCGAGGCCGGCAAGGATCTCGGCCTGAAGAACTCAGGCTTTTTCGCCTTGAACGCGCTGCGCATGGAAAAGGGCTATCGCCACTGGGGCCACGATATCGGCGAAGAGGATACGCCGCTTGAAGGCGGTCTCGGTTTTGCGGTCGCGTTCGACAAGGCCGGCGGCTTCATCGGCCGTGAGGTCCTGCTCCGCCAGAAGTCCGAAGGCGCCGTCAGGAAGCGCCTCGTCCAGGTGAAGGTGAACGCCGAGGGCGATGCGCCCATGCTGTTCCACCACGAGCCTCTGCTGCGCGACGGCAAGATCATTGGTTCAATCATGTCGGGCGCCTATGGCCACCGCGTCAAGGCATCACTCGGCCTCGGCTATATCTCCTGCGCCGAAGGCGTGACCAAGGAATGGCTAGCGAGCGGCACCTGGGAAGTGGAAGTCGCGATGAAGCGATACCCGATCGAGGTTCAACTCGGCCCCTGGTACGATCCCAAAGGCGAACGGGTTCGCGGATAGCACGACAGACAGCTCCAGCCCTGCCGCCGAAGCTGCTTTTATCTCCGTTCCGTATGATGGGATTAGAAGGTGGGCGGCGTGTTGACCCAGACGAGGCGGCACGGCACGGTTCCGACCGATCGCCAGGAATGGGCCCGATGACTTTCGAAATAGATCGAGTCGCCCTCGTTCAGCGTGGCGAGGCCGAGACCGTCCACCTCGATCTCGAAACTGCCTTCCAGCACGCGGATGAACTCCTCCCCCTCATGCCGATAGAAGCCCTCGCTTCCCGCCCCCGGCGAGAGGGTCCATTCCTGGCAATCCATCATCCGGGGGCCGGATGCCAGCTCGCGTATCTGGATGCCGGTGCCGAGCGACGGCAATTGCCGGCCCTCGCCGCTGCGCACCACGACCTTGACGACCTCGACGGGACTGGCCGTCAATTGGGTCACCGTGACGCCGAGCGCTTGCGCAACCGCGCGAAGAAGAGGCACGCTTGCGCCGCGCGAAGTGCGCTCCAGCGTGCTGAGGATCGAGGGCGAGATGCCGAGCTTCTCGCCCAGTGCGGTGATCGTCAGCTTCTTTTCCTTGCGCAACCGCCTGATCTCGTGGCCAAGCCGCGGGGACGGAGCATCGTCGCCAGCAGGCGCCTGCGCACCGGGCGGAGCCTCCTCCAGCGTGGATTTGATTGCCGCAAGATTGAGGCCCTGCACGGAGCGGAGCCGGACGATCTGGTGAACGCGGGCAAAGTCGTCTTCGCTATAGAGCCGGTAGCCGCTGGGCGTACGGGATGGCGCGATCAGGCCATGCTGCTCCCAAAGCCGCAACGTCGCCGGCGGCACCCCCGTCGCCGCCGAAATCTCCGAAACCTTGTACAACCTGCCCATTGCGCCTTGCCCGCCATCTTGCCGCTCTGGTTTGCTACGCAACAATCCCGCCAATATCAACCGATGGCGGGTCGGGTGCGGCGGGCGCCGGCCGCATCGTTGGCCGGGCGATGGCGGACAGCGAATAAAACATTGCATGCTTTCTGCAAAATCTTAACATGCGTCGGAAGCAGAGGCCACGCCTTCCCGCAAGCCTCGCCGCGTCATGCGACCACTTTGACGTACGGGCGACGTCAGCGTGGCTTCGGCGTGATGACGAAGATCGCGGTCGTCGGATGGCTGTCGGAGGGGTTGTAGAACGTATGAAGGCGTCGCGGATCGAAGGTCATGGCATCGCCGGTGCGCAGGACGAACGTCTCGTCCTCCAGCTTGAGGGAAAGTTCACCGGACATGACGAGGATGAACTCCTCCTCTGCCCTGAGACCGTAGAGCTGCTCGCCGCCGGTGCCACCGGGCTCGATTTCCGTCCAGATCGCCTGGATCCGGATGCTACCGCTCGGTGTCAGCAGATGATCGGAAACGCCAGTGCCGCCGAACTTAATCGGCGTTCGCTCATCGGCACGCACGACAGCAGATTCGGAGGAACTGAACAGGTCGCCGACCGGCATGCCCAACACCTCGCACAGCTTCACCAGCGAGGCTACGGAAGGAGACGTCTTGTCCCGCTCGATATCGCTGAGAAAACCCTTCGTAAGCGAGGTCGCCTCCGCAACGGCATCGAGGGTCAGGTCGAGCTGCCGCCGCCGTTCCCGCAGGAGATGGCCGATGCGCGGAGACTGTTTGCCGGTGTTTCTGGAGGTGGGTGTATCTGCCATACAGCTGCCTTGAATGAATCTGCCAGACTATCGATCATATCAGGCAGAGCGTCGTCAAGGCGATAAAGTTCGCTATAAAAGAACTTTGTTGACTTTAAACGAATTTACTGCGACCCCTATCAAGGCTCGGACACACGGGCCTAACGAACGGATGTTCTAGGGGAACACGTAAAATGGTTTCTGTAATCAAAGCATCGTGCATGGCACTTGCGGCTTTCGCGGCATCGGCTGCCGTATCGCTCGCAGCCGAGGGCGCACGCCCGAGTTTTGCCGACAAGGGGGAATTCGTCGTGTGCACGGACGCGACATTCCCGCCGATGGAATTCTTCGAAAAGGCCGGCGACCAAGCGCCCGTCGGCTACGATATAGACCTCGCTGGCGCGCTGGCGGAGCATTGGCAGGTGAAGTCGCGTCTCGTCGTTGCCGACTTTGCCGGCCTCCTGCCCGGCCTTGAGGCGCAGCGCTGCGACGCCGTCATAAGCGGCATTCTCGTGACCGAGGAACGCACCAAGACCTATGACGCTCTGCCCTATCTCGGCACGGCGCTCGTCGCCTTCACCTCGGCAAAGAGCGACCTGACGATTACCGACCCGGCCGATCTGAGCGGCAAGGTTGTCGCCGTGCAGGCTGGTACGCATTATGTCGAGCAACTGGAAAAGGTCAGCGCGGCGCTGAAAGCGGCAGGGCGCGACGAAATCAGCATCCAGACCTATCCGAAGCAGACGGATGTCATCCAGCAGGTGCTGGTCGGCCGTGCGGCCGCGGCGGTTTCGCAGGACACCGAACTCGCCTATCGCGAGATCCAGAATCCGGGGCAGTTGAAGACGATCTACACCTTCCCTGGCGAGGACAATTTCGGCGTCTACCTGCGCCGCAACGGGGGCGACAAGGAGGCTGTCGGCGCTGCACTCGCGGAGCTCGCCGCAAACGGCACGCTCAAGACCATCACTGAGAAATGGCGCCTGTCACCCGATGCGATCGCTGCGGGCAAGTAAACGGCTCACCACCACCTGACCGCATTTTCCACGCGACCCGCGCTCCGGCGCGGATCGCCTCTCCCCGCATCGCTCCACAAAAACCACGGCCAGTGACCATGACATTCGATCCTTCCGTTTTCTGGAGCGCGCTGACATCGGAGGCCTTCTTCCGGGGAGCGTGTGTCACCGTCCTCCTCTCGCTGTTGTCGCACGGCGTGGGCATCGCAATCTCCATTCCCGTTGCGGTGGTCATCAATCGCGGCACGGGCTTTCTTCCCGGCATCCTGCGGGGTTTCGTCGGCGTCCTGCGCGGCGCGCCGACGCTGCTCCAGCTGCTTTTCGTGTGGAACGCGCTTCCCCAGTTCTTTCCGATCTTTCGGGAACCCTGGTTCACGCCGTTCCTTGCCGCGTGGATCGCACTCAGCCTCAACGAGGCGGCCTACCAGGTCGAGATCAACCGGGCAGCCCTCAAGGCGGTCGATCCGGGCCAGGAGGCGGCCGGCGAGGCGCTCGGCCTCAGCCGGTTCCAGATCTTCCGGTTCATCACTCTGCCCCAGGCGATGCGCATCGCGATACCGCCGACGGTCAACGAGTTCATCACGCTTCTGAAGATCACCTCGCTTGCCTCCGTCATCTCCCTGCAGGAGCTGATGAGTTCCGCGTCGCGCGCGGTTTCGACGACCTTCCAGTTCTCAGAATATTATGCCGCAGCACTCATCTACTATCTGATCATGGTCTACGCGCTGGTCTTCCTTCAGGGCAAGCTTGAGCGAAAGTACAGCTGGGACCGCAAGCAGGCCGAAGACGCCGGCGATCCGGGCGCCGTCCAGAAAGCCATGGCTTTCTTCCGCCGCGCCTGAGCCCCGAAAGGACCATACAAATGAGCGAGATCATCCGGCTTACCAATGTCGGCAAGCATTATGGTGCGTTTCAGGTTCTGCAAGGCATCAACCTGTCGGTGAAGAAAGGCGAGAAGATCGTCATTTGCGGGCCGTCCGGCTCCGGAAAGTCCACGCTCATCCGCTGCATCAACCATCTTTCCCCCCATGATGCCGGCTCGATCCGCGTCAACGACGTCGAACTCGGCGGCAGCAACAAGAGCGTCGCCGCCATCCGCCGCGAGGTCGGCATGGTGTTCCAGAACTTCAACCTCTTTCCACACCTCTCGGTGCTGGAAAACTGCATTCTGGCGCCGATGCAGGTGCGCGGGCAATCCCGCGCCCGGGCGGAGGAAACCGCCATCCGCCTGCTCGGCCGCGTCCACATCGCCGACCAGGCGCGCAAGATGCCCGCCCAGCTTTCCGGCGGCCAGCAGCAGCGCGTCGCGATCGCGCGGGCGCTCTGCATGGAGCCGGAAGTGATGCTTTTCGACGAACCTACCTCCGCCCTCGACCCGGAAATGGTCGGCGAAGTGCTGGACGTCATGGTGGAACTTGCAAGCGAAGGCATGACGATGCTGTGCGTGACACACGAGATGGGGTTCGCGCGCAAGGTGGCGGACCGGGTGATCTTCATGGATGCCGGGCAGATCGTCGAGATTGCCGAGCCAGAGGATTTCTTCAGCGCGCCGAAGACCGAGCGGGCGCGCAACTTCCTCTCGCAGATCATGCACTGAACGCGCATCGCCGCAGCCGCAATGCCGAAGGACGAACCATGCCCACATGCGCGCAAGCCATCATCCGTCTTCTCGAAGCCTACGGGGTCGAGGTCGTCTTCGGTATTCCGGGGGTGCACAATGTCGAACTCTACCGGGGCCTCGAAAGCGCTGCGCTGCGCCATGTGACGCCCCGGCACGAGCAGGGCGCGGGTTTCATGGCGGGCGGTTATGCGCGCGCAACCGGAAAGGTCGCGGCCTGCTTCACGGTCAGCGGCCCCGGCCTGACGAACATCCTCACTGCCATGGGCCAGGCCTATGCGGATTCCGTGCCCATGCTGGTCATCTCGACCGTCAACGCGGTGGACCAGCTCGGCGCGCCCGTCGGCGCGCTGCACGAGCTGCGCGCGCAGCGAAATCTCGCAGCCGAGGTTTCCGCCTACAGCCAGACCATCCTCTCGCCCGCCCAGCTTGCGGAAGCCTTCGCGCGCGCCATGACCGTCTTTTCCAGCGGCCGCCCCCGCCCGGTCTACCTTGAAATTCCGGTCGATGTGCTGACGGCCCCCTTCGAAGCGGAGCATGCCGTCTGCCCCCTGCCGTGGCGGCCCTCGCCGCCGGACGATATGCTCGACCGGGCTGCGGCGATGCTTGCCGGCGCGCGTTCACCGCTCGTCGTTCTGGGCGGTGGCGCGGTCGGCGCAGCTTCCGAGGCGCGCCAGTTCATCGAACGCCTGGGCGCCCCCGCTATCCTCACTATCAATGCCCGCGGTATTTTACCGGCCGGCCATGCACTTCTGGCCGGCGAGAATCTTGGCTCGCCTGCGATGCGCGAGGCCCTGCGCACGGCTGATGTGGTCCTGGCTGTGGGAACAGAACTGGGCGAGACGGAAATGTATCCCCTCCCGGTCGAGCCCGTCGTGGACGGCCGTCTCATCCGAATCGACATTGACGGCGAGCAGCTCAGCCGCCGGCCCTTCGCCGATCTTCCGCTGCTCGGCGACGCCGGCCAGGCGCTTGCCGGACTCACCCGCAGGCTCGACGTCCGCTCCACGGAAGAAGGCGCGCGCCGCGCAGCCGCGCTGCGGGAGGCGCAGGAACAGGCGCGGCCGGCGGATCTCAACCGCTTCCGGCGCCTGATGGGCGCGATAGACGACGCGCTGCCAGATGCCGTCTTTGTCGGGGATTCGACGCAGATCGTCTATGCGGCAAACCAGTTCTACCACCCGCGCCTGTCCCGCTCGTTCTTCAATGCCAGCACGGGATACGGCACGCTCGGCTACGGCCTGCCGGCCGCCATCGGCGCGGCGATCGGCCTGAAGGGAGACCGCCCGGTCGTCGCCCTCGTCGGCGACGGCGGCGTGCTGTTCTCCATCGGAGAGTTGGCCAGCGCCGTCGAGGCACGCGTGCCGGTCGTCGTGCTTATCTGGAACAATGACGGTTACGGCGAGATCCGGGATTACATGAGCGCACGCGGCATTCCGCGCGTCGGCGTCGATCTCGTCGGCCCGGACTTCATCGCCATCGGGCGTGGCTTCGGCTGCGCAGCGACCCACGTCACAAGCTTCGACGACTTGCGCGCGGCGCTGGCGCTGGCCGCCCGTCACGCAGGACCCACCATCATCGAGATCCGGGAGGATGCAGCCTTCCTGCGTGACGCCTAACCCCGGAATGCTGCCCAAGACGATGCGATGCCGGCCCGGCCGGCGAGGAACAGGCAAAGGAGTATGAAAACAATGTCCGACTTCGACGTGGAAAGCGCCAAGAAAGAAATGGAACGCTGGTACTGGTGGGGCATCCCCACCTTCTTCCGGTGCGACTGGAAGGAAAACCCGGCGGACAGCGACATCGCCCTGATCGGCGTCCCGCACAGCTCCGGCAACGGCTCGACCGAACGCGACCAGCATCTGGGCCCGCGCGCCGTGCGCAACCTGTCCGCCCAGTACCGCCGCGGCCACGGGCGCTTCAACCTGATCCCTTGGGATGTCTGCCGCATCCACGATGCGGGTGACGTCCCGCTGCCGGAAGCCATGGTCAACGACATCTCGGTCGAGCACATCGAGGCATTCGCGAAGCGCTTCGACCGGGCGGGAACGCGCCTCGTCTCGATGGGCGGTGACCACAGCATCACCGGCCCGCTGGTCAAGGCCGTGGCCGGCAGCCATTCCCGCCTGACCGACGGCCGCAAGGTCGCGCTGGTGCACTTCGATTCCCACACGGACAGCTACAACCATATGCCGCACTGGCTGGGCAACCGACGTTCGGCGGCGCACTGGGCAAGTTATCTCGTCCAGGAAGGCCATGTCGACGCGCACCGCTCCACCCAGGTCGGCATCCGTCCGAATGTCGGCACGCCCGGCTCGCGCAACACCAGCGAGGACCTCGGCTACCGCATCATCGGCATGGACGAGATCGAGGAGATCGGCAGCAAGGGCGTGATCGAGGCTCTGCGGGAGCGCATCGGCGATGCGCCCGTCTACATCACCTTCGACATGGACTCGCTCGATCCCACCGACGCGCCCGGCGTCTCGAACATCGAGCCCGGCTATGCAGGCATCCGCATGGGTGAAGCTGTCCGCATGCTGCAGGGCCTGCGCGGCTTGAACGTGGTCGGCGCCGACGTGGTCTGCCTGATGCCGACAAAGGACAACCCGAACCAGATTACCTCCATGAATGCGATGGTGGTGATGTTCGAGCTGCTGTCGCTGATGGCTGACTTCATTTCTGCTAAGAAGTAGTCTCTGCGGTACCTTGGCCTGCAAGACAATCGGAACGCACCCCACAGGGCTCGGCAACTTCCAGGCGCTTCCGCTCAATCTTTCTCAGCTCGAGAAGCCACTGAGATCAACGCCCCGCTTCGACCCTATCGATCGCACCGATGTAGAAGCTGCCTCGCGTAGCCCCCAGAAACGCAAAAACCCCGTAGCTTATGTTGCGGGGTTTTGTTTGATCTGATTGCGTGGGCCTGACTGCACGGGGGCTTGTAAATTTTCGAGCGGTAATCAGCAAGGGAACCGCTTTGCGCCGGCAGCCAAAGGCCGATTGGATGCGACGGGTCGGCTAGTGGGCAACATTGCTGACCACCTGGAGGATACGCTTGCTCATCGTCCGAACCTTGCTGATTGATGATCGACTGATCAATCCAGGTGGATCCCCAAAGAAGCCTCGGATCCGCTCCTCAGACTTCGGGTTGCGATGGACCGTCACACCATCCATGATGTTGTCGATGTAGCCTGGCGCCACCGCGTTTACGCGAATTCCATACTCCGCCCAATCGACAGCAAGCGTTCCCACCAATTGATTGATGCCGCCTTTGCTCGCGGCGTAAGGGCAAATGCGGGAATTCCGACTGAACCCGCGATGGAGGGCGTCATCAACGATTGTCCCGTCATCCCCGACGATGACCAGCACCGAGCCGGCGATGTCGAAAATGCTCATTTTTCCAACCTTCCTTGTTGAGACGCACCATGCGGCGAGGGCGTGCGAAGCGGTTCGCGTTGCTCACAACCCCGATTCGCACGGTAATGCAGAAAAGATTTCACTTGTGGATACACTTGTGCATCACGTATACAACAATCCATCTTACGCACGCAACGACGCTGGTTATTTCGGAGGAGAAAGATGGAAAAGCGAACGCCGCTGGCGCTTACCGTGCCGCAGCCTGGTGCCCGTCCAGGAGAAAATCCAGACTTTTCGTGGATGAGGATTCCGGCCGCTGGATCCGTTCGCCGCCCCCCGGTCGATACCGATCAGTCCGAGATGCGCGATCTCGCCTTCACCTTGATCCGCGTTCTCGATGATGAGGGAAAGGCCGTCGGCCCGTGGGCACCCGATCTTTCTGACGAAGCCCTCTTGAAGGGGCTCCGTCACATGCTCACGTTGCGCGCCTACGACGCGCGAATGCTCACCGCGCAACGCCAGTCGAAAACTTCCTTCTATATGCAGCATGTCGGCGAGGAGGCGATCTCCTGCGCCTTCTCTCAAGTGCTCGATGTCGGCGACATGAACTACCCCTACTACCGACAGGCAGGTCTTTTGATCGGCCGTGACTATCCGCTGATCAAGATGGCCAATCAGATTTACTCGAACACGGGCGATCCAAACAAAGGTCGCCAGGTGCCGGTCTGCTATTCCTCACTCGAACACGGCTTTTTCTCGCATTCGGCCAATCTCGGCACGCAGTGCACGCAGGCGGTGGGCTGGGCAATGGCCTCGGCAATCATGGGTGACACAAAGATAGCTGCTTTCTGGATCGGCGATGGTGCGACCGCAGAGGGCGATTTCCCGACCTCGCTGCTGTTTGCGTCAACTTACCAAGCTCCGGTCATCATCAACGTCGTCAACAATCAATGGGCAATTTCAACGTTCCAAGGCATCGCCCGTGGCGGCTCCGATACATTTGCCGCGCGCGGCCACGGCTATGGAATCCCGTCACTGCGCGTTGACGGAAACGACTATCTGGCAGTGTTCGCCGCCGGCAAATGGGCCGCCGAGCGCGCCAGGCTCAATCTCGGTCCGACGCTGATCGAATATGTGACTTATCGCGGCGGCGCACACTCCACCACTGACGATCCCTCTGCCTATCGCCCTGCCTCGGAGGCGACCGCCTGGCCGCTCGGAGAGCCTATTGCGCGCTTCAAGCAGTATCTGATCGGCAAGGGCGTCTGGTCGGAAGAGCGACACACGCAAGCGGAAGCGGAGGTTTTGACCGAAGTCATCGCGGTGCAAAAGGAGGCCGAAGCTATAGGCACGCTGCACACCGGAGATCGGCCATCGGTCAGTACGATGTTCGAGGATGTTTATGCCGAGATGCCCCCGCATCTTGTTCGGCAGCGCCAACAGATGGGGTATTGAGATGGTGCAGATGACTATGGTTGAAGCCATTCGCAACGCATTGGACGTAGCGATGGGGCGTGACGACCGGGTGGTCGTCTTCGGGCAGGACGTCGGCTACTTTGGCGGCGTGTTTCGTTGCACGGTCGGCTTGCAGCAAAAGTACGGCAAGACCCGCTGCTTCGATACTCCGATCAGCGAGCAAGGCATCGTCGGCACAGCAATCGGCATGGCTTCTTACGGTATCAAGCCCGTGGCGGAAATTCAGTTCGCCGATTATGTCTATCCCGCTTACGATCAGATCGTCTCCGAGGCGGCCCGCATGCGCTATCGCTCCGCCGGCGACGCCACCTGCCCCATCGTCGTGCGCATGCCGACGGGCGGCGGCATTCTCGGTGGCCTCACGCATAGCCAGAGCCCGGAAGCGCTCTTTACCCATATTCCGGGCTTGAAAGTCGTTATTCCCTCGAACCCTCAGGATGCGAAAGGGCTGTTGCTGCAGTCGATCGAAGAACCGGATCCGGTCATCTTCCTCGAACCGAAACGCATCTATAACGGGCCTTTCGACGGTCATCACGATCGCCCGATAAAGCCGTGGAAGGCGCATCCGCTGAGCGAGGTCGATCCCGGCTATTACACCACGCCATTCGGAAAAGCCGCCATCCACCGCGAAGGGTCTGCGGTCACGGTTCTCGCCTATGGCACGATGGTGCACGTCTGCGAGGCCGCTGCGGAGGAAAGTGGGGTCGACGCAGAGGTTATCGATCTACGGACGCTGCTGCCCCTCGACCTCGACACGATTGTGCAATCGGTGAAGAAGACCGGGCGTTGCGTCGTTGTCCATGAGGCTACCTTGACCTCCGGTTTTGGAGCGGAGCTGGCGGCACTCGTCCAGGCAGAATGCTTCTACCATCTCGAAGCGCCGGTCACGCGCATCTGCGGCTGGGACACGCCTTATCCCTATGTCCACGAATGGAGCTACTTCCCCGGACCGGCTCGCGTCGCCGCAGCTCTTATCGAAATCATGGAGGCTTGAATGGGCATTTACTCTATCCGATTGCCTGATATTGGCGAGGGCATTGCCGAAGCCGAGCTGATTGAATGGCTTGTGAAGATCGGCGACGAGGTGCGCGAGGACGATCTTCTCGCCGCTGTGATGACCGACAAGGCAACCGTCGAAATCCCGACATCGATTGCAGGCAAAGTGGTTTGGCTGGGCGGTGAACCCGGCAATCTGATGGCCATCGGGTCGGAACTGATCCGGCTTGAAATCGATGGCGCGGGCAATATGCAACAGGCGCCTCAGGCCGCCGCCGAGGTGGCATCGGCCCCGAAGGTGGAGCCGGAAAAGCCGTCGGTTGCGGCAAAGCCTGCGGACACGCCGCCGCCTGTTGGGCCAGCACCCGCCCGCCCCGCCGTGCAACTGAACGGACCGCCTCGGTCGGAGGGCGAAAAGCCGCTCGCCTCGCCCGCCGTCAGAGCGCGGGCGCGGGCCGCGGGCATCGACTTGCGCCGCGTACGCGGCACGGCGCCGGGCGGTAGGATCACGCATGAAGATCTGGACGGCTATTTCGCAAACGGAGGACAGGATCCGCCGGTGTCCGGCGCCAGAAAGACTCCCAATACGGATGTCAGCGAAGTCAAAGTGATCGGCCTGCGCCGCAGGATCGCGGAACGCATGTCGCTTGCCAAGCGCAACATCCCACACATTTCCAGCGTCGAGGAGGTGGATGTCACCACCCTCGAAGAGCTTCGCTCCAAACTCAACGCCAAGGGTGACCGTACGAAATTGACGGTCCTGCCCTTTCTGATGCGAGCAATGGTGCGCACGCTGGCCGAGCTGCCGGTCTGCAATGCGCACTACGATGACGAGGCGGGTATCGTTCACCGTTTCGGCGGCGTGCATATTGGCGTCGCCACGCAAACGGACGGTGGCCTGCTCGTGCCGGTCGTCCGGCATGCGGAGGCAAACAGCCTTTGGGAAAACGCGGATGAGGTGCTGCGCATTTCGCAAGCCGCGCGCGACGGAACCGTTAAACGGGACGAATTGTCCGGCTCGACCATCACCCTTACATCGCTGGGCGCGCTCGGCGGCATTATGTTCACTCCCATCATCAACCACCCGGAAGTGGCCATCGTGGGTGTCAACAAGATGGCGATCCGGCCTGTCTGGGATGGGGCCACATCGACCTTCGTTCCGAGGAAGATGATGAACCTTTCCTGCAGCTTCGACCACCGCATCGTCGATGGTTACGACGCAGCCGTCTTCATCAACCGGATGAAGGAGTTTTTGGAAAACCCGGCCCTGCTCTTCCTGGAGACGTAAGCGAATGAACAAGCTATCCTGCAAACTGCTCGTCATCGGCGCAGGCCCCAGCGGATATGTCTGTGCGATCCGGGCGGGCCAACTGGGGATCGATACGATCGTGGTCGACTCGCAAAAGCCGGGCGGTACGTGCCTGAATGTTGGCTGCATCCCATCGAAGGCGATTATCCATGCAGCAGATGAATATTACAAACTACGCTCTTCCACTGACGACCATTCGATCGGGATTTCCGCTTCGGGGGTCGCAATCGATCTTGCCAAGACCATCGACTGGAAAAATGGGATCGTTGAAAGGCTGAACACCGGGGTCGCGGGCCTTTTCCGGAAGGCGAAGGTCAAGCTGATCGAAGGGGAAGCCAGAATTCTCGACGGAAAGACCGTTGCGGTCGACACAGCCGATGGCCCGGTGCAGATTTCCGCTGAGAATGTGGTGATCGCGACAGGCTCGGCTCCGGTCGAACTCCCGTTCCTCCCTTTCGACGAGAATGTTATTTCTTCCAAGGAGGCGCTTTCACTGAAGGCGGTCCCCGAAACACTAGCCGTTGTCGGCGGCGGCTATATCGGGCTGGAACTGGGAATCGCGTTCCAGAAGCTTGGAAGCAAGGTCACCGTTATCGAGGCGGCACCGCAGATTCTGCCAATCTACGACAAGGAGCTAGTTCGCCCTGTCAGCCAGCGGCTTGAACATCTTGGCATTCGCCTCATGACGAACGCCAAAGCCAAAGGCCGGGGGCAAGGCGACACCTTGATCGTGGAAGTCGATGGTAAGGAAGAAACCATTGAGGCCCGGAAAATCCTCGTCACCGTCGGCCGCCGCCCCCACACGCAAGGATTCGGTCTTGAACGCCTGCTGCTGACGATGAACGGACCATTCATTAAAATCGATGGCTCCTGCCGAACCTCCATGCGTGGCGTTTTCGCCATCGGCGACGTTACCGGCGAGCCGATGCTGGCGCACCGTGCAATGGCACAGGGAGAAATGGTCGCCGAGATCGTCGCCGGCCACAGGCGCGAGTGGGACAAGCGATGCATACCGGCGGTCTGCTTCACGGATCCCGAGGTGGTCTCCGTCGGGGCTTTGCCTGGCGATCCGACTGACGTGGAGACCGTGACCGGGCTGTTCCCTTTCCAGGCAAACGGGCGCGCTATGACCACAGGGCGCGAGGACGGGTTCGTCAGGATCGTTGCACGGAAGGATAACCACATTATTCTCGGCATACAGGCGGTGGGGACGGGCATATCGGAAATGTCCGCGACGTTTGCGCTGGCAATCGAAGCGGGGCTCCGCCTGGAGGATGTCGCGGAAACGATCCACGCTCATCCGACGCAGAGCGAAGCATTCCAGGAGGCGGCACTACGCTCGCTCGGCAAGGCGCTGCACATCTGACGATCGTGCCGGCCGACCAACGGCCGGCACCTCGCAGCCTCGAGCGCTTGGGCTAAAGACGATGACCGGCGAATGCGGACTTGGCATCGATTTTGTGTGTCGTTAAAGACAAATCTGGATACAACCGATCCAAATCCAATGCTTCCATCGAGGCGGCTATCCGAACGAGGCTCTTTCCGGTATGCGATCACCCACCCAAGTAAAGACACAAAAGCCAGCTCGTCCGGCCGATGTCGTAGATCGCGTCTACGAGGCCATCAAGGAACTTGCGGTCGAGTATCGTTTCAAGCCAGGCGAACGTGTGAACGAAGTCGAGCTCGCCGCCAGGCTTGGTTGCTCGCGGACGCCCGTACGCGAAAGCCTCAACCGTCTTGTACGAGACGGTTTCATGACATTCGTGCCGAACAAAGGGTTCTATTCACGCGAACTTGCTCCTGAAAGCGTGCAGGCTCTCTACGAATTGCGTGCATCGATCGAGCGCGGCGCGTTTCGTTGGGCATGCCAACGCGCCAGCGACAAGGAAATCGCAGCCACCGCAGCGGTCTGGACAAACAACGCCGGAAAACTCGACGATATGAGTGCGGTCGATTGGACGCAGGTCGCCAACGCCGACGAAGCCTTTCACCTCGCGATTGTGGAATTGAGCCAGAATTCCGAGATGATTCGTGCAATCGGCGAGATAAATGACCGAATCCGATTTTTTCGTGTGATCGATCTGGAAAGCAAGCGGCGACGCGGCAGTACGTATGACGAACATGCCGCAATCATCGACGCCCTCACGCGGCGCGACGAGGACGTCGGGGGCGCACTCATTGAGAGGCATATCATCATGAGTTCGGCCCACGCCGTCGAAGTGACCAAGGAAGGCCTTGCCCGCATCTTTTTCGGACGCACCGGTTGAAAATGATTTGACCCGAATGCTCTAATGCCGCGCCGCGAAATCTTGCCGGCCGGTCGCAACTTCGAGACCTCGCCGGGCGAACTTCTCCGCTAGTGGCCCCGCCTCGGCCGCGTCATGGCCAGCGGCGTTGCCTGCCCGAACACGATCGGCAATACCGACCCAGATGACAGAAAATCGGAAAAGCGCGAAGGCAACGTGGAAGCGCTTTAAGGGTGGCGTTGGAATCGCGTGCCGATAGTAGTGCTCGATGAATTGCCGTTCCGTCGGCAAGCCAAGAGTTACGCGATCCAGATCAAGTATCCCGCCATACTCCGACGGCGCGGTGTGCCAAGGCATGCAGCAAAACCCAAGATCTGCGAGAGGATGCCCCAAGGTCGACAATTCCCAATCGAGGATTGCGACGACGCGTGGCTCGGTCGGGTGGAACAGCATGTTTCCCAAACGGAAATCGCCATGGGCAATCGAAATGCGGCTGTCGTCCTCTTGCACGTTTGCCGGAAGCCATTGCGCTAGTTCATCAAGCGCCGCGATCCGGTCGCTTGGAGATTCGACCCATTGCTTCGTCCAGCGAGCGATCTGACGTTCGAAATAGTTTCCCGGGCGGCCGAAGTCAGAAAGCCCGATCTTCTCGGGATGAATGGCGTGCAGCTTCGCCATCGCCTCGGCCATTCCGAAATAGAGATCCTGACGCTCTTCGGCGGCAATCTCCGGCAGCGCACAGTCGGAAAAGACCCTGCCTTCAACACGCTCCATAAGATAGAACGGCGTTCCGAGAAGTTCGCTATCCTCGTGAAGAAGGATGGGTGCCGGAACCGGCACGTCAGTCTGGGAAGAAAGCGCCGAGATCACACGATATTCGCGCTCGATCGCATGGGCGCCGGGAAGGAGTTGGCCCGGCGGCTTCTTGCGCAACACCATCCGCTTGCCGCCGTGATCGATGAAGAACGTCGGATTCGATTGCCCCCCACTGACACGCACCAAGCTGAAATCCATCGAGGCACCGAATGTGGTATCGAGGAACCCGCGCAGCTTGTCCCTGTCGAATTCGATTGTCTGGGCGTCAGCCTGCATTTCTGAAACTTGGCTCATCTTTCGTCCCGGTCACTTGATTGTGGCTGGGGCTTCACGGGAGGCCCAGCGCCAGAAATCGCGCCGTTCGTCGGCAAGGTGACGGTTCAGCACCATTTTGTGTACCTCGTCAGCTCCATCGACCAGGCGCGCCTGCCGCGCATAACGATAGATCCACTCCAGTACGGTGTCCGTCGAGTATCCGCGGGCGCCGTTGATCTGGATCGCGGTGTCGGCCGCCTTGTGGAGCAAGTTTGCGACATGGATCTTGGCCATGGAGACTTCCTTTTTGGCAAAGCTGCCCTGGTCCAGTTCCCATGCCGCCTTCATCACCAGCAGGCGCCCGATCTCGATGCCCATCGCCAGATCCCCGAGCATCATCTGGATGCTCTCGCGGTCGGCAAGGCGGACACCGAAGCCTTCGCGACTCTCGGCATATTCCATGGCAATCTCCACAGCACGCTTCGACAGGCCCAGCCATCGCATGCAGTGCGTGAGACGCGCCGGTCCGAGCCGGACCTGGGTGACTTTCAGCCCTCTGCCCTCTTCGAGCAGAAGGTCCTCTTCGGGAATCTCCAGCCCGTCAAACTCGATTTCGCAATGCCCCCCATGCTCCTCCGGTCCCATGATAGGTATTCGTCGAACGATCCGCCAACCGGGCTGATCCTTGTGGAACATCAGCGCGGACAATCCCGAACGAGGATCATCAGAAGTCCTGGCGATGACGATAAAATGCGCAGCCTCCTGCGCGCCGGTGATGAACCACTTCCGACCACGAAGCACGTAGCGATTGCCGACTTTCTTCGCGGTGGTGCGGATCATCGAAGGATCAGAGCCGCCACCCGGGCTCGGTTCCGTCATGGCGAATGCGGAGCGTACCTTCCCCTCGGTGATCGGTTGCAGCCATTTCTCACGCTGGTCAGGCCGGCAAAGCTGGTGCATGACCATCATGTTACCGTCGTCGGGGGCAGCCGAGTTGAACAAGACGGGGCCGAAGATCGAGCGGTTCATCTCTTCGTAGCAAACCGCCATGCCGACACGGCCGATAAAGCTGCCGTCCGGCCGGGGAAGTTGCAGGCACCAGAGACCAGCTTGGCGCGCCTTTTCGCGGAGAGGTCCCAAATGGCTCGCGGAGATATTGCCGTGCTCGTCATAGGCCTCGGGGTTGTTTTCGAGCGGCAGAACATTCCCGGCTACAAACTCCGCAATACGACCGCGCAGGCCTTCCAGCTCTCTCGAAATCGTGAAGTCCATAGCGTTTTTCCTTTCGAGCGTTTCCGGGAAGTGCGACAAAACATCGAGTTAGAGCGTGCCAAGAAAAAAGCGGAAGCTTTCTAAAGGCTGGAAACGAGATGGCCGCCGTCGACCGCTAGAGTTGCGCCGGTTATGAAGCTGCCGGCGTCCGAGCAAAGCAGCAGAAGCGGTGCGTCGAGTTCCTTCAGACGGCCGAGCCGCCGCTGGGGAATACGCTTGATCAGCGCCTGCCCGGCTTCGGAAGAAAAGAATTCCTTGTTCAGTTCGGTCTCGAAATAGCCGGGGCACAAAGCGTTTACCCGGATGCCGTACCGCGCCCATTCGAGCGCGAGAGCCTTCGAGAGTTGAACGACGGCGGCTTTGGACGCGGTATATGCGGCAACCTGCCCAGCCACGCGCAGGCCGAGAATAGAGGCGATATTCACAATGCTGCCACCGTGTTTGTCCTCCCGCATTTTCCTTGCGCCGACCTGAGCCACGCAAAACACGCCTTTGAGGTTCGTGTCGACAACCGCGTCCCATGCCGATTCCTCGATATCCAAGGCAGGGCCGGCGCCGCTAATCCCTGCATTGTTCACGATGATATCGAAGCGCATGCGGGCATTTTCGAACGCGTGCCCGACCGAAACCGGATCCGAAACGTCCATCGTCACGAAGGAAGCTCGCCCGCCCGAGGCAAGTATGGCATCGCACTCGTTGTGCAGCGCGGCCTCGTTGCGGGACGCCAGAACGACGTGCACTCCGAGCCCGGCTAGGACACCGGCAAAATGCTTACCCAACCCGCTCGACGCTCCGGTGACCAGCGCTGTCTTGCCCTTAAGATCATCCCAAGCCATCGGCCAACCCTCCAAAAATTGAGCGAGCGCTCGATTTTTTAATATTTGCTTTTTCTCGTGAAGGCAATAGGATTCAAATGAAAAGATGAAGCCAACGGCGTTACAAGCACGCGCCAAATGTGCTAGGCGGGACAGCTTCTTGCACAGTTGGGTGTGTGCGTGTCCGGATTCAATTTCAAACCACAAGACTTTTCGACCGAGGCGCTTTGCCGTCGCATCCTCGAGCGAAACCGTGCGACGATACAGATTCAAAAAGAGCATGTGGCTCTTGCGAAACTGACGCTGATCGTCGACGCGACGCTGGATCTTTCCAACAAGCTTGGCTTCGAGGGTACGAGCCTGCGCGATCTTTCGAAGGCAGCCAATGTGAGCATGGGTAGCCTCTACACCTACTTTGACACGAAAGAGACGCTGGTCAGTATGATCCTGGGGGAAGTGTCCGCAACGGCGACGGAAGTCTTGTCAGACCCTCCCAAAGGTATTGCCGAAGATCCAATGGCCCATTTGCGATGGCTGATAGAGACACACCTACGGCTCACGGAAACCATGCACAAATGGTTTGTGTTCGCATTCATGGAGGCGAAATACTTTCCCGCCGTCGCGCGCAAGCTTGCGACCGACAGCGAAGTCGCGACGGAGAAGCTGTTTGCGCAGGCGCTGGAAGCCGGAAACAGCAAAGGTGTATTCGATGTGAAAGATCCGACGTTCATCGCCTCGCTGATAAAGCCGGTGTTGCAAGACTGGTACGTGAAGCGCAGCAAGTACAGAAAACGTGGCACGCAAATCGAAAGCTATATCGCCGGCGCGACGGCTTTCATCATCGGAGCCATCCAGCCAAAGACCGCCGCCACGCCCGACGATGGGCAAACACCGTCATAGCGACGATCTTGATCGCCTAGTCTTGGGCTCGATTGTCCCGCAGCAGCGCCTCGCCGCAGATATAACCCCATGTCAGATTCGGGCCGATTGTCGTCCCGGGACCGACGGCACGGGTGCCTATCGGGTTCGCCATGGCGAGGCCGGCCGCGTATAGCCCGGAAATAAGGCTTCCATCCTCACGAACGACTTGCCCATACTCGTTTGTGCGGGCACCGCCTTTGGTTCCCAAGATGGAGCGATTGAAGGGCATTGCGTAGAACGGTCCCTTTTCGACCGCCGCGAGCGCCGCATCCTTGCCTCCGGCCTTGAACTGTTCCCACTCGGAATCGCCACGCCCGAAATCCAGATCCTTCCCCGTCGTGCAAAAGCTGTTGTAGCGCGCTACGGTTCGCTCAAGCTCGGCGGCTGACAGACCGATCTTTTGTGCGAGTTCGCCGAGAGACTTCGCTTTGCGGAGCCAGTTCGGCGCCTTGCGGGCGTACCAGAGGAATGGAAGCGCCTGGCTGAGAAAACGCTTGTCTGCAACGACCCAGGCAGGGAGGTGCACGGCTTCTCCAGTAACGGGATCACGTTTATCGATCGCCTCCCCGATATTGAAATCATACTCGCTGACGAAGCGGCGCCCGTGTTTGTTCACGACGATCGCATGGTGCTCCGCCTGGAAAATGAGAGGAATACCATGGGGTTTCCCCTCATAGCGTGTGGGCATCGTCGGATAGACATTCGCTTGGTCCATATGCGCAAGCTGCGCGCCGACGGCAGCCGCCATCTTTTGACCATCGCCCTCGTTCGTGCGCGGGCTTCCCAGGTGGTCGAGCGGACCGGCGAAATACGTCTTTCGCATCTCCTCGTTCCATTCGAAGCCACCGCTCGCAATCACGACCCCGCGCAGCGCCTGATAGCGACGCTGACCTGCGGCGGTTTCAGCGACAACGCCGGTCACCGCGAACCCGTCAGGGCTTGTGACGAGTTCGATTACGCGGGTGCCGGTCTCGATCGTGCACCCGTGATCGAGGCACCCTCTGAGAAGGCCTGTCACCAAAGCGCTGCCTTGCGCGCGCGATTTCGTGAGAAAGCGCCAGACTACTTTGTGGGCGAACCGGAAGCCGGTCCAGATAGGCCGATGATAGAGGTCTCCAATGTAAACCTCCTGGTAGGTGAAGATATGCGGAAGTGTCGACGAGCGGATCTTGCTCTTGAACTTGCCAAGGATGTGCTTGCTGAGTGGCTTCGGCGAGAGCATCCGACCGACCTTCTTGCCGCCCGGAGCTTCGACGAACACATCAGGCTCCTCGGTTAAGGCAAATTCCAGCGGTGTGTTGTCTTCGATGAATTTCAGAGCCTTGGGCGCATTGGTCGCGAAGTTTGTCCAGAGCTTGTCTTCATGTTCGCGCCAAGCGCCGGGTGCTGCCGCACGAAGATAGCAAATGGCCTCCTCGACCGAGTCGCCCAGTCCTGCATTCCGGGCGTGATGGTTTGCCGGGATCCACGTCCCAGCACCCGACATGGCTGTCGTTCCTCCGATGACATCGGCCTTTTCCAGAATGACGACCCGCAGACCGCCGAAAGAAGCTCGTAAGGCAGCGGAAAGCGCGGCCGATCCCGAACCGATCACCACGACATCGGTTTCGATACCATTCTGTTTCATCTACATCTCGATGTTCATAAAATGCTGATCCGGAAAACGATGATCATCACTTTAGGGGTTTCCGGAACAGCTCGCCGAGCCCCTCGATCGGATCATTCACGCCGCTAAGACGAAGCATATGCCACGCCAAGGCGTGATTGCTCGACGTGACGGGCTTTCCAAGTTTCCTTTCAACCTGCTCGACGATCCGCGCTACACGCAGGCTGGTGCAGGAAACGAAGACGGCGTCGCAGTCCTGCGAGCCACCAACCTCGAGGATGGCCTTTTCAATGGATTGCGAGCGAATGCGCGCCACCAGATTGTCGTCGGGCTCATTGAAGGAGCCCATGACGGGGATGTCCATGCCGCGTTCAATCAACGATGCCCGGAGCGAGTGGTTGATATTGGCGAGATAAGGCGTGAGAAGAGCGATCCGTTTCACGCCAAGTGCTTCGAGCGCAGCGCGCGCGGCCGTGACCGGATTGGTGACCTTGACGCCGGGCATGCTTTCCTGAACGCGCGTCTCGATTACATCCTCCCCAATCACCAGCGAGCCCGACGTGCATGCGAAGCCGATCACGTCGAACTGAACGTCTGGCAGCAAGCCAACCGTTCTTGGGATCTCGTCATACATCTTACGAAGGTTGGGCGGCGTGATTTCGACCTCGCTGAACAACCGCGCCTCGTAGAGGGCAACGCCCTTATCAGGCATCGCGTAGCGGAACTCGTCTTCGATCGTCTGGTCCGTGCGCAGGACCAAAAGGCCGAGATTGGCACGTGTGCCGATGCCTTTGTCAAGCTCGAACGGGATGTTTTCCATATTGGTGACTAGGGTGTCCTGGTACTTCAATGCGGCTTCGGACATTCGGGAAGTTCCTTCAATTCTTTCAACGGGAGAGTCATGTGTCAGTGCGGTGCATCGCCGCCGAGATAAAGTGATCGCATTGCCGGGTCTGCCAGGAGATTCGAGGCCTTGCCCTGCATCGCGACATCGCCGAGCGACAGCACATAGGCAGTGTCGGAGATGTGGAGCGCCTCAAAGGCGTTTTGCTCGACCATCAGGATGCAAATCCCTTCGCGCGTGCGGATCTCGCTGATCGCCTCGAAGACCTCATGCATCATCCGCGGAGACAGACCGGCGGAGGGTTCATCGAGCAGAAGAATTTTTGGCTTTGAGATCAGCGCCCTGGCAAGCGAGAGAAGCTGGCGTTCTCCCCCCGAAAGGGCGGAAGCCTTACGGTTCTTTTTTGCCGCCAATGATGGGTACTGCATCAAGAGAGCTTCAAAACGTTGCTCCCGCTCCGCTCTTTCAACTAGACGTGCGCCCAACATGATATTTTCGGTTACTGACATCGTCGAGAAGACGTTGTCGGTTTGCGGCACGAAACCGACGCCATGGGATCGCACCTTCTCGTGCGCCTTGAGATTCGTCACCGCCGTGCCCGACATTCTTACATCGCCGGCTCTCGGCCTCACGAAACCGGCGATGCACTTCAACAAGGTCGACTTGCCGCATCCGTTGGGGCCGAGGATCGTTACGATCTTTCCCGCATCGGCGACCAGGTTGATTCCGTTGAGGATATCGGGACCGTCTCCATATCCGGCGCGCACGCCCTGAACCTCGATCATGCAATAGCCCCTTTATCTCTTGCGCTACCAAGGTACGCCTCAACGACGCGTTCGTTTGAAGTCAGTGAAGCGGGCGCACAGTTCGCAATTACCTCTCCCCGATCCAGAACGACGCATCGGCTACAGAGCTCACGAATGAAGTGCATGTCGTGCTCTACGATCAGCAGCGAGATACCGCGCTGGCTCACCCGGCGCAGGAGCTGCACCATGCTGTGCCGCAGGTTTGGGTGCACACCGGCCGTCGGCTCGTCGAGGCAGATGAGCTTCGGGTTCGAGCGAAGAGCCAAGGCGATTGACAGCAACTTCTTCTGGCCCCCGGAAAGAGAGCCGGCTGACAGATCGCGAACATGGGAGAGCGACAGCTCCTCAAGGAGCGCGTCAACTTCTTGTACCGATGTCCGATCCGGTGCGAACATCGCTGTCAAATGGGCACCACGGGAATCCGCGGCGCGCAAAACCTCCGAGACGGTCATCCGGTGAGGCATCGAGGGTAGCTGAAACGTTCGTACCAGCCCCGCTTGGGCGATCTTCTCAACTCCCCACGCGGTGATATCGCGACCAGCAAAAATGATCGACCCGGCATCTGCCCGTGCAAAGCCGCTCGCCAGATTGAGGAGAGTACTCTTCCCACAACCGTTAGGTCCAAGCAGACCGACGATCTCCTGGGTGCCAACCTCCAGATCGATGTCTTTCAACACCTGATTTGCACCATAGGATTTTGCGACCCCGGAGATTTTCAGAACGGGTTCAGGCATTGGCACGCCCTCCGACTTTTTCCGGAAACAGTCCAGTGCGGCGCCAAAGGATGAAGCCGATCAGCCCGCCCCCGATCAGCATAAGCCTCATGGCGGCGACGAACTCGGTCGGCAATCCGAGCATATCCTTAACGAACGGGATGAAGGCAAAGATGAACTGAAGTAAGAATGCGCCGAAGACAGCTCCGTAGTGATTGCCCAATCCACCGATGACGATCATCGCCCAGATCAAGAACGTCTCCGAGCTGAACATCTGATCTGGTCCGACGAACGTGATATAGTGGGCGAAAATAAAACCTGCTGCAGCAGCGATGAATCCGGAAAAGATCATGCAGCGGCGCTTCAGCGACATAATGTCGTAACCGAGGGACTGCGCAAGTTGCGGCTCCTCACGCATCATTTTCAGCCCTAGACCGTATCTGCTCTTCGTCAGACGCGTTGATGCAAACAGAGCCACGAGCAGCACGATGCCGCAGATCGCGAGATTACCAAGTTGCTGATTTCGCCCCGAAAGCTCTGGCAGAAGAGGTTTGATCCCACTGATCCCCTGCGCGCCACCGGTGAGCCATCCTTCATTGGTGACGATGGTGCGAATGACCTCGGCAAGCGCAAGCGTTGCGATACCCCAGTAGTCGGATTGGAGATTGCGGCCGATGCCGGCAAACGCCCAGGAAACAAATGCCGACAAGCCGACAGCAATCAGAATACCCGATGCAAATCCCAGATCATATTTATAGGCAAGGGCCGCGCCATAGGCTCCGCAGCCAAACAACGCAATTTGGCCGAAGTTCATCAAACCGCCAAAACCGACTTGAAGGTTCAGACTGAGCGCCAGCATGCTGTAGAGGCAGCACATGATCAGGACATGGATGAGAAAGTCAAACACGCTTCACCTCGCTGATGAAGAGCCCACGCGGACGCCACAAAAGGGTTAGGACGAGGATCACAAACGATCCGGCCGTCGCATAGGCAGCGGGCAGAAAGACGAGATCCTTGCCGAGCATGGGCCCAAAGTTGACGTTCGTGATCAGGGTCTCGGCCATGGCGATCACAATGGCGCCGCAGACCGCACCGAGCGGATTTCCAAGGCCTCCGAGGATCGCCGCGGAGAACACGGGCAGAAGAAGATCAAGGCCCGTCTGGATATTGACCTCACCCTTCATGGTGATGATGATTCCTCCGAGGGCGGCGAGGCATGCGCTGATGGCAACGACCGCGGTTTTGGTCTTGCCCGTGTCAATGCCGGTCGCATCGGCCAAAAGGTTGTTTGTCGCCGTCGCCCTCATACAACGCCCGAGATCGGTCCTGAACAGGAGGATGGCGAACACGGAAATGGCGGCTGCCGTAATTCCAAGCGAAACGATCTGGTGCTCTGTGATCCGCGCCCCGAAAATGCGAAACGGTCGCGTGATTTCCAGATCGAAGCGCGCGGGGCTTGGGCCGATGATCACCAGGAATACGGCTGAGATGACCATGCTGACCGCGAGTGAGCCGATCATCGCGGTCGACGAACCGATCGCCAGCATCCTTTCGAAGAGGATGCGGTTGAGCAAAACCGCAATTATCCCGACAATCAAAACCGCGGCGAGGCTCGAGACGACCAGAGGAATGCCGGCTCTTTGTAGCACAATTGCCAGGAACGCGCCCATCGCAGCATATTGTGCGAGGGCGATGTTGGGGAATTTCATCAGCGAGTAAACCGCGCTCATTCCCACGGCAATCAGCATAAGGTCGCACGCCCGCAGGGCGACATCGACGGCAAACTGAAACATGATTTTGCTTTCCAGAAAGAGATGCAGGCCACGAAACGAGGGCAGACGACGACGGTCGCCTGCCCTCTGCTGACGTTTAATTCGCTGCAACCTTTCCAGAAGCGATCTTCAGCTTCAGATAGGGCTGCGTCACACGCTGCCGCTCGTTGTCGAATGCGATTTCACCGGTGACGCCATCGTACTTCTTGCCGATCTCGGCCAGGGCAGAAGCAATCGCGGCCGGATCATCCGACTGAGCCTTGTTGATGGCCGCCGCGGCCATCATAACGGCATCGTAGGCGAAGCCGTTAAAGGTCGAAAGGAAGTCGCCGCTATATTGCTTCTGGTAGGCCGCCTGGTAATCGGCGCCGGAAGGACCAACGTAGTTCAGGTCCATTCCGATCTGGCCCTCGATGTACTTCGGATCGCTGTCGGCGGTGCACATGGTAATATACATGGCATACCAGGGCGTGTCCGTGAGGCCTAGTTCGAATGCCTCGCGGTTGATGGTCGCCGATTCCTTCCCGTATGCCGTATAGACGTACATGTCGGGCGCGCTTTTCTCGAGTTGCTGCAATTCGCGCCGGTAGCTGGTCTGCCCCTCCGTGTACATAATGGAGGCAGCGACCTCGCCGCCCAACTCCTTGAACTTCTTCGCGAAGGCATCAGCAATACCTTGGCCATACGCGTTGTTCGGGGCAATGACAGCCACCTTCTTGGCGCCGCGGTCGATCGCGTCCTGCGCCGAGAACGAGCCGGAGACATCGTCAAGGCCGATCACGCTGTAGAAGTCCCCTTTGATCTTGCGGACGTCGATACTGGTACTGGCGACGTTCAAATGAACCTTATTCTGCTGGGCGATGTATTCCCCAACCGGAATGGTGATCCCGGATGAAAATTCGCCGATCAGGACCGGTACGTTGTCGACGGTGACGAGCTTCTTGGCTGCGTCGAGCGCGGTCGGAGCGCGTCCGGCCGAGTCTTCGGTGATGATCGCCAGCTTGCCGCCGAGCACGCCCCCATTCGCGTTGATCTTTTCAAGAGCGAGCTCCATCCCACGACGCTGATCTTCACCCTGCGTGGCGCTGGCGCCCGACAAGGGAATGATCGCACCAATCGTCACGTCCTTGGCATGAGCCGAACCTGCAAGGCCGGCGACGAGGATTGCGTAGGTCAACAGTCTTTTCATCGTGGTTCCCCTTTTTTGGTTGATGAAAGTTGTTTCTGTCGACAGTACAATAAACAAAGCTGGATTATGTCAAGCGGCAGAAAACGACTTTCGTTGAACTCGCGGATTTTGCAGGAATTTTGGTGGTTATTCGCGAACCTCGTCATGCGAGATGCTCCTTCGCGGTGAAATGGCGAAGGCGCAACGGCGGTGAATTTGCGTTTCCAGTTTGACTTTCGGCGGATTAGCGCATTACTGTCGACAGAATTAAAAGCAGAAAGGGATTCAGATGAGGGCGTTGATATTGGGCGGCGGCGTGGTCGGCGTCACAACCGCATATCAGCTTCAAAAGGACGGACACGACGTTACGATCGTCGACCGGGAGACCTCTCTGGCCGAAGGTGCGAGCTGGGGCAACGCTGGTATGATCGCACCTGGCCACTCCTTCGTGTGGTCGTCGCCCGCCGCGCCCAAAATCTTGATGAAATCACTCGTTCTGAAGGACCAGGCGCTCCGTTTCCGCCTTTCGACAGATCCCCACCTCTACACCTGGTCCCTGAAGTTCCTGTTGGAATGCACGGCCTCAAAGGCGAAGAAGAA
The DNA here is from genome assembly GCF_058809275.1 of Shinella sp. GW821-FHT10F02. Taxonomy (NCBI): domain Bacteria; kingdom Pseudomonadati; phylum Pseudomonadota; class Alphaproteobacteria; order Hyphomicrobiales; family Rhizobiaceae; genus Shinella; species Shinella sp. GW821-FHT10F02. The sequence continues at coordinate 3,545 of NZ_JBXASL010000013.1, read as the reverse complement.
CACGCTGCTCAAACATCGTTTGGCGGTTCATTCCCAGCGCGTGCTGCAGGAAGTCGTACGAGATGAAGGCATCTCCTACGATCGAACCGATCAGGGAATTCTGTATTTCCATCGCAGCAAGGCGGCGCTCGATCGCGGCGCCGCGAACATGCGCCTTCTCCAGGAAGACGGGCAGGAAATCCGCGTTATCGATGAAAGCGAGATCATCCGGCGCGAACCTGCACTTGCCTCGTCCCGCGGAAAGATCGCCGGCGGGATTCTCTGCCCAACGGACGAAACTGGTGATTCCGCAAAGTTCACGCGCGCGCTTGCCAATGTCGTCGCAAGCCGAGGCGGCAAGATCCTGACCGGAACGAACGTCACCGGCTTCGACCGTCAAGGAGACGTTATTCGCGCGGTTCGTACAACCCGCGGAGACCTAACCGCCGACGCCTATGTTCTTTGTCTCGGTTCCGAGAGCCCGATCCTGGCTCGGAAGATAAGCCTTTCATTGCCGATCTACCCCATCAAGGGCTATTCGCTGACCATACCGATTACCGATCGGGACGCCGCACCGAAACTGCCCGTTCTCGATGAGCACAATCTCGTTGGTATTACCCCGATGGGAGACCGAATTCGCGTAACTGCAACGGCGGAGTTCGCTGGCTACAATCGCGGCCACAAACCGGCCGATTTCGCGTTCATGAAGCGCGTCGCCCAGGAGCTATATCCGCGCGGCATTGCCTACGACAGGGCAGAAATGTGGGCCGGATTGCGTCCCATGACGCCCGACAACCTCCCTGTCCTCGGGCGGCGACACCTCAGCAATCTTTGGCTGAACACCGGCCACGGCCACATCGGCTGGACTATGTCGCACGGTTCGGCGCGCATCATCGCGGACCTCATCGCGGGCCGCACCCCACCCATTCCACTTGATGGAATCGTTCCGGCAGAATCCCTCTCCTCGGGACCGACCGCCGGTGACGTCAGTAAGCTCCATGTTTCACATTGAAAGGAAATAACGTGACCGATATCAAACGCATCGTGCCCGGCAACCGGATGTCTCAAGCTGTCGTTTACGGCAACCTCGTGTTTCTCGCCGGCCAGGTCGCCCTGCGCGCACCGGGTGCGTCCGTAGCGGATCAGACGAAGGATATTTTAGCAAAGACCGATGAGCTTCTCGCGGAAGCCGGAACCGACAAATCAAAGATTCTGTCAGCATCGATCTGGCTCACCGATATCGCAACGTTCAGCGAAATGAACGAAGTCTGGGACGCCTGGGTCGCGCCGGGCAACACGCCTGCAAGGGCATGCGTTGAATCGAAGCTCGCGGCGCCGCAATATACGGTTGAAATTGCTGTTATTGCCGGAATCTGAGTGCTACAAGGGGCGCGGAATGCGCCCCTTTCGCGTCAAGGCTTCGAAGAGAAATGCCACAAAACAAGAAGAAGTCGTTCTCCAATATGGTTCCGGCAACCGTGCAAAAGCGTACACCGACTGGCGAGCGTGTTTACGAGGAAGTACGCCGGATGGCCGTGAGCTATGACTTCAGGCCGAACGAGCGAATTAACGAAGTCGAACTTGCGACGCGTTTGAATGTCAGCCGCAGTCCCGTGCGGGAGTCCCTGCAGCGGTTGGTAACAGAAGGATTGATCACCTTTCAGCCAAGCAGGGGCTTCTTTTGTCGCGGACTTGATGTCGAACAGATCGTGCACCTGTCCGACGTGCGCGGATTTCTGGAACAGAAAGCGGTCCAGCTCGCCGCGGAACACGCTCCGCTTGACGAACTTCTTGGTCTTGCTTCCTGGTGGCATGCCGTCGCAGATCGAGCGGATTCCTATTCGAGCATAGAGCTGACGGACAAAGATGAAGAGTTCCATATGAGGATAGCGCAAATGTCCGGTAATCCCGAGCTTTCCCGTATGATTCAAGGGATTAACGCGCGCATTCGGTTCGTTCGAGAAATTGAAATCGAAAAGCGTCGCCGTCGATCGACGACATATACCGAGCACACAGACATTGCGGATGCATTGTCGAAGCGCAAGGGCGAAGAAGCCGGCATTTTGATGTACGAGCATATCAGGATGAGCGCCACGGACGCCATGGCGTCTGTGAAGGACGGCCTGGCGCGGATATTCTTGCGCACCGCATAAACCATTGGAGACTGCGACCGAACCCAACGCGAAGCGCGAATGGACTCGGGCAGGACGCCGATGACTATCCGAAATTAAAAAGCGAACGCTCGCTATTTTAGAAGGAAATCCCATGACGGACGTTTACATTGCCGGCGCGGCCAGAACGGCTATCGGTTCTTTCGGAGGCTCGCTAAAGGATGTTACGCCGATAGACCTTGGCACAGTCGTTGCCCGCGAAGCGCTGAGGCGTGCTGGCCTGGATGGCGCAGAGGTGGAGCATTCGGTATTCGGCCAAGTCATCCAGACGGAGACACGGGACCCCTATATTTCTCGAGTGATAGCCGTTGAAGCGGGCGTTCCTCACAGCGCCGGCGCACTCACAGTGAACCGCCTTTGTGGATCGGGATTGCAGGCAATCCTGTCAGCGTCTCAAGGAATTATGCTCGGGGACGCGCAAATTGCGCTTGCCGGTGGCGCAGAGTCAATGAGCCGCGCGCCCTACATCCTCAGCCAGGCCCGTTGGGGAATGCGCCTTGGCGATTGTACCTCGACGGATATGCTGCTTGGCTCCCTTACCGATCCCTTCGGCCGAATCCACATGGGCGTTACCGCCGAGAATGTGGCACAGAAATACAATGTAGCGCGCGCGGAACAGGATGCGCTGGCTTTGGAGAGCCATCGCAGGGCATCCCACGCTATCGATGCGGGTTATTTCGACGGTCAAATCGTCGAAGTCAAAACACGGCAAAAGGGAAAGGAAGTCTCGATTAGAACCGACGAGCACGTCCGTCGTAACGCTGTGCTCACGGATTTTGAGAAACTGAGGCCAGCGTTTCGTGAAGGCGGAAGCGTAACGGCTGGAAACGCGTCGGGAATCAATGACGGCGCGGCCGCTCTGGTGCTTGTTGGCGGCAAGGTGATCGAACGGCTCGACCTCAAACCAATGGCACGGCTCGTCAGCTATGCATTTACCGGCGTCGACCCTGCTCATATGGGTATAGGACCAGTCACTGCGACACAGGTCGCACTGCAAAAAGGCGGACTAACCCTAGACGACATAGATATCATTGAGGCGAACGAAGCCTTTGCCGCGCAGGCATGCGCTGTCGCGAAAGAACTTCAATTCGACCCGAGAAAGGTCAATCCAAACGGATCCGGCATCGCTCTCGGCCACCCGATCGGCGCTACCGGTGCGATCAATACCGTCAAGCTTGTATACGAAATGCAGCGTACAGGCGCCAAGTACGGATTGGTCACGATGTGCATCGGCGGGGGACAGGGTATCGCTGCGATTTTCCAGCGCGTCTAGAGCGCAGCAACCGACTGGCAAAACAGTAGCAGGCGGATGCTTTGGCCTTCCACCCATTTGGGGCTGCGCTCCCCTTCGGTAATGGCCGAATACTCCTGCTCGACCTTCTTGGCGGCTTCCGC
>NZ_JBXASL010000012.1:0-148864 GCF_058809275.1 Shinella sp. GW821-FHT10F02 | reverse complement strand
CTCGTCGCCCTCAATGCAGCCGTGAGGGACAACAGAGCGTTCCTGTCTTGACATCACACAACACAGTTGCTCGGGCTCGACCCGAGGATCCACCGGCGTGTTCGGAGGGTGGATGGTCGGGTCAAGCCCGACCATGACGGAGGAGAGGGCGCGGACTTTTTGTGTCCCAGAGGCTGCCGGGAGTCTCAGAGTGCCGAGAGGAAAGTGTCGACGTCCGATTCGGTCGTGGCGAAGCTGGTGACGAGGCGGATCAGGGTTTCGTCTTCGTGCATCGTCGCCTTCAGTTCCAGGCCCGCCGGCCAGTCGTAGAAGACGGCGCCCTTGTCCTTCAGCGCTTTCGTCGCATCGTTGCGGATGATGGCGAAGAGTTCGTTCGAGCCGGTCGGCCAGGCGAGGCGGGCCTTTTCGGACGTGCTGAAACCAGCCGCGAGGCGGGCGGCCATGCCGTTCGAATGGCGGGCGAGTTCCAGCCACAGGCCATCGCGGAAATAGGCGTCGAACTGCGCGGCGATAAAGCGGGATTTCGAGAAGAGCTGGGCGGAGCGCTTGCGCAGGAAATGCATCTGCTGCGCCTTGGCCGGATCGAAGAGCACCAGCGCCTCGGCGCACCAGCAGCCGTTCTTCGTGCCGCCGAAGGAGAGCAGGTCGACGCCACGCTTCCAGGTCATTTCCGCCGGCGTCGTGCCGAGATGGGCGAGCGCATTGGCAAAACGGGCGCCATCCATATGCAGCGGCAGGCCGGCGTTCTTTGTGACCTCCGAAAGCGCGGCGATTTCGTCCAGCGTATAGGCGGTGCCGGCTTCCGTCGCCTGGGTGATGGTGACGGCCATCGGCTGGCCGCCATGCACGAAATCGGGCGGGAAACGCGAGATCGCAGCGGCAAGCGAATCGGCCTGCAATTTGCCGGCGGGGCCGTCGATCGGCACGAGCTTGGCGCCGGTCGCAAAGAATTCCGGGGCGTTGCATTCATCGACATTCACATGGGCTTCGCGGTGGCAGAAGACCTGGCCGCCCGGGCGGTTGAAGCTTGCGAGCGCCAGCGAATTCGCCGCCGTGCCGGTGCCGACGAAGAAGACGGCGACGTCGCGCTCGAAGATTTCGGAAAAGGTCTTTTCCACACGCTTGTCGAGGTCGCTCGTGCCATAGGCGGAGGCGAAGCCGCCGGCGGCCTCGACGAGGCTTTTTGCGATGTCGGGATGGGCGCCCGCCCAGTTGTCGGATGCGAAGAACATGCGGTTTCCAATGCGATTGAGGGCTTCGGGGGGACCATAATGGAGAAATGATGGCGATCAATCGCCGCCGCGCGGCACGAGCGCCGTTCCTGTGTAAAATGAAAGGAACGGAAACAATGTGCTACGATGTCGTAATTTAATTTCAAGCCCGCGACCGCGCAGGCAATTTTTCTTCATGAGGTGGTGATTATTTGGCATGATGGCCTTGCAGCGAAGGGTCGTTTCTGGCATAGAGCTTATGAAATAGGACAGTGTTGCTGTCCTATTTCGGTCAAGAGACCGATGAAGCGTCCCCCGCGACCGCGACGGGACGCCGAAGATGGCGCCGGGCATTGGAGACCCTCTCCGGATGCTGCCCGGCCGTCCGACGGTCCTGGATGATCATGCCTGGTCGGCCGCCGTCTTTTTACGGTCGGGTCAGGGTTATATAACAGACACTCGCGTGGCCGGATTGCTGAAAGGCAAACGGTCGCTACGCGGGCGGAAACGAATGCCCGCACGGTGCCGGGCGCCACAGGAGGAAAGACGATGACGGACATGACGCCATCAAACGGGTTTCGGCAGAGCCACGCGCAGATCACTGCGACGGACGCCAAAACGCGTACCTCCAATACCGGCATGCCAAAACGACAGGGCCTCTACGATCCGCGCAACGAACACGATGCCTGCGGCGTCGGCTTCGTCGCGCACCTGAAGGGCCAGAAGTCGCACCAGATCGTGCAGGACGGGCTGTTCATGCTCGAAAACCTGACGCATCGCGGTGCCGTCGGCGCCGATCCGCTGATGGGCGATGGCGCGGGCATCCTCGTGCAGATTCCCGACCGCTTCTTCCGCGAGGAGATGGCCAAGCAGGGCATAACCCTGCCGAAGGCCGGCGAATACGCCGCCGGCCATATCTTCATGCCGCAGGACGAGACGCTCGTCGAACATTTCAAGAAGGTCATCGCCGACGTCGTCGCCGAGGAGGGGCAGATCCTCATCGGCTTCCGCGACGTGCCGGTCGACAATTCCTCGCTCTCCAAGGCTCCTGAAATCGCCGCCACCGAGCCGCGTCATGTGCAGGTGTTCATCGGCGCCGGCCGTGACGCCGCGACGAACGGCGAGTTCGAGCGCCGCCTTTTCACCCTTCGCAAGGTAATCTCCAACCGTATCTACGACGAATATGAAGGCGAGGAGAGCAACTTCTATCCGGTCTCGCTCTCCTCGACGACGATCGTCTACAAGGGCATGTTCCTCGCCTACCAGGTGGGTGCCTATTATAAGGACCTCGCCGATCCGCGCTTCGAATCGGCCGTCGCCCTCGTGCACCAGCGCTTTTCCACCAACACCTTCCCGTCGTGGAAGCTCGCGCACCCCTACCGCATGGTCGCCCATAACGGCGAGATCAACACGCTGCGCGGCAACGTCAACTGGATGGCCGCCCGTCAGGCGTCCGTCTCCTCGCCACTCTTCGGCGACGACATCACCAAGCTCTGGCCGATCTCCTACGAGGGCCAGTCGGACACGGCCTGTTTCGATAACGCGCTGGAGTTCCTGATCCGCGGCGGTTATTCGCTCGCCCATGCGGTAATGATGCTGATCCCGGAAGCCTGGGCCGGCAACCAGCTGATGGGTGCCGAGCGCAAGGCGTTCTACGAGTATCATGCCGCCCTGATGGAGCCGTGGGACGGCCCGGCCGCCGTTGCCTTCACCGACGGCCGCCAGATCGGCGCGACGCTCGACCGCAATGGCCTGCGTCCGGCCCGTTACCTCGTGACGGACGACGACCGCGTCATCCTCGCCTCCGAAGCCGGCACGCTGCCGGTCAATGAAGAGAGCATCGTCAAGAAGTGGCGTCTCCAGCCGGGCAAGATGCTGCTCATCGACATGGAAGAGGGCCGCATCATCTCCGACGAGGAGGTGAAGTCCGCGCTCGCCGCCAAGCATCCCTACCGCGAATGGCTGGACAACACCCAGATCATCCTCGAAGACCTCGGCCCGGTGGAGCCGCGTGCGCTGCGCCGCGACGTGTCGCTGCGTGATCGCCAGCAGGCGTTCGGCTATACCCAGGAGGACACGCGCCTGCTGATGTCGCCGATGGCGACGACGGGACAGGAGGCGATCGGTTCCATGGGCACCGACACGCCGATCTCCGCCATGTCCAGCAAGCGCAAGCTGCTCTACACCTATTTCAAGCAGAACTTCGCGCAGGTGACGAACCCGCCCATCGACCCGATCCGCGAGGAACTGGTCATGAGCCTCGTCTCCTTCATCGGCCCGCGTCCGAACATTCTCGACCACGGCGGTGCGGCGAAAGCCAAGCGCATGGAAGTGCGCCAGCCGATCCTCACCAATGGCGATCTCGAAAAGATCCGCTCGATCGGCCATGTCGAGGACCGTTTCGACACCAAGACGCTGGACTTTACCTATGATGTCTCGCGCGGTGCCGAAGGCCTGCCGGAAATCCTCGACCGGCTCTGCGAGCGCGCCGAGAAGGCCGTCAGCAGCGGCTACAACATCATCGTGCTCTCCGACCGCCAGATCGGGCCGGACCGCGTGGCGATCCCGGCGCTGCTGGCCACCGCCGCTGTGCATCACCACCTGATCCGCAAGGGGCTTCGCACCTCGGTCGGCCTCGTCGTCGAATCCGGCGAGCCGCGAGAAGTGCATCACTTCTGTCTTCTCGCCGGTTACGGCGCGGAAGCGATCAACCCGTACCTGGCCTTCGACACACTCACCGACATGCACAAGCGCGGCGAGTTCCCGAAGGAAGTGGACGCCGAGGAAGTCGTCTATCGCTACATCAAGGCGATCGGGAAGGGCATCCTGAAGGTCATGTCCAAGATGGGCATCTCGACCTACCAGTCCTATTGCGGCGCGCAGATCTTCGACGCGATCGGCCTGTCGTCCGAGCTGGTCGACCAGTATTTCTTCGGCACGGCGACGACGATCGAGGGTATCGGCCTCGACCAGATCGCCGAGGAAACCTTCGCACGCCACAAGTCGGCCTTCGGCCGCGATCCGCTGCTGGCCAACACGCTCGATATCGGCGGCGAATATGCCTACCGCATGCGCGGCGAGGAACACGCGTGGACGCCGGATGTCATCGCCTCGCTGCAACATGCGGTGCGCGGCAATGCGGCCGATCGCTACAAGGAATTCGCCGAGCTGGTGAATGCCTCGTCGCTGCGCATGAACACGATCCGCGGCCTCTTCGCCATCAAGGGCGCGGAAGACGCCGGTCGCACGTCGATCTCCATCGACGAGGTCGAGCCGGCGGTCGATATCGTCAAGCGCTTCTCCACGGGCGCCATGTCCTTCGGCTCGATTTCCCGCGAGGCGCACACCACGCTCGCCGTCGCCATGAACCGGATCGGCGGCAAGTCGAACACCGGCGAGGGCGGCGAGGAGGCAGACCGCTATTTGCCGCTGCCGGATGGCTCGTCCAACCCCGAGCGTTCGGCGATCAAGCAGATTGCCTCCGGCCGCTTCGGCGTGACGACCGAATATCTGGTCAATGCGGATATGCTGCAGATCAAGGTCGCGCAGGGCGCCAAGCCCGGCGAGGGCGGCCAGCTGCCCGGCCACAAGGTGGATGCGACGGTCGCGAAAACCCGTCACTCCACCCCGGGCGTCGGCCTCATCTCGCCGCCGCCGCACCATGATATCTACTCGATCGAGGACCTGGCGCAGCTCATCTACGACCTGAAGAACGTCAACCCGGAAGCCGATATCTCGGTCAAGCTCGTCTCGGAAGTCGGCGTCGGCACGGTCGCCGCCGGCGTCGCCAAGGCGCGCGCGGACCATATCACCATCGCTGGCTTCGACGGTGGCACTGGCGCCTCGCCGCTCACCTCGCTGAAGCATGCCGGTTCCCCCTGGGAAATCGGCCTTGCCGAGACGCACCAGACGCTCGTGCTCAACAAGCTGCGCTCGCGCATCGCGCTCCAGGTCGATGGCGGCCTGAAGACCGGTCGTGACGTCGTCATCGGCGCGCTTCTGGGGGCCGACGAGTTCGGCTTTGCCACCGCGCCGCTGATCGCGGCGGGCTGCATCATGATGCGCAAGTGTCATCTCAACACCTGTCCCGTGGGTGTCGCAACGCAGGATCCGGTTCTTCGCAAGCGCTTCAAGGGCACGCCGGAGCACGTCATCAACTACTTCTTCTTCGTTGCCGAAGAGGTGCGCGAAATCCTGGCCTCGCTCGGCGTCCGTTCGCTGAACGAGATCATCGGCGCCTCGGAACTGCTCGAAAAGGAGACGATGATCTCGCACTGGAAGGCCAACGGCCTCGACTTCTCGCGCATCTTCCACAAGGTGGATGCGCCGAAGGAGGCGACGTACTGGACCGAGCGGCAGGATCACCCGATCCACGACATCCTCGACCGCAAGCTGATCGAGCAGGCGAAACCCGCGCTCGAATCGAAGACGCCGGTCGCTTTCGAGGTCGACATCAAGAACGTCGACCGCTCGGCGGGCGCGATGCTCTCGGGTGCCGTCGCCAAGCGCTACGGCTTCAAGGGCCTGAAGGACGACACGATCTCGGTCACACTCAAGGGCACGGCCGGCCAGTCCTTCGCGGCGTTCCTGGCGCGCGGCGTCACCTTCGACCTCGTCGGTGCCGGCAACGACTATGTCGGCAAGGGCCTGTCGGGCGGCCGCATCATCGTGCGCCCGCCGACCGGCAGCAAGGCGATCCCGCACGAGTCGATCATCGTCGGCAACACGGTTCTCTACGGCGCGATTGCCGGGGAGTGCTACTTCAACGGCGTGGCCGGCGAGCGTTTCGCCGTGCGCAACTCCGGTGCCATCGCCGTCGTCGAGGGCGTGGGCGACCACGGCTGCGAATATATGACGGGCGGCGTGGTCGTCGTCATCGGCCAGACGGGCCGCAACTTCGCGGCCGGCATGTCGGGCGGCGTCGCCTATGTGCTGGACGAGGAGGGCGATTTCGCCCGCCGCTGCAACATGGCGATGGTCGAGCTCCAGCCGGTGCCGGAAGAGGACGACATGCTGGAGAAGCTGCACCATCACGGCGGCGACCTCATGCACAAGGGCATGGTGGACGTCTCCGGCGACATGACGCGCCACGACGAGGAGCGGCTCTACCAGCTCATCTCCAACCACCTGCACTATACCGGCTCGCCGCGGGCCAAGGAGATTCTCGACCAGTGGGCCGAGTTCCGTCCGAAGTTCCGCAAGGTCATGCCGGTCGAATATCGCCGTGCGCTGGAAGACATGGAACGCATGAAAATGGCGGAGGCGGCCGAGTAACCCGGCCGCTGAGACTGCGACCTTCCGGCGTTGCCGGAGGGTTTTTCACGCGCCCGGAAGGCGCTCGTTGAACACGCTTGAGGAAAATACGATGGGCAAGGTTACAGGTTTCATGGAGATCGACCGGCAGGTTGCAAAGTACCAGCCGGCCTCCGACCGCATCCGACATTTTCGCGAATTCACCATCCCCATGTCGGACCCCGAGGTCCAGAAGCAGGCCGCGCGCTGCATGGATTGCGGCATTCCCTATTGCCACGGCCCGACCGGCTGTCCGGTGCACAACCAGATCCCGGACTGGAACGACCTCGTCTATAACGGCAACTGGGAAGAGGCGATCCGCAACCTGCATTCGACCAACAACTTCCCCGAATTCACCGGCCGAGTCTGCCCCGCACCCTGCGAGGAAGCCTGCACGCTGAACCTGGAAGACGCACCCGTCTCCATCAAGACCGTCGAGCAGGCGATTGCCGACAAGGCCTATGAGATGGGCTATATCGTGCCGCAGCCGGCGACGGTGAAGACCGGCAAGAAGGTCGCCGTCATCGGTTCCGGCCCCTCCGGCATGGCGGCTGCCCAGCAGCTCGCCCGCGCCGGCCATGAAGTCCACCTCTACGAGCGCGAATCCAAGGCCGGCGGCTTGCTGCGATACGGCATTCCGGACTTCAAGATGGAGAAGAACTTCATCGACCGCCGTGTCGACCAGATGCGCGGCGAGGGCGTGACCTTCCATTACGGCGTCAATGTCGGCGTCGACAAGCCGATGGAAGAGATGCTCGCCGAGCACGACGCGGTGCTTTACTGCGGCGGCTCCGAAACGCCGCGCGATGCCGGAATTCCGGGCGTCGAGTTCACCGGCGTGCATGATGCCATGCCTTATCTCGTGCAGCAGAACCGCCGCGTCGGCCGCGAAAACATCGACAGCGTCGGCTGGCCGTCGGAGCCGATCCTCGCCGGTGGCAAGCATATTGTCGTCGTCGGCGGTGGCGATACCGCGTCCGACTGTGTCGGCACGGCCTTCCGCCAGGGCGCCGTCAAGGTCACCCAGCTCGACATCCGCCCGCAGCCGCCGGAAAAGGAAGACAAGCTCGCCGTCTGGCCGTTCTGGGCGACGAAGATGCGCACCTCCTCCTCGCAGGCCGAAGGTGCGGTGCGCGAGTTCCAGGTCGGCACGCTCGAATTCGTCGGCGACGAGGATGGCGTTCTGACCGGTGTGAAGTGCTGCCAGGTGGATGATCGCCGCAAGCCGATCGCCGGCACGGAATTCATCATCAAGGCCGACCTCGCCTTCATCGCCATCGGCTTCCGCGGACCCTTCACGGACAGCGTCCTGAAGGATCTCGGCGAGAAGCTCGCGATCAACACCGACAAGCGCGGTTCGTCCAACGTGATTGCCAACGAGCGCGACTACAAGACCTCGGTCGACAAGCTGTGGACTGCCGGCGACGTGCGCCGCGGCCAGTCGCTCGTCGTCTGGGCCATCCGCGAAGGCCGCCAGGCTGCGCGTGCGATCGACGAATCGCTGATGGGCTCGACCACGCTGCCGCGCTGAGGTTTTTGAAACGAAGAAAAAGGGCGCGCCGGGAAACCGGCGCGTCCTTTTTTTTCTGACTGTTGGGTTCTCAGACGAAGAGGAAGTCCGATGCCGAGAGGTCGGCGAGCTTGGTGTCTTCGAGGCGCAGTTCGCTCTGGCCGAAATCGAACACCACGTCCTTGCCGCCATCGGCGGTGCGGGCGATGTCGGTGAGGTCGGCGAAGCTCGATACGCCGAGGCTCTTGGCGATTTCGATCGTGTCGAAATCGGCGCGGAAGTCCTCGATTTCCGTCTTGCCCGTGTTGAAGACGAAGGTGTCGCGGCCGGCGCCGCCTTCCAGCTCGTTGTTGCCGGAGCCGCCGTTCAGGCGATCGTTGCCGGAACCGCCTTCGAGGTCGTCATTGCCCGCACCGCCCGACAGGATGTCGTTGCCGGCGCCGCCCTCCAGGTCGTCATGGCCGTTGCCGCCATAGAGCCTGTCGTTGCCGGCATCGCCGGAAAGCTTGTCGTTGCCGCTGAAGCCGGAGATCTTGTCATTGCCGGCGCCGCCGGAGAGCTTGTCGGCTTTGCTGGTGCCGTTCAGCACGTCATCGCCCGACAGCGGGTCCTTCGGCTCGTCGGTGTTCACGGACTTGAAGGAGAAGTCGCTGGCCTTCAGGCTCGAAAGCTTGGTGTCGTCCAGCGTCAGCGTGTTGCCATTGCCGAAGTCGAAGCGCACATCCTCGCCGCCATCGACGGACTTGGCGAGCGCCTTCAACTCGGTGAAGTTCTTCACGCCGAGCGCGCTGTCGATGACGATCGTGTCGTCACGGCTGGAAAAATCGTCGATCTCGTCGCGACCGCTGGAAAAGATGAAGGTGTCGCGGCCGGCGCCGCCGGTCAGCTCGTCATTGCCGGTGCCGCCCTGCAGCCAGTCGTTGCCCGCGCCGCCTTCGAGGTCGTCATTACCGCCGAAGCCGAAGAGCTTGTCGTTGCCGGCATAGCCGTAGATATCGTCAGCCGTCGACTGGCCCTTGAGCGTGTTGGCCTTGGAAGTGCCGGTGATCTTTACCATGGGAAATGTCCTTTTTTGATAGGGTCTTCAGGGGAGAGGTTGGGGGAGGATCAGTCTTCGCGTTCCAGGCGCAGGATCTCGCCGGTGTAGCTGTCGATCTTGGCTTCGCTGACGACGTTCTTGCCGTCGACGATCTTTGCCTCGAAGTGACCGTCGTCCATTTCGATCTCACGGATCGTGTAGCCCTTGGCGGAGAGTTCGTTGGCCACCTGCTCCAGGGTCTTGCGGGGCGAAACCTTGGTGGTTTCCGCCTGGGCGGGCAGGGCGAGGGCGAGGAGGCCTGCGGCGAGAAGGCCGGTCGTCATGGTGCGCATTGCGAAGTCCTTTCCTGTCGTTGTTGAGGAGAGGTTTCGCACAGGCCGCCTGTTGCTTGCCTGACAGGCGCTGTCAGCGATTTGTCAGCTTGGCTCGCGTATAGGTAGGCGCATGATCAAGAAACTCCTGACCCCCTTTCCGATGGCGCTCGCTCTGTTCGTCGCCCTCTCCATCGCGCCGCCCATGGGCGCGCAGGCGGATGACGACGACGATGCGGTGGAGCACGAGGAAGCCCGCCGGGCGCTCGAACAGGGCCTCGTGCGGCCGCTCGAACAGATCATCGTGGAGGCGCGCAAGCACGTTCAGGGCGACCTCATCGAAGTCGAGCTTGAGCGCGAGGACGGGCGCTATATATATGAGCTGGAATTCATCCAGCCGTCCGGCCAGATCGTCGAGCTTCAGCTCGATGCCAAGACGATGGCGATCGTAGAGGACGATGCCGACTGATGCGCCTGCTTCTCGTCGAGGACGATGCCCGCATTGCGGCCGATGTCTCCACCGTCCTGAGCGGTGCCGGTTATTCCGTCGAGACGGCTTCTGACGGCAAGGACGCCTGGTTTCTCGGCGATACCGAGGATTATGACCTCATCATCCTCGATCTCGGCCTGCCCAGCATGGATGGCATGTCGCTGCTGAAGCGCTGGCGGGCGAACGGCAGGCACATGCCGGTGCTGGTGCTGACGGCGCGGGGAAGCTGGGCGGAACGCGTCGAGGGCATCGATGCCGGCGCCGACGACTACCTGCCGAAACCCTTCCAGTTCGAGGAGCTGTTGGCCCGCGCCCGCGCCCTCATTCGCCGCTCGGTCGGCCATGGCGCGGCGACCATCGCCATCGGCGCGGTTACCATCGACACGCGGGCGATGCGGGTCAGCGTCAATGGCGTGCCGCAATCGCTGACGCCGCTGGAATACCGCCTCGTCAGCTATCTCGGCCACCACCGCGATCGCATCGTGCCGCCGACCGAGTTGCAGGAGCATCTCTACGGCGACGATTATTCGCGCGATGCCAATGCGCTGGAGGCGCTCGTCGCACGGCTGCGCAAGAAGCTCGGCGCCGTCGCCATCGGCACGCGGCGCGGCTTCGGCTATTATATGGGCGAGAGCGCGCCGTGACGCGCCGGTCGCTGCGCCTTCGCCTTGCGCTTGCGGGCGCCGCCTCCATCATCGCCGCCCTCGTGGCGGCGTTCTTCGTTCTTTCCACCCTGTTCGAGCGGCATGTGGAGCGGCGCATCGCCGCCGAGCTCGCGCTGCATCTCAACCAGATCATCGCCGGGCTCGCCGAACAGCCGGGCACGGCGCTCGATCTCGTCAAGCCGCCGGTCGATCCCCGCTTCGAGCGCCCGCTGTCCGGCCTCTACTGGCAGATCGAAGGCGAGGGCAAACGCCTGCGCTCCCGCTCACTCTGGGACGATATCCTCACGCTGCCGGATATCCCGGCCGGCGGCGTGCATACGGCGACCATTCCGGGGCCGGGCGCGGTGCCGCTGCTTCTCGTGGAACGTGAGGTGGTGACGCCAGAGCGCGCCGGTGCACGGCCGCTGCGGGTGGCGGTGGCGATCGACCGGGCCGACATTTCCCGCGCGACGGACGAGTTCGAGGGCGATCTCCTGCCCTATCTCCAGGCCCTCGCAGCCCTTCTGCTGGCCGCGAGCTTCGTGCAGATCTTCGTGGGTCTCAGGCCGCTTGCGACACTGACCGAGCGCCTGTCCGCCATCCGGGCCGGCAAGGCCGAACGGCTCGGCAATGATTTTCCCGACGAGGTCCTGCCCTTGACCGGCGAGGTGGATGCCCTGCTGCAATCGCGCGAAAACCAGCTTCGCAAGGCGCGCGAGCGGGCGGCCGACCTCGCGCATGGTTTCAAGACGCCGCTGCAAATCCTCTCCGGCGACGTGCTGCGCCTGCGCGAGCGTGGGGAGGAGAGCGTCGCCAAGGATATCGAGGCGATCATCCTGCGCATGCGCCGCCATGTGGATCATGAGATGGCCCGCGCCCGCCAGGCGGAACGTGGTCATGCCGGCCGCAGCGATCTTGGCCGGGTGGCCTCGCAGGTCGTCAGTGTCGTCTCGCGCACGCCGGCGGGCCGCGATCTCGATTGGCAGCAGGAGATTGAGTCGGGGCTGATCCTGCGCATCGATCCGGAGGATCTTGCGGAAATCCTCGGCAGCCTCGCGGAAAATGCTGCGCGTTATGCCAGGACCACCGTGGGCATCTTTGCCCGCATGGAGGATCACAACGCGATCATCGAGGTCACCGATGACGGGCCGGGCATTCCGGAGGGTGAGATCGATTTCGTGCTGAAGCGCGGCAGCCGTCTCGACACGACGAGCGAAGGCGCGGGTCTCGGCCTTGCCATTGTCGAGAGTTTCGTCGAGGAGGCGAATGGCAGCTTCGCGCTGGAAAACCTCCAGCCGGGACTTTGCGCCCGCATCACCCTGCCGCGGATTGTCGCTTAGGGCGTGGCGACCTTGTTCACGCGAAAATCATCGACGCGGCCGAGGGGCGCATCGGCAATCTCGCCCTTTTCGACCAGCTTTTCACGCAGGCTCTTGCCGTTGCCCTTGATGACAGCGCCGCCGAGCAGTGCCGTGCCGCCGTCGAGCGCCGGGTCGGCGAGGCTGATCGGCTGGGTCTTGGTGATTTCGGTGTCCTCGGCCGGCGCCGTCACCACGAGGTCCTTCAGGTCGCCTTGCAGGCCGGGGCCATCGGCGGCGGCGTCACCCAGCACACGGCGAATTTCCTTCTCCACGTAAAAGGCGAGCTTGCGCTTGCCGGCCTTGGTGAAGTTGATGCCGTCAGAGCCGCGCAGGCGCACCTGTTGGCCGTTGATGTCGGAGCCGGAAATCACGAACTTGCCGTTCTCGTCGACGAAACCGTCCCAGATATCGACGAATTCGCCGCCTGCCTTCTCGACGCCGGCGCGGTAGATGTTGTTCAGCGTCGTCATGTCGGCGGTCATGGCGGAGGACTGGAAGGCCGGCATGCCGATCCACATCATCGGCTTGCCGCCATTGCGGGCGAGGGTCGCGAGGCGCGCGACGCGGGCTTCGTATTCCTTCGTCCAGGCCTCGGAGCGGAACTTTTCCTTTTCCCCTCCGACCGTCATCTGCTGGCGGTCGTTGGCGCCCATGCTGACGACGATCAAGGCGGGCTTGGTTTCCGTGATCAGCGTGGGCAGCGAGGTCGGCCAGTTGTAATAGTCCTCGCGCACGATGCCGGACGAGCCGTTGGTCCGGCGCTCGACCACGATGCCGGGTGTCGCCTCGAAGGCGGCGATCAGCCCTTCGCCGAGGCTGCCGGCGATGAAGTCGCCGACGACGAGAACTACCTTGGCGTCCGGCAGCTTTTCGATCGCGGCCGGTTCCGGCTTGGTGGCGACCGTCGTCGTCTGCTTCTTCTTGCGGTTGGCGGTGCGCGGTTTCTTGACCTGCGGCTCGCGCACGACTTCCTTGCGCTTGGGCGTGCCGAACAGCAGTTCGAGGATCGTCTTGCGCTCACGGCGCTCCTGCGCACCGGCGGGGATGGCGGTCACGACGACGCTCGCTGCCACGGCAAAGGTGAGGCTGAGCCGCACAATCCGAAACGTCGTGGTCATGCTCATCGCGATGGGCTCTCCGTCTTGACCGCGATCCTGCGGGATATCGGTGGCGGCATGATGGCAAATGAAGTGCGCAAGCGGAAGCGCTGCGCAACAAAAAGGGGCGCCGAAGCGCCCCTGATGTCGTCCAAGTCGATCTTAGCGGCGCAGAGCCTTCAGCACCTGCAGGCTCGGCTCGCCATCGGCGGAGAGGCCCATGCGGTTCTGGAAGGCCTGGATTGCGGCCTTGGAGCCGGAACCGAAATTGCCGTCGACCTCGCCCTCGTAGTAGCCGAGTTCCTTCAGGCGCGTCTGCAACTCGAACTTTTCCGTGATGTCGAGTGTGCCCTCCGGGCGCGGCCAGCGCTGCTTGACGCCGCTATAGCCGGCAAGCTGGTCGGCCAGCATGCCGACGCCCATCGCGTAGGAGTCGGATGCATTGTAGCGCTTGATGACGAAGAAGTTCTTGGTCATCAGGAAGCCCGGACCGCCGTTTGCCGGCAGCTTCAGCTCGGCGCGGTCCGCGCCGTTCTTGAAGCCGGAGCCGTTCGGGCGGGTGAAGCCGAGCTTCGCCCATTGGGCGAGCGTCTTCGTCTGGCCGGAATATTTGCTGCCGCCGGTCGGCACGACAATCTCGTAACCCCAGGTCTTGCCGGCCTGCCAGCCGTTCTTGGCAAGCAGGTTCGCGGCAGTCGCCAGCGCGTCCGGCACCGAATTCCAGATGTCGCGGTGGCCGTTGCCATCGGCATCGACGGCATAGATCAGGTAGCTCGTCGGGATGAACTGGGTGTGGCCCATCGCGCCGGCCCAGGAGCCGGTCATGTCGGAGGCGGCGATGTCGCCGCGCTGGATGATCTTCAGCGCCGCAATCAGCTGCGTGCGGGCAAATTTCGCGCGCTTCTTGTCGGCATAGGCGAGCGTCGCCAGTGCACGCGGCACGTAATGCAGCCGGTCATCCTTTTCGAGCACCGCGCCGTAGTTCGATTCCATCGACCAGATGGCGAGCAGGATGTTGCGGTCGACGCCGAAATGGCGTTCGAGGGCAGCCAGCGTGCGGCCATGTTTCGCCGCCATCTCCTGGCCGACGCGCACCGTGTACGGGTTGACGCGAGAATCGAGATAATCCCAGATCTTGTGCTTGAATTCCGGCTGGTAGGCGGCCTTTTCGAGGACGGCCGGGTCGGGTGTCTTGACGCCGGAAAACGCCTTCTGGTAGGTCGATTTGCTGATGCCGGCTTCGGATGCCGTCGCGTAGAAGTCGGCGATCCACTTCTGGAAGCGGGCATCCGCATGGGCAGCGGTGGCCTGGGCGAAAAGCCCGGCCGTGAGCAGGAAGGTGAGCGCGGATCGGCGCAGAACGGTCTTCAGATTCTGTGTCATCGGCTATCATGTCCGTTTTCAAATTTCGGTTCGATGGCAGGGAACCATCGGCTGTTCGCAAAACTTATAAAAACGAAGTCAACAAATTCTTTACCATCAAATTTTTCCCCCGTCTTCTTTCCTAAAAAAGTCGTGCTTTGCAAAAAAATAGCAATTTGACTCTATTTCGGCACAGATATGTCCTGGCCATGAGGGCAGGGGCTCAACGAGGTGATTAATGTCTCAGACACGTAAGGTTCGCAAAGCAGTGTTTCCAGTGGCGGGCCTCGGCACCCGCTTCCTTCCGGCAACGAAAGCCGTGCCGAAGGAGATGCTGACCGTCGTTGACAAGCCGGTGATCCAATACGTGGTCGACGAGGCGCTGGATGCCGGCATCGAGCACCTGATCTTCGTGACCGGTCGCTCCAAGGCCGTCATCGAGGACTATTTCGACATCCAGGTCGAGCTGGAACAGACGCTGCGCCAGCGCAACAAGACCGCCGAGCTGACGCTGCTCGAAAGCATCCTGCCAGTCGCGGGCTCCACGAGCTTCACCCGCCAGCAGGAGCCGCTCGGCCTCGGCCACGCCGTCTGGTGCGCCCGTGAGCTCGTCGGCAACGAGCCTTTCGCGCTGCTGCTGCCCGACATGATCATGAAGGGCGAGAAGGGTTGCCTGAAGGGCATGGTCGAGCTCTTCGAGCACAGCGGCGCCAACATCATCGCCGTCGAGGAATGCGCGCCCGACCAGGCCCACAAATACGGCATCGTCGGCGTGGGCGAGACGATCGGTGACGGTTTCGCCATCACCAAGATGGTCGAGAAGCCGCCGCAGGGCACGGCACCCTCCAACTTCTTCATCAACGGCCGCTACATCCTCCAGCCGGAAATTTTCCCGATCCTCTCCACGCAGGAGCGCGGCGCGGGCAACGAGATCCAGCTCACCGACGCCATGGTGAAGCTTGCCGGCAGCCAGAAGTTCGCGGCCTATCACTTCCGCGGGGAAACCTACGACTGCGGCGCGAAGGACGGCTTCATCCTGGCGAACATCGCTTTCGCGCTCGCCCGTGCGGACATTCGTCCCTCCGTCGAGGGGCCGCTCAGAGAACTCGTCGCCAAGCTCAAATAAGGCTTAGCGCCTGAGCACGAGACCGATGCCGGCACGCGTGATGCCGGTGTCGGGGCCGGACTGGGTCGTCAGCTCATAGGAGACGTCTCCCGTGAGCGCCAGCCAGCGGTTGAGGTCCCAGGTGAGCCCGGTGCCGACGAGGTAGACATTCTGGTCGGCGCTGCCGGAGGAGGGGAAGTTGCGCCAGATATAGGCGCCGCTCAGCCGCGCCACGAGGTTTTCGCGCAGTTCGTGCGTCAGCTCCGCCGTCGTCTCATAGGCGACATAGCCGCTCTGGCCGGCGCTGGTCGAGGGTTCGATTTCCGTGCTGAGGCCGAGCCTCAGGTCCGTGCCGCGCTGCGGCGACCAGAAGATCGAGCCGTCGATCGCCACCGCTTCGATGGCCTTGAGGCGGTTGTCGTCGAAGGCGGAGCGCTGGTAGCCGATGCCGAGTTCGCCACGCAGCTTTTCGCCAAGATCCACTTCCACGCCCGCGCGCGCGCCAAGCGTAGCGGCGGAGCGCTCGTAGCCCAGTGAATCGCGTTTGTGATCGTAGATCGAGCGGCCGACGGAAGCTTCGAGATAGGGGATCAGCGCCGGCGAGACTTCGAAGCCGACGCGTCCGGTGATCGTGCCCTCGGTGAAGTTTCTATCGGAGAGGCTGAGCTTGTCGCCGTTTGCGAGTTTTGCCGAGCCGTAGATTTCGCGTTCGACATCGGTGGCGATCGTGCCGCGGATCACGCCGAAATCGCGGGTCACCCGCGCGCCAGCCGTGAAATTGTGCACGCCGGACTGCACGCTGGCGCCGTCGATGGCGTTCGGATCGCTGGAGTTTTCGCGCTCGAAATTGTAGCCGGCGGTCAGGTTGGCGATCGTGTCATTGCTGAGGTCGAGCCGAAGATCGCTGTTGATGTTGAATTCCGGTTCGGTCTCGCCGCTGCCGCTGAGATTGCGCTGGTAGACGCCGTCGGCGACGATCGAGAGCTGGTGGCGCGACCAGTCGGAGACGAGCGAGCCGCGGAAGCCGGTTTCGGAAAAGCTGCGGCTCTCAGAATTGGAGCCCGTCTTGGTCTTCTCGTAGCCGATGCCCTGCGACAGCGAGGGTTTCAGCACGAAGGCGCCGAGGCGGATGCCGGTCGGCTCGTAGGGGTCGCCGAATTCGCTCGTCACATTGTCGACGTTGCCTTCGCGCGCGTTCAGGCGTTCGCCTTCGCGGGCGGTGCGCCGGATGGCGCCGGTCTCGTCCGCGGCCTCGGCCAGCGCACCGGCCTGGTCGTCGGTCAGGGCAGGCTGGGTCGTCGTTGTCGTGGTGGCTGTCGTCGCCGCATCGGCCGGGTCCGCATCGGGATCGGCATCCGGATCGTCGACGAGGGGATTGAGCGGTTGCTGGAACGTCGTCGTTTCGGCAGGCACTTGCTGCTGGGCAAAGGCAGGAATGGCGGCAAGGACAGTGCCGGCGAGCAGCAGCCCGGCCAGACGCCGTGACAGGCGGGGCGAACGTGCCCCGCGATCCATTCCGTTTGCCTCTGGCATGATTGGGCCTGCGATTCTTTCAATTTCCTAAGCGAATGTAAACCGTTGTGGTTAACGCTTGGTTGCTTTCGGGCGGAATCACTCGCCGTAACAATCTGCTGTCATTCGTGCATGGACAGTTTCTTACAAAAGCGCTAACGAGGCGCATGATCAAAAGACAGGCACAAGTTGACAGCGACGGCGCTATCGCCTCCGCACTCCGCACCGTTGAAACGGAAAAAGCTGGTCTCACCGCTCTCTCGGCGGCCCTCGAAGGACGGCTCTACGACGCGTTCTGCGAGGCCGTGCGCCTCATCGGCGACATCAGCGGCCGCGTCATCGTCACCGGCGTCGGCAAGTCCGGCCATATCGGCGTGAAGATCGCGGCGACGCTCGCCTCCACCGGCACGCCGTCCTTCTTCGTGCATCCCGTTGAGGCCACCCATGGCGATCTCGGCATGATCGCCCGCGACGACGTCATCCTTGCCATGTCCTGGAGCGGCGAAACCGCCGAATTGCAGGGCATCGTCTCCTATTCCCGCCGCTTCTCGATCCCGCTGATCGCCATTACGTCTGGCGAACGCTCCGCACTTGCCCGCGAGGCGGATACGGTGCTGCTGCTGCCGAAGGAGCAGGAGGCCTGCCCGCACGGTCTGGCGCCCACCACCTCGACGCTGATGCAGCTCGCCCTTGGCGATGCGCTCGCCGTGGCCCTGCTCGAAGCGCGCGGCTTCACCGCGACCGACTTCAAGACCTTCCATCCCGGCGGCAAACTCGGCGCGAGCCTCTCCCATGTCGGCGATATCATGCACAGCGGCGAGAACATGCCGCTCGTGGCGCTCGGCACCTCGATGCCGGATGCCGTGCTGCTGCTCTCGCAGAAGCGTTATGGCTGCGTCGGCGTCATCAATGACGATGGCATCCTCGTCGGCATCGTGACGGATGGCGACATCGCGCGCAATCTTTCGCGCAACCTCGCCGAGCTCAGTGTCAACGAGATCATGACGCGCGCGCCGAAGACCGTGAAGCCGACGACGCTCGCGACCGCAGCACTCGGCCTGCTCAACCAGTACAATATTTCCGCGCTGATCGTCACCGACGAGACCTTCCGTCCGGTCGGCGTCGTGCATTTCCATGATCTGCTCAGGATCGGCGTCGCCTGATCTGGACGTCCACAGGTACAAGCCAAAACCCCGCATTTCCAGGACATGCGGGGGTTTTGTTTGACTAGATGGCTTCGACCGTCAGATTGCTGCCGTTGCTGGTCGTGACGCGCACGCGGGCGCCGACCGGTAGATCCGGCCCCTGAACGTTCCACATCGTATCATCGAGACGAATGCGGCCGCGGCCTTCGGCGATCGGCTGTTCCAGCGTCGCCGTGCGGCCGATGAGGCTCTGGCCGCGCTGGTTGAGATGCGGCTGGTCGGAGGTCTGTCCGCGGCTGCTGACGATGCGCCGGCCGATGATCGCCGCGATGAGCGACAGCACAGCAAAGACCAGCCATTGCGCGTGCCATGTCCAGAACGCGGTTTCCCACAGGGCGAGCGAAAGGGCGCCGGTGATGATGGCCGCAATGCCGATCCAGACGAGGAAGACGCCGGGCATCAGTACTTCGAGTATCAGCAGAACGATGCCCAGCACCCACCAGGCCCAGGGGCCGAGTTCCGTGACGACGCGTTCGATCATGCTCAGCCTCCCTGCGACGTCGGGTCGAACGGGTTGCGGAAGGCGGGCGTCGAGGCGGTGGTGGTCGTTGCCGGGGTGGTCGTCGTCTGGCGCGTGCGGGGCGTGACCGCACCTTGGGCCGGGCCGCCGTCGCCGAACACTTCGCGGGCGATGGCGCCGATGCCGCCAAGCGAACCGACGAGCGCGGAGGCTTCCATCGGCATCAGGACGATCTTGGAATTCGGTGCCTTGCCGATGGCGGCCATGGCTTCGGTGTATTTCTGGGCGACGAAGTAGTTGATCGCCTGCACGCTGCCGGCGGCAATCGCCTCCGACACGACCTTCGTTGCCTTGGCTTCGGCTTCCGCCAGACGCTCGCGGGCCTCGGCGTCGCGGAAGGCGGCTTCGCGCTGGCCTTCGGCTTCGAGGATGGCCGACTGCTTTGCGCCTTCGGCACGCAGGATCTGCGCGTTACGGGCACCTTCGGCTTCCAGCACCTGGGCGCGCTTTTCACGCTCGGCCTTCATCTGCCGGCCCATCGAATCGACGAGGTCCTTCGGCGGCGCGATGTCCTTGATCTCGACGCGGGTGATCTTGATGCCCCAGGGATTGGCAGCTTCATCGACGACGCGCAACAGCTTGTCGTTGATCACGTCGCGGTTGGAGAGCAGCTCGTCCAGGTCCATCGAGCCCATGACCGAGCGGATGTTGGTCATGGTGAGGTTGAGGATGGCGTTTTGCAGGTTGGCGACCTGATAGGCGGCCTGGGCGGGATTGAGGATCTGGTAGAAGGCGACGCCATCGGCGGAGACGCTCGCATTGTCGCGGGTGATGACCTCCTGCGTCGGGATGTCGAGCACCTGCTCCATCACGTTCATCTTCGCGCCGATGCGGTCGATGAAGGGGATGATGAGGTTGAGGCCGGGCTCCAGCGTGCGCGTATAGCGGCCGAAGCGTTCCACCGTGTACTGGTAGCCCTGCGGGATCGTCTTGATCCCGGCAAACAGGATCAGGATGACCAGGACCACGAGGGCGATGACGACGATATCCAATCCTGCCAAATCCATGGTGTTCTCCCCAAAGCATGTCGCGCACCGTGTTCAGCGGTTTCGCGGGAACGACATGCGTAAATTCAATAATCCAAAGCACGCGCGCGCTTTGCAGGCCGCGCGGCGCCACTTTAAGGAATACGCGCCGCGGCGCCAGTCTATTTGGACGGGTGGAAGATTTATCGGCGCTCAGATCCAGCCGGCGAGTTCGCGCCGCACGACCTTCTCCAGCACGGCCATGCCTTCGGGCGAATCGTTGAGACAGGGGATGTGGGTGAATTTCTCGCCGCCATTGTGGTGGAAGCTTTCGGCCGCCTGCTCGGCGATCTCTTCCAGCGTTTCCAGGCAATCGGAGACGAAGCCGGGATTGATGACGGCGATGCGCTTAACACCCTCCTGCGCCAGCTTTTCCACCGTCTTGTCGGTGTAGGGCTGAAGCCATTCTTCCGGCCCGAAACGGGACTGGAAGGTGATCATCAGCTTGTCTTCCGACCAGCCGAGACGCTCGCGCAGCAGGCGCGCGGTTTTCTGGCACTGGCAATAGTAGGGGTCGCCCTTTTCGAAATAGCTCTTCGGAATGCCGTGGAAGGAGGTCAGCACCTTCTCCGGTTCCCAGTCGAGCGTCGCCAGGTGCTTCTCGATCGAGACGGCCAGCGCATCGATATAGGCCGGGTCGTCGTGATAGGGCGGCACCGTGCGCAGTGCGGGCTGCCAGCGCAGCTTGAGCAGCGTCTCGAAGGCCTTGTCGTTGACGGTGGCCGTGGTCGCCGCGGCATATTGCGGATAGAGCGGGAAGACGAGGATGCGGTCGCAGCCCTGCTTTTGCAGATAATCCATGCGCGACGCGATGGAGGGCTGGCCGTAGCGCATGGCCCAGTCGATGACGACCTCGGTCTGATCGGCGAAGGATTTTGCCATCAGCTCGGCCTGGCTGCGCGTGTAGGTGCGCAGGTAACTCTCGTTCTTCTCCTTGTTCCAGATCGTCTCATAGGCCTTGCCGACCTTGCCGGGGCGGGTGTTGAGCACGATGCCGAAGAGGATCGGATACCAGGCGAAACGCGACCATTCGATCACCCGCCTGTCCATCAGGAACTCCTTCAGGTAGCGGCGCATGGAGGTGTAGTCCGTGCCGTCAGGCGTGCCCAGATTGACGAGCAGCACGCCGACCTTGCCGTTTTTGACGGGCGGATGGCTGGCGGGCGTGGCGGCTGGGTGCGGCATGATGCGGTCCTGTACGTGCGGGTTTTCGGTCATCGCCCGTTTACGCGGGCGGAGCCGGGTTGGTTCAGAATCGTTCTAAAAAGAAATGCCGGCCCGGGAAAGCCCGGGCCGGCAGAAAAAGTGGAGACAAATTGTCCTTATTTGGCCGGGATCGACAGTTCCGTGCCGACATGCAGGGCACGCGGCCGCGGATTGCCGTTGGCTTCCGCGATCCGGCGCCACAGCGTGCCGTCGCCATAGGCGGCCTTGGCGAGGTCCCACAGCGTATCACCGCGTGCGATGACATGCTTGCCGCCGGCCGTGGTGGTGCTTGCCGCGGTTTCGGTCGCCGTGGTGGTGGCTTCGGAACCGGTTGCGGTTTCACCCGTCGTCGGCGTTGCGGCGCTGTCGACGGACTTGGCGGCCGCATCCGTGGAGGTCGCCGTTTCGCCCGTGGCCGGCGCGGTCTCGGTGCTGGTTGCGGTCTCGGCGGTGGTCGTCGGGCTTTCGACGACGGTCGCGGCTGCTACCTCGGTGATGCGGCCGTCCGTGTAGGGCTTGTACGGGCGGTTTGCCGAAAGATAGTCGGCGACGACCAGTTCGAGGTTCGGGCCGAAGTCATAGGCGTTCATGCCCGCCTTGGCGAAGACGGAATAGCCGTCACCGCCGGCACGCATATAGTTGTTGGAGACCACGTTGTAGGTCTTGGCCGCATCGAGCGGCACGAAGCCGTCGCCTTCCTTCACCTCGACGGAGACGACGCGGCTACCGGCCGGCTTCGACTTGTCGAAGGAATATTTCATGCCGGAGACCTGCGGGAAGCGGCCGGCACCCTCTTCGATCTGGCTGAGGCCGTTTTCGAGGGCGGCGACGAGGTCCGAGCCCTTGAGCTGGAAGGTCGCGACAGTGTTCTGGAACGGCAGGACCGACAGCACTTCGCCCATCGAGACCGGGCCGCCGTCGATCGAGGCGCGCAGGCCGCCGCCATTGGTGATGGCGATCGTCGTGCCCTGGCCCTTGGTGCGGTCGAGGATGGCGTCCGTCACCAGGTTGCCCATGGCGCATTCGGCCGCGCGGCACACTTCGCGCGAGCCGTCGATGGGGGCGGCGCTTTCGGCGACGATCTTGTTCTTCAGCTCCTCGATCGGGCCGCCGAGCTCCTTGATGCGGGCGAGGACGGCCTCATCCGGCTTGATCGACGCGTCGATCAGGATCGGCTCGCCGGAGCTTGCCTTCACCACGCCCGCGTCGTCGAAGACGACCTTCAGGTTGCCGAGATATTTCGAATAGGCGCCGGCCTGCACGACGGGCACCTTGTAGCCGCCGGGATTGTCGACCAGCGTCGGGTAGGGGCCTTCCGCCTTGTCCGAAGTGTTCGACAGGAAGGTGTTGGTGTGGCCGCCGACCACGACGTCGACATCCGGGATTTTCGCGATCGCCGCGAGGTCGCGCGGATAGCCGACATGGGTGAGCGCGATGATCTTGTTGACGCCCTGCTTCTTCAATTCACCGATCGCCGCGGTGATATCGGCAACGTCATCGCCGATCAGCACGTTCGGGCCGGGCGAGGAGAGTTCCGCCGTGTCGTTGGCAACCGCGCCGACGATGCCGATCTTCTGGCCGCCCTGTTCGAGCACGATGAACGGCTTGATGCGGTCCCCGATCTTCGAGCTTGCGCTCGCGGCGACGTTTGCGGTCACGACCGGGAACTGCACCTTGTCGAGGAAGGTCGCAAGCCCGTCCTCGCTGTCGTCGAATTCATGGTTGCCGACGGTCATGGCGTCGAACTTCATCAGGTTCAGGAATTCCGCTTCCACCGCGCCCTTGTAGGTCGTGTAGAACAGCGAGCCCTGGAAATTGTCGCCGGCATTCAGCAGCAGCAGGTTTTTGCCGGTCTGGGCCTGGCGCTGGGCATCGATCGCAGCCTTGAGGCGCGCGACGCCGCCGAAGCATTCGCCCTTGCCTTCTTCCTCGGCCGAGCAGGTCGAATCGAACTTGTTGATCGCCTCGATGCGTGAATGCAGGTCGTTGATGTGCAGGATGTTCAGCTCGTAATCCGCAAGCGCGGAGCCGCTGGAGAGCGCGATAAGGGAGGCGGCCAATAGGCCGGATCGGAAAATCGTCATGGTCCTGTTCTCCTTGTTTGCCCGCGGCGTGGCGCGGGAGAGGCTGTCCGCTGCACGATAGGCCGGAAACATGACAGCCGGCCGGCGGATGTTTTCACCGCTTGTCGGCAACTTCAAGAGAAAAGACACGACGCCGAAACGATCGCATGTTTATGCGCCCAAAACGAAAAAAGGGCCTCGCGGCCCTCTCTTCTCGATGTGCCGTCGCTCAGACCGCGCGGCGGGCGAGCGAGAACTGCGCGCCTTCGGCCGTGGTGCAGTTCAGCTGCGCCTGGCTGACCAGCGCGCAATTGACCTTGGACTGAGTGTTGCGCACCAGCGAGGTCATGTTGATCTCGACCAGCGTCGGCGAGGTGTTGATGTAGGTGCCGGATGCCAGGAGCTGGTTCGTGTCGGTCGTGCGCGTCGAGAACGTGCCGGCCGCAAAGGTGGAGACGATGCCGTTCGGATCGACCCAGGCGCCCTCGACGCCGGTCTGCTGCTGCTGGCGGATGGGAGGCAAATCCCGGGGGGCGCGGTCGCTCTGGCAGGAGGCGAGCGCGACAGAGGCGGCCAGCAGGCTGAGGGCGGTGATCGGCTTCATCTACAGTCTCCCAAGGTCACGGTGGCGCGAACCACCCGTCCAATTCGCCAGACCATGCCGCGAAGAGACGTCGAAAGCAAGACGGGCCACCCGGCGAACCGGCATTATCCCATTGAAAGCCCCGCCGAAAGCCTCCTTGAAACGAAGACGCCCGCGGCTTGGCCGCGGGCGTCCGGCATTCGGTTTGTCAGGCCGCTTTAGCGAACCAGGATGTTCTTGAACTGCCACGGATCCTTCGTGTCGAGGTCTTCCGGGAAGAGGCCCGGGCGGCCGTCGAGCGGGGTCCAGTCGGTGTAGTGGCCTTCGACCGGGCCGAGATACGGCGTCTGCACTTCGAGGCAACGCTTGTAATCGACTTCGTCGGCTTCCACGATGCCGGCCTTCGGGTTTTCCAGCGCCCAGACCATGCCGGCGAGCACGGCGGAGGTCACCTGCAGGCCGGTCGCGTTCTGGTAGGGGGCGATGCGGCGGGTTTCTTCCAGCGACAGGCGCGAACCGTACCAGTAGGCGTTCTTGTCGTGGCCGTAGAGCAGCACGCCGAGTTCGTCGATGCCGTCCACGAGTTCGTTCTCGTCGAGGACGTGCAGAACCGGCTGCTGGTTGCCGCCATTGCCGAACATTTCGTGCAGCGAGAGCACGGCGTCGTTGGCCGGATGGTAGGCGTAGTGGCAGGTCGGGCGGTAGGAGACATCGCCGTCCTTGTCGCGCACCGTGTAGTAGTCGGCGATCGAGATCGACTCGTTGTGGGTAACGAGGAAGCCGTATTGCGGGCCGGGCGTCGGGCACCAGGAGCGCACGCGCGTGTTGGCGCCGGGCTGTTCCAGGTAGATCGCGGCCTTGCAGCCCTTCTTGTGCTTCTTGGCGTTCTTCGGCATCCATTCTTCATGGGTGCCCCAGCCGAGTTCGGCCGGCTGCAGGCCTTCCGAGATGAAGCCCTCGACCGACCAGGTGTTCCAGAAGGTGTTGAACGGCTTCGGGTTCTTGGTGCGCTGGGTGTCGCGCTCGGCAATGTGCACGCCCTTGACGCCGACCTTCTTCATGAGCTTCGCCCAGCCTTCGCGGTCGTCCTGCGCGGGCTCTTCGAACTTCAGCTCGAGATCCTTGGCGAGGTTGACCAGCGCCTGCTTGACGAACCAGGAGACCATGCCCGGGTTTGCGCCGCAGGTGGAAACGGCCGTCGTGCCGCCCGGGTTCTTGTCCTTCTCGTGGCGCAGCGTTTCGCGCAGCGCGTAGTTCGTGCGGTCGGCATTCTTCATGCTCTTGTCGAAGTAGAAGCCGAGCCAGGGCTCGATGACCGTGTCGATATAGAGCGCGTCGAGCTTGCGGCAGAGCTTGATCAGGTCGAGCGAGCCGGTGTCGACCGAGAGGTTGACGCAGAACGCCTGGCCGCCGCCTTCCTTGAGGAGCGGCTTCAGCAGGTCCTTGTAGTTTTCCTTGGTGATATGCGCCTTGATGTGACGCACGCCGTGGCGGGCGTAGATCTCGGCATCAGCGGCGTCTTCGCGCGGCTCGATGACGATCAGCCGGTTCCGGTCATATTTGAAATGGCGCTCGATCAGCGGCAGCGTGCCGCGCCCGATGGAGCCGAAACCGATCATCACGATCGGACCGGTGATTTCGCCATAAACCGGATAGGTGCTGTCTGCCATTTGGTTCTCCTGCGGACGGCCGCTTTTCGCAAAAACAGGGCCTCTGAGGGCCCCATAGCATAGTATCGCAGCGCTAGAGCACAGATTTCTGTCACAATAAAGAGCGGCCACGGATTTCTGCGGTGATATTCTTAACCGGCCGCAACCGCCCGCAATTGCGCCGCGAGCGTCGCCCTTTTCGCGACCAGTCCCTTGTATTCGGCCTGCGGAAGGCTCAGCGCTTCGAGCTGGTCGGCGAAGACCGCCGCGACCTTGGCGGCATCCGGCAGTGCGCGCACCGCGGCGAGCGGATCATTGTAGATGCGGATGGTGAAGAGGATGTCGCCGGAGGCCGGCAGCTTGCGCAGCGTCTGGCGCTCGACCCGCGCGAAGGTGGTTTCGAGCGACAGCGTATGCCCTTCCGGCAGGGCGCCGTGCGCTTTGGAGGCCGGATAGTGCAGGTCGGCATCGGGATTGATCGACCAGTTGAAGCGGAAGACCGGTTGCTCGACCTTGAGATTGTCGAACATGCGGTTGATCAGCGTGGCATTGCGCGTGCCGTCGCCGAAATCCGGCACGGGCGCATGAATATCCTCCATGCGGCGCCCGAATTTTTCCGTGAGCGTCCAGGAGGAGGGGAAAGCGACATAGCCGGCGACAAGCCGCCAGCCGGTTTGGTCGCGGCGCATGAGGACGAGATCCTCCTGCACCAGCGCGCCAGCCGTGATCAGCGGCGCCTCGTC
The DNA here is from genome assembly GCF_058809275.1 of Shinella sp. GW821-FHT10F02. Lineage (NCBI taxonomy): Bacteria > Pseudomonadati > Pseudomonadota > Alphaproteobacteria > Hyphomicrobiales > Rhizobiaceae > Shinella > Shinella sp. GW821-FHT10F02. Next base: position 122,936 of record NZ_JBXASL010000012.1, on the reverse strand, counting down.
GGTGTCGAGCGCAATGGTGCGTTCGCCGATGCGGATCGTCGATCCTTCGCGGTGGTAGAGGCCGGGGTGCTGCTGCGTGACGTGGCCTGCGAGAAGGTCGAGAACCTCCTGCTGCGCTGCGCGCGTCTCCGCTTCCTCGACGAAGACGGTGTCGCGGTGATCGGTGATGAGCCGGTCCTTTTCGCGAAGATAACGTTCGAGGTCGCCATCGGGCTCGATCCAGCGGGCGGGGTCGAGCGGGCCGAGGCCGATGGTAAAGAGACGGGCGGAGCCGTCATAGGGCGTGTAGGTCGGCTGTTTCATGCGAGGCTGCCCCGGATGAGCCCGCGCAGCGAATTGCCGACGAAGATGGTGCCGTGGGCGAGATCCTCGGGCCGCAGGACCTGTTCTACGGCCTCGCCGCTGCCCAGCAGTTCCTGCCGGAGCACGCCGGCAAGCAGACCGGAGGTGAGCGGTGGTGTCTTGAGGATACCGGAGCCGTCGTCGAGGAAGAGAGAGGTGATGGTGCCCTCGCAAAGTTCGCCGCGCTCGTTGAGGAGAAGGACTTCCTCCGCCTCCGCCGCGGGAATTTCGGCGCGGGCGGCGGTATAGGCGGCGCGGCGGGAGGTCTTGTGGCGCAGCAGCAGATCGTTGGAAGCGAGGCGGGTCTTGGCGATCTTAAGGCGCCAGGTTGTGTCGGGCGCGAGCGGCGTGAAGGGGGCCGTCTGCACATCGATCCGACCGTCGGCGAAAAGTTCGAGACGGATGCGGAGGGGCTGAGGTTGCGGCGCACCCCCCTCTGCCCTGCCGGGCATCTCCCCCTCAAGGGGGGAGATTGGACAGACGCTTTGCTTTCCACCAAGAACGGGCGTCGTTGCTCCCGCTCCGCCGGCCGATAGGAGGGCCGGTGAGGGTCCCGCATCGATCTCCCCCCCTGAGGGGGAGATGCCCGGCAGGGCAGAGGGGGGTAGCGCAGCAGCGAGCGCCGACCTCGCGCCATCCGCTCCCGGCAACCTAAGCTCCGCCGCCGACCGTGCAAGCCGCGCCAGATGCCGCTCCAGCCGCACGAAGCCTGTGCCGGGCTCCCACCGCAAGGTCTCGATCAGCGAGATATCCATTGATCCCCCACCGCAAAACGCGCCTTCAGCAGCGCTTCCTCATATTCCGCCTCAGCAGTGGAATCGAAGACGATGCCGCCGCCAACGTTGAAGACGGCTTCGCCATTCTCAAAGAGCGAGATGGTGCGGATGGCGACGTTGAAGCGCATGGTGCCGTTGGGCGCGATCATGCCGATGGCGCCGCAATAGGCGTCGCGCGGGCCGTCCTCCAGGTCGTGCAGGATTTCCATGGCGCGCATTTTTGGCGCACCGGTGATCGAGCCGCAGGGGAAGAGGGCGGCGAAGATGTCGCGGATCGAGGTGCCGGGCGTCAGCTTCGCCCGCACATGGCTCACCATCTGGTGCACGGTCGGGTAGGTCTCTACGGCGAAGAGTTTCGGCACATGAAGCGTGCCGACCTCGGTGATGCGCGAGATGTCGTTGCGCAGCAGGTCGACGATCATGCGGTTTTCGGCCTGCGACTTCGGGTCGGCCTGCATCTCCGCGATGATCCTCGCATCCTCGGCGGCATTGGCGCCGCGCGGCGCCGTGCCCTTCATCGGATGCGTCTCGATCCAGCCCTCTTTATCAATGTCGAAAAAGAGTTCTGGCGAGCGGGATAGCAGTTGCGGCCCGTCCAGCGAGACGAAGGCACCGTAGCGCACGGGCTGGCGCTCGATCAGCGACCAGAAGGCGGCGAGCGGATCGCCGGTCCAGCGGGCGCGGATCGGCATGGTGAGGTTCGCCTGGTAACAGTCGCCCTGGCGCAGATGCTGGTGCAGCCGGTCGAAGCGGCCGCGGTAGGTCTCGAAATCCCAGTCGGCCTTTGGCTCGGTGAGGAAAGGCTCGTTCTCGGTGCGCTGGCGCGGCTTGGCGAGCGGGTGGTCGTCCGCCGGCTTCTCGAAGATGCCGAAGCTCATCAGCGGCGTCGGCCGGTTTTCCACCGCGAGCGGCGCAAGCTTTTCCTCGAAGAGATGGCCGGCCTCATAGCTCATGAAGCCGGCGATCCAGTGGCCTTTTTCGTGCGCCGCCTGCAAGGCCGCGAAGGCCGGCTCGAAGCCGGCGCGCTCGCGCACGGTGACGATCGCGAGCGGATCGGCGAAAACCACCGTCCTGTCCTCGCGGTCGTCCCTGAGGAGCACATAGCGTTCGCGGTCGGTCATGCGGGCATCCGGCTTCTTTTACGATGAGGCCTTATCAAGCGCTTCCAGCTCGTCGATCAGCCCCTCGATCATCGACAGTCCCTTGCTCCAGAACGACGGATCGCTCGCATCGAGGCCAAAGGGCTTCAGAAGCTCGGAGTGATGCTTGGTGCCGCCGGCCTTCAGCAGGTCGAAATACTTCGCCTGGAAGCCCGAATCCGCCTGCTGGTAGACGGCATAGAGCGAGTTCACCAGGCAATCGCCGAAGGCATAGGCATAGACATAGAAGGGCGAGTGAATGAAGTGGGGGATATAGGCCCAATAGGTCTCATAGCCCTCGGAAATCTTGATGGCCGGGCCGAGGCTTTCCTCCTGCACGGAGAGCCAGAGTTCGCCGATCTGGTCGGAGGTGAGTTCGCCTTCCTTGCGGGCAGTGTGCAGCTTACGCTCGAATTCGTAGAAGGCGATCTGGCGTACGACCGTGTTGATCATGTCCTCGACCTTCTGGGCGAGCATGGCCTTGCGCTCACGCTGGTCCTTCGTCTTGTCGAGCAGGCTGCGGAAGGTCAGCATCTCACCGAAGACGGAGGCGGTTTCGGCAAGTGTGAGCGGCGTCGACGCCATCAGCGCGCCCTGGCCGCCGGCCAGCACCTGGTGCACGCCGTGACCGAGTTCATGGGCGAGCGTCATCACGTCGCGCGGCTTGCCCATATAATTGACGAGCACATAGGGATGCGCGGAAGGCACCGTCGGGTGCGCGAAGGCGCCCGGCGCCTTGCCGGGGCGCACCGGCGCGTCGATCCAGCCATGGTCGAAGAAGCGTTTTGCAATATCGGCCATTTCCGGCGCGAAGGCGCTGTAGGCGGAGAGCACGGTGTCGCGCGCCTCGTCCCAGGAGATCGTCGCGTCCGATGTCTCGGGCAGCGGCGCATTGCGATCCCAGAACTGCATCTGCTCCATTCCGAGCCACTTCGCCTTCATCGCATAGTAGCGGTGGGAGAGGCGCGGATATGCTTCGCGCACGGCGGCGGCCAGCGCTGCGACCACCTCCGGCTCGACGCGGTTGGCCAGGTGCCGGCTGTCGGCGATGTCGGAAAAGCCGCGCCAGCGGTCGGAGATTTCCTTGTCCTTCGCGAGCGTGTTGGTGATCAGCGTGAAGGTGCGGATGTTCTCCTTGAAGGTCGCCGCGAGCGCCTGCGCCGCCTTGCGACGGGCCTCGCCATCGGGTGACTGGAGCTGGTTGAGGGCGATCTCCAGCGGCACTTCCTCACCGTCGATATCATAGCGCAGCGAGGCCATGGTCTCGTCGAACAGGCGGTTCCAGGCGGCCGCACCCGTCATCGATTTTTCGAGGAAAAGCTGCTCCGTCTTGTCGTCGAGCTGGTAGGGCTTGTCCTTGCGAAGGTCCTCAATCCAGGGGCGATAGTGCGCGGCAAGCGCATCCTTGTTAAGCGCCGCGTCGATGCGCTCGTCGGCTATCCTGTTGAGTTCAAGCGAGAAAAACAGGAGATGTGCACCGAGATCGGTCAGCTTCGACTGGACGTCGCCGTAGAACTTGCCGTTGGCCGGATCGGTCGTGTTGGTGAAATAGGTGAGGCCGGCGAAGGAGACGATGCGGCCGAGCAGGTCTTCCAGCGCCTCGAATTCGCGCACGGCGGCACCGATGCCCTCGTCGCCCGTCTTCTCGGTCGCGGCATCCAGCTTGCCCTTCCAACGGGCCTCGAAGGCGAGCGAATCCGCCTCGGCCTTCTTCATGTCGGACAGGAATTCCGGCGCGGTCGGCGAGGGGTAGAGATCGGTCAGATTCCAGCCGGGAAGGTCGCCCAGCTCGGCGGCAGCGGCGGCGTCGGCCGGCGCGAAGACGATGCGGGCTTCGGGGACATTACGGGTCATCTTCACTCTCTCTTCCAGGTGGTCGGATCGGTTGTCTTGCTTGCGTCGGCGTTGGTTAAAATGCAAGCCTTTCTCAAAACGGCATGTTCAACCCTTTCTGCCAAGGTCCGCTGGTGTTCAGTTCCCTTGGGCGTGCATGAGGCACGCCTCGAGGCAAGGAGGTTCCAGTGACGGCCCATATTCTTGTCATCGACGATGATCCTGTCCAGCGCAGGCTTTTGAAGAACATGATCGAGCGTTCCGGCCATGTCGCCCATATGGCGGAAAATGGTCGCGCCGGTCTCGATCTTCTCGATCGCAAGGGCGGTCTGATCAATGTGATTCTGCTCGACCTGATGATGCCGGAAATGAACGGCTCGGCCTTCCTCGAAGCACTCGGCGAGCGCGAGAACACCATTCCGGTGATCGTGCAGACCGGGCAGGGTGGCATCGAGACCGTCGTCATGGCCATGCGCGCCGGCGCGTTCGATTTCGTGGTGAAACCCGTCTCGCCGGAGCGTCTCAACACGGCGGTCGGCAATGCCTTGAAGATGGACCAGCGCGAAGGCCGCGGCCGCGGCGGGCGCCGCAATCGCAGCGAAACCGTGCATTTCGACGACATCGTTTCGGCAAGCCCGGAAATGCTGCGCGTCATCGAGCTCGGCCGCCGTGCCGCGCAATCGAACATTCCGGTCGTGCTGGAAGGCGAATCGGGCGTCGGCAAGGAAATGGTGGCGCGTGCCATCCAGGCGGCGAGCGAGCGGGCGCACAAGCCCTTCGTCACCGTCAATTGCGGCGCGATCCCGCACAATCTGGTCGAAAGCATCCTGTTCGGCCACGAGAAGGGCGCCTTCACCGGTGCCACGGAGCGCCACACCGGCAAGTTCATGGAGGCCGACGGCGGCACGCTGTTCCTCGACGAGATCGGCGACCTGCCGCTCGAGGTGCAGGTGAAGCTGCTGCGCGCCGTGCAACAGGGCGAGATCGAGACGATCGGCGCGCGCTTCCCGCAGAAGGTCAATGTCCGCCTCATTTCCGCGACCAACCGCGACCTCATCAACGAGGTACGCGAGGGCCGTTTCCGCGAGGACCTTTATTACCGCCTCAACGTCTTCCCGATCACCATCCCCGCGCTGCGCCGGCGCAAGGAGGACATTCCGGTTCTCGTGCGCGCCTTCGTGCAGCGTTTTGCCGGCGAGCAGAAGCTTGCCCGTCCGCTCGGCGTTTCGGCCGGCGCGATGGCGCTGCTGACGGCCTATGACTGGCCTGGCAACATCCGCCAGCTCGAAAACGCGATTTTCCGCGCTGTCGTGCTCTCGGAAGGGGCGGAGCTGAACGCGGCCGACTTCCCGCAGATCGCCGCACAGGTTCCGGGTTATGGCCTTGCCGAAGATGGCGCCGTGACCTGGGAGGCGGCGAACATCCGCACGCCCGAACCCGCCTCGGAATCGCGCCTGCCGAGCGTCTATCCGGACTTCCGGCCGAACGAATCAGTGAGCGCCGATGCCGGCGCCGACACCGCCATTTCCAGCGTCGACAAGGGCGGCCATGTGCGCAAGCTGGCCGAGGTGGAAGAGGAACTGATCCGCTTTGCCCTGAAGTTTTATCATGGCCAGATGAGCCAGGTTGCCCGAAAATTGGGCATTGGCCGCTCGACTCTCTATCGCAAACTGAAGGATTATGGCATCGACCCAGACAATCCGTTGAAAGAAGCTGCGTAAAAACCCTTGGAATCCCGGCCACTTGAGATTTCTTGATTGCCGTTTATTCCCTGTTAGTGGATTGTTCACTATAACGGGTGCGCGGTGATGAGTGTGGCGGATTTGCCATGCTCTCACCGCAATTGGCAGTCATCTGGGATAACGGACGTTCGTTGTCCTTCGGACGGGGAAAGAGTTGGCAAATTTGTTCGCATCGATGAAGCGCCCAGGGGCCACCCTGAGCAGCCTCTGCAAGAGAGTGTTGCACAAGCTGCCCAAGGCTTTGACCACGGCTGTCCTGTCGGCTGCCCTCATCCTGCCCACGGCCATTCCCGCGACGGTGCAGGCCGAGAGCGGCAATCGCACGCTCAAGCTCTATTTCATCCACACCAAGGAAAAGGCCGAGATCACCTTCAAGCGCAACGGGCGTTATGATGCGCGCGGCCTGAAGCAGCTCAGCCAGTTCCTGCGCGACTGGCGCCGCAACGAACCGACGAAGATGGACCCGCGTCTCTTCGACCTGGTTTGGGAAGTCTACCAGAAGGTCGGCGCCTCCGGTTACATCAACGTCGTCTCCGCCTATCGCTCGCCGGCAACGAACGGCATGCTGCGCTCGCGCTCCAAGGGCGTGGCCAAGAAGAGCCAGCACATGCTCGGCAAGGCGATGGACTTCTATATTCCGGGCGTCAAGCTCGCGACGCTGCGCGCCACCGCCATGAAATTCCAGGTCGGCGGCGTCGGCTACTATCCGACCTCTGGTTCGCCATTCGTGCATCTCGACGTCGGCAGCGTGCGTGCCTGGCCGCGCATGAGCCGCCAGGAACTGGTGCGCATCTTCCCGGATGGCAAGACCATGCACGTTCCGACCGATGGCAAGCCGCTGCCCGGCTACCAGCAGGCGGTCGCAGACTACAAGCGCCGTGTCGGCGCCAAGGAAATCCAGGTTGCCGGCGGCGGCTCGACGCCGACCGCGTCCAAGCGCAAGGGCGGCTTCCTTGCTGCCCTCTTCGGCGGCGGCGGCGACGAGGATGAAGAACCCGAAGCAATCGCCAGCGGCGAAGCGCTCGATGAAGGCGGTGCATCCGCCGGCGCGACGGCCAAGGCTGTCGAAGAGAAGAAGCCGGTCGTGACGGAAGCCGAGACGGAAGTGGCCTTCACCGCGCCCGTTCCGGGCAGCCGCCCCGCCTTCAAGACGGCCGAGACGACGAGCGAACTCGCTCTCGTCGCGCCGACGACGAGCGGCGCCGTTGCTGCCCTCGAAGCGGCCACGCCGGCCACGGTCGAGGAAGAACAGAAGCCTGAATTCGAGGACCTTGCCGCCTACAAGATCCCGCTTCCCGTCATGCTCGGTGCACGCACCGAGGCTGGCGACGCGGAACCGGGCACGGTGCTGACCGCCGAGGCGGCGACGGAAGCCACTGTCGAAGACGCCGAGGAACTGGCCATGGTGCCGGTGCCGGGCCTGCGTCCGGTCGCCGAGCTCGACCAGTCACAGACGGCGCTGATGGCTGCGGCCGAAGCCGACGTGGCGCTGCCGGTGACGGCGGATCGTTCCGGCCTTGCAGCACTCGCCGATCCGACGGCGGATGAATTCTCCGGCAATCCGGTCGAAATGGCGGCACTCGTCTCGACCAATAGCGGCAGCACGCGATCGCTTGCCGGCCTCGATGCCTTCGACGGCAAGCCGGCGGAAGAAACGCAGACCAAGGGCGGTCGTCCGAAGAAGAAGGATGCCGATGCGGCGAGCCGCGGCGCGATCCGCACCGAGCCGAAGCTGACGCAGAAGATCATCTCGCAGTGGGCGCTGAGTCAGAGCCGCGTCGAGACGCTCTCCAAGCCCGTCAAGGCGCCGCGTTTCGTCAGCCGCAAGCTGCGCGCCGCACCGACGACCGTCTACATGGCCGGCTTCCAGCCGGAGGGCAAGTCGATCGATGCCGGACGCTTCAGCGGCACGGCGGTGAACTTCATGGAAGTCCGCAAGTTCGAAGGCAGCCAGAACTAGCCGGCGAAACCATCCCATCAAAAAAGCCCGCCGGAGCGATCCGGCGGGCTTTTTCTTTGGTTTTCAGGAAAACCTTATTCGGCGTCCGCGGGTGCCGCGATCATGCCGAGGGCCTGGAGGTAGGTGTCGAGGATGGCTTCCTGCTCCATGCGCTCGTCCTTGTCCTGCTTGCGGATCTGGATGACCTTGCGCAGGATCTTGGTGTCGAAGCCGGTGCCCTTGGCTTCGCCATAGACGTCCTTGATGTCGTCGGCGATGGTTTTCTTTTCTTCCTCGAGGCGCTCGATCCGCTCGATGAACGCGCGAAGCTGGTCGCGGGCGACGCCGTGGGCATCCGACATGATAATCTCCTTGGGTAGACTTTGAAATTCGAAGGTGCCGTGACTTGCCGCGAACTTCCGGCAAGATCAAGGCCTATCGCGCGGTCCCCACCCATTTTCGTCGGGCCTGTGGCCTCATTCCTTCGGGCGGTTCACCTCGAAGGCGGCCTTCTGCGTGTCGCTCGCCTCACGCTGGTGAAGCGCGCGCCATTCGTCATAAGGCATGCCATAGACGATTTCGCGCGACGCTTCCTTGTCGAGGGCCACGCCCGCCTCGTTGGCCGCCTCGCGATACCAGTTCGACAGGCAGTTGCGGCAGAAGCCGGCGAGGTTCATCAGGTCGATGTTCTGTACGTCGCTGCGCTCGTTGAGGTGCTTCAGCAGGCGCCGAAAGGCGGCGGCCTCGAATTCGGTCTGCTGGTCCTTGCTCAGGTCGGTCATTTTCTTGGCCTCAATAGGGTCCGGTGCGGGACGGGAATATCTCGTATGTGTGCAGCGCCGGGTCCGCATTCAACCGGCCAAGGATGGGCGCGAGGCGTTCGACCCAGCGGGCGATGCCGGTTTCATTGCCGATCTCGTCCTGGCGGATTTCGATGAGCGCATGCGCAATGCCGGGCTTCATGCAATGGCGGAACATGGTGTCGCCACGCAGCGCGCCGTCATAGGGCTCGTTGTCGCCCACCACGACGTCGCCCAGCGCCTCCAGGCCGGCGAGCAGCGGGCGCACCGCGCGATGGTCGGTGTCCCACAGCACGGTCACTTGCCAGGGGCGGGCGACGCCCTTCCAGGCCGGCGTGAAGGAATGCATGGAGATGACGAGCGGTGCCTTGCCGGTGCGCGCCGCCACCGCGCCGATCGTGCGGGACACGGCATCGTGATAGGGGCGGTGGAAGGTCTCCAGCCGGTATTGCCATTCTTCGGGCGTGATCGGGTGGTTGCCTGGAACGATCGCACCGTCGGAAATGCGCATCACCAGCGTCGGGTCGTCCTCGCCGCGGTTGGGGTCGATCAGGAGGCGCGAGAAGCGGCTCATGACCACCGGTGCGTTCAGCCGGGCGTTGAGGCCGCGCACGACGCCTTCGACGCCGATGTCATAGGCGATGTGGCGCTGGAAGGCGCTGGCGGGCAGGCCGAGGCGGCCGTAGCGTTCGGGAAGGAGGTTCGTGGCGTGGTCCGCCAGGATGACCAGCCCGAGGCTGGTATCGCCGTCAATGATCTCGAAGGGAGGATGGTCCTGCATGACTTCAGCCGAATGTGCGCCGCCGATGCCGACTGATCGCACGGGGCGATGCGCCCCGCAAGGCGGGACGCCCGAGGTCGCCCGAATGATTACCCTTGTTGTCGTGAAAGTGTAATCGACCGCTGCATAGCTTCCCGTATCTAAAACGATGCAGGAAGCTATGCGGCAGATTGAAATTTCGACGGCGTCCTCCGGGCGTCATCGAATGACGCGCGGCGCAGTAGTGTTGCGTTGACATTCATGCCCCGCCGTCGCAAGAAAGCGCATATTCAAATCAACGGAGTTGCATCGGAAGCCGTGAGAGCCAAGAGCCACCGCCCGTTTTTCCCGAAAGCCCGCTGCCTTCTCCAGGCCGGCCTTTTCGTTTTCACGGGGTTCGCCGCCCTTTCCGCGCCGGATGAGGCGAAGGCCGATTTCCGCGTTTGCAACGGCACGCAGAACCTTGTCGGCGTTGCCATCGGTTACCGCGCCAAGGAAGGCTGGATGACCGAAGGCTGGTGGCAGGTGCCTGCCACGACCTGCGCCACGCTGATCGAGGGCGAGCTGCAGTCGCGCTACTATTACCTCTATGCCGAAGACGCCGCCCGCGGCGGCCGCTGGACCGGCGACGTCAACATGTGCGTTGCCGAAAACGAGTTCAAGATCACCGGTGTGCAGGATTGCTTCGCTCGCGGTTTCCAGCGCATGGGCTTCAAGGAATATGACACGGGCCGACAGGGGAGCTGGATGGTGCAGCTCTCAGATACGCCAGGGACCCAGGAAAGCCAGAACTGATGAGACGGAACAGAAAAGTCAAAATCCTCGCGACGCTCGGACCTGCTTCGTCCGACGAGCAGATGATCCAGAAGCTGCATGAGGCGGGAGCCGACCTGTTCCGCATCAATATGAGCCATGCCAGCCATGACGTGATGCGCACGCTGATCAGCCGCATCCGCGCCGTCGAAGCCCGTTGCGGCCGCCCGATCGGCATCCTCGCCGACCTGCAGGGTCCCAAGCTGCGCGTCGGAAAGTTTGCCAATGGCTCGGAAGAGCTGAAGCCCGGCCAGACCTTCACGCTCGACAACAAGGACGTGCCCGGCGACAACACGCGTGTCTTCCTGCCGCATCCGGAAATCCTCGAATCGGTCAAGGCCGGCGACCGCCTGCTGATCGACGACGGCAAGCTGCATCTGCGCGCAGAATCCGCTGACGGCAAGGCGATCGTCTGCACCGTCGTTTCCGGCACCAAGATCTCCGACCGCAAGGGCGTCAGCCTGCCCGACACGCTGCTCGCCGTCGGCGTGCTGACCGAGAAGGACCGCGTCGACCTCGATGCCGTGCTTGCGACCGGCAGCGTCGACTGGGTGGCCCTTTCCTTCGTCCAGCGTCCCGAGGACCTGGCCGAAGTGCGCAAGATCGCGCGCGGCCGCGTCGGCATCATGTCGAAGATCGAAAAGCCGCAGGCGATCGAACGCATCGAGGAGATCATCGAGCTTTCCGACGCCCTCATGGTGGCGCGCGGCGACCTCGGCGTGGAAATGCCGCTGGAAGCCGTTCCGGGCATCCAGAAGCAGCTTATCCGCGCCTGCCGCCGCCAGGGCAAGCCGGTCGTCGTCGCCACGCAGATGCTGGAATCGATGATTTCCGCCCCGGTGCCGACGCGCGCCGAAGTCTCGGACGTCGCGACCGCCGTCTTCGAAGGCGCCGACGCCATCATGCTGTCGGCCGAATCCGCCTCCGGCGCCTATCCGGTCGAGGCCGTCTCCACCATGGCGTCCATCGCCAGCACGGTCGAACGCGACCCGCACTATCCGGGCATCATCTATGCCCAGCGCTCGACGCCGGAAGCGACCGGTGCGGATGCCATCTCGCTTGCTGCCCGCCAGATCGCCGAGACGCTGAAGCTGTCGGCCATCGTCTGTTACACCTCGTCGGGCACCACGGGCCTGCGCGCCGCGCGCGAGCGGCCGGAAGTGCCGGTTCTGGCGCTTTCGCCGGTCATCGAGACGGCGCGCCGCCTCTCGGTCGTCTGGGGCCTGCACTGCGTCGTCACGGGTGACGCGGAAGACCTCGACGACATGGTCAACCGCGCCTGCCGCATCGTCGTGACCGAAGAGTTCGGCAAGCCGGGCGACCGCATCATCATCTCCGCCGGCGTGCCGCTGCGCACGCCCGGCGCGACCAACATGCTGCGCATCGCCTATATCGGCGCCGACGGCGTCAGCGGCGTCTGATCCGGGCTCTTCTGTCTACGCAATTCCGGACGGAAAACCGCTCCACACTTTTCCTGGAATTGCTTTACTCCTGATGATCCTTTGCAAGGCGGGCTTCGGCCCGCCTTGCTGATTCTTGCAGGTCGCGGTCCCTGCCGGCGATCTTTTCCAGTGCCTCGATGGCGAGGTCTGTCACCACATAATCCGGCTTGTGGCCGAGGTTGCGGATCCAGACGAGTTCCGACCCCGCGATGTCGCGCGCCAGCCCGCGCGAGTGGATTTCCTCATAGACGACGCCATCCGTATCGCCGGTGACGATGACCGTCGGCGTGCGGATCTCGGCATAACGCGGCTGCACGCGGCGGACATAGTCCAAAAGATTGGCGACGTCGGTGGCGTTGTTGCGGAAGGCGGCGGGGCGCAGCACCAGGGCGGGGGCCGTCGCCTCCATGTAGTCGTCCGTGCGGGCATTCGGCGCGAAGACGAAGCGCGTGCCGCTGTCGATGCGCGACAGGCCGGCGGGCAGCGCGACGAGGCGGGTGAAGAGCCAGCCGATGACCGGCATCTTCGCAAGGTCATAGTACCAGTCGACGCCGCCCGGCCAGGGGTGGGTCGCAGGCGCCAGGAAGAGCAGGCCAGCCGTCTTGTCCGGATGTTCCAGCGCGAAGCTCGCCGCGATGGCGCCGCCGAAGGAATGGCCGACGATGATCGCCTTCGCGATGCCGCGTTTTTCCATCAGCCGGGCGATGACGTGGGCCTGACCGTCCGGCCAGGCATTTTCCGGCCCGCCGCGCTCCGAATAGCCGTGGCCCGGCCGGTCGAGGAAGAGCAGGTCGGCACGGCCCTCCAGCTTTGCCCGGAAGGCATGCATCTGGTCGCGCAGGTTGCCGCTGGCGCCATGGATGAAGACGATCGGCGGCAGATCGGCCTTCTCGCCGGCGGGCACGAAGACACTGTTCAGCCGCAGGCCGCCGACATCGATCAGTTCGCCGACGTTGGGAAATTGCCGCTCGATCGCCCGCGCCTTCCATGCCGTGAAGGCATAGAGGGCGAACGCGAGGACGACGGGAGCGGTGAGGATGGCAAGCAGCATGAGGCGGAAAGGGGAGGGCAAGGAAGGGTCCGGTTTTCCTGTCAGATAGCCGATCTACGCAATCGGCGCCATGCCGGTTCACTTGCCGGGGTTCTACGGGTCAGGGTTATGTGCGCTGGCCGGTCAGCTTTTCCGCGAGGTCGCCCATTTCCTTCTGCGCCTGCCGCTCGGTCGGGTAGACCTCCAGGAAGCGCTCCCAGGCCTTCATCGCCATCTCATCGCGCCCGGTCTGCGCCATGATCGCGGCCATGCCGGCGAGCGCGCCGAAATGCCGGGGCTCGATGGCGAGCACGCGGTTTATGTCGGACATCGACTTGCGGTAGTTGCCGAGCTTGAAATGCAGCGTCGCCCGGCGGTTCCAGCCCTCGACATAGTCCGGCTTCAGGCGAATCGCTTCATCAAGGAAATCGAACGCGGCGGCGTTCTTTTCCTCGGAGATGGCCTTGTCGGCCCATTGGATGAGGAGGTTGATGCTGGCGCTGCCGGAATCCTGCCATTCCCGGCGGATCTGGTCGGCGATGCCGCGCGCGGCATCCGGATTTCCCTCGTGTTTCAACTCGTCGAAGAGTTTTTCGAGCCGCTGGGCGTGCGTCGTGAACGCACCGGAGGCGGCGCCAGTGGAGGCCTTGTCCACCGTCTGCGCAAGCGCAACGGTCGGCGGCGAACCGGCAAGGGCGAGGGAAAGGCAGACTGTGGCAAGCATGAAAAAGCGCATGGCGGTCATGGTAGACCGCCATCGCCGAACTTCAAATCAATATTTCTCGATCATCACACCCCAAGGGCGGCGACCGGCGCCGTATCAGCCCTGACGAGCCTTGAAGCGCGGGTTCTGCTTGTTGATGATGTAGATGCGGCCCTTACGGCGAACAAGGCGGTTTTCGCGGTGGCGAGCCTTGAGCGACTTGAGCGAATTCTTGATCTTCATTTTTCTGATCCGCGTATTGCAGGGCGACACGAGTTCGCCGGATTTCTTCAATCAAAAACGCGCCGTTTCGGGCGCGCTTTCGGGTTGGCAGGCATGTACCCCGTCACATTTCCGCTGTCAACCATCGAGGCCGGTTTTCCAACCGCCGCGACGTCGTTTCAGTCGAGAATCTGCGTGATATGCCCCATCTTGCGGCCGGGACGCGCTTCCGTCTTGCCGTAGAGATGCACGAGAACGCCGGGCCGCGCGAGCCAGGCGGGAACGTCGTTGATGTCGTCGCCGATGAGATTCTGCATCACGCAATCCGAATGGCGGCGGGGATCGCCCAGCACATGGCCGGCCACGGCGCGGATATGCTGCTCGAACTGCGAGACAATGCAGGCGGCCTCCGTCCAGTGGCCGGAATTGTGCACGCGCGGAGCGATCTCGTTGGCGACCAGTCCGCCATCCTGCAGCACGAAGAACTCGACGCCGATGACGCCGACATAGCCGAGCTGGTCGAGTATGGCGCGCGCCGCCTTGCGGGCCTGGTCGGCCGTTGCCTCGTTGACGCCTGCGGGCAGGGTGGAAGTGTGCAGGATGCCGTTCAGGTGGACGTTTTCCGCCGGATCGTAGCAGGCGATGGTGCCGTCGCGGTCGCGCGCTGCGATGATCGAGATCTCGCGCTCGAAGGGCACGAGGCTTTCGAGGATCAGCGGCACGCCGCCGAGCGCCTCGAAGGTGCCCTCGCGGCTTTCGGCCGGCGAGCGGAACATGCGCTGCCCCTTGCCGTCATAGCCGAGCCGGCGGGTTTTCAGCACGCCGACGCCGCCGAAGCGGTCGAGGGCGGCTTCGAGGTCGGCCTGGCTGTCCACGGCGGCGAAATCGGCGGTGACGATGCCGCAATCGCGGATGAAGGTCTTTTCGACGAGCCGGTCTTGCGAGACTTCCAGCGCGCGCGGCGGCGGATAGACCGGAACGGTCTTCGCCAGCGCCTCGGCGGCGGAAACCGGCACGTTCTCGAATTCGTAGGTCACGACGTCGGAGACCCGGGCGAGTTCGGAGAGCGCATCCGGGTCGTCATAGGCCGCGACGATCTGGGCGTTGGCGACCTGTGCGGCCGGACAATCGGCCTGCGGTTCGAGGATGACGGTGCGCAGGTTGAGGCGCGCGGCGGCCATGGCGAGCATGCGGCCGAGCTGGCCGCCGCCGATGATGCCGATCGTGCGAACGCTCATAGCGGGCCGTCCACGGGATATTCGGCAACCGCGTTGGACTGGTTCTCGCGCCATTCGTCGAGCCGGTGGGCGAGTTCGGGATCGCTCAGTGCCAGCACGGCGGCGGCAAGCAGCGCGGCGTTGACCGCGCCCGCCTTGCCGATCGCCAGCGTCCCGACCGGAATGCCGGCCGGCATCTGCACGATGGAGAGCAGGCTATCCTGGCCGGAGAGCGCCTTGGACTGGACCGGCACACCGAAGACCGGCAGCGGCGTCATCGCCGCCGCCATGCCGGGCAGGTGCGCCGCACCACCGGCGCCGGCGATGATGATCTTGAAGCCTTCCGCCTTCGCACCCCGCGCAAAACTGTAGAGCCGGTCCGGCGTGCGGTGCGCCGAAATGATGCGTGCCTCGTAATCGACGCCAAGTGCGTCGAGCGTATCGGCGGCATTCTTCATCGTTTCCCAGTCGGACTGGCTTCCCATGATGATGGCGACGGGGGGCGTTTCTGTGGTGTCCAAGGCTTCTCGTCCGGTTTTTTATCAGGCGATGATGTCGGGGATGATCAGGTCTTCAATCTTGGAAATCTTGTCCTTGATGACCAGTTTCTTCTTCTTCATGCGCTGGATTCTGAGGGCTTCGCAGCCGATCTGGATCATGGCGTTGATCGCGGCATCATAGTCTTCGTGTTCTTGCCTCAGCCGTGCAACGGCAAGCCGCAATTCAGCCTGGTCCTGGTCTGGCATGCTATTCGTTCCCCGTCGTCGGAGGCGCGGCTGACCCGCGTCCCCCAGCCTGTATGAAGGCTGCTCGTACCACGAAACCCCTGGTAACGGGAAGTTATCCCTCGCCACGTTTTCGCCTTCGACAAATGAAAAATGACATGGCACACTGAAACTGTTGCAACCTGGACCACCCGGCGTGCGAATGACCGGGTGCAAGCAAAAGGAAGGAACTGTCACATGACGATTGAGGCTCATCTGGCCACGCTCGAAAAGAAGCACTTCGCTCTGGAAGAGGAGTTGCATGAAGCGATGAACCAACCTTCTTCTGAAGATCGTACGATCGCCGACATCAAGCGTCGCAAGCTGCGCATCAAGGATGAGATCGAGCGTCTTCGCTCCTCAACTCACTGAAAGACAGGGATTTTTCCAAAGTTACAGATGGAGTGACGGTCGCGAAACAGTTGGTCTGAATGGGAGGACCAGGGTAGGAGCCCAATTCGCGAAACTGCCTCCGGTAAACGTAATCATAGACAAGCAGGCGCCCTGGCCGTCGATCGACGCGCCGGGGCGTTCTGTTTTGGAACGGGTGTTCAGGACCAGAACTGGTCGAGCCAGAGATTGAGCCTGTCGAAGCCCTTGGCATTGATCGCGTAGATGCGCCTGGTGCCCTCGGATTTGACGCTGACGAGATTGCAGTCGAGCAGGGCCTTGAGGTGTTGCGACACCGCCGGGCGGCTGATGGGCAGGCCCTCGGAGAGCTCGTTGACCGTGCGGGGCGCGCGGCGCAGCTCCTCCAGCAGGAACCTGCGGTTGGGATCGGCAATCGCAGAGAAGGGGTCCGGGTGCGCCATGGCCGAAAGCTATGGCAAAGCAGCATGTGCGGCAAGCTTTTTGTGCGCTGCGAAGAGCCTGAATTTCAGGCCTCAGAGAATGGCCACGACGCCGTCATAGACGAGCTTCAGGCCGGCGATGAAGGCCATGGCATACATGAAGGGATAGAAGACATCCGGCTTCATGCGCTTGACGGCAAAACCGCCGAGCGCCGTCGTCGCGATCGCCAGCGGCACGAGCGTCGCCGAGATCGTCAGGTTCGTCGTATCGAGCTGGCCGAGCGCGAAATAGGGGCCGAGCTTGATGAAGTTGATGATCGCGAAGAAGCGGACCGCCGCACCCGTATAATCGCGCGGCGGCAGTTTCAGCGGAAGGCCGTAGACCTGGAAGGGTGCACCGCCGGAATGGGCGACGAAGCTGCCATAACCGGCAAGCGTGCCGAAGAAGGCGGCGGGCACGACGCGGTGCGGTTTCGGCTGGACAACATAGCCGTGGCGCGCGCGGTAGCTGTTGTAGAAGTAGCGGATGGCGAAGAGCACGGTGATGACGCCGATGATAAGGCGCAGCGCATCGCGCGGCACATAGGCCGACGTCGCCCAGCCGATCGCCACGCCGACTAACGCCCCGGGCAGGAGCATCTTCAGGAGCGTGCGGTCGTTGTGGTCGCGCCAGATCCACAGCGAGACGATATCCATGACGACGAGGATCGGCAGCAGGATGGCGGCGGCCTGCACCGGCGGAACGGCCATGGCGAGGATCGGCACGCCCATCAGCGCCAGCGCCTCGCCCATGCCGCCCTTCGTCATGCCGACGAGGATGACGGCGGGTATGGCGGCGTAGTAGATTGAGGGGTCGATGGACATGGAGGGCGATTGATCCTGTTGGTTCTTCCGTCTATCCGCTTTGATCTGTTATGACGAGCCCCGAAGGCCGCGACCGGCCGCTGAAATTCAAGGAAGTGCAACATCCATGTCTGACGTCGAATCCCGCTGCCGCCTGGTGCTGATCCTTCCCGAGGGCGAGGACCTGTCCGCGCGTGCCGCGATGCTGGAGGGCGCGCTGAAGGGCGGCGACGTCGCCTCGGTGATTCTGCCGCAATATGGGCTCGACGACAGCCAGTTCCAGAAACATGCCGAGGCGCTGGTGGCGATCGTCCAGCAGGCGGGAGCGGCGGCGCTCGTCGCCGGCGACACGCGCGTGGCCGGCCGGGTGAAGGCCGACGGCATCCATGTGACGGGCGGCGCGCAGGAGCTGGGCGAAGTGATCGAAAAATTCACGCCGCAGTTCATCGTCGGCGGCGGCAATGCGACCGACAGGCACAAGGCGCTGGAGATCGGCGAGGTGCAGCCGGACTATATCTTCTTCGGCAAGATCGGCGGCGACATCAAGCCGGAGGCGCATCCCAAGAACGTGGCGCTCGCCGAATGGTGGGCGTCGATGATCGAGATCCCCTGCATCGTGCTCGGCGGTGCCGATCCGCAGTCGGCGCTGGCTGTCGCCGAGGCCGGGGCGGAGTTCGTGGCGCTCGACAAGGCGGTTTTTGCCGACCCCGCGCAGGCGCCGCATGTGGTGGCCGCGGTCAACGCGCTGCTTGACGAAAAAGCGCCACGGTTTGGGCAATAGTAGGCACCATGATCAGGGTCCTCTTCTTGCAAGCTTGCCGTATCGCGCCGGTGGCGTTCCTCGCCACGGGCGTTTTCGTGGCCGCGCCCTCTTGGGCGCAGACGGCCAAGAAGGGCCCGTCCGTCACCGCCGGCGATAACGGAACGATGCCGAAGAAGGACACCGTGGTGGAGACCGCGCCGGCCTCCGCGGAAGAGACGCCCATCAAGACGGAGGAGGACAAGCCCGCCGACGGCCCGTCGACCGGCCTTTCCGTGCTCGATCGCATGGGCGCGGACCTGCCGGCGCTGCCGGCGGAAAAGCCGTTTACCGGCAAGATCGACGAGGCGTTCGGCGCCTTCCAGCGCGGCCGTTACCTGACGGCGATGGAGCTTGCCCTGCCGCGCGCCCAGCTCGGCGACCCGGCGGCGCAGACGCTGGTGGCGGAAATCCTCGACCGCGGCCTCGGCGTCAAGCGCAATCGCGAACAGGCGATGTTCTGGTACGAGCAGTCGGCCAATGGCGGCGACCCGACCGGCATGTTCAAATATGCAATCCTGCTGATGGAGCGCTCGCGCTCCAAGGAGGACCGCGCCAAGGCCGACGAGCTGATGAAGAAATCGGCCGATCTCGGCAATGCCTCGGCGCAGTTCAACTACGGGCAGGTGCTGGTGGCGGATTCCCCGGGCGAGAAGGGCCTTGCGGCCGCACTCCCCTATTATGAGAAATCCGCGGAACAGGGCATTGCGGACGCGCAATATGCCGTCTCGCAGATCTACCTCAACCTGAAGGGCCTGCCGGAGGAAAAGACGAAGCGCGCGCGCGAATGGCTGCTTCGCGCCGCCCGCGCCGGCTACGACACCGCCCAGCTCGATCTCGGCATCTGGCTGGTGAACGGCACGGGCGGCGAGCGCGACTATGATGCCGGCTTCAAATGGCTGAAGCGCGCGGCCGATGGCGGCAATCCGGTCGCCCAGAGCAAGCTCGCCCAGCTCTACATCCACGCGCTTGGAACGAAGCCCGATCCGATCCAGGCGGCCAAATGGTTCGTGCTGGCGCGCCGCGCCGGGCTCAACGATCCCTTGCTCGAAGATTTCTATCTCGGCCTCAACGACGACCAGCAGAAGGCGGCGGTCGACGCCGCAAACAAGTACCGCTCGGGCTCCTGAAGCCTCCCGCATTTACCCTGTTGCGCGATTGCATACCCTGCATTGCAGCGGATGCAGGGGCTGAAGGCTTGAAACTTCGGGGGATTTGTGGTCTTGAGGCGCCATATTCCGGTCCTGGCGCGTTTTCGCGCCGCGGCTTGCCGTTCCGAAGCGCCGGACATTCCCGAAGGATTTTTGTTACATGGCTCGTTCAGCACTTCTCAACGTCATGGTTCAGGCCGCCTTCAAGGCCGGCAAGTCGCTCGCCCGCGATTTCGGTGAAGTGCAGAACCTGCAGGTTTCGCTCAAAGGCCCCGGCGACTACGTCTCGCAGGCCGACCGCAAGGCCGAGAAGCTGCTGCGCGAAGAACTGCTGAAGTCGCGGCCCACCTATGGCTTCCTCGGCGAGGAATCCGAGGAGATCATCGGCACGGACGGCGCGCATCGCTGGATCGTCGATCCGCTCGACGGCACGACCAACTTCCTGCACGGCATTCCGGCCTTCGCGGTCTCGATCGCGCTGGAGCGCAATGGCGAGATCGTCGCGGCCGTGGTGCTGAACCCGGCGACCGACGAACTCTTCACCGCCGAGCGCGGTGGCGGTGCCTTCGTCAACGATCGCCGCCTGCGCGTCGCGGCCCGCAAGAACCTGTCGGATGCCGTCATCGGCTGCGGCGTGCCGCATCTCGGCCGCGGCAACCACGGCAAGTTCCTCGTCGAGCTGCGCCATGTCATGGGCGAAGTCGCCGGCATGCGCCGCCTCGGCTCCGCCTCGCTCGACCTCGCCTATGTCGCCGCCGGCCGTTTCGACGGTTTCTGGGAGCGCGACCTCATGCCCTGGGATCTCGCAGCCGGCCTTCTCCTGATTCGCGAAGCCGGCGGTTATGCAACCGATCTCGACGGCGGCAATGCCATGTTCGATACCGGCACAGTGGTCGCCGGCAACGAATATATCCACAAGGCGCTGCGCGACGTGGTGCATCGCCCGGTGCCGACGCGCTAACAGCGTGTGATAGCGGCGCTTTCCTGCGCCGCTGTGGCCGGCAAGCCCTTCAATTCGGCATAATCTTCCTCTAGTCTCCCGCCCGACCGAGGAAGTGGAGATGCGACTACATGGCTAAGCTGGCGCTGTCGGGTTGGGGAGGGTCGGCCGAGTCCGGGGACGATTATCCCCACAAACTCTCGAGCCCCATGGCGTTCTTCTGGACGATGGTGATCTTCCTCATCATCGTCGGGTTCGTCGCCGCCATTCTCTTCCGCCAGGCGCAATCGGCCTTCCTCAGCAATCCGGGTCTCAACGGCCTCATCATCGGCGTGCTGCTGATCGGCATCCTGCTGGTGTTTAACCATGTGCTGGCGCTTCGCCCGGAAGTGCGCTGGTTCAATTCCTTCCGCGCGGCAGGCAGTGCGGAAAAAGTCGGCCGCGACCCGGTGCTGCTCGCGCCGATGCGTTCGCTGATCGGCCGGCGCCATTCGATGGCGCTGTCGACCGCGGCGCTGCGCTCCATCCTCGATTCCATCGCCACCCGCCTCGACGAATCGCGTGATACGTCGCGCTACCTCATCGGCCTGCTCGTCTTCCTCGGCCTGCTCGGCACCTTCTGGGGCCTGCTCGGCACGATCGGCTCGATCAGCGCGGTCATCCAGTCGCTCGATGCCGGCGGCGGCACGGCGAACGATATTCTCACCGCCCTCAAGGAAGGCCTCTCCGCGCCGCTCGAAGGCATGGGCACGGCCTTCTCCACCTCGCTCTTCGGCCTTGCGAGCTCGCTGATCCTCGGCTTCCTCGATCTCCAGGCCGGCCGCGCGCAGAACCGCTTCTATACCGAGCTGGAAAACTGGCTCTCCTCCGTCACCGATGTCGGCTCGGAGCTCCAGCCGGCTGCCGACCTCGCGGCGTCGTCCGCCACCGACGTGCAGGCGCTGGCCCAGCAGATCCTGAAACTCGCGCAGGAAGGCGGCGCCGGCCGCTCGACCGCGGCGATGGCGAGCCTTGCGGAAGGCATCCAGGGTCTCGTCAAGAACATGCGCAGCGAGCAGCAGATGCTGCGCGACTGGATCGAGGCGCAGCAGGAGGAATCGAAGGCGCTGCGCCGCACGCTCGACAGGATCGCGGCGCGCAGCGGTGAAAAGGCCGTGGAGAAACTGCCGGACCGCGTGACGGAAAAAGCCCACAAGGCCGGGGGCGAATAAATGGCGCTCGCCCGCAACCGGCGCAGCCAGCGGACGGTCGACTACTGGCCGGGTTTCGTCGATGCGCTGTCGACGCTGCTGCTGTCCATCATGTTCCTGCTCACCGTCTTCGTGCTGGCGCAGTTCTTCCTGAGCCGCGAAATCTCCGGCAAGGACGACGTGCTGAACCGGCTGACCAGCCAGATCAACGAGCTGACGCAGCTCCTGGCGCTGGAAAAGAGCGGCAAGCAGGATCTGGAGGATTCGCTCGCCAATCTCCAGGCCTCGCTCGCCCAGTCGGAAAGCGACCGCACGCGCCTGCAGCAATTGCTCGATAGCGGCGCCGGCGCTTCCGATGTCGCAACGGCCCGCGCGACCACGCTGGAAGGCGAGCTAGATGCAGAAAAGCAGGTGACAGCGCGCGCCATGAGCCAGATCGAGCTGCTCAACCAGCAGATCGCGGCGCTGCGCAGCCAGATCGCCGCCGTCGAGGAAGCGCTCCAGGCCTCCGAGGCGAAAGACCAGTCCTCGCAGGCGAAGATCGCCGATCTCGGCCGGCGCCTCAACGTCGCACTGGCGCAGCGTGTGCAGGAACTCAACCGCTACCGCTCCGACTTCTTCGGCCGCCTGCGCGAAATCCTCTCCGACCGCGAAAACATCCGCATCGTCGGCGACCGCTTCGTCTTCCAGTCGGAAGTGCTGTTCCCCTCGGGCGGCAATGAGCTGAACGCGGAAGGGCAGGCGGAGATGGGCAAGCTCGCCACCGCGCTGCTCGACCTTTCGCGCGAAATCCCCGCCGAAATCAACTGGGTGCTGCGCGTCGACGGCCATACCGACAATGTGCCGCTCTCCGGCACGGGCCGCTACCGCGACAACTGGGAACTCTCCTCCGCCCGCGCGACCTCCGTAGTGAAATTCCTCATTGCCAACGGCGTGCCGGCCAACCGCCTCGTCGCGGCAGGTTTCGGCGAGTTCCAGCCGATCGCCGAGGGGCAGGACGATGCAGCGCGCGCCACCAACCGTCGTATCGAGTTGAAGCTCACCGAACGATAATCGCTTTCGTTGATCTTACGCAGACGTGCGCGTAAGTTTTCCCGATAGGGCGGGAGGCTTTGCTGTGGATTGCGATCTGTTGGTAATCGGGGCGGGGCTTGCGGGCCTCGTGGCGGCGACGGAGGCGGCGGGCCGAGGGCTCAAGGTCA
This sequence comes from Shinella sp. GW821-FHT10F02, assembly GCF_058809275.1. Classification (NCBI taxonomy): domain Bacteria; kingdom Pseudomonadati; phylum Pseudomonadota; class Alphaproteobacteria; order Hyphomicrobiales; family Rhizobiaceae; genus Shinella; species Shinella sp. GW821-FHT10F02. The sequence continues at coordinate 100,498 of NZ_JBXASL010000012.1, read as the reverse complement.
TCGTCATCGACCAGGAGGGTGAGCAGAGCCTTGGCGGGCAGGCCTTCTGGTCGCTCGGTGGATTGTTCTTCATCGACAGCCCGGAACAGCGGCGCCTGCGCATCCGCGACACGCTCGCGCTCGCCCGGCAGGACTGGTTCGGCTCGGCGGGTTTCGATCGTCCGGAGGATCATTGGCCGCGTCTGTGGGCGGATGCCTATCTCGATTTCGCCAGCGGCGAGAAACGCGCATGGCTGCACGCCATGGGCATGCGCTGGTTTCCCGTCGTCGGCTGGGCGGAGCGTGGCGGCGGGCTTGCCACCGGCCACGGCAATTCGGTGCCGCGCTTTCACGTCACCTGGGGCACCGGCCCGGGTGTGCTGGCGCCTTTCCTCCGGCGGGCCGAGGCGTTGCGCGTCTCCAAGGCGCTCTTCTTCCGCTTCCGCCATCGGGTGGACGGCCTCATCGTCGAGAATGGCGCGATCGTCGGCGCGCATGGCGCGGTGCTGAAGCCGGACAATGCCGGGCGGGGCCGGTCGACCTCACGCGAGGCCGTGGGCGATTTCAGCCTGCGCGCCGGCGCAGTGCTCGTCGCCTCCGGGGGTATCGGCGGCAATCCGGATCTCGTGAGGCAGAACTGGCCGCGCGAGCGTCTCGGCGAGCCGCCGGGTTTCATGGTGAGCGGCGTGCCGGCCCATGTCGACGGGCGCATGCTGGCGATTGCGCAGGCCGCCGGCGGCTCCGTCGTCAATGGTGACCGTATGTGGCATTACACAGAGGATCTCCGGAACTGGGATCCGATCTGGCCGGGCCATGGCATCCGTATCCTGCCGGGGCCGTCTTCGCTCTGGCTCGATGCGACGGGCCGGCGTTTTCCCGCACCCGCCATGCCGGGTTTCGACACGCTGGCAACGCTAAAGGCGATCCGGGCGACCGGCCATGACCACAGCTGGTTCATCCTGACGCGGGCGATCATCAAGAAGGAATTCGCGCTCTCCGGCTCCGAGCAAAACCCCGATCTCACCGGCAAGGACATCCCGCTGCTGCTGAAACGCCTCGGCCGGAATCCGCCCGGCCCGGTGCAGGCCTTCATGGACAAGGGCGCGGATTTCGTGGTGCGCAACGATCTCGGCGATCTCGTCTCCGCCATGAACGGGCTCACCTGCGAGCCGCTTCTGGACGTCGCGCAGGTGCGGGCCGAAGTGGAGGCGCGCGACCGGGAGCTCGACAACCCCTTTTCCAAGGATGCGCAGGTCACCGCGATCCGCGGCGCGCGCGTCTATCTCGGCGACAGGCTGATGCGCACGGCACGGCCACACCGCCTGCTCGACCCGAAAGCCGGGCCGCTGATCGCCGTGCGGCTCAACATTTTGACGCGCAAGACGCTGGGCGGCTTGCAGACCAATCTGTCCGGACAGGTGCTGGAACTTTCCGGCAAGCCCGTGCCGGGCCTCTATGCGGCGGGCGAGGCGGCCGGTTTCGGCGGCGGCGGCCTGCATGGCTACAATGCGCTGGAGGGCACGTTCCTCGGCGGCTGCCTGTTTTCCGGCCGCGTGGTGGGAAGGGCGGTCGGCGCCTGAAAGCGCCGACCGGAAGCGATCAATCCATCTGGATCTTGGCGCCTTCGACGACCGGCTTCCACTTGGCGAGCTCGGCGGTCACATGTTTGCCGAGTTCCTCCGGCGTCGAGCCGACGATCGTCGCGCTGAACTCCTTCATGCGCTCGATGACGGCGGGGTCCTTCAGCGTATTGTTGGCCGCCTCATTCAGCTTGGCGACGACCTCCGTCGGCGTGCCGGCCGGCGCGAAGAGCGCGTTCCACGTATAGGTCTCGTAGCCCGGAATGCCGGATTCCGCGATGGTCGGCACATCCGGGAAGGAGGCGGCGCGTTCCTTCGTCGTGACGGCGAGCGCGCGCAGCGTGCCGGCCTTGATATGGGCGGAGGAGGAGGGCAGGTTGTCGAACATGATCGGGATCTGGTTGCCGATCACGTCGTTCAGCGCCGGGCCGGAGCCCTTGTAGGGCACATGCTGCATGCTGACGCCGGCCATGCTCTTGAACAGTTCGCCGGAAAGGTGCAGCGGCGTGCCGTTGCCCGACGAGGCGTAGCTGTAGCCCTGCGGATCGGCCTTCAGCAGCGCCAGCAGTTCCTCGACATTCTTCGCCGGCAGTTCCGGGTTCACCACCAGCACATTCGGCACGACGACGAGGAGCGAGACGGGCGCAAAGTCCTTTTCCGCATCATAGGGTTTGGTCTTGAGGATGAGCGGGTTCAGCGCGTGGGTGGCGACGGTTCCCATCAGGATCGTGTAGCCGTCCGGGTCCGCGCGCGCCACGCGGTCCGCACCGAGGCTGCCGCCGGCACCGCCGACATTTTCCACGATGACCTGCTGGCCAAGCCCTTCCGACATCTTCTGCGCGATGATGCGCGCGACCACGTCCGTCGAGCCGCCGGCGGCGAAGGGCACGACGAGCGTGATGGTCCGGTCGGGAAATTGCTGGGCGCTGGCGGGCAGGCCGAGTGCCAGAGATGCCAGCACGGTGGTGCCGAGGGCCATGAGGGTACGGCGGGTGATCGTCGAAAATGCCACGGGGTTCTCCTCCCAAGAGTGACGCGGGCCAAGAGTGACGCAGGTCGCCCCTTCACAATAGGGCGGCACGCCGGGGAGGCAAGGGCAGAGGACGGTTAACTCGCCGCGCGGTCTTCCCCAAGGAAGGCCTGGCCGCCGTGATCGAACTGCAACCGGGCGAGGCGGGCATAGAGCCCGTCCTGGCGGATCAGCGACTGGTGCGTGCCCTCCTCGACGACGCGGCCCGCCTCCATGACGAGGATGCGGTCGGCCTTAAGCACGGTCGCGAGCCGGTGCGCGATGACGATCGTCGTGCGCTTGCCCATCTGGCCGTCGAGCGCCTTCTGCACCAGCGTCTCGCTTTCGGCGTCCAGTGCGGAGGTCGCCTCGTCGAGCAGCAGCAGGGGGGCGTCCTTGAGGATGGCGCGGGCAATGGCGATGCGCTGGCGCTGGCCGCCGGAAAGCGTCACGCCGCGTTCGCCGACCATCGTGTCGTAACCCTTGTCGAGACGGGCAATGAACTCTTCCGCTTGTGCGGCGCGGGCGGCGGCCTGCACGGCCGCGTCGCTGACATTCGTCAGGCCGAAGGCGATGTTGTCGCGGATCGTTGCGGCGAAGATGGTGACATCCTGCGGCACCAGCGCGATGCGGCGGCGCAACTCTTCCGGGTCGGCGGCGCGCAGGTCCACGCCGTCAAGGGTGATCGTGCCGGCATCGGGATCGTAGAAGCGCAGGACGAGCGAGAGAATCGTGCTCTTGCCGGCGCCGGAGGGGCCGACGATGGCAACGGTTTCGCCGGGTTTCACCGCGAAGCTCAGGCCGTTGACGCTGCGATAGCCGGGGCGGGCGGGATAGGAGAAGTGCACGTCCTCGAAGGCGAGTTCGCCGCGGGCGGGCTGCGGGAGTGCGACGGGATTGGCAGGCGCCTTGATCGCCGGGTTTTCGGCGAGCAGTTCCGTCAGGCGCTCGGCGGCACCGGCGGCCTGCGACAGCTCGCCCCACACTTCGGAGAGCGCGCCAAGGCTGCCGGCGGCGAAGACGGCGTAGAGCAGGAACTGGCCGAGCGTGCCGGGAGAAAGATTGCCGGCGAGCACGTCACGGGCGCCGAACCACAGGACGGCGACGACGGAGCCGAAGATCATGGCGATCGCAAAACCCGTGAGCAGCGAGCGGGCGCGGATCGCGGCGCGGGCGGCCTCATAGGCGCTTTCGACATTGCCGAAGAAGCGGGCGCGGGCGGCCTCTTCCGCATTGAAGGCCTGGAGCGTGCGCGTCGCGCCGATCGCCTCGCCGGCATAGGCGGAGGCTGCGGCCAGCGTATCCTGCGCCTCGCGCGAGCGGCGGCGCACGGAGCGGCCGAAGGCGACGAGCGGGAAGACGATGACCGGAATGGCGGCGATGACGAGGCTGGACAGTTTCGGGCTGGTATAGACCATCATCGCGATGGCACCCAGACAGAGGATGAGATTGCGCAGTGCGACCGAGGCCGTGGCGCCGACGGCGGACTTGATTTGCGTCGTATCGGCGGTCAGCCGCGAGACGATCTCGCCGGATTGATTGACGTCGAAGAAGGCAGGCGACAGCTTCGTCACATGGGCGAAGACGTCACGGCGCAGATCCGCGACGATGCGCTCGCCGAGCGTGATGACGAAATAGTAGCGCATGCCGCTCGCAACCGCGAGCAGGCCGGCCAGCACGAAGAGCATCATGAAATAGGTGTTGATGAAGCCGGCATCGGCGCCGGAAAAGCCGTGGTCGATCATGCGGCGCACGGCGAGCGGCAGGATGAGCGTCGTGATGGCGGCCATGACGAGCGCCACGAGCGCGCCGGCGACGAGGCCGCGATAGCGGCCGATATAGGGAAGGAGCCTGCCCAGCGGACGGACGGTCCGGCGCTCGGTTTTGCCCGGCGCGGTTGCTTCTCTGTCTGCGGACACCATACCCCCGTTTCCAGTGCCTGGCGGCACGAATTGTCTTTCGGCTCTTGTTATCCAGACGGCCTTCATGTATAGGCTCGCCATCGAATTGGGAAGCCGTAGGTCTAGCCGACCGCGGCTTCATTTACGTCTTTGGCCCCGCTGTCGCAATGCGTTGCGACAAATGGCCCCCGGAACAAGCAGGAAGATTGTCATGAAGGCTGATATCCATCCCGACTACCACGTCATCAAGGTCGTCATGACCGACGGCACCGAGTACGAAACCCGCTCGACCTGGGGTTCGGAAGGCGCAACGATGAACCTCGAAATCGACCCGACCTCGCACCCGGCCTGGACCGGCGGCAACCAGCAGATGCTGGACCGCGGCGGCCGCGTTTCCAAGTTCAAGAAGCGTTTCTCGGGCCTCGGCCTCTAATCTGCTTCTCCTTGACGGTTTCAAGAACCCGGCTTCGGCCGGGTTTTTTGTTGCCTGTTTTTGCCCGTGCGACAAAAACAAAAAACCCGGCCGAAGCCGGGTCCTGTCATGTCGTCTGCAACGGTCGCTCAGTTGTTGCCGAAGGCGGTCTGCAGCAGGTTGAGCTGGGCCTGGACGCTGTTCTGGTTGTCCGGTGCGAAGGTCTGGACGTCCTGCGGCCGGTAGATTTCGCGGTCGAGCAGGGCGATGCGGTTCTGCAGGCGCAGCGACCGTTCGATCAGGTCGCGGAAGGCTTCCGGCAGGTCGTTCCAGCCGGGCGCGGTCTTGTCGACGTTGAAGCTGTCGAGGCGCACCTTGTTCTTTTCCGAGAGAACCTGGTCGCGGCTCATCTCGCCATTGTTGACGGCGCGCTGGAGCAGCAGCCAGGAGGCCATCTGCATCAGGCGGGTGGTGAGCCGCATCGATTCCGCTGCATAGAGCACGGAGGCCATGCGGGGCAGAACCTTTGAGGCCTGGCGGCCGACGCCGTCCAGGTAGCTTGCCGTTTCCTCGACGAGACCCATGCCTTCGGCGTACAGGGACTTGAATTGCGCCGACGACGCAACATGGCCAGCGAAGCTGACGGTATTCAATCCACGATCGGACATGGTGTCATCCCTGTTGAACGCATCACAATGCAGGTAACGGAAGGTGAGGGCTCTGTGTTCCGAGCCGCCCTTTTATGTCTCAAGGATGATCCCATAACCTAATTCGCGCAAGGGCATTCTTAATAAAGGGTTAATCTCCACAATTGTTTCGGCACAGGTGCCTTGGGCGCCCCCGCGCAAACAAAAAAAGAGCCGCGGAAAGCGGCTCTCAAGGTAAAACAGGGAGAAAAATCAGACCGAAACCCCGAAGGGAGAAAATGTCTGAACCCGGAAGACCGGATGCCCCAAGTAATAACGTATAAGGCTTAATGGCCGGTTAACTCTATTGTCGGATTGCCCTTTCCTGTGCCTTTCCGGCAAGGGTGCGGCAATCTGGCGCGTGGTTAACGAAACAGATTTTCGGCCGCCGAGCGGCTCGCACCCTTCTTCGTCTTCTCCGATTCGAGCCGTTCAATTTCTGCGCGCAGAAGCGCGATTCGCGCTGCAAGCTCGTCCACCGAGAGGAGCGAAAGGTCGCTGCCGATCGCGTGGGCGATCTTCTTTTGCGGGCGGTCGTCGTCGAAGAGGCTCATGCCGTTTTCTCCTCCGATAGCTCGTCGCTCGCCTGCATCTGAGGCAGGGCGCGTGGCGACATTTGCAGGCTTTCCGGCGTGGTCATCGTGCCGGGGTTGATGGTGGTGTAGGAATCGCGCATCTCGGCGGGCTTCGCCGCGCGGCGGCGGCTGCGGAAGATCGCGTAGGCGGTGATCAGGATATGCGCCCAGCAGGTGACCATGAAGAGCGCATAGGGACCGACGGCCGACATGATGGGACCGCCGATCGTCGGGCCGATGATCGTGCCGATGCCGTAGAGCAGCAGCAGGCCGCCCGACACCTTCACGAAGTCCTCGGGGCTGGCGAAGTCGTTGGCGTGTGAGACGGCGATCGGGTAGAGCGCGTTCGCCGTTGCGCCGTAAAGCGCCGTCAGCACCAGCAGCACCGTGACGGAGGCGGGCTGGAAGACGAAGAGGGCGAGGCCAGCCCCGGCGGCGACCGCCGACAGGATGGCGAGAACGATGCGCCGGTCGATCCGGTCGGACATGCGGCCGGCGGGAAGCTGCATGACGGCGCCGGCGAAGATCGCCACGCTCATCATGATGGCGATCGAGCTGGAGGTGAGGCCGGCATTGGCGCCGAAGACGGCACCCAGCGTGCCGAAGGCGCCATTGGCAATGCCGATCAGCACGATGCCGACGCAGGCGACGGGCGAGGTGCGGAAGAGGGCCGGGATATCGAGGCGGACCTGCTTCAGCGGCTGCGGCGAGGCGGCGGTCGACAGCGTCGTCGGCAGCATGGCGAAGCAGTAGAGAATGCCGGCGAACATGAAGAGCATCGGCGTCGTCACGTCGCCGAGCGCCACCGTCATCTGGCCGCCGACGGTGCCGACCAGCGTGATGGCGATATAGAGCGAGAAGATCAGCCCGCGGCTTTCATTGGTGGCGCGCTCGTTCAGCCAGCTTTCGATGATCATCGAGGTGCCGGCAATGGAGAAACCGGTGACGGCGCGCAGCACGATCCACCAGAACGGATCGACCAGCATGCCGGTCAAAAGCGCGATGATGGCGATCAGCGAGGCGAAGCCGGAAAAGGCGCGCACATGGCCGATGCGCTTGACGATGGTCGGCGCCATGAGGCAGCCGAGCACGAAGCCGGAGGCCCAGGACGTGCCGAGCAGGCCGAGCATCGTCGTCTCATAGCCCTCGAAGGCGCCGCGCATGGGCAGCAGCAGGCCGTGCAGGCCGTTTCCAAGGAAAAGGAACAGCGTGCCCATGAGAAGCGCGAAGACGGAGATGAGGTTGTTACGCATGATATTTTCGTGAGTTTCGCCAATGGGTAAGGAATAGCGCACTCGCTGCCGATTGCCAGATACAAAGGCGACACGCGAACGATTTTCAGACCCTGCGCTGATCGCTTGGAAAAGTGTCTCGGGTGTGACAGGAAGGGCGGAGAAAGGCCACCATGTCGAAAATCCTTCCCGCTTTGCTACTCGCCGTCATGCTGCTGCACCTCATCCGGCCCATCGGCCTGCCGGGGCTGAAGCGGCGCGCGGATTTCTGGAAGATCGCGGTCGTCGCCATCGTGCTGATGATGCTGACGGTTTTAATCCGGCCTTGAACAACTTCCCGAACGGGAGGCTCTCCGTAATCCCAATTGACGCTACCTCTCTGTCGTCATGGTCGGGCTTAACCCAACCATCCATGCCGCGGGTGGGCGGTGGATCCTCGGGTCGAGCCCGAGGATGACGTTGGAGGTGTGGGGAGCCTACAGCTACCCCAATAGCCGAAACGCAAAAGGGCCACCCGAAGGTGGCCCCCATGAGGTTTGGTCCGGTGCGGACCCGGGTCTTGCGACCCGAAGGAAGGCGGGATCAGAACGAGGGCTGCCTCGTTTCGTTCACCACAATTCCCATGCCCGAAGCCAAGACCGAAATCTCATTAGACATTGGATCACCTTCCTTTCTGTTCGTTGATACTGACCAGAAATGTAGGCGATCCACGGCTGAGCGCAAGCCCCCCGGGATTATTTCTGCTGGTGCAGGATTTCGACGCCCGGAAGCGGCTTGCCTTCCATCCATTCCAGGAAGGCGCCGCCCGCGGTCGAGACATAGGTGAAATCGTCCGCAACACCGGCATGGTTGAGGGCTGCGACGGTGTCGCCGCCACCGGCGACGGAGACCAGCTTGCCCTCCTTGGTGCGAGCGGCGGCGTGTTTTGCGGCCGAGACCGTCGCCGTGTCGAAGGGGGCGATTTCGAAGGCGCCGAGCGGGCCGTTCCAGACGAGCGTCGCGGTGCGCGAGATCCAGGCATTGACCGCTTCGACCGTCTTCGGGCCGACGTCGAGCATCATGGCGTCGGCGGGAATGGCGTTGACGTCGACCACTTCGTTTTCGGCATTGGCCTTGAATTCGCGGGCGACGACGCCGTCTTCCGGCAGCACGATGGCGCAGGTGGCGGTCGCGGCCTCGATCATGATCTGCTTGGCGGTCTCGGCGAGGTCATGCTCGCAAAGTGATTTTCCCACATTGGTGCCGCGGGCGGCGAGGAAGGTGTTCGCCATGCCGCCGCCGATGACCAGCGCATCGACACGCTTCACGAGGTTCATCAGCAGGTCGATCTTGGTGGAAACCTTGGCGCCGCCGACGATGGCGACGACCGGGCGGGACGGATTGCCGAGGCCCTTTTCCAGCGCTTCGAGCTCGGCCTGCATGGTGCGGCCGGCATAGGCGGGCAGCAGGTGGGCGAGGCCTTCGGTGGAGGCATGGGCGCGGTGCGCGGCGGAGAAGGCGTCGTTGACGTAGAGGTCGCCATTGGCGGCGAGCGCTGCGGTGAAGTCCGGGTTGTTCTTCTCTTCGCCCTTGTGGAAGCGGGTGTTTTCGAGAAGCAGGATGTCGCCGTTCTGCAGCGATGCGATGGCGGCTGCGGCAGCCTCGCCGATGCAATCGGCGGCGAAATGTACCTTCGTGCCGAGCACGTCGTTCACGGCGGGAAGGATCTGCTCCAGCGACATGTCGGCGACGACGGCGCCCTGCGGGCGGCCGAAATGGGCGAGCAGGATGACCTTGGCGCTTTTCTTCGACAGTTCCAGGATGGTCGGCGCGACACGCTCGATGCGGGTTGCATCGGTGACCTTGCCGTCCTTGACCGGCACGTTGAGATCGACGCGGACGAGCACGCGCTTGCCGGCGATGTCGGTGAGGTTGTCGAGGGTCTTGAAGGTCATGGGGGGAGGGCTCCCGTCAGAGTCTTGCGAATAGGGTGGGGTAGTCGGTCACGAAGCCATCGGCATCGACCGGAAGTTCCGCGGTGAACGTGCCGTCCTCTTCCTCGAAGAGGTAGCGCTCATCCGCCGTAAGGCAGGTGTAGAACTGACCGTCCGCAAAGGGCTCGAACGTGTCGAAGGGCACGTAGACCATCGTCAGCAGCGGGCTCTTTTCGCCTTTTGCGAGGTTTAGGCGGCGGATCGGCAGCGTGTTGGTGAAGGGCGAACCGGCAAGATCGATGTCGATGCAGCCGTCGAAGGCGGGAAGCGCCGTTCCGTTTTCCGATCGCCAGTGCCCCTGTCCATCCGACGTCATCGCGATGCGCTGGCCCGTGGTGACCTCCACCAGGAAGGACCGGACATGCCAGGCCGCGTCGAGATCGACCCGGTAATGAACGCCATAGGGAATGCTGGGCTCGCGCTCGCCGATGACGGCGCTTTCCACACGAATGCCGCCGTCGAGGGCGCGCACGGTGAGGTGTTCCAGCCCCTCGCCCTCCAACGGGCGCCAGCGGACCGTCTTGAGGGTGAGGGGCGGGAACATGATCGGCGTCCTTAGATCAGCTTGCCGAGGGCAACGGCCGTGTCGGACATGCGGTTCGAGAAGCCCCACTCGTTGTCGTACCAGGACAGGATGCGAACGAGGTTGCCGTCGAGAACCTTGGTCTGGTCGGCAGCGAAGTTCGAGGAATGGCTGTCATGGTTGAAGTCGATGGAGACGAGCGGGCCGGTGACGTAGTCGAGGATGCCCTTCAGCTCGCCTTCGGCGGCGGCCTTGATGGCGGCGTTGACTTCGTCAGCCGTGACGTTGCGCGACGGCACGAACTTCAGGTCGACGACCGAGACGTTCGGGGTCGGCACGCGGATCGCCGAACCGTCGAGCTTGCCGGCAAGCTGCGGCAGCACGAGGCCGACGGCCTTGGCGGCACCCGTCGAGGTCGGGATCATGGACAGGGCTGCAGCGCGGGCGCGGTACAGGTCCTTGTGCATGGTGTCGAGCGTCGGCTGGTCACCCGTGTAGGAGTGGATCGTCGTCATGTAGCCCTTCTCGATGCCGAAGGCCTTGTCGAGAATGTAGGCGACGGGCGCCAGGCAGTTCGTCGTGCAGGACGCGTTCGAGATGACGAGGTCGTCCTTGGTCAGCGTGTTGTGGTTGACGCCGTAGACGATGGTCTTGTCGGCATTGTCGCACGGTGCGGAGACGATGACGCGCTTGGAGCCGTTGGCGAGATGCGCGCCGGCCTTTTCCTTCGTCGTGAACAGGCCGGTGCATTCCAGCGCGATGTCGACGTCGCCCCAGGGCAGTTCCTTCGGGTCACGGATGGCGGTGACGCGGATCGGGCCGCGGCCGACGTCGATCGTGTCGCCGGAAACGGTGACGGTGCCCGGGAACTTGCCGTGGACGGAATCGTAGCGAACGAGATGCGCGTTGGTCTCGACCGGGCCGAGATCGTTGACGGCGACGACTTCGATGTCGGTGCGGCCGGATTCGACGATGGCGCGGAGCACGTTGCGGCCGATGCGGCCGAATCCGTTGATGGCAACTTTCACAGTCATTTGGGGTCTCTCCCTATCAAAAATCTAATGGCAGTCTGAGCGGGCGCGGCGGGTGGCCGCGCCCCCAGGACACTCAGGCGACACTCAGGCGAGCTTGGCTTCCGCAGCGGCGACGACAGCCTCCGGCGTGATGCCGAAGTGCTTGTAGAGTTCCTTGTAGGGACCCGAGGCGCCGAAGGAGGACATGCCGATGAAGATGCCGTCGGAGCCGATGAAGTGATCCCAGCCCTGGCGGATGCCGGCTTCGACGGCGATCTTGACCGGCGAATTGCCGATGACCGCCTGCTGGTAGGCTTCCGGCTGCTCGGCGAAGAGCTCGACGCAGGGCACGGAAACGACGCGGGTCGAGATGCCCTTGGCCGAAAGCGTCTGCTGGGCCTTCACCGCGATCTCGATTTCCGAGCCGGAAGCGAAGATCGTGACCTGTGCATCGCTTGCCGACACGAGGTCATAGGCGCCGCGGGCGGAGAGGTTTTCCTCTTCGTATTCGAGACGCACCGGCATCAGGTTCTGGCGGGTCAGCGCAATCGCCGACGGGCGGTTGTGGCTTTCGAGCGCGAGCTGCCAGACCTCTGCCGTCTCCGTGGCATCGGCCGGGCGGAAGACGAGCAGGTTCGGGATGGCGCGCAGTGCCGCCATGTGCTCGACCGGCTGGTGCGTCGGGCCGTCTTCGCCGAGACCGATGGAATCATGGGTCAGGACGTGGATGACGCGGATGCCCATCAGCGCGGCAAGGCGGATCGACGGACGGCAATAGTCCGAGAAGATCAGGAAGCCGCCGGAATACGGGATCAGGCCGCCGTGCAGCGCGATACCGTTCATGGCGGCAGCCATGCCGTGCTCGCGCACGCCGTAGTGGAGGTAGCGGCCGGAGAAGTCGGTGGGCGTGATCGACTTGGTCTGGCTGGTCTTGGTGTTGTTCGAGCCGGTCAGGTCGGCCGAGCCGCCGATCGTTTCGGCAAGCACGCCGTTGATGACTTCCAGCGCGTCCTCGGAGGCTTTGCGGGTCGCCGGGTTCGGCTTGGTTTCGGCAAGCTTCTTCTTGTAGGCGGCAATGGCCGAGTCGAGGCCGCTTTCGAGTTCGCCGGCAAAGCGGCGCACGAACTGGGCCTTCTTCTCGCCTTCGGTCTTTTCGAGGCGGGTGTCCCATTCCTTGTGGGTCTTGGCAGAGCGAAGACCGGCGAGGCGCCAGGCGTCGAGCACGTCGGAGGGAACGACGAAGGCTTCCGATTCCCAGTTCAGCGCCTTGCGGGTGGCGGCGATTTCTTCCGCACCGAGCGGCGAACCGTGCACCTTGTGGGTGCCGGCCTTGTTCGGCGCGCCAAAACCGATGGTCGTCTTGCAGGCGATCAGGGTCGGCTTGTCGGACTTCTGGGCTTCTTCGATGGCGGCGGCGATCGCGTCCGGATCATGGCCGTCGACGGCGATCGTGTGCCAGTGCGAGGCGCGGAAACGGGCGTGCTGGTCGGTCGAGTCGGCAATCGAGATCGGGCCGTCGATCGAGATGTTGTTGTCGTCCCAGAACACGATCAGCTTGTTGAGCTTCAGGTGGCCGGCGAGCGAAAGTGCTTCCTGGCTGATACCCTCCATGAGGCAGCCGTCACCCACGATGGCGTAGGTGTAGTGCTCGATGAGGTCGGCGCCGAACTCGTCGCGCAGCTTGCGCTCGGCGATCGCCATGCCGACGGCATTGGCAATGCCCTGGCCGAGCGGACCGGTGGTCGTCTCGATGCCGGCGGCGTGGCCGTATTCCGGGTGACCCGCGGTGCGCGCGCCGAGCTGGCGGAAATTCTTGATCTCGTCGATCGTGATGTCCTCGTAGCCGGTCAAATAGAGCAGCGAATAGAGGAGCATCGAGCCGTGGCCGGCCGACAGCACGAACCGGTCGCGGTTCGGCCAGGATGGCGTCTTCGGATCGAAGGAGAGGAAGCGGGTGAAAAGAACCGTTGCGATGTCTGCTGCGCCCATGGGCAGGCCGGGATGACCCGAGTTCGCCTTTTCCACGGCATCCATGGAAAGGAAGCGAATTGCGTTCGCCATCCGGTCGTGTTTTTCGCGAGAGATCATGACTGTTCCGTATTCTTCGGGGTGTCAGGGCCGATGCCGTTTCGGGCATCGGTTAGGAAGCGGGAGACACATAGCAGGTGCGCCGTCGGAGTCAACGAATTCGGCTGCTTTTGCGGGTTTCCACGACCAATTCCGCCGCATTTCTTAGCGTTTTTTAAATCGATTGAGTAGGGACCAAGGCCGCGGTCCCGCTATCTGATCCACAGGGTGTTTGCGCCGCGGATTGCCGCGCTGTTGACGCTGCCGCCCGCTGTTGAATACTGTCAGGCCGAGAGAACCGGCGCTGGCGGCGGCGATTCGCGTTTTTTAAGAGTGCCGGTGAAGGCTTTATGACGAACGGGGAAACAGTCAGGGCAGCGATCGAGGAGTTGCGCAGGGCGATTTCCTCCCTCGACAATGCGCTCGACATGCGCTTCGACCGCGAACGGGATCACGGCGAGGTCGAGGGCGAGGTGCGGCGTGTGAACACCGACCGCTCGCGGCTCGCCCAGGAATTGGACCAGTCCGAATTCCGCGCCAACCGCCTGGAGGAGGTCAACCGCGAGGTCTCCCGGCGGCTCGTCACCGCCATGGAAACGATCCGGGCCGTGCTCGACCGCTAGCCGCCCGCCTTCCCAGAAATCAGGACAAATTCCGCATGGCACAGGTAACCGTACAGATCGATGGCAAGGCCTATCGCATGGCCTGCGAAGAGGGCCAGGAGGGGCATCTCGAAGAGCTTGCCGCCGACTTCGATCGGTATGTCGGCCACCTCAAGGAACAATTCGGCGAGATCGGCGACCTGCGCCTCACCGTCATGGCCGGCATCATGGTGATGGACGAGCTGAACGAGGTCACCCGCCGTCTCACCAAGCTCGAAAAGGAAGCCGAGGAACTGCGCAAGGGCCGCGAAGGCGTGATGAGCGAGGTCTCCAAGAGCGAGGACGCGATCGCCCAGGCGCTCGGCGACCTGACCAGCCAGATCCAGGGCATGGCGGCAAAACTCTCGGGCAAGCCGCCGGTCAACTAAGGCTTACGATTGCCACTGGCGAAGAGGCCGCTTTGCGCCTATATATCGGATGCGGTCTGCGCTTCCCGACAGGAACCACAATCCCTGGGGCCATACTCGATCCAAAGGGAGCTGTCCCTGACCCGGCCCGTGGGCTTGGTCACATGGCGCCCACCTACGTTTGTAGGCACCCAGGATCGTAAACATCCATCGGTCGCCGTGGATCGCACTTTCTAGATTTTCAGCCGTTCGATCCGCTTGAAAAGGCCCTGGATCGTGCGGCTTTTGCCTTGGATCGGCTCGATCCTCATCCTCATGAGAAGCTCGTCATCCCCGTTGTGGCGGAGCCGGATGTTGAAAGTCTTGCCGGCATAGGTCTTTCGTGTCCCGCGTTTCCAGAAGCCTGCGCCATTCGCCGTTTCATGGCCCCTGGTTTCCGCGATCGCCGTCCAGTCATTGTTGGCGACGATTTCGAGCGATGCACCGGTTTGGCGAATGGTGATGCGGCAGGTCGGGCATTCACCTGCATTCGAGGCAATTTGCTGCCATTCACCGTGGAAGTCCTCTTCCGCAGCCGCTGGTACGGCAAGCCCCGCCGTGCAGAGCAGAACGATTGCTGCCAGAAAACGCTTCATAGGGGATCCTTTCGTCGTGTCGCCTCGTCGTAATCTAGGCGTGTGTCGAAAGCTTCGCGAGCCCCACCAGAGCGTTTGCCAATTTATGGTTAAGCAGCAAAAAGGCCGCCCGATGGGCGGCCTTCGTGTTTCCTGCAGGCTCTTTGCTCTCTTTCGTCATCCTCGGGCTTGACCCGAGGATCCACGCGGCCCTCCGCGGTATGGATGGTCGGGTCAAGCCCGACCATGACGGAGGAGAGGTGCGGTGAGGAGGGGAGCCTTATGCGGCGGCCTTCAGTTCCTTGTCGATCATCGCGCGCAGGCTGCCGAGGTCCTTGGCGAAGGCGCGGATGCCTTCGGAGAGCTTTTCGGTGGCCATGGCGTCTTCGTTCAGCATCCAGCGGAAAGTCTTTTCGTCGATCTTGATCGGCGAAACCTTGGCGGCCTTTTCCGGGGAGAGCTTGCGTTCCAGCGTGCCTTCGGCAGCGTCGAGCTCTTCGAGAAGCGCCGGGCTGATCGTCAGGCGGTCGCAGCCGGCAAGGGCTTCGATCTCGCCGGTGTTGCGGAAGGAGGCGCCCATGACGATCGTGTTGATGCCGTTGGACTTGTAGTAATCGTAGATCGCGCGGACCGAGACGACGCCCGGATCTTCTTCCGCCGAAAACGTCTTGCCCGAAGCCTTGACGTGCCAGTCGAGGATGCGGCCGACGAAGGGCGAGATGAGGAAGGCGCCGGCATCGGCGCAGGCGATGGCCTGGGCCTTGTTGAAGAGCAGCGTCAGGTTGCAGTCGATGCCGTCCTTCTGGAGCACTTCCGCGGCGCGGATGCCTTCCCAGGTGGAGGCGAGCTTGATGAGGATGCGGTCGCGGGTGATGCCGCGCGCCTCATAGGCCTTGATGATCTCGCGGCCCTTGGCGATGGAGGCTTCCGTGTCGAAGGAGAGGTCGGCATCGACTTCCGTCGAGACGCGGCCGGGCACGAGTTCGGACAGCGCTGCGCCGACGGAAATCGCCAGGCGATCGGCGACTGCCGAAACGACGCCTTCGCGGTTGCCGCCCTGGGACTGGCCCCAGCGGATGGCTTCGGAGACGGTGTCGGCAAACATCGGCGTGCCGAGTGCCTTGAGCACGATCGTCGGGTTGGTGGTGCAATCGACCGGCTTCAGGCGGCGCACGGCTTCGATGTCGCCGGTGTCTGCCACGACGGTCGTCATCGCGCGGAGTTGTTCAAGCTTGGACGTCATATCGATATCCCGAAATGGTTGTTGCTGGGCCGCTTTCCTTGCACGGAAATGCCAGGCCCTCCTCCAGTTGCTCGTGATGGCGCGCTCGGCGACTGTGCTTCCTGTTTCAGTCGCCGCGCGTGCCGGCACAACCAATCCGCCGACGGAATGCGCCAGCCGATATGAGGCGGACTATCGTCGTTTCCAGCTGCAAAAGTCAAGTACTTTTGATCAATCTCCTGAACATATGTCGCATTTTTCGTTTCCTGTGTTAAGGTGTTCCGGAACGATTGCAAAGAGATGGAGGTACCGTGGCAAGGCTCCGGCGCGACACACACACGGCCTATTCGGAATCGGCGGCGCTGAGGCTGCGGGCCGCTTGGCTCTATTACAACCAGGGTCTCACCCAGAAGGATGTGGCGGAGAAGATCGGCGTCAGCCGCACCACCGTCATCCGCATGCTCGACGAGGCGCTGAAGCGCTCCGAGGTGCAGATCTGGATCAACGAGGGCGTGGCCGACTGCGTCGAGCTCGCCGTGCGGCTGGAGAAGGCCTATGGGCTGGACGAGGCCGTGGTGGTGCCGGCGGCCGAAAGTGCGGAGGCCAATGCCAGGGGCGTCGGCCTGGCGCTCGGCCAGTTCCTGACCGAGGCGATCCCGGATGATTGCACGATCGGCGTCGGCTGGGGGCGCACGCTGACCGCCTCGCTCGCCAGCTTCCGCCCGGCGCGGCGCGAGCGGGTGAAGGTCGTCTCGCTGCTCGGCGGCGTGGTCGAGGCGCACCACATCAACCCGATCGAATATACCTGGCGGCTGGCGAGCCAGCTCGGCGCGGAGTGCTATCTGTTCCTCGCACCGCTGCTGGTCGATTCGCGTGAGACCAAGCGCAGCCTGATCGAAAAGTGCGGGCTGAAAACCCTGTTCGAGCTGGCGGAGAACATGGACATCGCGGTGGTGAGCTGCGGCGATATCGGCCCGCGCTCCTCCTCGCTGTCGCGCGATTTCATCGCCCGGCACGAGCTGGACGAGCTGATCGCAGCCGGCTGCGTCTGCGATACGATGTGCAATTTCCTCGATGCCGACGGCCACACGATCGACCATCCGATCCGCCACCGGGTCATGTCGATCGACCTCGATACGGTGAAGAAGGCGCGCCACATCGTGCTGGTCTCGGGCGGTGAGCACCGGGCGCTCGCGATCCGCGCCACCATCCGCCGCGTCGGCTGCAACACGCTGATCACCGACGAGGGTGCGGCGCTTGCCATGCTGCGGCTCGCCGAGACCTCTGCTGCCGCGTAGGCTCAGGGCCATCAATTTGAGATTGAGATGTGATCACGGCTTCTGGAAGGAGGCCGTACAGCAGCACATATGGGCGAGAGCCAAATCTTTGTCCTATAATATCGGCGATCCGTTGACTGTGGAGTCGAGCAATGATGCTTAAAAGTCTCGCTTACGAACAATTTGAAATGACGGGCTCAGACAGAAATGGGGCCGAACCTTCCGCCGTGGTCGTCAAGCTGATGCTGGGATTCTGGGCGACAGAGTTTTTGATGTCCACATCGCTCTGGGTGCTTCTTGGCATCAATCCGTTGAATTACTTGCCGATAAAGGTGGGGGTGTCGCTGCTGTCGCTTCTGTTGACGTTTGTCCTGACACGGGTTCTCGTGTCCGTTCGAACATCCAGCATCACCTCCAAGATATTTCTATCCTTCCCCATGTCCATCCTGGCGGCATTGGTGGCGACATCCGTGGAATTTACGCTTTTCCATGCCATCAATCCGGCGGTCGCGGTCGATTATGACAAGGAAAACTTCTGCTATACGCTTTTTTACGGGATATCGTTGTTCCTGGGTTGGTCGTGTTTCTTCATCGCCCACATGTATAATCTGGAAGCCCGCGCCCATCAGCAGCGGTCCGCCATATCACGCGAGGAGGCGTTGAACGCCAAGGTTCAAGCCTTGCACTACCAGATCAACCCGCATTTCCTTTTCAATACCCTCAATTCTATTGTCGGGCTGATTGAAGAAGGCGCTTCGAAGCATGCCAGCCTCATGGTCATATCGCTCTCGTCGTTCCTGCGCAAAATGCTTGAACTCGACCCGCTCCGCGACCTCACTCTGTCCGAGGAGCTTGCGCTGGAAGCAGAGTATCTCATGATTGAGCAAGAACGCTTTTCGGACCGGATGAGCGTTTCGCTCGAAATACCCCACGAGCTTCAAGACGCGCTCGTCCCCAGCCTCATCCTGCAGCCCTTGATCGAAAATGCGATCAAGCATGGGCTCCGCTGTTCAACCGGATTCTTGAAGATAACCATCGCGGCCACGCAAAATGGGGAAACCCTGGCGCTTTCCGTCGACAACGTGACGCAAACGCCGATGCAGTTTCATGGGGCTGCCCGCTCCGGCCTGGGGATCGGTCTCGCCAATGTCGAGCAGCGCATTCGCGCCCGCTTTCCACAGATGGGGTCGCTGGTTGCCGGTCCGGTTTCCCCGATGCATTTTCGCGCATTGCTGACCATGCCCTTGCGCACAGCCGAGCGCGGGAACTGAACAACTAGATCAGGTTGAGGCGGGCGGCGCGGATGATCGCGGCGGTGATGTTGCGCGTGCCGAGCTTGTCTATCGCGCTGCGCATGGCTTCAGTCACGCGCGGCATCGCTATGTCGGTCTCGAGCACGATATCGGCCGGCGTCCTGCCGTTGGCGGCAAGTTCAAGACACCGTTTTTCGATTTCGGTCAGCTCGGGAAGGCGGGAAGGGTCATTTTCCGAGGACGTCATGCGGCTCCGCTTAATGGCTGGGTGGCGCCGCGCAAAGCAGAAGCTGTTCTAATGCTTAACGGGAGCGCGCCGTTTTGGACTTTTTCGTCCTGTTGCGGGACGCATTTCTGCGACTTCGCCCCGTCGCAAAAACACGGGGATTTGCCTTTCGGCGCTGCTAGCTGGTAAGCCACGCGCAAAAGGCTGGAGAGATCCGTGACATCCCCCGTGACATCCAAGGAACTGAAGGCGGCGATCCGTAACGAGCGGCTGGCATTGCGCGATGCGATGACGCCGGAAGCGCGCATCGAGGGCAGCCTCGCCATGGTGGAGCATGCCGGTGACCGCATAGACTTCGAGCCGGGCATGGTGATTTCCGGTTTCTGGCCGATCCGCTCGGAGGCCGATATCCGGCCGCTGCTCGCCCATCTGCGCACGCGCGGCGCGCGGCTCTGCCTGCCCGTCGTGCTCGACCGCGAGACGATTGTCTTCCGCGAACTCGTCGTCGGCGCGCCGGTGGTGAAGACCGGATTCGGCACGACCGGGCCGGGGCCGGAGGCTGCCGTGCTCGATCCGGATATCCTGCTGGTGCCGCTTTCCGCCTTCGACAAATCAGGCCACCGCATCGGCTACGGCGCCGGCCATTACGACCGGGCGATCGACCGTCTGAAGGCAAAGGGCCATGTGCCAAGACTGATCGGCATTGCGTTCGACTGCCAGGAAGTGGCATCAGTACCCGCGGAACCGCATGACGTCGCGCTCGACGCGATCCTCACCGAAAGCGGCTTCCGTTTGTTCCAACAGGTTTCGTAAGGCAGTTTCGATGCGTTTTCTCTTTCTGGGCGATATGGTGGGCAAGACCGGGCGGACGGCCGTCTGGCAGCGCCTGCCGGGGCTGATCAGCGATTTCAAGCTGGATTTCGTCGTCGTCAACGGGGAGAACGCGGCCGGCGGCTTTGGCATCACCGAAGAGATCTTTCTCGAAACCATCAATGCCGGTGCCGACGTGGTGACGACCGGCAACCACGTCTGGGACCAGAAGGAGGCCGTAACCTTCGCCGGCCGCCACGACCAGTTCCTGCGTCCCGCCAACTATCCCGCCGGCACGCCCGGCCGCGGCGCCAATCTCTTCGTTGCCAAAAACGGCGCGCGGGTGCTCGTCGCCAACATCATGGGCCGCGTCTTCATGCATCCCGAACTGGACGATCCCTTCAAGTCGGGCGAGGCCATTCTTGCCTCCTGCCCGCTGGGCGAGCAGGCGGATGCCATTATCTTCGATTTCCATGCCGAGGCGACCAGCGAAAAGCAGTGCTTCGGCCATTTCGTCGATGGCCGCGCCAGCGTCGTCGTCGGCACGCATACCCATGTGCCGACGGCCGATTGCCAGATCTTGAACGGCGGCACAGCCTATATGTCGGATGCCGGCATGTGCGGCGATTACGATTCGTCGCTCGGCATGGAGAAGGAAGAACCGCTCAACCGCTTCATTTCGAAAATGCCGAAAAGCCGCTTCGAGGCGGCTTCCGGCCCGGCAACGATCTGCGGCCTTGCGGTCGAAATTTCAGACCGCACGGGGCTTGCCGAAAAGATCGCACCGCTCCGCCTCGGCCCGCGGCTGGCCGAAGCGGTGCCGGAGTTCTGGCGCTAGAGCATTTCCAGTCGAAGCGAGATCGCTTCGACGTCGGATAATGCGGGCAAAACAAAAGCCTCAGATCATGTGGCGAAGGTGATCGGCCGAGCCGCCGTTGAAGGTCAGGTGCGCCTTCACGCCGACGTCGGGCTCCTCGTCAGGGTTGAAGTTCGCCTTGGCGATTTCCCAGCCGAATTTCAGCTTGCTGCCGGTCGAGGCCCAGACTTCGGCATCCTCGATTTCCAGCGCCAGCATGGTGAGCCTGGGGTCGTCCTTGCCATGGTCGAACCAGGCCTCGACGATCGAGCTCCAGTATTCGTCGATCTTGGCCGGGTCCTTGCGGACCGCCAGACGGCCGGCGAGGCAGGCATGGTAGTCATGATCCTTGCCGACGACGCAGAAATGCGCGCGCGAGCCCGGCGAGATGGCGTCGACGATTTCCGCATCCGTCCGGGTAAAGAACCAGATCGTTGCCGTCTGGCGGTCGAGCTGCGGCGCCATCGGCTGCATATGCATGTGGCTGCCCTCGACGCCGAGCATGCCGGCATGGATCTTGTCGATTTCGTCGAAGAGCTGTTCCTTCGGGTTTTCGCGGGCACGGGTGAGATTGGACATGGATATTCCTCTCGTCTGTTGGCGTTGATGGGGGAAGGAACGTGACGGGGCGGCCAAGGTTCCGGTCAACGGCCAGTCAACGGATTGTGATCGCGGTGCTTGCCGGCAAATCTCGACCCGCGATGCTTGCGGGCGCATAGTCCCGCCGACCCAATGAACGGAGCCGCTGATGCCGCATCTCCTGCTCATTCCGTTGATCGTTGCAGCCCTCGCCGTCTTTGCGGCACCCAGGCCAGCATCGGCACAGGCGGAAACGCCTGTCAGCCAGTGCCAGATGATCGCGCGCTCGCTTCCCTCCGTCACCTTTGCGAGCTTCTCCGCCGAGCCCGCTCTCAAGGTGCAGGCGAAGGCGAACGAGGAGGTGAAGATCACCTATATCGGCCACTCGACCTTCTTCATCGAAACGCCCGCGGGCGTGAAGATCGCCACAGACTATAACGGCTGGTACAAGCCGCCGGCGTTGCCGACCGTGGTGACGATGAACAAGGCGCATTCCAGCCACTACACGACGAACCCGGAACCCGGCATCGAATATGTGCTGCACGGCTGGCAGGATGGCTCGCCGAAGGGCGCGGACCATGATGTCGTGGTGGGCGACACCTATATCCGCAACGTGCCGACCGATATCCGCAACTGGGGCGGATCGATGGAGGCGAACGGCAATTCCATCTTCATCTTCGAGGTCGCGGGCCTCTGCATCGGCCATCTTGGCCACCTGCACCATGAGCTGACCGAAAAACAATATGCCGAGATCGGCCGGCTCGACGTGCTGATGGTGCCGGTCGACGGCGGCCTGACGATGGGGGCGGAGAGCATGAGCCGCGTCGTGCAGCGCCTGCGCTCCTCGCTGATCCTGCCCATGCATCGACGCGGGCCGCCGATCAGCCAGTTCCTCTCGATGTTCGGTACTGGCTTCGATGCGGTGACCGACGACGATGCGACGATGACCGTTTCCATCCGCAGCTTGCCCAAGCGGCCGACGATCCATATTCTCTCCGGCGTCTGATGCCGGAGTTTTTGATGCGTTTTCTCATTGCCGTGCCTGTCTTTCTGCTTTCCTGCACCCTTGCCCTCGCGAGCGGTGCGCCGACGCCCGAAGGCCCCGGCGGTGAATCCGGCCAGCCGCGCGGGCTCGCCACCCAGCCGGTGGAAAAGCTCCCGACGCGCTCCCTCGGCGTGGCGGAGGATTTTATCCTGCCGTCCGGCAATATCGGCTGCATCTACATTCCCGAAGGCGGTACGGCGGTCTACCAGCCGGCCGATGGCGGGCCGGAACTCTCCTGCGACCGCGTCGAGCCGAAATACTTGCGCGCGACGCTCGGGCGCAGCGGTAAGGCCTCCGTGAAAAGCAATGTCGGCGATCAGGGCTGCTGCGGCAGCGCGAACACGCTTGGCTATGGCGAGACCTGGTCTGCCGGCCCCTTCACCTGCTATTCGGAGCGCACGGGGCTGACCTGCGAGCGCAATGACGGCCATTCCTTCCTGCTCAGCCGCGCCCGTGTCAGGGCCGATTGAAGCGGTTGCCGCTTTGTTTGCGGGACTGCTGGACGTCCGGCGGCAATGAAATTATAAGGCGGCATTTCGAAAATCGGGGCAGCAGGCTGGCGCGTCACCGCGGCAGGGGCTCCGGCACAGTGATCGGCGACCGGAGACGGGCGCCAAAAAAACGAGACAGGGGTGCCATGGCTGGCCATTCACAGTTCAAGAATATCATGCACCGCAAGGGCAAGCAGGATTCCGTGCGGTCGAAAATGTTCTCCAAGCTTGCCCGTGAAATCACGGTGGCGGCGAAGACCGGTCTGCCCGACCCGTCGATGAACGCCCGCCTGCGCCTGGCGATCCAGAACGCCAAGGCGCAGTCCATGCCGAAGGACAATATCGAGCGTGCCGTCAAGAAGGCCTCCGGCGTCGACGGCGAGAACTACGAGGAAGTCCGCTACGAGGGTTATGGCCCGGGCGGCGTCGCCGTCATCGTGGAAGCACTGACCGACAACCGCAACCGCACCGCCTCCTCCGTCCGCTCGACCTTCTCGAAGGCCGGCGGGGCGCTCGGCGAAACCGGCTCGGTCTCCTTCTCCTTCGATCGCGTCGGCGAAATCACCTACAAGCTTGCCGTCGGCAGCGCTGACGCCGTCATGGAAGCCGCCATCGACGCCGGCGCCGAAGACGTGACGACCGACGAGGACGGCCACACGATCATCTGCGGCTTCGAAGATATCGGCGAAGTCTCCAAGGCGCTGGAAGACAAGCTCGGCGAAGCCGAGACAGTCAAGGCGATCTGGAAGGCGCAGAACACCGTGCCGGTCGACGAGGAAAAGGCGCAGTCGCTGATGAAGCTCATCGACACGCTGGAAGACGACGACGACGTGCAGAACGTCTACTCGAACTTCGAAGTCTCCGACGAAGTCATGGCCAAGCTGTCAGCCTGATCCGCTAGGTCGCAGTCAAAGAAAAGGCCGGGTGCCGCAAGGCCCCGGCCTTTTTCGTTCAGGCGGCGAGCGCGAGCCCCTGTTGCGCCTCGGCGAAGAGCCGGACCGATTTCAGCCGGGCATCCATGTCGTAGATCGGCATGGAGACGATGAACTCGTCGGCCTTGGTGATCGACAGGAAATCGGCGATGCGGCGTCGGATTTTCTCCGGCCCGCCGACCACCGCATATTGCAGCGTGTGCTCGACATTGATGCGCTCCCCGTCGCTCCAGTGCGGACCCATGTCATCTACCGGTGCCGGGAAGGCGCCTGGCGTGCCGCGGCGCAGGCGCACGAAGGATTGCTGCATCGAGGTGAAGAGGTAGTCGGCCTCCGCGTCCGTATCCGCTGCCGCACCCATCACGCCGACCATGGCATGCGGCTTATCGAGATATTGCGAGGGCTCGAAGCGCTCGCGGTAGATTTCCAGCGCCGTCAGCAGCATGTCCGGCGCGAAATGCGAGGCGAAGGCGAAGGGCAGGCCGAGCATGCCGGCGAGATGCGCCGAATAGTGGCTGGAGCCGAGCAGCCAGACGGGCACGTTGGTGCCGGCGCCGGGAATGGCGATGACCTGCTGCTGCGGGCTCGTCGGCCCCATCAGCTGCATCAGCTCGACGACATCCTGCGGGAAATTGTTGGCGGCGCTGTCGAGGTTTCGGCGCAGCGCCTGGGCCGTGCGCATGTCGGTGCCGGGCGCGCGGCCAAGCCCGAGGTCGATGCGATCCGGGAAGAGGGCGGCCAGCGTGCCGAACTGTTCGGCGATGACCAGCGGCGAATGGTTCGGCAGCATGATGCCGCCCGAGCCGACGCGGATCTTCTGCGTGCCCGCCGCGACATGCTGGATGACCAGCGAGGTGGCAGCGCTGGCAATGCCGCGCATACCGTGATGTTCGGCGAGCCAGAAGCGCTTGTAGCCGTAGGCTTCGGCCTCCTGCGCGAGGCGGCGCGAATTTTCGAGCGACTGGGCGACTGTGCCGCCTTCGATGACCGGGGAAAGGTCGAGGATGGAGAAGGGCACCATGGGAGCGGCCTCGCTATGAGTAGATTTGATTGTGCTCCCATGTAGGTTCAGTTTTGTGAAATCCAAGCGATCCGCGCCAGCTTTTCGCGAGCGCTTCTGCAAACGGCCATTTGTTTTTGTTTTGTTCACATTTCGCTGGCAGGGTCCGGTGGACAGGATTAGGGTTTTTGCATGCAGGACATGATTCGCATCATCGGCATCGATCCGGGGCTTCGCCGCACCGGCTGGGGCATCATCGAGACACTGGGCAATTCGCTGCGCTTCGTTGCCTCCGGCACGGTGACTTCGGATGGCGATTCCGATCTTGCCTCGCGTCTCTGCCAGCTGCATGACGGCCTTGCCGAGATCATCCACAGCCACCAGCCGCATGAGGCCGCCGTCGAGCAGACCTTCGTCAACAAGGATGCGGTGGCGACGCTGAAGCTCGGCCAGGCGCGCGGCATCGCCATGCTGGTGCCGGCGCGCGCCGGCCTGCGGGTGGCGGAATATGCGCCCAATGCGGTCAAGAAAGCCGTCATCGGCGTCGGGCATGGCGAAAAGCAGCAGATCCACATGATGCTGAAGGTGCTGATGCCGAAGGCGACCTTCACCGGCAACGACGCCGCCGATGCATTGGCCATCGCCATCTGCCACGCCCACAATCGCCAGGGGCTCTCCGGCCGCCTCGCCAAGCTCGTCGGCTGATTTGTTCTTGACTTGTTCCGGTTTGGGCGATAAGTAATACCGCAGAGGTATTACCATGCGGGTGACGGAAAAAGGCCAGGTGACGATCCCCAAGGATATCCGCGACCGGTTGAATATCGGTCCCGGATCGGAGGTGGATTTTGTCGCCGACGATAAAGGTGCGCGGCTGATCGTTGTTTCGGGCGGAAAGGCGCAAGAGCCTGAAGATTTCGAGCGCTGGCTCAAAAGTGTGAGCGGCACTTTCGATACTGGTGGCATGACGACGGACGAATATATGGAATGGCTGAGGGGGCCGCGCGATGACCTCGGTCCTGGTTGACACGAACATCTTCATCGACGTGTTTGGACCGGAGACGCCGTTCAAGATCTGGTCTTCCCAGATCATTCTGGCGCTCAAGCCGCAGGCGCAGTTCATCATGACGCCGGTCGTTTGGTCTGAACTGGCCGGGCTGCTCCCGAGCGAGGACGAGCTGGCGCTCGCGCTGTCGAGGCTCAACCTGCAGCGTGAGGCTCTGCCCTTTTCTGCGGCCTATCGGGCCGGACTTGTGCACCAGCACTATCGGAAGGCGGGCGGGCAGCGGGAGCGCACCTTGCCGGATTTTCTGATCGGCGCGCATGCGGAAGCCCGGGGACATCGCCTGCTCACCCGCGACACCGCGCGCTATCGCACCTACTTTCCCGCGCTCGACATCATCTCTCCCGAAACCCATCCCTGACGGACCCCTTTCATGATCGGCAAACTCAAAGGCACAATCGATGAGATCGGCGACGACCATGTGGTCATCGACGTGCACGGGGTCGGCTATGTCGCCCATTGTTCGGCGCGCACGCTGGGCAAGCTCGGGTCAGCGGGCGAGGCGGCGGTGCTGTTCATCGAGACCTATGTGCGGGAGGATCAGTTCCGGCTGTTCGGGTTCCTGACGGCGCTGGAGCGGGAGTGGTTCCGGCTGTTGCAGAGCGTGCAGGGCGTCGGCTCCAAGGTGGCGCTCGGGGTGCTTTCCACGTTGACGCCGGGCGAACTGGCGAATGCCATCGCGTTGCAGGACAAGACGGCGGTGTCGCGGGCGCCGGGTGTGGGGCCGAAGGTGGCGGTGCGCATCGTCACCGAACTGCGCAACAAGGCGCCGGCCTTCGCCGGCGAGGCGTCGGCCTCGATCGGGTTGAAGCAGGAACTGGGCGAGGGCGTGGCTTCGGCGCCGGTTTCCGATGCTGTCTCGGCGCTCACCAATCTCGGTTATTCGCGTGACCAGGCGGCCAATGCCGTGGCCGCCGCGTTGAAGAATGGCGGAGAGGGTGGAGATAGCGCAAAGCTCATCCGCCTCGGCCTCAAGGAATTGTCGCGGTGATGCGGTTGCCTTCCGCCGTGGACAATGGGATTAGGCGCTCATGAGCGATGAGGACAGACTGCTGGCGCCGGAAAAGCGCGGCGAGGACATCGATACCGCCTTGCGGCCGCAGACGCTGGACGATTTCACCGGCCAGGCGGAGGCGCGCGCCAATCTCAAGATCTTCATCGAGGCGGCGAAGAACCGCGGCGAGGCGCTCGACCATGTGCTGTTCGTCGGCCCGCCCGGCCTCGGCAAGACGACGCTCGCGCAGATCATGGCGAAGGAACTCGGCGTCAATTTCCGCTCGACCTCCGGCCCGGTCATCGCGAAAGCCGGCGACCTTGCGGCGCTGCTGACCAATCTCGAGGAGCGCGACGTGCTCTTCATCGACGAAATCCACCGTCTCAACCCGGCCGTCGAGGAAATCCTCTACCCGGCGATGGAGGATTTCCAGCTCGACCTGATCATCGGCGAAGGCCCGGCGGCGCGTTCGGTGAAGATCGACCTGTCGAAATTCACCCTCGTCGCCGCGACCACGCGCCTCGGCCTGCTGACGACGCCGCTGCGCGATCGTTTCGGCATTCCGGTCCGGCTGAATTTCTACACCGTCGAGGAGCTGGAATCGATCGTGCGCCGCGGTGCGCGGCTGATGGGGCTCGGCATCACCGAAGACGGCGCCCACGAGATCGCGCGTCGTGCGCGCGGCACGCCGCGCATCGCCGGCCGCCTGCTGCGCCGGGTGCGCGATTTTGCCGAAGTGGCGCGGGCCGAAGCGGTGACCCGGGTGATCGCCGACGACGCGCTGACGCGGCTTCTCGTCGACAATATGGGGCTCGACCAGCTCGACCGGCGCTATCTGTCGATGATCGCGCACAATTTCGGTGGCGGGCCGGTCGGGATCGAGACCATCGCGGCCGGCTTGTCCGAGCCGCGCGATGCGATCGAGGACATCATCGAGCCCTACATGATCCAGCAGGGTTTCATCCAGCGCACGCCGCGCGGCCGTGTTTTGACCGTAAATGCCTGGAAACATATGGGCCTGACGCCGCCCAAGGATCTTGAGGCGACGCAGTTCAGGCTGTTTTCCGAGGACGATTGATGTGCTGACGCGGCGCGGGATGCTGAAGGCCTTCGGTGGACTGTTTGCCGCGGGCCTTTCGTCCTCCGCCTATGCCGTGGGTATCGAACCGCTGTTGCGGTTGCGTACCACCACGTATCGGATCGTGCCCCCCGGTTGGCCGGAGGGGAAGAAGCTGCGGATCGTCGCGCTCGCCGATATCCATGCCTGCGAACCCTGGATGAGCGCGCGCCGCATCGGCGATATCTGCCACCATGCCAACGATCTCGGCGGCGATATCATCGTGCTGCTCGGCGATTATCTCTCCAGCATGCGCGCTGTCTGGGGCAAGGTGCCGCCGGCGGCATGGGCGGCCGCGCTCTCGACGCTTCAGGCACCGCTCGGCGTTCATGCGGTGCTCGGAAACCATGACTGGTGGGACGATCCCGATGCGCAGGCGATCGGCGGCGGGGAGACTTTCAGCCACCGGGCACTGCGCGATGCCGGCATTGCCGTTTATTCGAACAGCGCCGCGCGGATCGAGACGACGACTGGTGCCTTCTGGCTCGCTGGGCTGGAAGACCAGATCGCGTTGCGCCCCGGCCGGCAATGGAACCGCTACGGCTATGTCGGGCTCGATGACCTGCCGGGCACGCTGGCGCATGTGACGGACGACGCGCCGGTCATCCTCCTGGCGCATGAGCCGGATATCTTTCCGCAGGTGCCGGCGCGGGTCTCGCTGACCTTGTCCGGCCACACCCATGGCGGTCAGGTGCGGTTGTTCGGCTATTCGCCCATGGTGCCCTCCGCCTTCGGCAACCGCTACGCCTATGGTCACGTCGTCGAGGATGGCCGGCATCTCTGCGTTTCCGGCGGGCTCGGCTGCTCGATCGCGCCGGTGCGCTTCGGCTCGCCGCCGGAGATCATGGTCGTCGAACTCGGGTGAGCGCCGCAACCTTGCATTTCCGGGCGCTTTGGGGGAGAGAAGCGCCATGAGCGACTTGAACCATCACCTCTCAGGCGAACTGACCGAAACGGGCCACCGGCTCGCGCAGCGGGTCTATTACGAGGATACGGATTTTTCCGGCGTCGTCTATCACGCGCGCTACCTGCATTTCCTGGAGCGCGGGCGGACGGATTACCTGCGGCTGCTCGGCGTCGAGCAGGGCAGCCTCGTTCTGGAAGAGGACCGCGAAGGGCTTGTCTTCGTCGTGCATCGCATGGAGATCGATTTCAAATCGCCGGCGCGCATGGACGATATCCTGACCATCGTCACCGAGACGGAAAAGGCCGGGGGCGCGAAGATGATCCTGAACCAGGAAATCCGCCGCGGTGAACACTTGCTGATCGCCGCGCGCGTCATCATCGCCGTCATCAATGCTGCCGGTCGGCCACGCCGTCTGCCGGAAGGTCTGGCGGCGCGTTTTCTTGCCAAGGCGCAGGAAGCGTCCGGCGCGCATTAGCAGTAACACTCCCTTAACCATAATGATGTCTTACTCAGGTGGTGAGGATTTTGTGCACTGCACGTCATCCTTTAACCAAATTTGCCGTCAAGAAGGCAGGTTGTAAGCGTTTGACCGGCATGGCGGCCGGCGGCATCAACCGGACATTCTTGACGGACATGCGAAGCGGGTGCGGGTGAAAATCCTTGGCTGCGACGTCGTGTTTGTGAATGCCGATTGCGGGTTCCACCTCCCAGGAGACCGCGAAGGCGTGAATGTTACCCGGTCGTGGCCGCAAAGGCCCGTGCCGGGTGTTTGGATTCGGGGACATAGGTCTATGGAACAAGTGGGTTTGGAAGCGGCAGGCAGCGTGACCCTTTGGGCGCTCTTCATGCAAGCCGGGTTCGTCGTCAAGCTGGTCATGCTCGGCCTCATCGCCGCGTCCGTGTGGACGTGGGCGATCGTCGTCGACAAGACGGTGAGCTACGGCAAGGCCCGTCGCCAGCTCGATAGTTTCGAGCAGGTCTTCTGGTCCGGGCAGTCGCTGGAGGAGCTCTATCGCACGCTCTCCGACCGCCAGACCTCCGGCATGAGCGCCATCTTCGTGGCGGCGATGCGGGAATGGAAGAAGAGTTTCGAGCGCGGTGCGCGCTCGCCGATCGGGCTGCAGATGCGTATCGACCGGGCGATGGACGTGACGCTGTCGCGCGAATCCGAAACGCTCGAAGCGCGGCTCGGGTCGCTGGCGACCATCGGCTCCTCGGCGCCCTTCGTCGGCCTGTTCGGCACGGTCGTCGGCATCATGACCTCGTTCCAGGCGATCGCCGGTTCCAAGCAGACGAGCCTTGCGGTCGTCGCACCCGGTATCGCTGAAGCGCTTCTCGCGACCGCCATCGGCCTTCTTGCCGCAATTCCGGCGGTTATTGCCTACAACAAGTTCTCTGCAGATGCCGGCAAGCTGACGGCGCGCATGGAAGGGTTCGCGGACGAGTTCTCCGCCATCCTCTCGCGCCAGATCGACGAGAAGCTGCAGCCGCGCGCCGCGGCGCAGTAATCCTGTCCTGAGACGGAGACGACGCCATGGGCATGTCAGTCGGTACAAAAAATTCGGGCGGTGGCCGCCGTCGTCGCGGCGGGGGCAAGAAGGCTCCCATGAGCGAGATCAACGTGACGCCGTTCGTCGACGTCATGCTGGTGTTGCTCATCATCTTCATGGTGGCAGCACCCCTGATGACGGTTGGCGTGCCGATCGACCTGCCGAAGACCAAGGCGAGCGCGCTGAATGCCGATACGCAGCCCATCACCGTTTCGGTCAAGGCCGACGGCCAGGTCTTCCTGCAGGAAACGCCGATCCCGATCGATGAAGTTGCTGCCAAGCTCCAGGCCGTGGCGACGACGGGTTATACCGAGCGCGTCTTCGTGCGCGGCGACGGCAATGCGCCCTATGGCATCGTCGCCGACGTGATGTCGCGCATCCAGGCGGGCGGGTTCACCAATATCGGTCTCGTCACCGATCAGAAACCGGACAATTGATTGCGCGCCATGAAGGGCAGTCTCGCCACATCCGCCGTGCTCCACACCCTGGTTCTGACCTGGGCGCTGGTTTCGCTCGGCAGTCCTGAAAGTTTCGACGTCGCCAACGTCGAGGCCATGCCGGTCGATATCGTGTCGATCGAGGAGCTGACGCAGATCCAGCAGGGCGACAAAAAAGCCGAAATGAAGGAAAAGGCGGCGCCTGTTCCGACCAAGAAAGAGACACCGGTCGAGAATGCGGAAAATGCCGGCGAAAACGATGTCGACCTGAAGAACCTGCCGACGCCTGAGGAAAAGCCGCGCGATATCGAGACCGCGGCAGCACCGGAAAAGGCCGAAAAGGTCGTTCAGACGCCGGACACCAAGCCCGTAGAGGACGTCAAGCAGGAAGAGACCGCCAGCGAGCCCTCGACCGAGGTCGCGGCACTGCCCGAGACCAAGCAGGAGGTCAAGCCGGACCCGAAGCCCGAGGCGACGCCCTCGGAGGAAAAACCGGCAGAAGCCGAGGAAGCCGAAGCGCTCCCCGACAAGATCCCGCTTCCCGAAATGAAGCCGAAGATCGAGCCGAAAAAGACCGAGACCGCGGAAAAGCCCGAGGAAAAGAAGGTGGAAACGGCAAAGGCCGAGACCGCCAAGACGCCGGACCGCAAGAAGGACCAGAAGAAGAAGCAGGAAAAGGCGAGTTCGCTGAACGACAGCGACTTCAACTCGGATGAGATCGCTGCCCTTCTCAACAAGGACAAGGCCGCCGGGGGCGGGGCCAAGCGCTCGCAGGAACAGGCTGCGCTCGGCGGCAAGAAGACGACGAGCGGCACCAAACTTTCGCTGAGCGAGATGGATGCGCTGCGCGGCCAGATCCAGAACAATTGGTCGATCGTGCCGGGCATGTCGGATGCCTCGGATGTACGCATCAAGGTGACGATGCAGCTTGACCAGAACGGCGACATTATCGGCGAGCCGGAAGTCGTGGCGACCGGCGGTTCGGAAACCGCGCGCCGCACGCTTGCCGGCGGCGCCCGCCGCGCGATCATGAAATCGAGGCCCTTCAAGGGGCTGCCGCCTGAAAAATATGACGCATGGAGCGAAGTCGTCGTGAACTTCGATCCAAGCGAGATGATGTAAGAACTAGGGAAGGCCTAGATAGATGTTCAGACGCAATCTCCTCCGACTCCTGGTCGTGCTGACCGGCCTTGCTGCGGCGCTGCCGCAGGCGTGGGCCAGAGTGGAAATCAACATCAACAAAGGCAATGTCGAACCGCTGCCGATCGCCGTCACCGATTTCATCGCGAATGGCGATCTCGGACAGCGCATTACCGATGTGATCGCCGCGGATCTCAAGCGGTCGGGCCTGTTCGCGCCGGTCAACAAGCAGGCCTTTATCGAAAAGATCTCCAATCCGGACCAGCCACCGCGCTTTGAGGACTGGAAAGTCATCAACGCGCAGGCACTCGTCACCGGCCGCGTGACCCAGGAGGGCGATGGTCGCCTTCGTGCAGAATTCCGCTTGTGGGATACGTTCGGCGGCCAGCAGCTGACTGGGCAGCAGTTCTATACGCAGCCCGAAAACTGGCGTCGCGTTGCCCACATCATCGCGGATGCGATCTACGAGAACCTGACCGGTGAGAAGGGCTACTTCGATACCCGCGTCGTCTATGTCGCCGAAAGCGGCCCGAAGACGGCTCGCAAGCGCCAGCTTGCCATCATGGACCAGGACGGTTTCAACGCCCGCGCGCTGACCAACGCCAACGAGCTGGTCCTGACGCCGCGCTTTTCGCCGAACCGCCAGGAAATCACCTACATGTCCTTTGAGGGCAACCAACCGCGCGTCTATCTGCTCCAGCTCGAGACGGGGCAGCGCGAGGTGGTGGGCAACTTCCCGGGCATGACCTTCTCGCCGCGCTTCTCGCCGGATGGCCAGAAGGTCATCATGAGCCTCCAGCAGGAAGGCAACTCGAACATCTACACGATGGACCTGCGCTCGCGCACCACCACGCGGCTCACCTCGACGGCGGCGATCGACACCTCGCCCTCCTACTCGCCGGATGGCACGCAGGTCGTGTTCGA
This sequence comes from Shinella sp. GW821-FHT10F02, assembly GCF_058809275.1. NCBI lineage: Bacteria > Pseudomonadati > Pseudomonadota > Alphaproteobacteria > Hyphomicrobiales > Rhizobiaceae > Shinella > Shinella sp. GW821-FHT10F02. The sequence goes on along the minus strand of NZ_JBXASL010000012.1, from coordinate 68,105 downwards.
AAGCGACCGCGGCGGAAAGCCGCAGCTCTACGTGATGGGCGCCGACGGCTCCAACCAGCGCCGCATTTCCTTCGGCGACGGCTCCTATTCCACGCCGGTCTGGTCTCCGCGCGGCGACCTCATCGCCTTCACCAAGCAGTCGGGCGGAAAGTTCTCGATCGGCGTGATGAAGACGGACGGCTCGGGCGAGCGCATCCTCACCTCCGGCTTCCACAATGAAGGCCCGACCTGGGCGCCGAACGGCCGCGTGCTGATGTTCTTCCGCCAGGCGGCTGGTGCTGGCGGTCCGCAGATCTATTCGATCGACCTTTCCGGCTATAACGAGCAGGCCGTGCAGACCAAGGGCTTCGCCTCCGACCCGGCCTGGTCGCCGCTTCTGGAGTAGCACCATATATGTGGCGGGCCTGCCGCGTTCTTGCCGCAAAGTCCTGTAAATCAGGGCGCAAGGCGAGACGGGCAGGCCCGTTTCCGTTTTAGGCAAGGGGCCGGGGACGGTCTTACAAGCAATCGTTAACCATAATCGTTGAATGCGGATTAACCGCTCGCGGTTACAGTCTGGCAACCCTGATTGAAACCGCTGCTTCAATGAACTTGACGCAAGAACTGACGCAAGGAGACCGGCTCATGAGCCGCATTCATTCCCCGGCCGCTGGCCGCATGCAGACCATCGCCCGCAACCCGGTGATGATCGCCCTGTTCATGACGCTCGCCCTTGCAGGCTGCGCCTCCAAGAAGAACATGCCGAACAATGCCGGCGACCTCGGCCTCAACGGCGGCGCCGGTGCCGCGACGCCGGGCTCGCAGCAGGATTTCACGGTCAATGTCGGCGACCGCATCTTCTTCGACACCGACTCCTCGTCGGTTCGCGCCGATGCCGCAGCGACGCTCGATCGCCAGGCCCAGTGGCTGCAGCGCTACCCGAACTACGCAATCACGGTCGAAGGCCATGCCGACGAACGCGGCACGCGTGAATACAACCTCGCACTCGGCGCACGCCGCGCTGCCGCGACCCGCCAGTACCTCGCATCGCGCGGCATCCCGGCAAACCGCATGAAGACGATCTCCTACGGCAAGGAAAAGCCGGTCGCCGTCTGCGACGACATTTCCTGCTGGTCGCAGAACCGTCGCGCTGTCACCGTTCTCGGCGGCGCCGGCATGTAATTCCTTCTTCGGAAGGATGGTGCGAAAGGCGGCCGAGAGGCCGCCTTTCTTTTTTCAACACACTTTGGCCGAACTCCGTTGCTTTTTGAGAGCATATGGGAAAACTCTTCGGCGGCGCTTCGGCGCATCATGGGACCAACAGGACGAAGATAGATGAAGAAACTTGTCGCGGCAGGCGTTCTCAGTCTCGCAGCGGTAGCAGGCATGGTCGGGCCGATCAGCGCTTCGCCGCTGTCGGCGCTGGCGAACGGCTTCCTGCCGGCCCACAGCGAACGGTCGGGTGAGGGCAATGTGATCCTGGCGCAGGCCATGGATCCGCGCGTCGGCCAGCTCGAAGAGCAGATCCGCAGCCTCAACGGCCGCATCGAGGAAATGAGCTACCAGCTCCTCCAGATGCAGGAACAGCTCCGCAAGACGCAGGAAGACAACGAGTACCGTTTCCAGGAGATCGAAAAGAGCGGCGGCTCCGGCAAGAGCGGCGCGCTCGACAAGCCGGTGAACGGCGGCACTGCCGACCAGCAGATCGCTTCGAACAGGGTGCCGGCGGATGATACCGCCGGGACCGACACGCTGGATGCCGAAAACGGCAATGGCGGCGCCGGGCCGCAGGAGCTCGGCTCCATCAAGTTCGACGAGAACGGCAACCCGATCGGCGCTGCGACGAACCCGGACCTCGACAACCAGAGCGCCTCGATCGGCAACGACAATTCGCTGCCGGGCGTCGATGGCGGCCTGCCGGCGGCCTCGCAGTCGTCGACGGCTTCGCTCGACAATCCGGACGATCTCTACCAGGTCGCCTACGGCCATGTGCTCTCCGGCGACTACCAGCTCGCCGAGCGCGAGTTCCGCGACTATCTCGACATCTTCCCGAGCGGCGAGAAGGCGGCGGACGCCAATTTCTGGCTCGGCGAGGCGCAATATTCGCAGGGCAATTTCAACGACGCCGCAAAGACCTTCCTGAATGCGCACCAGACGTTCAGCAAGTCGAAGAAGGCGCCGGAAATGCTGCTGAAGCTCGGCATGTCGCTTGCCGCCCTCGACAACCGCGAGACCGCCTGCGCGACGCTGCGCGAAGTGAACAAGCGTTATCCGAACGCCTCCAAGGCCGTGAAGAGCAAGGTCACGTCCGAACAGGGCCGCCTGTCCTGCTGATTGCCGACCGGGCAAACGCCGTGGCCCGCGCGGGAAATCCCGTCGCAGAGGCAGCCGGCCGTTTGCTGAACAGTTTCAAGCGCCCCGCGCGGCTGCTGATCGCCGTTTCCGGCGGCAGCGATTCGACCGGGCTTCTCGTGGCGCTTGCCACGCTCTGCGCGACCGGGCGCTATCCGGACATCACCCTTTCCGCCTGCACCATCGACCACGATCTTCGCGCCGGCTCGGCCGAGGAGGCAAGGTGGGTCGAAGCGCTTTGCACACGCCATGGCATCGCGCATGTCACCCGCCGCTGGCAGGGCGAAAAGCCGACCGCCGGCCTGCAAGCCGCCGCCCGCGAAAAACGATACGACCTGCTCACTGAGGCCGCCATCGAGACGGGCGCGGATGCGATCCTCGCCGCTCATACCAGCGACGACCAGAGCGAGACCGTGGCGATGCGCGCCGCGCGTGCGCCGGAGGGCATCGGCCTTTCCGGCATGGCGGATGCCGTTTTGCTGAACGGCTCCGTCTGGCTGCTGCGACCCTTCCTCTTGGTGGAGCGGGCCGCGATAAGGGCGTTTCTCGTCGCTCACGGCGAAGGCTGGCTCGACGACCCGAGCAACGACAATCCCCGTTTCGAACGGGTACGTCTGCGCCAGCGGGGTGCGGCGCCAGAACAGGCCAACGATCACAGGGCGTCGCTTTCCGAGCGCGCGGCCGGCTTTCTGGCCGGAAATATTCGGGCGCAAGAGGCCTTCATCGCAATGGATCCTGCCGCGGTTGATACCGTTCTCGCCGATCCGGCGGCATGGCGCGGCCTGCTGTTGTTGGCGGCCACGGTGGGAGGTCGGGTACATGCGCTGGAGGCAGCGTCGGCCGAGCGCCTGCGGGCCTTCCTCGCCAGCGGCACACTGTCGCGGCTGACCGCCGGCCGCGTGGTCTTCGACCGCCGCCGCGAAGGCCTGTTCCTCTACCGCGAATATCGCGGCATTGAGCGTCTCGTGCTTCCGGCAGGGGAGGTGGCCGTTTGGGACGGCAGGTTTCGCGTGACCAACCGGAGCGGCCAGACGATCGTGGTTTCGCCGGCCGGTGAAACGGATGGCACCGGCCTTCGCGGACCGGCTCTGCGCGCCAGCCGTGCCATGCCGTGCCTGAATTTCGAGCAGGATGGGCTGGTGCCCGCGGAGGGGGCGGCGATCGCGCCGCTGATCGCGCCCTATGCCCGTTTCCTGCCGCGTTTCGATCTGCCGCTTGCCAATGCGCTCGCGGCAATTTTCGGGCGCCCGGCGTTTTCGTCTCCGCCTAACGAATGAAGGCGCGGGCGAAAGCGTTGTGCTAAAGTATCGATGACTGTCGATGCCGAAGCTTCTCCGGCGTTGACGATATTATGAGAAAAGCCCCGGGGGCGCGCGCTTTGCCTTGGCAAGGCCGCACGGCGACCCTATGTTAGGCATCAAAGAAGCGGCCGGGAGACCCCGGCCGGGAAAGTGCCCGGAAAGTTCGATGAATCCCAATTTCCGAAACTTCGCCCTGTGGGCGATCATCGCCCTCCTGCTGATCGCGCTGTTCAGCATGTTCCAGACGAGCCCGGCGCAGACCGGCTCGCGGGAAATCCCCTATTCGCAGTTCCTCAAAGAGGTCGACTCGAGCCGGGTGAAGGAAGTCGTCATCACCGGCGAGAAGATCGTCGGCAGCTATGTCGAGACCGGCGCGACCTTCCAGACCTATGCGCCGACCGGCGACAACTCGCTCGTCCAGCGCCTGGAAGCGAAGAACGTCGTCGTCAGCGCACGGCCCGAAACGGATGGGTCGTCCGGGTTCCTGAGCTATATCGGTACACTTCTGCCGATGCTCCTGATCCTCGGCGTCTGGCTGTTCTTCATGCGCCAGATGCAGGGCGGCTCGCGTGGCGCCATGGGTTTCGGCAAGTCGAAGGCGAAGTTGCTCACTGAAGCGCATGGCCGCGTCACCTTCGCTGATGTCGCCGGCGTCGACGAAGCCAAGCAGGACCTCGAAGAAATCGTCGAATTCCTGCGCGATCCGCAGAAATTCCAGCGCCTTGGCGGACGCATCCCGCGCGGCGTGCTGCTCGTCGGCCCGCCCGGCACCGGTAAGACGCTGCTCGCACGCTCCGTCGCGGGCGAGGCAAACGTGCCCTTCTTCACCATTTCCGGTTCGGACTTCGTCGAAATGTTCGTCGGTGTCGGTGCGTCCCGTGTGCGCGACATGTTCGAGCAGGCGAAGAAGAACGCGCCCTGCATCATCTTCATCGACGAAATCGACGCTGTCGGCCGCCATCGCGGCGCAGGCCTCGGCGGCGGCAATGACGAACGCGAGCAGACGCTGAACCAGCTCCTTGTCGAGATGGACGGCTTTGAAGCGAACGAAGGCATCATCCTGATCGCCGCGACCAACCGTCCGGACGTGCTCGACCCGGCGCTGCTGCGTCCCGGCCGTTTCGACCGTCAGGTGGTCGTGCCGAACCCGGACATCGTCGGTCGCGAGCGCATCCTCAAGGTGCATGTGCGCAACGTGCCGCTGGCGCCAAATGTCGATCTCAAGATTCTCGCCCGCGGTACGCCCGGCTTCTCCGGTGCCGACCTGATGAACCTCGTCAACGAATCGGCCCTGATGGCTGCGCGCCGCAACAAGCGCCTCGTCACCATGCAGGAATTCGAGGACGCCAAGGACAAGATCATGATGGGCGCCGAGCGCCGCTCCTCCGCCATGACCGAGGCGGAGAAGAAGCTGACCGCCTATCACGAGGCCGGCCACGCCATCGTCGCGCTCAAGGTTCCGCTCGCCGATCCGCTGCACAAGGCGACGATCATTCCGCGCGGCCGTGCCCTCGGCATGGTCATGCAGCTGCCGGAAGGCGACCGCTACTCGATGAGCTACAAGTGGATGGTCTCGCGCCTCGCCATCATGATGGGCGGCCGCGTTGCCGAGGAAATCACCTTCGGCAAGGACAACATCACCTCCGGCGCATCCTCGGATATCGAACAGGCGACCAAGCTCGCCCGCGCGATGGTCACCCAGTGGGGCTTCTCCGACCAGCTCGGCCAGGTCGCCTATGGTGAAAACCAGCAGGAAGTCTTCCTCGGCCATTCTGTCGCGCAGCAGAAGAACGTTTCGGAAGCGACCGCGCAGAAGATCGACAACGAGATCCGCCGCCTGATCGACGAGGCCTATTCGGAGGCCAAGCGTATCATCACCGAACAGAACCATGAATTCGTGGCGCTGGCCGAAGGCCTGCTCGAATACGAGACGCTGACGGGTGAAGAGATCAAGGCGCTGATCCGCGGCGAGAAGCCCGCGCGCGACCTCGGCGACGACACGCCGCCGCACCGCGGTTCGGCCGTGCCGAAGGCCGGCCACAAGAAGGGCGGCGAGGCGGAAGGCGGTCTCGAACCGCAGCCGCAATAAGCGATCCCATCGAACGAATTGAAAACGGCCGGAAATCCTTTTCCGGCCGTTTTCTTTAGGTAACCGGCTGTAATGAATTCTGATAGGGCGATGGATGCTCTTTGCCGGCTTTTGTGGCAAAGAAGTATGACAGCTCTACGCCGTTTTAAGGATTAGATTACAGGGCGGAATTATTGTATTTCCGCCTTCTGCCCTGAGATGGACGCGCGGGCGGCAGAATGGACGCTTGAGAGCCGGGCGCAGCGCTATACGCGCAGCCCAGGCCGGCGATTTTCAGGAGAGAACATGAAACGTCGTTATTTCGGCACGGACGGTATCCGGGGACAATCCAACATCTTCCCGATGACGCCAGACCTTGCCATGCGGGTCGGCATTGCCGTGGGCACGCTTTTCCGCCGTGGCGCGCACCGCCACCGCGTGGTGATCGGCAAGGACACGCGCCTCTCCGGCTACATGCTGGAAAACGCGATGGTGGCGGGTTTCACCGCGGCCGGCATCGATGCCTTCATCCTCGGCCCGATCCCCACGCCTGCCGTCGCCATGCTGACGCGCTCGCTGCGCGCGGATATCGGCGTGATGATCTCCGCCTCGCACAACCCGTTCTACGACAACGGCATCAAGCTCTTCGGCCCGGATGGCTACAAGCTCTCCGACGAAATCGAGATGGAAATCGAGGACCTGCTCGACAAGGACATTACGGCACAGCTTGCCAAGTCCGCCGAGATCGGCCGCGCCAAGCGCATCGACGGCGTGCATGACCGCTATATCGAACACGCGAAGCGCACCCTGCCGCGCGACGTGACGCTCAAGGGCCTGCGCGTCGCGATCGACTGCGCCAATGGCGCCGCCTACCGCGTGGCGCCAGCCGCACTCTGGGAGCTCGGCGCGGACGTCGTGACGATCGGCAACGAGCCGGACGGCCTCAACATCAATCTCGAATGCGGCTCGACGCATCCGGATGCCCTGCAGCGCAAGGTGCACGAGGTGCGCGCCGATATCGGCATCGCGCTCGATGGTGATGCCGACCGGGTGCAGATCATCGACGAGAACGGCAAGATCATCGACGGCGACCAGCTGATGGCCGTCATTGCCGAAAGCTGGGCGGCCGACGGCATGCTGCGCGGCGGCGGCATCGTCGCCACCGTCATGTCGAACCTCGGGCTTGAACGGTTCCTCACCGGCAAGGGTCTCGGGCTTGAGCGCACCAAGGTCGGCGACCGCTATGTCGTCGAGCATATGCGCCAGCACGACTACAATGTCGGCGGCGAGCAGTCCGGCCATATCGTTCTGTCGGATTTCGGCACGACGGGCGATGGCCTTGTCGCCGCCCTCCAGGTGCTCGCCTGCGTCAAGCGCAACGGCAAGACGGTGAGCGAGGTGTGCAACCGCTTCGAGCCGGTGCCGCAGGTGCTGAAGAACGTGCGCATCCAGGCGGGCCAGCCGCTGGAGGACGCCGCGGTGCGTCAGGCGATCGCCGATGCCGAAAGCGAGCTCGCCAAGAGTGGCCGCCTCCTCATCCGCCCCTCCGGCACCGAACCGCTGATCCGCGTCATGGCGGAGGGCGATGACCGGGTGAAGGTGGAACGCATCGTCGACGACCTCGTCGCCGTGATCGGCTCCGTGCGCAACGCCGCCTGATCCTGTCTGTTTCGTCTATTCTTAAGGGCCGGTGCCGATGCGCCGGCCTTTTTCTTTTTGCCGATGAAGTTCTTTGGAGGATTACTTAAATTTTAGATGTTGTTTACCGAATTCGTGAACGCTCGTTAACAAAGACGGTAAATGTTTGTAGTTAATCGGCCCTTAACCTTTCCTCGCCATTATCCACTCCTGATCGAGGGACTTGGAATCCGGTGTGCCGGGCATGCCAAGCAAAAGCCTATTGGAGCAAGGCCATGAGGAAAGTTTTGAGTGGCGTCGTTGCGGTCCTGCTGACGGGCACGACCGGCTACGCAGCCGATATCTACCAGCCGGAGGTCGTCGAGGCGCCGGTTCAAGAAACCATCATCGAGACGGGCGGGTGGTATCTGCGCGGCGACACGGGCTGGTCCTACAACAAGCTGCGCGGCGCGAAATACTTCCAGGGCTCCAACGACCGCGTTCGTGAATTCGACTCCACGGACCTGAAGAGCGGCTTCACGCTCGGCGGCGGTGTCGGTTACCAGATCAACGAGCACTTCCGTACGGACGTGACGCTCGACTACATGTTCAAGTCGAAATTCAAGGGCTCGACCTCGGGCGGCTGCGGCGTTTCGCCGAACTGCACGTCGCGGGATGTCTCGTCGCTGACCGCGCTCAGCCTGCTCGCCAACGCCTATGTGGACATCGGCACCTACGGTTCGATCACGCCTTATGTCGGCGCCGGTATCGGTGGCACCTACGTAAACTGGAAGGGCCTCGACAACACGTCTTGCGACGACGGCGATCCGACGAACTGCGACCCGACCTTCCGCCACCGCGGCAAGAAGAGCTGGCGCTTCACCTATGCGCTGATGGCCGGCGCCTCCGTCGACCTGACCTGCAACCTGAAGGCCGACCTCGGTTACCGCTTCCGACACGTCACCAAGGGCAACATGTTCGGCTACAATGTCGGCGGCGGTCCGGGCCGCGACAAGGGCTTCTACAGCCACGAGGCACGCGCCGGTCTGCGTTACTCCTTCAACGGCTGCGAACAGCAGGCCTATATCCCGCCGGTCGATATCCCGGTCGAGCAGCCGGTCTACAAATAAGCGGCATCACGCCGAACCTCTTCTCAAGGCCGCCCTTCGGGGCGGCCTTTTGTTTTGCCGATCGCCTGGAAAACCGGCCACTTAACCGTTTCTTCATTCCTTAAGATTTATGGTTAACCAACGGTGTAGGGCGGCCCCGGATGCGTCGCCTCTAGCACCTATCGCGCAACCGCCGGCCGTGCCGGCCTCAAGGGATGAGACCATGTTTCGTCGTATCGCACCGCTTGGCATCGCCGTTCTTGCCGGCCTCATCGCGACGAGCGCGCCGGCGAGCGACCTCGACATCATCAACGCGCCGGAAATCGACGTGTCCGAGAGCGGGGTGGCGGAAGGCTGGTACATCCGCGGCGATCTCGGTTATGCCGGCTGGGTCAACCATGACAAGCCGGACTACCGGATCGAGGCGTTCGGATCGACCTTTGCCGAGGGCGACTTCGACGATGCGCGCTTCTCCAAGCCGGTCTCCTACGGCGTCGGCATGGGCTACCAGTTCAACAATTTCCTGCGCGCCGACCTGACGACGGATTTCTTCAGCGGTTCGCTGCGCGGCGGTTCGGACATCGATTCGCCCTGCATCACGGCGCCGGCCGGCACGACCTGCCGCCTCGGCCAGAAGGCGGACTACAACGCCGCCCATCTCCTCGCCAACGGCTATGTTGACCTCGGCACCTATGCCGGCATCACGCCCTATGTCGGCGCCGGCGCGGGCGTCACCTACATGAACTGGGACAGCTTCCGGGCCAAGGCAAACTGCGAAAACGGCACGGGTTCTTGCGGCGGGCAGACTTTCGAGGAACTGCGGGTGAAGGGCGGCGACAGCTGGCGCTTCACCTATGCGCTGATGGCGGGCGCCTCGGTCGATCTCACCAACCGCGTGAAGCTCGACCTCGGCTACCGCTTCACCGACATGGCTGGCGGCAAGATGTTTAGCGGCAGCACCGAAGTGCCGGGCGTCGGCACGGTGAGCGCCCGCGGGCGGGACGACGGCTTCCAGAAGCACGAGATCCGTGCCGGCATTCGCGTCACCACCTGGTAAGATCCATCCCATTCGTTTCTGGAGCGGCGCGTCGGGCAACCGGCGCGCCGTTTCCATTGCGCCGGATTATTTTTCGTTCGCGACATAATCCGCTTGACTTCAAGAGGTCTCTTCCATATTCACGGCGGCGGGACACCCTTCCCCAACGAAGGGCTATCTATCTGGAAGGATAGCAATCATGACGAAGACCGTCGCCGCTCCGGACGTGCGTCCGAACAACACCCATTTTTCTTCTGGCCCTTGCTCGAAGCGCCCCAACTGGTCGCTCGAAGCGCTTTCCGATGCCGCGCTCGGTCGTTCGCACCGCGCCAAGGTCGGCAAGACCAAGCTCAAGCAGGCCATCGACCTTACCCGTGAAATCCTGGAAGTGCCGGCGGATTACCGCATCGGCATCGTGCCGGCCTCCGATACCGGCGCCGTCGAGATGGCGCTGTGGTCGCTGCTCGGCCCGCGCGGCGTCGACATGGTCGCCTGGGAAAGCTTCGGCTCGGGCTGGGTTTCCGACGTGGTGAAGGAGCTGAAGCTCCCCGACACCCGCAAGATCACGGCCGATTACGGCCTGCTGCCCGACCTTTCCACGATCGATTTCGACCGTGACGTGGTCTTCACCTGGAACGGCACGACCTCCGGCGTCCGCGTCGCCAATGCGGACTTCATTCCGGCCGACCGCCAGGGCCTCACCATCTGCGACGCGACCTCGGCCGCGTTTGCCCAGAACCTCGATTTCGCCAAGCTCGACGTCGTCACCTTCTCCTGGCAGAAGGTGCTGGGCGGCGAGGGCGCGCATGGCGTCATCATCCTGTCGCCGCGGGCCGTCGAGCGTCTGGAAAGCTACACGCCTTCCTGGCCGATGCCGAAGATCTTCCGCATGACCAAGGGCGGCAAGATCATCGAGGGCATCTTCCAGGGCGAGACGATCAACACGCCCTCCATGCTCTGCGTCGAAGATTATATCGATGCACTGCTCTGGGCCAAGGAGATCGGCGGCCTCAAGGCGCTGATGGCGCGCGCCGATGCGAATGCCAAGGTGATCTTCGACTTCGTCGAGGCCAACGACTGGATCGCCAACCTGGCCAAGGCGCCGGAAACGCGCTCCAACACCTCGGTCTGCCTGACCATCGCCGACAAGGACGTGGCAGCGCTCGACGCCGATGCACAGGCCGCCTTTGCCAAGGGTCTCGTTGCCCTGCTCGAAAAGCAGGGTGTCGCCTATGACATCGGCGCCTACCGCGACGCCCCGTCGGGCCTGCGAATCTGGGCCGGTGCGACCATCGACACCGCGGACCTCGAAGCGCTGATGCCGTGGCTGACCTGGGCTTTCGAGACCCAGAAGGCGACGCTTGCCAAGGCTGCGGCCTGATTTTTTCGCGACCGGCTTCGTCCTCTGGGCGAAGCCACCTTTGATCTCATCTCCCTAGACTCAATTGAAGGAGGCCTCTCATGGCACCTCGCGTACTCGTATCCGATGAACTGTCGGAAACCGCCGTCCAGATCTTTCGTGATCGCGGCGTTGAAGTGGACTTCCAGCCGCAGCTCGGCAAGGACAAGGACAAGCTTGCCGAAATCATCGGCAACTATGACGGCCTCGCCATCCGCTCCGCCACCAAGGCGACGGAAAAGCTGATTGCGGCGGCGACCAACCTCAAGGTCATCGGCCGCGCCGGCATCGGCGTCGACAATGTCGATATCCCGGCCGCCTCGCGCCGCGGCATCATCGTCATGAACACGCCCTTCGGCAACTCGATCACCACGGCGGAACACGCGATCGCCCTGATGTTCGCCGTCGCCCGCCAGCTTCCCGCTGCCGACACCTCCACGCAGGCCGGCAAGTGGGAGAAGTCGAAGTTCATGGGCGTCGAGATCACTGGCAAGACGCTCGGCGTCATCGGCGCCGGCAATATCGGCTCGATCGTCTGCTCGCGCGCCATCGGCCTCAAGATGCATGTCATTGCCTATGACCCGTTCCTCTCCAAGGAGCGCGCCGAGGAAATGGGCGTGAAGAAGGTCGAGCTCGACGAACTGTTCGCCGAGGCCGATTTCATCACCATGCATGTGCCGCTGACCGACAAGACCCGCAACATCATCGACGCGGCGGCGATCGCCAAGATGAAGGACGGCGTGCGCATCGTAAACTGCGCCCGCGGCGGCCTCGTCGTCGAGGCGGACCTTGCCGAAGCGCTGAAGTCCGGCAAGGTCGCCGGTGCCGGCTTCGACGTCTTCGAAGTCGAGCCCGCCAAGGAAAGCCCGCTCTTCGGCCTGCCGAACGTCGTCTGCACGCCGCATCTCGGCGCCTCGACCACGGAAGCCCAGGAGAACGTCGCCCTACAGGTTGCCGAGCAGATGTCGGATTACCTAGTGCGTGGTGCTGTCTCCAACGCCATCAACATGCCGTCGATCACTGCCGAGGAAGCGCCGATCCTGAAGCCGTTCATCCGGCTTGCCGATGTGCTCGGTGCCTTCGTCGGCCAGGTCACGGAAAGCGCGATCAAGGAAATCGAGATCCTCTACGACGGCGCGACCGCTTCGATGAACACCAAGGCGTTGACGAGCGCCGCACTTGCCGGTCTCATCCGCACCCAGGTTTCCGACGTCAACATGGTTTCGGCGCCGGTCATGATCAAGGAAAAGGGCGTCATCCTCTCCGAGGTCAAGCGCGACAAGTCGGGCGTCTTCGACGGCTATATCCGCCTGACGGTGACGACCGCCAACCAGACGCGCTCGATCGCCGGCACCGTCTTCTCCGACGGCAAGCCGCGCTTCATCCAGATCAAGGGCATCAACCTCGACGCCGATGTGGGCAACCACATGGTCTACATCACCAACACCGACGTTCCCGGCATGATCGGCTTCATCGGCACGACGCTCGGTGCGGCCGGCGTCAACATCGCCAACTTCCAGCTTGGCCGCGACAAGCAGGGCGGCGATGCGATCGCGCTGCTCTATGTCGATGCCGCCCTCTCCGACGAGGTCCTGAACAAGCTGCGTACCAACGACGCGATCCGTCAGGTCAAGTCGCTGGTCTTCAACGTCGACTAAGCTTCGTCCTCCCAAGACGAAAAGAAACCCGCCGGTTCATCCGGCGGGTTTTTTGTTGTCCTTCGGCCGGCCCCACTCGGCAATGGCGATGCCGCCGAGCACGAGGAGGAGGGCGACGACGTGGAAGGGGTAGAGCGTCTCGCCGATCAGCAGGACGGACAGAATGGTGCCGAAGACCGGGATGGCGTTGATGAAGAGGCCGGCGCGGTTGGCGCCGATCATCTCGACGCCGCGCACATAGAGCACCTGCGAGAGCAGCGACGGGAAGATGCCGGCATAGAGCACGATGGCCCAGCCGGTCGTATCCGGGAAGATCGCGGCGCCGCGCGACAGTTCCCAGAAGAACAGCGGGATGGCGCTGAGCAGCGCGCCGAAGGCGGGGGCGGCGATAAAACTCTGCCAGTGCAGCTCCGGCTTCCAGCGCAGCGACACGGTATAGGCGGCATAGACGATGGCCGCACAAAGCATCAGCGCATCGCCGAAGTTGAATTCCAGCTCCGCCAGTGCCGAGAATTCGCCATGAGCGGCTGTTACAAGCACGCCGATGAGCGTGACGCTGAAGCCGATGATCTGGGCGATGGAGGCCTGGATGCGGAACAGCACGAAGTTGAAGACGAAGATCAGCATGGGAATGCCGGCCTGCTCGATGACGGCATTGATGGCGCTGGTATAGCCGAGCGCGGTATAGAGCAGGGCATTAAAGGCCGTGAAGCCGAAGATGCCGTAGAGCAGAAGCTGGAGCCAGTGCTTGCGGATCATCGGCCAGTCGCGCTTCACCTGCGGCATCATGAAGGCGAGGATGATGATGAGCGCGACGATCCAGCGATAGGTCGTCAGCACCATCGGGCTGACATGGCCGACCGCCAGTTTGCCCGCCACCGAGTTCGCGCCCCAGAAAAGGGCGGTGACGCTGAGATAGAAATAGGCTCTGCTGTTCAAGGCGGGGTGATCCGGACGGTCGAGGGAAGGGCGCGGGGTGCGTCGGCAGGCGGCCCACATAAGGCGAAAAAGCGCGGAATGTCATGTAAAAAGCGGATTGTGGCCGTCATAACAGGGTCGCATTCCCAAAGACAACACAGTATAGATGCGCGGGTTTGTGTCAGGCACGCGGCTATCCGCTTGCGAATACGGGAAAGATGAAATGACGAACGTCGTGGTGGTCGGATCGCAATGGGGTGACGAAGGCAAGGGCAAGATTGTCGACTGGCTTTCCGAACGCGCGGATGTCATCGTCCGCTATCAGGGCGGCCACAATGCGGGTCATACCCTGGTTATCGATGGTGTCAGCTACAAGCTGGCGCTGCTGCCGTCCGGCCTCGTGCGCGGCAAGCTCAGCGTCATCGGCAACGGCGTCGTCGTCGATCCCCACCACTTCGTGGCCGAAATCGAGAAGTTGCGCGCTCAGGGCGTGAACATCACGCCGGAAATCCTGCGCATCGCCGACAACGCCCCGCTCATCCTGTCCCTGCACCGTGACCTGGACGGCTTCCGTGAAGATGCCGCCTCCAACAGCGGCACGAAGATCGGCACGACACGGCGCGGCATCGGCCCCGCCTATGAAGACAAGGTCGGCCGCCGCGCCATCCGCGCCATCGATCTGGCCGACAGGGACGCGCTGCCGGCGAAGATCGACCGGCTGCTGACCCATCACAACGCGCTGCGCCGCGGCCTCGGCCTGCCGGAAATCTCGGTGGAATCGATCGAGAAGGAACTGATGGAAGTCGCCGACCGGGTGCTGCCCTATGTCGATCAGGTCTGGCGCATCCTCGACGACCACCGCAAGGCCGGTTCCCGCATCCTTTTCGAAGGGGCTCAGGGCGCGCTGCTCGACAACGACCACGGCACCTATCCCTTCGTGACCTCGTCCAACACGGTTGCGGGCCAAGCCGCTGCCGGTTCCGGCCTCGGCCCGACGGCGATCGGTTATGTGCTCGGCATCACCAAGGCCTACACGACCCGTGTCGGCGAGGGGCCGTTCCCGTGCGAGCTCGATGACGAGATCGGCAAGCACCTTTCGACCGTCGGCCGCGAAGTCGGCGTCAATACTGGCCGTCCACGCCGCTGCGGCTGGTTCGATTCGGTTCTCGTGCGCCAGACCGTGAAGACCTCGGGCATCACGGGCATCGCGCTCACCAAGCTCGACGTGCTGGATGGTCTCGACGAGTTGAAGATCTGCGTCGCCTACAAGCTCGACGGCAAGGAAATCGACTATCTTCCGGCAAGCCAGGGCCAGCAGGCCCGCGTCGAGCCGGTCTATATCACGCTCGAAGGCTGGAAGGAATCGACGGTCGGCGCGCGTAGCTGGGCGGACCTGCCGGCCCAGGCGATCAAATATGTACGACAGGTCGAAGAGCTGATCGGCGCCCCCGTCGCCCTGCTTTCGACCAGTCCGGAGCGGGAGGACACGATACTTGTGACCGACCCGTTTGAGGACTAATCTCAAGCTCAACACCAGTTCCGTGACGTATTCCAATGAGATAGCGAGCGGACACGACGGAAAGTTCTGATGGCGGATTTTGTAGCAGTCATTCGGAGGGCCGTGGACGGCCTCTCGGACAATAATGCCGAGATGCGGCAGAAGGTTTACGAGAAGGCGCGCGGTGCCGTGCGCCGGCAACTCGAATCCATGAACCCGCGCCCTTCCGATGACCTGGTGAAACGTCAGCTCGACAAGCTCGAAGCGGCGATCGACAGCGTCGAGATCGACCATGCCGAGGCGCTTCCCGCCGACGATGTCGCACCGGAACCCGTTGAGGATGTCGTCCAGCCGGAACCGGTGGTGGAAGAACCCGTTGCCGTCGACGAGCCGGAAGAGGCGGTCGCGGTAGCCGAACCGGAACAGCACGACGAGCCGGTGGAGCATGTCCACGAGGCGGCGCCGGTTGAGCCGGTGATCGAAGACGAGCCGGTTGCCGAAACCCACATCGAGCCGGAACCCGAGCAGGTTGTCGAGGAAGAGCGCGTCGCGGACGAGCCGCAGCCGGTTGCTGCCGAGGCCCATAGCGAGCCGTCCTGGCATGTCGAGGCCGCGCCCGCCGACGATTATGTGCCCTCCTGGCAGGAGCCGGAGCCGGATCGCTCCGTGGAAGCCGAAGCGGTGGAGACCGTCGCGGCCGTGGAGCCGGAGGCCCGGATCTACCCGGTTCACGACGAGAAGCTGCCCGAAGCCGAGCCGGTCGCGGATGCCCGCATGCCCTCGGCGGAAGCCCAGTGGAACTGGAACGAGGCCGCACCCGTCGCGGTCGAGGTTGAGAAACACGAGCCGACACCGGCGGTTGCCAACGATCCGCTCGCCTGGGACTGGCCGGACGACAAGGCGGCCCAGCCGGAAGCCGAGCGCGAAAAAACCGCCAAGAGCCCGGAATGGGGCGATCTCGACGACCTTCTCGGCCATACGCCGACGGCCGGCGTCGCCGTCGCATCCACCGTGGCGGCGGCCACTACTGCCGAAGCTGCATCGTCCACGCCTGCTTTCGAGCCGGCCCGTGCGCCGCAGCGCTCCTTCCGCGCCGAGCCACGCAAGTCGCGCATCAATTTCGGTGCGCTTGCCGCCGTGATCGCGCTCATCGCCATCGTCGGCGGTGTGGGCGCCGGCTACTGGTTCAACCGCGATACGGTGAACGGCTGGGTCAACGAGCGCATCGCCTCGTTCACCGCGCCCTCGACCGAGACGCCGGCCGAGACCCAGCAGCAGACCAACGACACCGCCGAAGGCGGCCGCAACCTGCCGGCAAACACCACGCCGGCCGACACGGCCGAGACGACGGACAATGCCGCCGGCACGACCACGCCGACCACCGAGGTGGCCTCCGCCACGCCGACCGGCAACGGCAAGTTCACGCAGCGCCTGCTGACGGACGGGACCGAAGTGGACGAAGGCCCGGCGGCGGCGCTGGACGGCGCAACGCCGGAAGAGGGCAAGTCGGTTGCCGCCCAGTCGACGGAAACCGCAGGCGTGGTGACCGAAGACGGCGCGGCCGCCGCGGGCACCACCGGCGCGGGCACGACCACGACGGACGGCACGACGCAGACGCCGGCCGGCACCACTGGCACCGCGACCACGACGGACACGCAGACGCCTGCGGCCACCGGCGAGCAGCCGGCCGCCATCGGCGTTACGCAGAAAATGTTCCTCTATGAAGAGCGCCTCGGCCAGACGGCGCCGACGGCGATCGAAGGCACGGTCGCCTGGTCGAGCGCGGAAGAATCGCCGGGTGGCGAGGCCAAGGCCGAACCGGTGGTGCGCGCGCAGATCAACGTGCCCTCCAAGGGCCTGACCGCGCTGATCACCTTCCGCCGCAACGGCGACCGGTCCCTGCCGGCAAGCCATCTGGTCGAGCTCGTCTTCTCGCTGCCGGAGAATTTCGAAGGCGGCGGCATCGAGAGCGTACAGCGCGTGGCGATGAAGCGGACCGAGCAGGACCGCGGCGATGCGCTGATCGCGGTGCCGGCGAAGATCACCGACGACTTCCACATGATCGCGCTCAACGACTTCCCGGAGGCGATCGCCAAGAACACCGAACTCCTGCGCACGCGCAGCTGGATCGACATTCCGATCACCTACCGCAACGGCCGGCGTGCGCTGATGACGCTCGACAAGGGCACGGCGGGCACGGAAGCCTTCGACACGGTGATGAAAGCCTGGACGACGCTCGGCGCGGCCGGCAGCCAGTAAGGCCGCTCGCTTCTCACAACAAAAAAGGCCCGGCATCGCTGCCGGGCCTTTTCGTTTGGATTGTCGCTTCGCCTCAGGCGTCTTCGATGACGCGCACCGCGCGGGCCTGTTCGGCCGCGTATTTCTGCACGGCTTCCTGCACCTTCTCGAAGGCGCGGACCTCGATCTGGCGCACGCGCTCGCGGCTGATGTCGAACTCGGACGACAGCTCTTCCAGCGTCACCGGGTCTTCGGCGAGGCGGCGGGCCTCGAAGATGCGGCGTTCGCGGTCGTTCAGCACGCCCATGGCGCGCGCCAGCATGGCGCGGCGGGTGTCCAGTTCGTCCTGCTCGATCAGCGTCTGTTCCTGGCTGTCGTGGTCGTCGACGAGCCAATCCTGCCACTGGCCGGATTCACCTTCGCCGGCCTTGATGGGCGCGTTGAGCGAGGCATCGCCGGTGAGGCGCTGGTTCATCGAGACGACTTCGTCTTCCGAAACCTTCAGCTTGGTCGCGATTTCCTTGACCTGGTCGGGCTTCAGGTCGCCGTCGTTGATCGCCTGGATCTTGCTTTTCATGCGGCGCAGGTTGAAGAACAGGCGCTTCTGGTTGGCAGTCGTGCCCATCTTCACCAGCGACCACGAGCGCAGGATATATTCCTGGATCGAAGCCTTGATCCACCACATGGCATAGGTCGCCAGACGGAAGCCGCGTTCCGGGTCGAACTTCTTGACGGCCTGCATCAGGCCGACATTGCCCTCGGAAACGACTTCGCCGATCGGCAGGCCGTAGCCGCGATAGCCCATGGCAATCTTGGCCACGAGCCGAAGATGGCTTGTGACGAGCTCATGCGCCGCGGTGCGGTCGCCGTGCTCCTGGTAACGCTTGGCGAGCATGTATTCCTGCTGCGGCTCAAGCATTGGAAACTTGCGGATTTCATCGAGATAGCGGTTGAGACCACCTTCTCCGGCCGTGATCGACGGCAGCGTATTGCGGGCCATTCAGCACCCCTTTCTGAAGCGGCTTCCATTCGGCAAGCCTTGGTACGGAGCACGATCCTCTGAAACCGGATCCCCGTCAGCAACCATGCTCCCCAGTGGGTCATGGCGACCCCACTAAGTGTACAGATAGGTATGGCGAAACAATGGTTCAAGCGTCCGCGAGTTTCACGGATACGTGAAAGCGGGCCGGGCGAAACGGATTTTTCGATACATTCCCAAGGTGGGGTTTTGTACCCGGAAATCAAGGCTTGGTGGTATTTTCCACTGCGCGCAGTGCCGAAATCAGTCGTTCAAGATCCTCCGGCGGCGGCGCTTCGAAATGCATGGTCTCGCCGGTGGCGGGATGCTCGAACTGCAGCATGAAGGCGTGCAGCGCCTGGCGGCGGAAACCGTTGACGACGTCGCGCGCCTCGTCCGGCAGGCGGTTTGCCTTGGTCTTGAAGGCGGCGCCATATTCCGGGTCGCCGACCAGCGGGTGGCCGATATGCGCCATGTGCACGCGGATCTGGTGCGTGCGGCCGGTTTCCAGATGGCACTCGACGAGTGAGGCGAGGCTGGTGGCTTCGGGGGTTTCGCCATAGCGCTCGACCACTTCGTAGTGGGTGATCGCCTCGCGGGCGTCGTCGGCGTCCTCGCGCTTCACAGCGCGCTTGGTGCGGTCGTTGCCGCGGCCGAGCGGCGCGTCGATGGTGCCCTTCAGCTGACGGGGCCGGCCCCAGACGACGGCCTGGTAGGCGCGCTCCAGCGGGCCGGTGCGGCCGTGGTCGGCAAACTGGTCGGAGAGGTGGCGGTGCGCGGCGTCGTTCTTGGCGACGACCATGACGCCGCTCGTCTCCTTGTCGAGCCGATGCACGATGCCGGGACGGCGCACGCCGCCGATGCCGGAAAGGGTTTTGCCGCAATGGTGGATGAGCGCGTTGACCAGCGTGCCCGTCCAGTTGCCGGCGCCGGGATGCACGACGAGGCCCGCCGGCTTCACCAGCACGATCAGGTTGTCATCCTCGTAGAGCACGTCGATCGGGATGTCCTCGGCCTGCGGCTCGGGATCGCGCGGCTCGGGCAGGGCGATCTCGACGCGGTCGCCGGGATGGACCTTGCGCTTCGGCTCGCCGACCGCCGCTCCGTTGACCAGCACGGCCCCTTCCTCGATCAGCGCCTTGATGCGATTGCGCGAAAAATCGCCGGCAAGCGTGGCCGCAAGCCAGGCGTCGATGCGTCCTTCGGCGTCTTCCGGCACCGTCAGGACTTTTCTTGTCGCCTCGGCTTCTTTAAAGGGGTCGGTCATCGTTCAACTCAGCTCATTGCCGGAAGGTCGCCTTGCCATGTCCAACATCGAAAACGACGATCAGGAAGACAAGCCGCTCGACCCGGTGATGGAAAACGTCCGTCGCAAGATGATGCGCCTGCAACTGGTCTCGGGCGGCATCATGCTTTTGATGTTCATGGCGGTGCTTGCGGCCATTGTCTACAAGATCAACACGCGCGAAAGCAAGCCGGAAGCGGCTGTCGCCGGCGGCGTTGCCGTGCCGAGCGATGCGCCGGTCAAGGCGACCGCGACGCTGCCTGATGGTTTCGCCGTCTCGGCCGTGTCGCAGTCGGCCGGCCAGATCCTTTTCTACGGCGTGATGGCGGACGGCGTGCGCAAGGCCTTCCTCTTCGACATCGCGGCAAGCCGCATCGTCGCCGAGATCGACGTCAAGGGCAACTGATCCGCCATGGCGGCCGAACCGCTCCGCATAGAAGATCCCGCCGATCCGCGCATTGCCGGCTTCGTCTCGATCCGCGAGCGCGACCTCACGGGCCGCGACGGCCTGTTCATCGCCGAGGGCACGGTGGTGCTGCGCATGCTCGGTAGTGCGCCGGCGCGGGAAAACGGCTTTGCCGCGGAGGCGATCCTGCTTCTTGAAAGCCGTGTCGCCGGCGTCGCCGAGGTGCTTGCCACCTTTCCGGCGACCGTGCCGGTCTATATCGCCGCGGCGCCCGTCTTCGATGCGATTGCCGGGTTCAACATGCATCGCGGCGTGCTGGCGCTCGGCCGCAAGCCGGCGCAGGCGGCCTCGCTGCTGCCATCGCTGCCGGAAACGAGCCTTGTGCTCGCAGGCTGCGGCCTCTCCAACCACGACAATGTCGGCTCGATCTTTCGCAATGCCGCGGCCTTCGGCGCGGATGCGGTGTTTCTCGACGAGACGAGCTGCGATCCGCTTTACCGCAAGGCGATCCGGGTCTCCGTCGGCTCTGTGTTGACGGTGCCGTTTTCGCGCGGGCTCGCTGCCGAGGCGATGCTGCGGGGCCTCGCCGAGGCGGGTTACGAGATCTGGGGTCTGTCGCCGCGTGGCGCTGTGCCAGTGGGGGAAATCCCGGCGGCGCGGCGCATCGCGCTGGTGCTCGGCACGGAAGGCGAGGGGTTGCCGGAGACCATCCTATCCTCCTTCCGCACGGCACGTATTCCACAGCGGCCGGGGCTGGACAGCCTCAATGTCGCGACGGCGAGCGGCATCGCACTTTACCAGATCGCGCTCACCATGGGGCGTGTCGCCTAGCAGCGCACGCCGTCCCACAATTCGTTCGGCGAGCCGGTCTGGTCCTGCCATTTGCCGGTAAAGCCGCTGTAATCCGGCCTGATGGTGATGAAGAGTTTGCCGGTGCCATACATATCGCGCCAGTCGAGCCGGCGGTCGAGGCCCTTGCCGGGTGGATCTTCCGCCAGCGTGCCGGTGCTCCGGCCGTCGCCGTCGGCAAATTCGTAGGTGCCGGTTAGCCGGCCGTCGCCTGTCAGTGACAGCACGGTGATTGCCTCGACCAGGTCGCCATTGCTCCACAGCCGGCCGCAATAGCGCCCGTCGATGCTCATCGCCTGCTTGGGCGAGGGGGCGGTCGCGCCGGAAATGCCGATCACCAATGCCAGGATTGCTGCCTTCATGCCGCCCTCCCGGGACGTTTCAAGCTTCGTCGCCGCTGATCTGTTCGCGCACGCGCTGGGCGAGGCTGCGTTCGTCGCCGTCGAGCGCCGGGTCGATCGTGGCGATGAGGTCGTGCACGGGCGAGCCAGCACCCTCGCGCGCGGCCGTCAGCACGATCATCTTGCTGGCGAGATCGGCCATTTCCTCGCGGAGCGCCGCGTCGTTGTCGCCGGTTTTCGCGGCGAGCAGCCGTTCCGAAAGCGCCGTGCCCTGGTTGCGCACGTCCTCCTCCAGCGCGCCGATGTCGATCGGCGGCGGCACCAGCTTTTCGGTGCGGCGGGCGGAAATGCGGGTTGTCGCGATGGTGCGGGCGAGCCCGGTGGACCGCATCGCTTTCACCGTATCCTTGTTTTCCGCTGTCAACGTCTTCACCTTGTCGCGCAGGCGGTTGATTTCCGCGATGCGCCGTTCGATTGCATTGTCCTTGTCGGCGCTGCCGGCGAGCTCGCGCGTCAGCCGTGTTTCGAGCTGGCGCACGCGGCCCTCTT
Organism: Shinella sp. GW821-FHT10F02; assembly: GCF_058809275.1. NCBI lineage: Bacteria > Pseudomonadati > Pseudomonadota > Alphaproteobacteria > Hyphomicrobiales > Rhizobiaceae > Shinella > Shinella sp. GW821-FHT10F02. Next base: position 46,484 of record NZ_JBXASL010000012.1, on the reverse strand, counting down.
CGCGCGACAGGCGCATTTCCAGCGATTTTGCCGCCTGGCTCGCCGTCTTGATGTCCTCGCGCAGCTTGTCGCGCTCGTCCTTGAGATTGCCGATGCGGCTCTTCAGGTTCTCCATCGCCGTGTCACGGGTGGCGAGGTCGATCTTCATATTGTCGAGGTCCGCCTCGAGATGGTCGATGCGGCCGTGCAGGCTCTCGATGTCGGCTTCCTTGCCGCGGATCTCGCGGTCGGCGGTCGAAAGCGCCGTCTTCAGCTGCTCGGTCTTCATTTCCTCGCGGCGCAGCGCCGAGCGCATGTCGCCGGCCTCGATGTTCATGTCGGCGATCTGGGCGTGCAGTTCGGCGTTTTCCGTGCCGATCGCCGCCGCCTGCGCCAGCAGTTTCTCGTTGCGCACCATTTCCAGCGTGTGTTTTTCGCGCTCGCGGCGCACGCTCTGGGACAGGCGGGCGTTTTCCGCGGCATAGGCGGCGCGGGCCATGTCCTTTTGCGCCCGCACTTCCTGCGGGCTGAGCGGCATCGTGGCGCGCATGCGCTCTTCGGTGAACTTGACGACGCGCTTCTGGATGGCCGGCGCGACGAGCAGACCGGTCAGCGTGGCGGCGAGAAAGCCGAGCGCGAAGAGAAGGGCATACTCGATCACAGGTCCACTCGTTCCAAAACGGCCCAAAACGGTTCAAGCAAGCGCACTATAGCGGCTCGCCCGAACTTTCACAGGGGGATGCCCGGCGAAATCAACTCTCGGTTAACCTGACGGGCGAGGGCCGCCATTCATTCGACCAGAGGGGCGACCAAGGGGCGACCGGGTGGGCGATCAGAAGGGATTCCAGGTCGGTTCGCGGGTGAGCTTCAGGTAGCCGGCATTGATGCCGATGCGGGCGCCGACGCCGGTGCGGATCGGCACGAGCACGACGTCGCGGTTGACATTGACCTGCATGCCGACGCCGGCAATGACATAGGCCGAGCCGGAAACGCCGCCGTACCGCTCATAGAGCGCATTGACGTCGGGCAGATTGTAGACGAGCATCATGGTGCGGCTGCCCTGGCCGCCCCAGTCGAGGCCGAGCGACGGGCCCTGCCAGAACACCGAATGCTGGCCGGCATTCTTGGTGTTCAGCGTGCCCTCGCCATAGGTCAGGCCGGCGACGAAGGCGCCGGACCCTTCCTGGCCGAGAATGTAGCCGTTGGGCAGGCCGTGGGATTCGAAAGCGCGTTCGACCACCTTGGCGAGGCCACCCGAGGTGGAGCCGAAGAAGCCGTGGCCGGCATCGACGATTTCCTGCATGGAATATTGGCCGCTGCTCTGCTGTGCCTGAGCCGGCAAAATCCAGAAGAGCGCCAGCAGCGCCGTTGTGACGATCCTGAACGCCGTCGTGACCAGTTTTGAAACACGCATGTCCCGTTCGCCTTCCTTCATGTCTCGGCCCCGTTCCATGCAGCAATTTGATCCGATCGTCTTAACAATCGGTTTACCAAATGTGGTGTCATTATGGCTGTCTTCAATTCGGGTACGCCTCGCGCAATTCCGGCGTGTTATGCGTCGCGCAGGATGCCCGCGACAGTGCCCTGTGAGGCCGCCGCGTTGCAAGAATACGTGGACCTGGGAGAAATTTATGGCGAAAAATCCAAACCTTACGCTGACCGGTCCCGATCTGGCAGCGCTTCTTTGCAGCCGCGTCTGCCATGACGTCATCTCGCCCGTGGGCGCGATCAACAACGGGCTGGAACTGCTCGACGAGGGCGGCGCTGATTCGGAGGCGATGGACCTCATCCGCACCAGCGCGCTGAATGCCTCCGTGCGTCTGAAGTTCGCACGGCTCGCTTTCGGCGCCTCCGGCTCGGTCGGCGCCTCCATCGATACGGGCGAGGCGGAAAAGGCGGCGCGCGATTTCGCCGTCGCCGAGAAGAAGACCGAGATCACCTGGACGGGACCGCGCGCCATCGTCGCGAAGAACCGGGTCAAGCTGCTGCTCAACCTGTTTCTCGTCGCCTATGGCGCCATTCCGCGCGGTGGCTCGATCGACGTGACGCTGGAAAACCCGGAAACCGACGCGGTCTTCAAGCTCACCGCCAAGGGCCGCATGCTGCGCGTGCCGCCGAAATTCATGGAGATCCTCTCCGGCACGCCGGAAGAGTCCGTCGACGCCCATTCCATCCAGCCCTATTACACGGTGCTGCTGGCGGACGAGGCGGGCATGCAGCTCGACGTGGCGGCTTCGCCCGAAGAGATCGTCTTCTCCGCCCGCGTGGTCGCCGCCGAGGCGTAAAACAATGCGGCCAGGGTTTGTTAACCATGGCCGCTAACGCTTTGTTTGCCAGCCGCCGGTACAGTTGCAACCTGTAATCTTCCCGCAGCTCAAGAGCGGGAGACCCTAGGAGCAGCTAATGCAGCGGTTGATGATCGCCGATGGTTCCGACGTCGTCCGTAAGGTCGGCAAGCGTATTCTCTCCGGTTTCAATTTCCTCGTGCTGGAAGCGTCGAGCTCGCTCGAAGCGCTGGTGCGTTGCGAGGCGGAGCTGCCGAACATCATCATCGTCGATGCGACGATGGACGGTGCGATCGAGCTGATCGGCAATATCCGCAACCTGCCGCAGGGCAAGTCGGTGCGCATCTATTATTGCGTGGTCGAGGCGGACCTCAAGAAGATGATGATGGGCAAGCGCGCCGGTGCCGACGACTTCCTGCTGAAGCCGTTCGACCGCAAGATCCTGACCCAGGTCTTCGGCAATCTTTCAATCGCCGCCTGAAACGATAGACCTTAATCTGACGACATCGACGCGGCCGCTCGTGAAGAGCCGGCCGCGTTTTTCGTTCCGGGCTTATCTCTCTGACACACAACGAAAAAACCCGCCGGCGAAGCGGCGGGTTGGAATTCCGGAGCGGGGAGGGTGGTATCAGGCGCTTTCGGCGAAGTCGCCATCGGGCTCGCGCAGCACGTAGCCGCGGCCCCAGACCGTCTCGATATAGTTCGCGCCGCCGGCGGCGTTCGCAAGCTTCTTGCGCAGCTTGCAGATGAAGACGTCGATGATCTTCAGTTCCGGCTCGTCCATGCCACCATAGAGGTGGTTCAGGAACATTTCCTTGGTGAGCGTGGTGCCCTTGCGGAGCGAAAGCAGCTCCAGCATCTGGTATTCCTTGCCCGTCAGGTGGACGCGCTGGCCACCGACCTCGACCGTCTTGGCATCGAGGTTGACGATGAGTTCGCCCGTCGAGATGACCGACTGGGCATGGCCCTTGGAACGGCGCACGATGGCGTGGATGCGGGCGACGAGCTCGTCCTTGTGGAACGGCTTGGTCATGTAATCGTCGGCGCCGAAGCCGAGGCCGCGCACCTTGTCCTCGATGCCGGCCATGCCGGAGAGGATGAGGATCGGCGTCTTGACCTTGGACAGGCGAAGCGTGCGCAGGACCTCGTAACCCGACATGTCGGGGAGGTTCAAATCGAGCAGGATGATGTCGTAATCGTACAACTTGCCCAGATCGACACCTTCCTCGCCGAGGTCGGTGGTATACACATTAAAACTTTCGGACTTCAGCATCAATTCGATGCTCTGCGCCGTCGCGCTGTCGTCCTCAATGAGTAGAACCCGCATATCTGTCCCCTTTTCCGCCGCTCAAGGTTTCTGGCCCCCTACGCGATACGGATCCAGTCGTTGCCTGATTTGGAGGCTGCCACGAAATGGTTAACAAATCCTGATTCACTTTGGCAAGATGCATCGATCTGTTAATTATTTTAGGCAGGCTCCTGATTTTATGGATGAATCAGAATTGTGTCTCTTAATACGTTCCTTCAAGAAACACAGCTAACCGACTCTTTCGACTCATCAATGCGCCCCACCTCTTTTTTGCGAACCGCATTTACTGAGCCTTAAATCCTCGCACCTATGATTAACGATGCCCGTAAACGAAAGGTTACCAGCGGTAGGGTTTTATTAATATCGCTGAATTTTTTTCGAGGCCTGGTGCGTTTTGCCGGGTTTCGGGCGCAAGACGGCTTCCGGCGTGTGGAAAACACCGCGCTTCGGGGGCTGATTTGGAATGCGGAGTGCGTGGTTGCCGAGAGAATCAGGCCGCCATTCGCTCTAATGCCGGGGTCTCGCTATCCACGGGAGTATTGCGTATGAAGTCGCGTGAGAGCCTAGTTCGCCTGAAGGAATTTCAGGTGAAAGACAAGAGACGGCAGCTGGCCCAGCTTCAGTTGATGATGTCCGAATTCGAACGGATGTCGAAGGAACTGGAAACCCAGATCGCCATCGAGGAAAAGAAGTCCGGGATCACCGATCCCAACCACTTCGCTTATCCCACCTTCGCCAAGGCAGCGCGTCAGCGCTCCGACAATCTTCAGGTCTCCATCCGGGAACTGAAGGTGCAGCAGGATGCGGCGGAACTGGCACTGGAAGAGGCGGAGGCGGAGTTCGCCAAGGCTTCGGCGCTGGAAGAGCGCGACAACGCGGTTCGGCTTCGCGCCTGATCCGTTTCAATTCGAAGGACCTTCGCGAGCGGCCGGAAGACCGCTCACGAGGGTTCTTCGCGTTGCGTCGATTTCCCTCTAGAGATTGACCACGTCCTGCCAGTCCTTGTGGCGCATCGCCTGCGCCCGGAAGAAGGGGCAGAGCGGCATGATCTTCCAGCCGCCCGCCCGCGCCGCCTCCACCGCATGGGCCGCCAGCGCCTGGCCGACGCCCTTGCCGCGCAGCGCATCCGGCACGCCGGTATGATCGACGATGACGAGCTTCGGCGAAGTGCGCGAATAAGTCACTTCCGCCTCGTGCCCCTCGACGATGGTGGAATAGCGGCCCTTCGAGCCGGTTTCTTCGTCCTTGATATCCATGATGGTCCTCGCTTGCGGTTGCGTTGGTGCCATCCTTTCCTGTCCCGGCGGATCCGGCAAGCCATCCGGATGTGAACGGAGTGTGCTGCGTCAGAGCCTGGCGAGTGCTATGCAGGACGCATCGAAACCTTCGACGTGTGCCCATGATTCTCGCCGTACCCGCTCTTCTCGTTCTCTCCGCGCTGTTCCTGGCCTTCGGTCTCGTCCTGCCGCTCGTGCGCTTCGAAAAACTGTATTTCTTCAACGAGACGCCCTCGCTGATCGATATCGTCGTCTCGCTCTGGGCGCAGGGCAGCGGCGCGCTGGCCGTGCTGGTCGGCCTGTTTTCCATCGTCTTCCCGGTCATCAAGCTCTTCGCCATCGCGCTGGAGGCGACCGCGCCGACGCCGGCCGACGGCAAGGCGAACTGGATCGCCCGGCTGCTTCCGCTGCTCGGCAAATGGTCGATGATGGATGTGATGCTGGTGGCGCTGGTCATCGTTGCGGCGAAGACGAGCGGCATGGCTTCGGCCTTCACCCAGCCCGGCCTGTGGTTCTACGCCGCCTCGGCCATCATGACCGGGCTCCTGCAGATGAAGCTGCAACCGCGCTGAATATTGATAAAAAGAACTGCGGCCGCGCAAAGCGCGACCGCAGGGGTCTTGATCAAAAATGGGACGCTAGTGGCGGTATTGCTGGATGCGCGTGGTGCGCAGGCCGGCAAGGCCATGGTCGTTGATGGAGGACTGCCAGGAGAGGAATTCTTCGACCGTCAGCGTATAACGTTCACAGGCTTCTTCGAGGCTCAAGAGCCCGCCGCGCACCGCGGCGACGACTTCTGCCTTCCGGCGAATCACCCAGCGCCGCGTATTGGCCGGCGGCAGATCGGCAATTGTCAGAGGGCTGCCATCGGGGCCGATGACGTATTTAACGCGTGGTCGTATCAGATCGGTCATTGGACTCTCTACATAAACTCAAGACCATATCCCCGGACTGTAGCTTGCCACATTTAAGATTTGCCTAAATGCATGCTAACAATTTTCTAATCATTTGAGCGGCTTCGCCGATCGTGCGGGGCTCTGTAAGCGCCGGTTTCCGTTACGTTTGTCTATGCGCGCTCTCGCAGAGCCTGCATGGGAGCCATGCAAATAAAACGTTTCTCTTTTATTCAAATACTGCTAATAAGCCCCAAAATTTGGGGGCGGCATCGTTGATGTCACCGGAAGCCCCCAGGATGCATCCAAATGAATTCTATCCGCGAGCTGTTTCCCTTTGGGACATGGCTGACGCGGCGTTTTTCGTCGTGTTTCACCGCGATGGTGCTCCTGTAATTTTCCGGACCGAGAATGCACACGAGCCCGGCGCGCGTCCGCGCCGGCTGTTGGAAACGGAAAATGAGAGATCCAGACAACATGCTCCTGCAGCAGGGTTGGTCGCCCGAATTCCTATCGACGGCCAATATTGAATCCGTGCAGACCGAATATGAGGTGCTGCACCTCATGCGCCAGTGCGCCAACCATTTTCGCTTCAGCCATTTCCTGGTGTCGCGTTTTCCGGCGAACGGCCAGCAGCGTTTTGCCGAGCGCCTGCTCGTCAGCAACTGGCCGGCCGATCTCGTGCGCAAATATGATGCGATGAACCTGTTCCACGTCAGCCGTCTCGCGATCGAGACCGGCATGACGAAGCTGCCCGTCCAGGGCGACAGCTCGCTTCTGGCGCCATCGGACTGGGAAAGCGGCCAGGCCGGCGAGGCGATCACGCTTGCCGAAAGCTACGGCCTTTCCGGTTCCACGGCGCTGCTCATGCATTCCACGACCTCCGATCCCTATCTGATGGTCTTCTCCGGCACGCGCACGCCGCTTGCCCGGCCGGAGCTGACGGAGCTGCATTTCGCCGCCCTTCAACTGTTCGAATGCCTGGAAAAGACCTTTGTCGCGGCGACGGCGGGGCGGGAAAAGCTGTCGAGCCGCGAGGTCGAGTGCCTGCGCTGGGCCGCCGCCGGCAAGAGCAGCGACGAGATCGCCATCATCCTCGGCATCTCGGTCTATACGGTGAGCAGCTATTTCAAGAGCGCCACCCGAAAGCTCCAGGCCGTCAACCGCATGCAGGCGATCGCGATCGCGCTCCGCCTGCGCCTCATCTGACTTTTCGTTCGCACGCGACAGCCCCTTTTTGCGGACCGGGAGGGGCGATCCTGTGCGTGGCCGGAAAGACGAGGTTTCCGGCCTTCTCTTGCCCTCGGGGCGGCAAGTTTCTATATGTCGCCCCAGAGGTGTCCCGACAGTTACGGGGCGCCGCAACGGCCGGTTTCCGGCGTTTCAGTCAAAGGTGTCTGCGGCAAGCCCCGAAGGCGGCGGCCGCAGCATCGGAACGGACCTCGCGTGAACAGTCTCGATTTCGACCGGAAGCCAGAAGATACGCGTGTCGTCGTCGCCATGTCCGGCGGCGTCGACAGTTCCGTGGTGGCCGGAATCCTGAAACGCGAAGGTTACGACGTCCTCGGCATCACCCTGCAGCTCTACGATCATGGCGCCGCCGTGCACCGTGCCGGCTCCTGCTGTGCGGGCCAGGACATCGACGATGCGCGCCGCGTCTGCGAAACGATCGGCATCCCGCATTATGTGCTGGATTATGAAAAGCGCTTTCGCGAGACGGTGATCAACCCGTTCGCCGAAAGCTACATCGCCGGCGAAACGCCGATCCCCTGCGTCGCCTGCAACCAGACCGTCAAGTTCGCCGATCTGCTGGCCACCGCCAAGGAACTGGGCGCGGATGCCCTGGCGACCGGCCATTATATCCGCTCGCGCCCGAACCCGACCGCCGCAGCGCCGGAGCGCCGCGCGCTCTACCGCCCGGTCGATGCGGAGCGCGACCAGAGTTACTTCCTCTTCGCGACCACCCAGGAGCAGATCGATTATCTGCGTTTCCCGCTCGGCCATCTCTCGAAGGCCGAAACCCGGGCGCTTGCGGAAGAGATGGGCCTCGTCGTCGCCAAGAAGGCCGACAGCCAGGACATCTGTTTCGTACCGCAGGGCAAGTACACCGATATCGTCAACAAGCTGAAGCCGAATGCGGCGCTCGCCGGCGACATCGTGCATATCGACGGCCGCGTGCTTGGCCAGCATGAGGGCATCCTGCACTATACGATCGGCCAGCGCCGAGGCATCGGCATCGCCACCGGCGAGCCGCTCTACGTCGTCTATCTCGACGCCCGCTCGCGCCGCGTCATCGTCGGCCCGAAGGAAGCGCTGGAGACGCGCCGCCTCTATCTGCGCGATATCAACTGGCTCGGCGACGGCGATCTCGAAACCGTCGCCGCGGCCGGTTTCGATTGTTACGCCAAAGTGCGCTCGACGCGCCCGCCCCGCCCCGCGCGCCTCCAGTCCGGCCCCGGCGGCATCTATGTCGAGCTTGCGGAAGGCGAAGCCGGCGTTGCGCCCGGCCAGGCCTGCGCGCTCTATTCCGGCGAAGGCGAGGACGCCCGCATCTACGGCGGCGGCTTCATCCAGCGCTCGGAACGCGAAACGGCGGCGGAAGACGCCCTCAAGCGCATTCTCTCCACCCGCGTGGCCGCCTGAAAAGCCACGCCCGCCAAGGCCTTTGCGGACAAAGCGATTTTTGTGCGAACGTCGCTTGACACCCGCGGGAACAGCACCTTATAAGCCGCCCACCGGACGGAAAACGGACCTCGTTTCCATCGTCCCTTCGGTCGGCGGAGTAGCTCAGTAGGTTAGAGCAGAGGAATCATAATCCTTGTGTCGGGGGTTCGAATCCCTCCTCCGCTACCAGCCGGAACCACGGACAGTTCCGTGTCGACTAAGCTGGCCATATAATCCCTTGATTTTGATTTCGTAGGTTACAGCCTCACCGCCGACGATGCCGCTCGGCTAATCGGTCGCTCGCTTTGACGATGCTGTCGGACAGGTGTAATCTGCATGCATATCATTGGGAGCATCAGCCATGCGTGTTGGAGTGCTCGTCGTTGGTTTGGCAATTGCCGCGATCCCCACCTTGGCGGATGCCCACAATTGCAAATGCCGAAATCGTGGTGTCATGTTCGAGCTTGGCCAGACCTCCTGCCTGAGGGTTGATGGAGGCTCTTACCTCGCGCGTTGTGAGATGAAGCTCAACGTCTCGTCGTGGACCAAGATCCAAGAGGGTTGCCCCGTGACGGAACGAGCGTATTCGCAGCCGACCCTCATCAATTGATCGCTTCGTCAGATAGCGCCCGAAAAAGCGTCCACGGCGAGCCTGATTCATAGGGTCGTCCATTTCTTGATGATCGCGCTGACCGTTGCCGATGCGGTGCCATCCTTTAGGATGCGCTCGACGTCAATTGACGATTGTGCTGCCTCGACCAGAAATCAATCGTGGCCGCCTCGCTGTTGGTCCAGTGTCCCGCCCGCGCCGGCCACGGAGCCGCTCGGCTACAGCGCCTGGAGGCGTCGCGGGAAGGGGGTCTGGAGCGTCGATGCCCTTGGACGGTCCAGTCGATATTGGAAAGTCTCGATCTCGGTATCTGCAAACCGTCCCTGCTCTCGAAGCGCTATCATCGCCAAGGCAATCAATTGGCTGTCGGTGGCGTTGACGTCGTCAGGGACAGGGATGAGAGCCAATAGTTCACGGACGCCTCCATTGGTATAGGCTCTGATGATAACATCCTGCATGGTCGCTTCCCCAATTAGGAGTAAGCATATACCCGGCTTGTTGATTTGATCTACGTATCGGGAAGGGCGGTTGTGCCAGACCGGTAGTGTTCGGCGCCGGATGTCACGCGCGAGTCACGACCTTCCATCGCAGGATTGAGAAAAAAGCGCAGGCGGGGCTGAGAAGACTTCCGCTAGGTGCGGCTCCAGCCGTGGGAGATGCCGCGCGTTTGTCAATTTGGGCTAAGCGAGCCGCTCTTCCCGAAGATGAACGGGTCGATGCCGAGCCCAATTGAGAGTACATCGCTGCCTAGGCCGCCGTCCAGGGCATCCATTCTTGCGCTGCAAGATAGCGTGTTGCTACCCTAGTTGCCAGACAGTTCGTGATTACCAACGCCGCCGCCCAAGACGTCATCGCCATGACGCGCGCCGTCCATCCAATGCGACCACCCTACATCTGGCGGGCGGTTGATGCGTCATCCGGTTTCGCCTTCTCAAATCTCGTTGTCAACTCCGATCCGCAGGTGTCGGATCTTCGCTGCTGCTGGCAGGGCCGAGGCCGCCGCCGCCCATTCCACCGCTGCCACCGCCTCCACCCCGCGAGCCTTCTTTTCCGCGCTCACCCTTGGTGCGGCCGCCGCTGCTTGCCGGGCGGGTCGGGCCTTGCATCGGGATTGCCAGGTCGGATGGGACGGGGTCGAGGTCGAGTGCTTCCCGGATGAAGGCCCGGAGGGAGACGACGAGTTCGTGGGTGTGGACGGGACGGCCCGCGATGAGCTCCCGCGCCGCTTTCTCCGCCAGGCGAACCTGCGCCTCCGTACCGAGCAGCATGATATCGGAAAGTGCTGCCTCGACGTCGTCGCGGATGCGCCTGCGGCGCTCGGAGCTCGCAACGATGCCGTCCGCCTCTCCGTCCACTGGCTCAGCGGATGGTTCCGCGCGCCGCCTCAGATCGCGAAGATGCGTGGGATCGACGGCGAGATTGCCGGTGAAGGAGCCGCCCAAGGTCTTGTAGGCGGCGATGAGGGTTTTCAGGCGTTCGTTGATCTGGCGGTTCGTGCGCTCCCGGCGCTGCTGGATCGTGAACATCATGATCAGACGGATGCCGATGCTGATCAAGGTGAACAGGGCTAGCCCGATCAGTGTTGCCAGAAGGTTGTACCAGGAGCTGAAATCGAGGTTGCGCAACATGTTATCCAGACTCTTTCGCCGCCAGAGTCCGGATCATATCCGACGCGTCCGGAAATGCACCCGCCACGGATGGGGAACGATGGCTCCTTGGGCGAGGCTCATGGCAGACCGGCCGTCAGCCCGATCGCCAGCATGGCGGCGAGGAGTAGCCCAACGGCCAGCCACCGACGGGGCGAGGAATGGAAAAATCTTATCGCTCTTATCCCCCGAGTGCCCGCAGACGAGAAATCCGCACCCACAGGCGGCACATGATTTGATGTCATGCTTGGCAGGGTGCACGCAAGAGCCAAGGGATTGAGAGCGGCAAACCGTCCGCGCCCGCCGAGGGGTAGTCGGACTCTTCGTCCGCCGCATCCACATCCCGGTAACCATATCTTCAAGAGATCGTAGCACTGTCTCGCGCAGGAGACAGGCGATGGTGAAGAAGACGACCAGGCGGAAGAAGACGACGGGGACGAAGCGTTCTACGGCGGCGCGGCGGGGCGGCATGGCGCATTGGTATGTGCTGGGCGCGGCCGTCGTGGGCGGGATTGTCTATATGGACAATTGGGTGCCGGGGCCGGAAACGGCGGCGACCGGGATCCGCACGGCCTCCATCGAGCGCAAGGCCAAGACGGTCGAGCGGGAGGCCGTTTTGCCGCGGCCGAAGCAGCGGCCGGCCGAAGAGGTGGAGCAGGCGTTGCCTGCGGCAGAGAAATTGCCGGCCTTCTCGGGAAAATGGTTCATCTGCACGACGCAGACCGATTATTGCGTGCTCGACGGCAGCACCATCCTCTATGCCGGCCGCAAGGTGCGGCTGGCCGATATCGATGCGCCGGCGATCGCCGAGGCGCGCTGCGATGCGGAGCGCTCGCGCGGTGGCGATGCCAAGCTGCGGCTGCGGGAAATCCTCAACGAGGGCGACGTGACGCTGGTTTCGGCCAAAAGCGGCGCGGAGGGAAAGACGAAGGCGGCGCCGCATCTGGTGCTGCGCGGCGGGCAGTCGATTGGTCACCGGATGGTGCGCGAGGGCCTCGCGAAGCCGTGGACGGGGCGTCATCAATCCTGGTGCGGTTGATGGCTTTGACGCTTGCACAACCTGTGCCTTTCCGGCACAAGCCATGCGCAAGCCTGCGGTCCTATGCTTTCCGTTAACCGGGATGGTGCCGGCTGGAAAGGGACAATGATATGTCGAAAGACCTCGAGCGCTATAGCGATCCGGACAATGCAACGGTCGCGCTCTTCCTCCTCGAAAACGATGCCGACGAACTGACGGACATCCTGGTGGCCGCGCTGGACGAGGCCTTCCGCATTCTCGACGACGAAGCGTCGCCTGCGACTTTCCACTGATCGCCAAGACGAAGAGGGGCCCTTGAGGCCCCTCTCGCTTTTTGAGGATCGCGAGGCGAATCAGCCCGCGGCCACGACCTGATGCTGTGTGCCGAGGCCGGCGATGGAGACTTCCATGCGGTCGCCGGGCTTCAGGTAACGCGGCGGTTTCATGCCCATGCCGACGCCGGGCGGCGTGCCGGTGGTGATGACATCGCCGGGTTCCAGCACCATGAACTGCGAGATGTAGTGAACGAGGAAGGGCACCTTGAAGACCATGGTGCTGGAGGAGCCGTTCTGCACCAGTTCGCCGTTGACGCTGAGCGTCATGGCGAGGTCGCCGGTCTCCACCTCGTCCGTCGTCACCAGCCAGGGGCCGATCGGGCCAAAGGTCGGGCAGCCCTTGCCCTTGGTCCACTGGCCGCCGCGCTCGATCTGGTAGGCGCGCTCGGAGACGTCGTTGCACACGCAATAGCCCGCCACATAGTCGAGCGCGTCGGCTTCCGAGACGTAGGATGCGCGCTCGCCGATGACGACCGCGAGTTCCACTTCCCAGTCGGTCTTTTCCGAGCCGCGCGGAATGAGGATCGTATCGTCCGGGCCGACGATGCAGGAGGGGGCCTTGTTGAACAGCACCGGTTCGCTCGGCACGGCCATGCCGCTTTCCGCCGCGTGGTCGGCATAGTTGAGGCCGACGGCGATGAAATTGCCGACGCGGCCGACGCAGGCGCCGAAGCGGCTGTCTTCCGGGGCAAGCGGCAGGCTCTTCGGATCGATCGCGGCGAGGCGCTTCAGGCCCTCGCGGCCGAGCACGTCGCCGGCAATATCCGCCACCACGCCGGAAAGGTCGCGCACCTTGCCGTCTGCATCGATCATTCCGGGCTTTTCCGCGCCCGCCGCGCCAAAGCGCACCAGCTTCATGAGGTTCTCCGTAAACTGTCCGTTTCACCGATTTCGGTTGCGCGCACCTTCCATCCGGTTTTACATCGAGTCAATGATTTTCGAAAATCCATGTGATTTTATAAGGTGAGCGAGGAGCGATGGACCAGAAGAAGCCGGGCGGGCGCACGCTTGCGGGCGATGCCTATGAGGCGATCCGCCAATCGATCCGCACGGGCGCGGTAAAGCCGGGCGACCGGCTGCGCTTCGCCGACCTCCAGGCGCTGTGCGGCATGAGCGTCACGCCGGTGCGCGAGGCTTTGGCGCGGCTCACGGCGGAAGGGTTCACCGTGCTGGACGATCACCGCGGCTATAGCGTCGCGAGCCTCTCGCTTGCGGAGCTGCGCGACATCACCGCCGCGCGGCAGCTCTGCGAGGGCGAGGCGCTGCGGCTGTCGGTGGCGAAGGGGGATGGAGATTGGGAAGCGGGCCTTATTGCCGCGCATCACCTGATGGCGCGCATTCCGCAGGCGCGAGAGGATATTCCGTCGGCCATGCGGGAGGATTGGGAGGCGCGGCATGCGACGTTTCACGCGGCGCTGATTGCGGCCTGTGGTTCGCCGATCCTGCTGGAAATCTGTGAGAAGCTGTTTTCGCGCGCCGATCGTTATAGGCGCCTGTCGGTCAGCCTCACCGGGGGCGCGCGGGATGTGACGGGCGAACACCGCCGGCTGATGGAGCTTGCGCTAGCGCGCGATGCCGAGGGGGCGGCGGCGGCACTCCGCGAGCACTACGGCCGGACGGCCGCAGCGCTCGAGGGTTTTTTCAAGGTTTGACGCTTACTTGCTGGCGACGGCCGTCGGCGCGCCGATCTCGGCACCGCCGCCGATCGCCACGTTGAGGGCCACGTAGTCGCGGGCAAGCTGGCGAATTGCAGAAGCGAGCGCGAGGCGGGCATCGGCGACGTTGCGTTCGGCATCGAGCACGTCGAGGATGGTGCTGGCGCCGCCGCGATAGCTTTCGCGCGCGAGGTTCAGGGTCTGCTCGAAGGTGCTGACGACCTTGCGCAGGGCTGCGACGGTCTGACCGTCGCGGATCAGCGCCGTCTGGGCATTTTCCACTTCTTCGACCGCCTGCAGCACCGTCGACTTCCAGGTCAGGTACTGCTGCTCGGCTTCAGAGCGAGCGATCTTGACCTGCGCCTTCAGCGCGCCGCCATTGAAGATCGGCAGACTCAGCGTCGGGCCGAAGGACCAGCTCGTCAGGTTGCCGGTTGCCGCATTGGTGAAGTTGCGCGTTGCGCCGATCGACCCGCCGAGCTCGATGCTCGGGTAGAGATCGGCTTCCGCGACGCCGATGCTGGCCGTCGCCGCCTGCAGGCGGCGCTCGGCCGCGCGGATGTCCGGACGGTTGCGGATGAGATCGGCCGGCACGCCGGTGCGCGTCGCATAACGCGGCATCGGCTGGGCAGAGCCCTTGATCAGGCTGGACGTGATCGTGCTGGCCGGCACGCCGAGCAGCGTCGCGATGTGGTTGGCCGCCTGGTGGAAGCCGGTTTCAAGCGCCGGCAGGTCGGCGAGTGTCTGGTTGACGAGGCCTTCTGCCTGCAGCACGTCGAGGCTGGAAGCGGCGCCCGCTTCCTTGATCTCGTTGGTGAGCTTCAGCGTTTCGCGGCGCGACACCAGGTTCTTGCGGTTGAGCGCCAGCGCTTCCTGGAAGTAGCGCGCATTGACATAGCTCGATACGAGATCGGAGAGATAGGCGAGACGAGCAACGCCGACGTCGTCATAGGCGGCGTCGAGCGCGGCATTCGCGGCCTCCTTCGACCGGCGGTACTGGCCGAAGAAGTCGAGCAGCCACGAGGCGCTCAAGCCGGCATTGAGCTGCTTCGACGACGAAGAATCGCGGCCCGAGGTGCGGCGCAGGTAGTTGCCGTCCTGCCCGCTGGCACTCGCGTCCGCCGAAGCACCGAGGCTCGGCAGCGCGCCGGCGCCGGCGACGATGACATTCTCTTCGGCCGCGGTGATGCGCTCCAGCGCCTGCAGCACGGTCAGGTTTTCGCCCATGCCCTGGTGCACGAGATCATTCAGGCGCCGGTCGCGGAAGGATTCCCACCATGGATTGAGCGAAACGCTCTCGCCGCTCGTCGCCTTGCTTTCGGAAAACTTCGCCGGCAGCGCGGTGTCGGGCTTCAGATAATCGGGGCCTACGACGCAGCCCGACAGGAGGAGCATGCTCAGAGGAAAAAGCGTCCTGGTGAAATTCATGGTCATACCTTGTCGGCCGTCGCGGCATATTAACTGAACAAAATCGAGATTCACTCTTTATTCATGTTTGGACGGAAGATCGAGCCCCCGTCCAAAAAAGAATGGTCCCACAACGTTTTTTCCCCGCTTCCCTGAAGGGGTGTGTCCGCCGTGCAACTGGGGCAATTGCTCCAGCGTCGCACCTTTGCTCGTTTAGCGGAAGATTGCGATTTTGAACGCCCCGCCAGGTTGCGCCACGGCATTTCCCCGGAATATCCGTCTTCGCGACATATTTTCCTGAAAAATGCTGCAAGCGCGAACATTATTTTGCGATTCGAATTGTCACACAAATTCGGCAGCAATTTTTTCCAAAATTATGCCGATTCCATTGACAAAGAAGGGAGAGCTGATTATGTGTTTGAGCATCGCATGAGGACCGCATGCGTTTCCCCCGGTCCACACTCTGGAGCCTTCATTTCAAGGCTCCAGCGCCAACAAGAGGGAGTGTGTCATGTACAATATCAACTGCATCGCCTCCGTGCGTGTGGCGTACTCCTGTCGTGAAACGATTACAGGGAAAGCGCATACGGCCCTCCGCCGAATGTGAGTTGGTTTCCCTCTTCGAATTAAGCGCAAATGAGAATTGGCTGTGCCCTCGGTACGGCAGGAGTTGTTATGCAAAAGCAGGTTATCGAAATCGGTGGTGAGGCCGTCGGCGTTGTCGTTCCCGATGAGGATCGATTGAAGTTCGTTGCGGTCAAATATTCCGTGTGGGATCTGGATTCCCAGCGCTTCTCGTCGGCAGACGAAGTGCGCGTGGCGATCCGCCGTCTCCTCAATGATCCGTCCGCCTCGGCGCGGGCGCGGTCCCCGGCCAATATTGCGGCCGCCTGAACCCGGATTCTGAACGATCTGGCGCCTTCGCGCCGATCATCGGCCGGCCTCGCTCGACAGCGGGGCCGGTCTTGTTTTGTAGACAGTCCATTCACCGGCCATCCGCTGGCGCGCGCTGCCAAATCCTGCTTGTGTACCTCCCGAAAGGAGGTGCTCCATGACAAGCGGCATCCATCACATCACGGCGATCACCCGGAAAATCCAGGCGAATGTCGATTTCTACGTGGGTTTCCTCGGCCTCCGGCTCGTCAAGCGCACGGCGGGTTACGAGGACGCTGACCAGCTCCACCTGATTTACGGCGATGCGGCCGCGAGCCCTGGCTCGCTGGTCACCTTCCTTGCCTGGGAAGATGGCTCCCCCGGCCGCGTCGGGCTCGGCCAGCCGTCGGAGATTGCGCTTTCCATCCGCCCGGAAGCGATCGGCTTCTGGCTGACGCGCGCGCTGACCTACAATATCGCGCTCACCGGGCCGTCGCAGGAATTCGGCGAACCTGTGCTGCGGCTGAAGGATCCGGACGGCATCATCGTCAAGCTCGTCGGCGAGGCGGATGTCGAAGGGCCGGCGCCGCACATCACGAAGGACATTGTGGCTGCGGACGCCGTCCAGCGCATCCGCGGTGCGACGATCCTGTCGGAAAAGCCGGCGGAGACGGCGGCCTTCATTGCCGGGCATTTCGGTTTTCGCACGGTCGCCGAGGCGAACGGCATCACCCGGCTTGCGGGAGAGGCGGGCGACGTGCTCGACATTCGCAATGCCAGCGGCTTCTGGACCTCGGCGCCCGGCACCGGCACGATCGATCATATCGCGCTGAGGGCGCCGGATTTGGCCGCCGTGGAAGCGGTCGCCACCCGGCTTGCCGCGGAAGACGTGGGCGATACCAACATGCACGACCGGAAATATTTCCACTCGCTCTATGTGCGCGAGCCCGGCGGTTCGCTGGTCGAATATGCGACGGACGGCCCCGGCATGACGGTGGACGAGCCGTTGGAGACGCTCGGCAGCGCGCTGTTCGTGCCCCGGCATTTCCGGACCGATCCGGATGATGTCCGGGCACGGCTTCCGCAGTTTTCGCTACCGGGGGAGGAGCGCATGCGCGAGCGCGACCTGCCGTTCGTGCACCGGCTGCACCGCCCGGACGATCCGGACGGCACGACCATCGTGCTGATGCACGGCACCGGCGGCAACGAGACGAGCCTGCTGCCCTTCGGCGCAAGGCTGGCGCCGCGCGCCGCGTTGCTCAGCCCGCGCGGGCGCAGTTTCGATGAGGGCGTTCCGCGGTTCTTCCGGCGGCTGACCGCTCTCACCTTCGACCAGAAGGACATTGCCGGCGAAGCGGAAGCCTTCGCGGCCTTCATGGAGGAGGCGAATGCGGCTTACGGGCTCGATCCGGCGAAAACGCTGTTCGTCGGTTATTCCAACGGGGCGAACATGATCGGCGCGGTCATGCAGCTCTATCCGGGCCTCATCCGCAACGCTGTGCTGCTGCGGGGCATGAACGTGCTGGAAAGCCAGCCCGAGATCGACCTTACGGGCACGAACGTGCTGCTGCTCACCGGCGGGTCGGACCCCTACGGCGCTCACGCTACCGAACTCGAAGGGCGTCTGAAGGCGGCCGGCGCTTCGATCGAGAACACTCTGCTCCCCGCCGGCCACGATATCGGCGCCGCCGATGCGGAACTGGCCAAGGCCTATAAAGAGCGGATCATTGGCTGACGAAAAAGGGCGCGCCGGGAAACCGGCGCGCCCTTCTGATTCGTGCTGTTCCGCTATCGCTTGTAATCCGCGACGAAGGCCGAAAAACCGGCGACGAAATCGCGGAGCTTCTTTTCCGTCGCCTCGTCGGCGATTTTACCGTCCTGAATGACCGTCCCGGCGCGCGACACCATCAGCTTGGCGCCGAACCACGGCACGGTGCCGAGCGTGCGCATCACCGGCAGCCAGGCTTCCTGCGAGAGCAGCGTGCCGAAATTGCCGGGCGAGGCGCCGGTAATGGCAAAGGGTTTCCCGCCGAAGACGCGGCCGATATCGGCCGAGGGGCGGCTCATCCAGTCGATGGCGTTCTTGAAGACGCCGGGAATGCCGTTGTTGTACTCCGGGGTGAAGAGCAGCACGCCATCAGCCGCCGCGACCTGGTCCTTCAGCCGCGTCACCGCCTCGGGGATGCCTTCGGCGGCCTCGACGTCGCCGTCATAGAGCGGGATTCCGTGGATCGAGCCTTCGACGATGTCCACGCCGTCGGGCGCCATGGTCAGCGCCGCGCGCAGCAGCGCCGTGTTGAGGGAGCCCTTGCGCAGGCTTCCCGAGATGGCCACCAGTTTCGTCATCCGACTTCTCCTCTTGATAACGGGCATAAAAAACCCCGGCGGACCGTTTGTCACGCCGGGGTTTTGTCCGAGTTAGGCGAGCGGCTTCAGCCGGGCCTCGATCTGCGCGCGGCGCGGCTCGAGGAAGGGCGGCAGCGATAGGCTTTCGCCGAGCGTTTCGAGCGGCTCGTCGACGGCAAAGCCCGGGCCGTCGGTGGCGATCTCGAACAGGATGCCGTTCGGCTCGCGGAAATAGAGCGAGCGGAAGTAGAAGCGCTCGACCTCGCCGCTCGAAGGCAGGCGGAAGCCGCGCAGGCGCTCCGTCCAGGCATGCAGGGCCTCTTCGTCCGGCGCGCGGAAGGCGACGTGGTGCACGGCGCCGGCGCCCTGGTGGGCGGCCGGCAGGTCCGGCTCGACGGCGACATGCAGTTCGGCGGCCGGGCCGCCTTCGCCCATCGAGAAGACATGCACGTCACCAGCACCTTCCGGGTTCGGATAGGTCGAGGTCTCCGTCATGTTCATGACCTGCACCAGCACGGTCTGCGTGTTGCGGATATCCGGCACGCTGAGCGTGATGGGGCCGAGGCCCTTGATCTGGTGTTCGGCCGGAACCGGGCTCTTGTCCCACGGGTTGGACGGCGCGCCGGCATCGTCCACGACGAAGCGGAAGCGCTGGCCTTCGCCATCCTCGAAATCGAGCGTGGCGCGGCCGCCGACATCGCGGATCTCGCCGGCGCGGACCTTCAGTTCGACAAAGCGCGCCTTCCACCATTCGAGGGTCGCGAGGCTTGCGATGCGCAGGCCGGTGCGAGCGATGCTGTGCGTGCCGCGCCGCTCATGGCCCACCGGCCAGTCGAAGAAGGTGAGGTCGGTGCCGGGCGAGGCGAGCCCGTCGGCATAGAAGAGATGGTAGGCGCTCGTATCGTCCTGGTTGACGGTCTTCTTGACGAGGCGCAGGCCCAGCACCTGCGTGTAGAAGCGCAGGTTTTCCGGCGCATTCGCGGTGATCGCGGTCAGGTGGTGGATGCCTGTGAGCTGTAGAGCCATGATGAAACTCCTCCTCGGAAACGTCCGGGGTGTTCTGGTGCGTACCCCGATAGCGGGGCCTTGCGTCGAGGTGAATATCGCCCCTCGCATGGGCTGTCGGAAGACCGGGCCGGGCGAACGGATTGTTCACTTTTCCTGAACGCGCTTTTCGTTCGCAGCGCCACGGGGTCGACATGCCGTTTCCTATAGAGCGTTCTTCCTCCCTTTCTGTTCCATTATGAGTTCATTCGAATTTTATCGTTTCATAAACCAAGGGTCGCTTACGCTGCCGCCCTGCGAAATGACTTCGTCTTCTGCTCCGCCGCGTCCGCCGGCATGTTCCGCCAGTTCCGATGATTGCCGGTCCGGATTTTCCGCACGGTTGCGAGGAGACGATTGATGCTGCCCAAGACTGCGACTGCCCGAAACATGTTCGCCATCGTGGCGGCCGGTGTTGCCATGACCGTGACAACGGCTGGTGTTCTTCTCTGGTTGTCCTACACAGCCGTCAAAGAACGGTCGATTTCGGAAATGGTGAACGCAGCGGAGGCGAGTGCAGGCGAAGTTGAAACCACCTTCGCGCACGTCAAATCGTTGAGCTGGAACATGCGCTCCGCGCTCTTCGCGGTAAAGGACGTTGGTGACCCGAGCCGCGCAGCCTTCGATACGACGTTGAAGCGCCTGCTGATGGACAACCCGATGGCTGTCGGTGTTTACACGGCTTGGGAGCCAGAAGCCTTCGATGGCAAGGATGCCGAGTTTAGCGGCAAGCCTGGACACGACGCGAGTGGTCGCTACGTTCCCTACGTGATCCGCTCGAACGGTAGCCCGGTGATCGAACCTCTGGTCGACTACGACAAGCCCGGCCCAGGCGACTATTATCAAGTGCCGAAGAAAACCGGCAAGGACTTCCTTACAGAACCCTATCTGTACAGTGTCGGCGGCAAGGAGACCTTGCTGACGTCGTTCGTGGTGCCGCTGATGTTCGACGGCACCTTTAAGGGGATGGCGGGCGTCGATGTGGAGCTCAATGCTCTTGCGACCGATATGGCGAAGTTGAAGCCACTCGGCGACGGTTACGTCGCGCTTCTGAGCAAGGGCGGCAGCATTGTCAGCCACCCGGATCGAGCGCTTCTCGGAAAGTCACTGAAAGACTCAGGCCTCGACATTGCCGTCTGGCAGAGACTGCTCGACAATCCAGGCGAGGCCTTGGAGTTGACGGATGCTGCGGGCATCGCCTCGATGGCGGTTGCTGTTCCTGTCAAACTGGATCCTGGAACAGTCTGGTTCGCGATCGTCGCGGTGCCGAAATCCGTTCTGTTCGCCAGCCTCTCAACGCTTGCAATGACGTCGATTGCCGTCATTGCGATCGCCGCTGGCCTGCTGATTTCGATCGGCTGGCTGCTCGCTGCCCGCTTCCGTAAGCGGCTTGCGACAGTCATTACGGCCACGAGCCAGATTGCTTCCGGTCACACCGATGTCAACCTCTCGGAATCCGAGCGCAAGGACGAGATCGGCGAAATGGCCCGCTCGCTTGCCGTGCTGCGTGACGCGACGCTCGCCAAGGTCCGCCTCGAAGGCGAGGCCGCGCAGAACCGCGCGCTCTCGGAAGAGGAGCGCCGCCACCGCGCCGAGGAGGCCGCCGCACGCGAGCAGGAGACGCGCATCGCCGTCGGGGCGCTGGCCGAAGGCCTGCAGAAACTCGCCGATGGCGACATGACGCACCGCATAGAGCAGGCCTTTGCCGGTTCGCTCGACGAGGTCCGTCACGATTTCAACGCTTCGGTCGAAAAGCTGCAATCGGCGCTTCGCTCGGTCGGCAGCAATGCCAATGCCATCCAGGCCGGCTCCGCGGAAATCCGCGCCGCCTCCGACGATCTCGCCAAGCGCACCGAACAGCAGGCGGCCTCCGTCGAGGAGACCGCGGCGGCGCTGGAAGAGACCACGACCTCGCTCAAGGACGCGACCAAGCGGGCGGAAGATGTCGGCCAGCTCGTCGAGCGCACCCGCGCCGGGGCGGAAAAGTCGGGCGACGTCGTGCGCCGGGCGGTGAGCGCGATGAGCGGCATCGAGAACTCGTCGCGCGAAATCTCCAATATCATCGGCGTGATCGACGAGATCGCCTTCCAGACCAACCTGCTGGCGCTGAATGCCGGCGTCGAGGCTGCTCGCGCCGGTGAAGCCGGCAAGGGCTTTGCGGTCGTGGCGCAGGAAGTGCGTGAACTGGCCCAGCGCTCGGCCAATGCGGCCAAGGAGATCAAGGCGCTTATCACCAAGTCCGGCGAGCAGGTCAATCTTGGCGTGGCGCTGGTTGGCGAGACCGGCTCGTCGCTTTCCGAAATCGTCAACCAGGTGCAGGAGATCGACCAGAACGTCGCGGCGATCGTGCGCTCGGCGCGCGAACAGTCGACCGGCCTCAACGAGATCAGCGCGGCGGTGAACTCCATCGACCAGGGCACGCAGAAGAACGCGGCCATGGTGGAAGAGCAGACTGCCGCAAGCCATGCGCTGGCGACGGAAGCTGCCGCCCTCAACAGCCTTATCTCGCAGTTCCGCCTGGCAGCGGGTGCTGTCGCGGCGCGTCCGGTCGCGGCATCCCCCGCCGCGCACCGCCCGGCCGCATCCGGCGCACGGGCGCTCGGCAACAAGCTCACCCGCGCCTTCGGCGGCGGGCAGGCCGCCACGGCAGCGACGGCGCAGGACTGGGAGGAATTCTGAGCCTTCCCGTTCGGCTGACAAAACGAACGCGGCCCGGTCAAACCGGGCCGCTTTTTTGTTGGGCGGCAAAATACGCCCAAGTTTTGTGCGATGCACAAGAATTGGCCAGGATCGGAACAGGCCGCCAGCAACGGTGTTTGTTAGCTGCGCCTTTAGTAATATGAAATCATTTTTCTATTTCGTACTTCACCGACTTGGCACGCTTCCTGCTTCTCTTAGGCAGGTCCAGAGGGGACCGAGATAGAAGCGTCCAACGAATGGCGCTCCGGTAAAGCCGCCGTGCAGCTTGATGAAAACCGTATGGTTTCGAAGCTGCCGGCGGCTTTCTTGTCTCTGCCCTTAGAGTTTATCAGGGAAAAGTGGGAGCCGGTTTTCCCGAAAGACAAACGAAAACAAAGAAACTTAGAGTCCGTCAGGTTCATTATGAACCTGACTGGCTCTAAGGCGCTGAAAAATATGATTTATTATATTTTTCTGTCTTAGCGCCTTGCCGATTGGCTTTTTTCAAAGGTTCCGCCACACTCGGCTGCGACAAGTTCAACATCTGGTGGTGCTGCGGCTTGTCAGTCTGATCTTCGCGATATAATGAGGACCCATATTAAATGGGTTATCTGCAAGGGTGGGGACGACAATGCTGAGATCGCCGATTGTCTCGGGGCCGCGATCGCTGGTCCTGTCAGGTGGGATGATGCTGGCGATGCTGGCTTTCTCCGCCACTGCCGGGCCGGCGCTTGCCGATAGCGCCGCACGGCCGGTGCACGTCGCGCCGGTCAAATTCCAGGAGCGCGAGCAGACGATCACCATTACGGGCGAGGTCGTGGCGCGGGTGGAAACCGATCTGTCCTTCCGCGTCGGCGGGCGCATCACCGGCTGGTTCGTCGATGTCGGCGCCGCGGTGAAGGAAGGCCAGGTCCTTGCGCGGCTCGACCCCGAGGAACAGAAGGCCGATGTCGAGGCAGCGGAGGCCGGCGTTCGCGCCGCAGACGCGCAGCTGAAGCTCGCCCGTACCAATTTCGACCGCCAGAAATCACTCCTGAACGACGGTATCAGCACGCAGCGCGATTTCGACGATGCCGAGACGGCGCTGCGCACGGCGGAAAGCGCGCGCGAGGCATCGATCGCCCAGCGCGACACGGCCAAGGAAGTGCTCTCTTATACGGAACTGCGCGCGCCCGCCGACGGCATCGTCACCGGGCGGCTTGCCGAAAGCGGCCAGGTGGCGCAGGCGGCGCAGACCATGTTCACCATCGCCGACAACGGCCCGCGCGACGCGGTCTTCGAGGTCTATGAATCGCTGTTCTTCTCGCAGCCCTCCGAGGACGGCGTGGTCATCACGCTGCTCAGCGACGACCGCGTGCGCACGGAGGGCAGGGTGCGCGAGGTTTCGCCCACCATCGATGCGGAGACCGGCACGGTGCGCGTCAAGATCGCCATGGCCGAGACGCCGCCGGAAATGACGCTCGGCGTCTCCGTCGTCGGTGTCGGCTCGCTGGCGCCGCGGCGGGTCGCGGTCGTGCCCTGGCAGGCGCTTTCCGGCACCGATGGCAAGCCGGCGCTGTGGATCGTCGACAAGGCGAACAATACGGTCGATCTGCGGCCGGTCGAGGTGCTGTCCTTCGAGACCGGCGCGGCGCTGATTTCGGGCGGCATCGAGGAGGGCGAGACCTACGTGTCCGATGGTACGAAGCTGCTCAGGCCCGGCCAGACCATCACCGCGACCGAAGGAGCCGCGCCATGAGGCTATCCATCCTGTTGACGACCGTCGTGCTTGCCGCGACGGCGCTTGCCGGCTGCCAGAAGGAAGAGGAGGCCGCCGCACCGCCGCGGCCGGTCCTGTCGCTGGTCGTCACGCCCACCGCGCTACCGGGCACGCGGTTTGCCGGCGTGGTGCAGGCGAAGGTGCAGGCCGCCCTCGGCTCGCGCGTCGCCGGACGCCTCGTCTCGCGCACGGTACATGTCGGCGACCTCGTGAAGAAGGGCGACGCGCTCGCCGTGCTCGACGCGACGGCCTATGAGCTTGCGGTGCGCTCGGCGCGCGCGGAGCTTTCCAGCGCCGAAGCCACGCTTTCCAGTGCTGTGGCGACCGAGGAGCGGCAGAAGACGCTGCTCCAGTCGAATGCCGCCGCACAGGCCGCCGTCGAAAGCGCCGAACAGTCGCGCGAGGCGGCGGATGCCGGGCTGGTCAGGGCGCGAACCGCACTGGTGAAGGCCGAGGAACAGCTTTCCTATACCCGCATCCTGGCGGAATTCGACGGCGTCGTGGTGGCGACGGGGGCCGAGGTCGGCCAGACCGTTTCGCCCGGTGAGGCGATCGTCACCGTCGCGCGGCCCGATGAACGGGATGCCGTGGTCGACATTCCGGAGACGGCGGAAAAAATCGCGATCGGCAGCCGGTTCGCGGTGTCGTTGCAGATCAATCCGGCCGTGAAGGTCATGGGCACGGTGCGCGAAGTCGCACCCTCCGCCGACGCCGTCACGCGCACGCGCCGCGTCAAGATCGCGCTGGAGAACCCGCCGGAGACGGTGCGGCTCGGCACGACGATCACCGCCGAGCTGGAGGGGCCGGACCTGACCGCCATCATGATCCCCGAGACGGCGGTGCTCCTGAAGGACGGCAAGCCGCATGTCTGGCTCGTCGATGCCGGCAAGGGCGAGGTGCATCTGGCGCCGATCGAGACGGGTGCTGCCGCCAACCGCTATCTCCAGGTGGCGAGCGGGCTGAAGGATGGCGACCGCGTCGTCACCGCCGGGGTGAACAGCCTCGAAGAAGGCCAGAAAGTCAGAATCGAAGACGGGGCAAGCCTATGAAGAAATTCAACCTTTCGGACTGGGCGCTCGATCATTCGTCGCTCGTCTGGTACTTCATGATCGTCTTCGCGCTGCTCGGTTTCTTCACCTACCAAAATCTCGGCCGCGAGGAGGATCCCTCCTTCACCATCAAGATCATGACGATCAGCGCCGCCTGGCCCGGCGCTTCGGTGGAAGAAACGACGCTTCAGGTGACGGAGCGCATCGAGCGCAAG
Source organism: Shinella sp. GW821-FHT10F02 (assembly GCF_058809275.1). Lineage (NCBI taxonomy): Bacteria > Pseudomonadati > Pseudomonadota > Alphaproteobacteria > Hyphomicrobiales > Rhizobiaceae > Shinella > Shinella sp. GW821-FHT10F02. The sequence goes on along the minus strand of NZ_JBXASL010000012.1, from coordinate 21,441 downwards.
TTGGAAGAGCTGGAATCGCTCGATTTCACCCGCTCCATCACCACGCCCGGCCAGACGCTGATCTTCGTCAACCTGAAGCCGACGACGCGCGCGCGGGACGTGGCGCCGACCTGGGTGACGGTACGCAACATGATCAATGACATCCGCGGCGACTTCCCGTCCGGCGTCATCGGCCCCGCCTTCAACGATCGGTTTGGCGACGTTTTCGGCAATATCTACGCCTTCACCTCCGATGGCCTGACCTCTCGCCAGCTGCGCGACTATGTGGAGGACGCCCGCCGGCAGATCCTCACCGTTCCCAATGTCGGCAAGGTCGATCTCGTCGGCGCGCAGGACGAGGTGATCTATCTCGAATTCTCGACGCGGCAACTCGCGGCGCTGGGCATCTCCACGCAGCAGGTCGTCTCGACGCTCCAGGCGCAGAACGCCATCGCGCCCTCCGGCGTGGTGCAGGCCGGCGGCGAGCGCGTCAGCGTGCGCGTCGGTGGGCAGTTTTCCTCCGAGGCGAGCCTTCGCGACGTCAATCTGCGCGTCAACAACCGCTTCTTCCGCCTGAGCGACATCGCCACCATCACCCGCGGTTATGAAGACCCGCCATCGGCGCTGTTCCGTTTCAATGGCGAGGCGGCGATCGGGCTTGCCATCGGCATGAAGCAGGGCTCGAACCTGCTGGAATTCGGCGCGGCCGTGGAGAAGGAAATCGAGCTTCTCTCGCACGACCTGCCGATCGGCGTCGACGTGCACCTTGTTTCCGACCAGCCGAAGGTGGTCGAGGAGGCGGTGTCCGGCTTCACGCGGGCGCTGTTCGAGGCGGTCATCATCGTGCTCGCCGTCAGCTTCGTCAGCCTCGGCATTCGCGCCGGCCTCGTCGTCGCGCTCTCCATTCCGCTGACGCTCGCGATCACCTTCGTCTTCATGTATTACGACGGCATATCCTTGCAGCGCATTTCGCTAGGCGCGCTCATCATCGCACTCGGCCTTCTCGTGGACGACGCGATGATCGCGGTGGAAATGATGGTGGCGCGGCTGGAGGCGGGCGATACGCTGCGCAAGGCCGCCACCTATGTCTATACCTCCACCGCCTTTCCCATGCTCACCGGCACGCTGGTGACCGTGGCGGGCTTCATCCCGATCGGCCTCAACAACAGTGCCGCCGGCGAATTCACCTTCAGCCTCTTCGTCGTCATCGCCATTTCGCTCGTCGTGTCCTGGGTGGTCGCGGTGGTCTTCGCGCCGCTGCTTGGCGTCGCGATCCTGCCGAAGACCATGAAGAATCTCCATGGGCAGAAGGGCTGGTTCGCCCGCACCTTCGCGCGCCTGCTCGACACCTGCATGCACTGGAAATGGACGACCATCGTCGCGACCGTGCTGGTCTTCGGCCTGTCGGTCTTCGCCATGCGCTTCGTGCAGGAACAGTTCTTCCCGTCTTCCGACCGGCCGGAACTCATCGTCGACTGGTCTTTGCCGCAGAACGCCTCGATTGCCGAGACCAACGCGCAGATCGCCAAGTTCGAAGAGGAGAAGCTCAAGGGCAATCCCGATATCGAGCGCTGGTCCTCCTATGTTGGCCAAGGCGCGGTGCGCTTCCTGCTCTCTTTCGACGTGCAGCCGCCGTCGCCGGCCTTCGGCCAAACGGTCATCGTCGCCAAGGACCTGGAGGCGCGCGATCGCCTCAGGGCCGATCTCCAGGCCTATCTGCGCGAAACCTTCGTCGGCACGGATGCGCTGGTCAAGCTGCTCGACATCGGCCCTCCGGTCGGCCGGCCGATCCAGTATCGCGTCAGCGGCCCGGATATCGAGGAGGTGCGCAAACATGCGCTCGCCTTCGGCGAACTCATCGGCAAGGATGACCGGCTCGGCGATATCGTCTACGACTGGAACGAGCCGGCCCGCGTGGTGAAGGTCGATGTGCTGCAGGACAAGGCCCGGCAGTTGGGCGTCACCTCGCAGGATATCGCTTCGGCGCTGAACGGCGTCGTCGGCGGCACGACCGTCACTCAGGTCCGCGACGACGTCTACCTGATCGACATTATCGGCCGGGCGCGGGCGGGCGAGCGCGAATCCATCGAGACGCTGCGCCAGCTCCAGCTTCCGACGGCAAACGGCACCTCCGTACCGCTCGCGGCGGTGGCGAACTTCCGCTACGAGATGGAGCAGCCTGTCGTCTGGCGCCGCTCGCGCGAGCCGACCATCACCGTCAAGGCCAGCATCACCGGTGGCGTGCAGCCGGCGACGATCGTCGCGCAGCTCGACAAGGACGTGTCCGCCTTCAGCGAAAACCTGCCGACCGGCTACCATGTGGAAGTGGGCGGCACGGTCGAGGAAAGCGCGGACAGCCAGGCGCCGATCGTGGCCGTCGTGCCGCTGATGCTGTTTGCCATGGCGACGATCCTGATGGTGCAGCTCCAGAGTTTCTCGCGACTGTTCCTCGTCTTCGCGGTGGCGCCGCTGGCGCTCATCGGGGTGGTCGTGGCCCTTCTCAGCAGCGGCGCACCGCTTGGCTTCGTCGCCATCCTGGGCGTGCTGGCGCTGATCGGCATCCTCATCCGAAACTCCGTCATCCTCGTCGTGCAGATCGAGGAACTGAGGCGGGAGGGCATGCATGCCTGGGATGCGGTGCGGGAGGCGACGGAACATCGCATGCGACCGATCCTGCTGACCGCGGCGGCGGCGAGCCTTGCGCTCATCCCCATCTCGCGAGAGGTGTTCTGGGGGCCGATGGCCTATGCCATGATGGGCGGCATCATCGTCGGCACCGTGCTGACACTGCTCTTCCTGCCCGCCCTCTACATCGCCTGGTTCCGCATCAAGCCGTCGAAAAAGGCAGAGGCCGCCCCGCCGCCTGAAGCCGAACCCCAGGAGGCGGCATGAGTCGCCTCATATTTTCGCCCATCTCCGCCGTCATGGCTTTTCGCGGCGATGTTTTGACGCATGGGCAGGCAAGGGAGATTGCGTTTTTTTTGCCGCACCCGCTGTGAAAAAGCCCGTGGAAAAAGTTGATTTTCAACGCCAAAGAGGGAAGCGTCTTTTCAGGCCGTAACGAATGTGCAAGGGATTTGCTCCATGGTATCGGCGGGGGCCGCATGGGTGGGACAAGGTTTGGTCATGGGACTTGACGAGACGTTGGAACTGCATGTCTATGGCGCCCTGTCGTGGCAAGCGGCTGGCTCTTGCCCCGTGCCTTGTGTGGCACGGTCGAAGGGAAATGCAGTGTGATGATCGTAATTGAAGACGTGAACAGGCCGCGCAAGGGTTTGAACGCATTCGTGCGTGTTCTCGCGGCGGGTTGCCTGTTGACGCTGGCCGGATGTGTCGTTCCCAGCGATGGTCCATTGACCCACGAGGTCCTGTCCGCGGGTGCCGGCGGCAAATCTTACGAAATTCCCCAGACGAAGCTGGTCTTCGACGTGGTGAGCGTCGACCAGCGCGTCGCTAACAGCGTCAGCGCGGCCACGCGCCTCGGCCTGTCCAGCACGTTCGGCTTCGGCGGCGGTGGTGGCACGCCGGTCATCGGTATCGGCGACCGCGTGGATGTCACAATCTTCGAAGCGGGACCGGACGGCCTGTTCTCCACGGCGGAGCGCAAGTCGACGACGATCCCCGTCATCGTGCAGCCGGATGGCCACGGCCAGATCCCCTATGTCGGCTCCGTCCGGTTCGCCGGCATGACGATCGATTCGGCGCGCGCGACCATCGTCGATGCGCTGAAGGCCAAGGCCGTCGAGCCCGACGTGATCGTCACGCTTGCCGGCAATGCCTCGCGCACCGTGTCCATCCAGGGCGATGTGAACAAGTCGGCCATCGTGCCGCTTGGCCTCAGCGGCCAGCGTCTCAGCGAAGTGATCGCCATGGCGGGCGGTGCGGCCAAGCCGTCCTATGATACCTATGTGACCCTCAAGCGCGGCGGCAAGTCGCGCAGCGTGCTGCTCCAGTCGGTCATCGACAGTCCGAAGGACGACATCTACGTCAAGCCGGACGACCAGATCTACCTGACCTATGATCCGCAGACGTTCGCGGCGCTCGGCCAGACGAAGAAGAGCGGCAAGATTCCGTTCGATGCGGCCAAGCTCAGCCTCGTCGAGGCGGCAGCACTTGCCGGCGGCGGCAATGTCGCGACGGCGGACCCGAAGGGCTATTTCGTCTTCCGTTACGAGGATGAAAGCGTCTATCGCAGCGTCGTCGGTGACGACCGGTTCCGCGACCTGATCTCGCGCGGCATGATGCCGGATTCGGAAGGCCGTTATCCGATCGTCTATCGCCTCGATCTGGGTGCGACGCAGAGCTACATCGTCGCGCAGAACTTCCCCGTGCGGAACAAGGACGTCGTCTATCTGGCGCGCCATGTCGCTACGGACCTCGCCAAGTTCCTGACGATCGTCTCCAGCGGCTCGACCGCGGCCTACAATATCCAGCGTACGGCGGACCTGCTGTAACCAGCCGACGCCGCATCCAATGTCGGCTGTTCGAGTTTTGACCCTGGAGTCGGTCCGGTTCATCCTGAATCGGACCGACTCCAGGTTTATCTGTTTCCGTTTGTCTTTTCGGAAAAACCGGTCCCCACTTTTCCCTGACAAACTCTAGAGGGCTGCATGGCCGGTCGGGCACGCAAAACCTACGCGCTTCTTTCCTTCGGTCTCTGGCAGCAGCGGGACGATATTTCCCGCTTGCTCGACGCCGAGATCGTCGCCTGGCCTTTCGCTATGCCGGGACGGATCGATGGTTTCATCGGCTGGGGGCGCAAGGCTTCCGGTCGTCGGGCCGCGTGGCTTGCAGCGCGCTCGGGCAAGGAAATGATCACCCTCGAAGACGGCTTCCTGCGCGGTTTCTCACCGGGGCAGGGGGAGCCGAGCCACTCTTACGTGGTGGACCGGGACGGCATCTATTTTGATGCGCTCCACCCGAGCGGCCTCGACCGGCTGCTCTCCCGGCCGGTGACCGATGCCGCAGCGCTCGACCGGGCACGCCGGCTGATGGCGCTGCTGCGTCACGAGCGCCTGTCGAAATACAACAACAGCCCGCTGCTCACGCCAGCGGACGCCGGCGTTCCGCTGGGCCGGCCGTTCGTGCTGCTTGTCGATCAGGTGGCGGGTGACGCCTCGATTGCCGGGGCGGGGGCGAGTGCTGCGAGTTTTCGCGCCATGCTGGAGCATGCGGCCGCCAACAATCCGGGCAAGACGCTGGTCGTGCGCATGCATCCGGCAGCGGGCGACCGCAGTCTTTTGCGACAAGCGGCGACTGCCATGGGCATCGAGATCATAGTGCCCGGCCGCATGAACCCCTGGCCGCTGCTGGAAGAGGCCGACAGCGTCTACACGGTGTCGAGCCAGCTTGGCTTCGAGGCGCTGATGGCGGACCGCGAGGTCCACTGTTTCGGCACCACCTATTATTCCGGTCACGGCCTCACCGTCGATCACAATGGCCTGTCCGCCGGGCGATCATCGGCCTCGTTGGAGCAGGTCTTCCACGCCGCCTATATCGACTATTCGCTCTATCTTGACCTGCACACGCGCCAGCCCTCAACGCCGGAACACGCCGTGCAACAGGCGATCACGGTGCGGGACCAGCGTGCGCGCATCGAGCGTAAGGTTTTTACCGCCGGATTTTCTCCCTGGAAGCGCAAGGCCATGACACCGTTCCTGAAGGGCATGGCCGGTGGGCCGGTGCATGCACGCTCGCTGGACGCCGCGGCGGCGGCCGCGCGTGCGGGAGAGGGGATTGTCGCCGTCTGGGGCAGCGATGTGGCTTTGCCCGCCGACGTGCCGGCCATCCGGCTCGAAGACGGCTTCATCCGGTCCCGGGGCCTCGGTGTCAACCTGACGATGCCGTCCTCCGTCGCGCTCGATGGCGAACATGTCTATTACGATGCCCGTGGCGAAAGCGCGCTGGAGGCGCTGGTCGCCCATGGCGACTTCGATGAAAGCCTCAAGGCGCGGGCGCGTGATCTCGTCCGCTTGCTGATCCAGCGCGGCGTTTCCAAATACAATCTCGGGACGAATGCCGAGCTGCCGGTCGTGGCCAAAGGACGGACCAAGATCCTCGTGCCCGGGCAGGTGGAGAAGGACGCTTCCATCCGGTACGGTTCCCCCGATATCCGCTCCAATGCCGCCCTCGTGGGTGCCGTGCGCGCGCTCTTTCCCGAGGCCTTCATTGTCTACAAGGCGCATCCGGATGTGGTTTCCGGGGTGCGTGACGGCGGCGCCGAACCGCAGGAGGCCGATCTCACCGTCGGCAGCGGCGATATCCTGCAATGGATCGGCTGGGCGGACCGGGTCGAGACCATGACCTCGCTCGCCGGCTTCGAGGCACTGCTGCGCGGCAAGGCCGTCGGCGTTCATGGCGCGCCGTTCTATGCGGGCTGGGGGCTCACCGACGATCGCCTGGCCATTCCCCGCAGGACGCGCCGTATCGATCTGGAGACGCTCGTCGCCGCGAGCCTGATTCTCTACCCGCTCTATGTGCACCCGCTGAGCGGTTTGCCATGCCGCCCGGAGGACCTGGTGGAAGAAATTTCAGCCGGCGCCTTGAAATCGCCCGGACTGGCGCAGAAGCTGTTTTTGTGTGCGGCGCAACAAATCAACCGTGTCGGGGTGTTGCTTCGCGACTCGCGGTTGCGGTAAACTTGGCTGGAAACCGTGGGGCGGTCCGAGTCGCCGCACGATGCGCGCATCTGCCAGTCGAGGGGCCGGCGGCAAAAATCGGGGAATAGAGTAGATGTGGTTGCTAAAACGGCGCCTTTGTGCGAATACCATTCTACCCAGCATCACATTTTGAGTAGAGCCGACCTGTCATGAGCGTACAGCATGATAACGATATGAAGGTTGGCCGCTCCGACGCCGAAGCCAATGGTGCTGCGCGTGGATCCCGGCTGATCAATCTGTCGCTGCGGCGCAAACTGTCCAAGCGCTTTCCCTCCAAGAGTGCGCCGCGCGTGCTCCTGTTGCAGGGTCCGGTCGGCCCGTTCTTCCGCAAGGCACAGGCGCTGCTCAACGACAGCGGCTTCGACACCTGGCGCATCTGTTTCAATGCCGGCGACAGGCTTTTTGCCCGCGGCAACAAGATCCTGCATTTTTCCGGCACCGCGGACGTCTGGCGCGACTGGTTCACCGAAATCGTCGGCGAGCATGGCTTCGACTATGTGGTTCTCTTCGGCTGCGAGCGCGATATCCACAAGATCGCGATCGAGCAATGCGCTGCTGCGAACATCCCCGTGCTCAGCCTGGAAGAGGGTTACATCCGTCCCGGCTTCGTGACCATGGAGACCGGCGGCAATAATTGGCGCTCGCCGATTGCCGGTCTGCTGCCGTCCGACAAGGATGAGGAAAAGCGGCGTGAGCGCCCACGCGGGACGAATTACCCCTCGTCTTTCGGTGTGATGGCAACCTACGCCTTCACCTATTTTTCCGTGCGCGGTATCTTTTCGACGCTGAGCGAGCGCAAGCTGTTCCACAAGCACAAGCGGTCGCTGGCGCCCGAGGCCTTCTACTGGGTCAAGAATTATTACCGGAAGTTCCGCAACCTCGGCAGCAATTATCGCAGCATGGAACGGTTGCTGGAGCATCACGACAAGAAATATTATCTAGTGCCGCTGCAGGTGCATGACGACAGCCAGCTGGGTGCCGCCGCGAGCGGCTGGAACAACCAGAAGCTCATCCTCAAGACGATCGTGTCTTTCGCGCGAAATGCGCCGCCCGGCCACCAGCTGGTGTTCAAGATCCATCCAATGGAGCGGGGGCACAGCCAGGACAAGCAGTTCATCCGCCAGGTCGGCGTGCTCAACAACGTCTCCGACCGAATCCACATTCTCGACAGCGGTTCGCTCGGCCTGATGACACGACATGCGGCGGGCATGGTGACGATCAACAGCACGTCCGGCCTGTCGGCACTTCAACATGGCATTCCGCTTGCCGTTCTCGGACAGGCCTTCTATCGCCATCCTTCGCTCGCCTTCTGCGTTAACAAGGGTATCGAGCTCGATAGTTTCTGGTCCTCCGGTCATGTGGCGCCGGCAGCGCTGCGGCGCGATTACCTCAACTGGATTGCCCAGCAATGCCTGCATCCCGGCGATTATTACGCCTATGAGGGCATCGAGGTCGCGACGAACTCGCTTCTGGAAAAGCTTCGCACCATGGACGAGGCGGCCCGCGCCGCCGGCCAACTACCCCGAGCGAGCAACGTTCTGCCGTTGATCGCGCAATCCAAATAGGGCCGGGCGAACCAACCTCATTGACATAAATTTTTAAGCCCTTGGGGACATCCGAGGACTGCGCGTATGTATTGCTTTAGAAAATCAGGCTGATCGGCGTTGATTGGTCGAGGAGGTCCGAAGGATATCTTCGTGGACCTCGATCGCTTCTTCGATGTCGTTATAGAAGGTGAGCTGGCCGTTGTTCATGACACCGCCTATGTCGCAGAATGACCGCAGCAGGCCGGAGGAGTGGGACACGAGAAGCAACGTGGCGTTCTCGCGGCGCTCGTCAAAGACTTCCTTACACTTCTTCTTGAAAGTTGAGTCGCCGACCGCGATGACCTCATCGATCAGGTAATATTCAAACCCGATCGCCATGCAGATGCCGAAGGAGAGGCGTGCCTTCATGCCGGCGGAATAGGTCTTGACCGGCATGTCGAGATAAGGCCCGAGCTCGGAAAAGTCAGCCACGAAATCCAGGATTTGGCTTCGGTTTTTGCCGTAGATATCGGCGATGAAGCGCGTGTTCTGAGCGCCGGTCAGCTTGCCGTGCACGCCGCCGTTAAAGCCGAGTGGCCAAGAAATCTTGCCTTCGCGCAGGATGCGTCCAGAATCCGGCATATCGCCACCCGAGATCAGGCTCATGAGTGTGGATTTGCCGGCACCGTTGCGACCGAGAATGCCGACATTGGTGCCGGGGCGGAAGGCTGCGGTGAACCGGTCGAGGATAACCTTCTTGCCGCCACCGGGACGGGGAAAGGCCTTGCTGACATTGTCGAATATGATCATCAGCTCATGATCCTGCGGCGAAAAATGCGTTCCAAAAGGAGCGCGGAGGTGAGCAGCGCGGTGGAAAGACCCAGAAGATAGGTTTTGCTCAGAAGAGCGTTGTAATCGAGATAGGTCGAGGTACGGAACCATTCGACGCAGTGCATGAATGGGTTCCACCACAGAATTGTCTGGAAGCCCGGGGGCATTTCCGCGGGCATGAAGAAAACACCGGACATCAGCATCAAAGGCATGCTCAGCACGCTGAGAAAGGTATCGTATCGCGGAACGAGGGCAGTCACGGTCGCATTGAAGGCGGCAAAGGAAAAGGCGAAATAGAGAATGGCGAACATGCCTTCAGCAAACTCGCCGGGATAGACGATGACGTCGCGATCCAGCGAAATCGCGAGCCCGCCCATGAACAGCGCACAGATGATCAACCAGATCGTCGTTTCCAGCAGGAAGGTGGCAATGAGCGTGTCAAGCGGTCGCACGAGCGGATAGGTCAACATCGGATGGTTGGTGACGATCGCGCGTTCCGTCTTGCGAGAGATGCCGCGCGTCATGCGGAAACCGAACACGCCGGCCAGAATGAACAGAAGTGCATTGTCCCCGAAAGGAATATGCGCCTTCATCGAGGTGTGGATGAGCAAGAAGACGCCGACATAGGCAGCGGGCTCGGCCAGGATCCAGATGAAGCCCAGCCGGCTTTCCCCGAAGCGCGTGACGGCGCTGCGTACGACAAGGGCGGAAATCACCCGCGCGTTTTCACGCAAGGCATAGCTTAGGGGCTTTTCAGCTAGCAGAGCCATTCCGCCACTCTTTTCTTTAACGCGATCAGATCGCGTGATCCTTCACGGACCGGAATGCGAAATAACCGATGAGCCAGAGGCATGTCATCGCGGCAAAGACGATAAGCGTGTTCACGCCCCCAAGCGGGTAAAGGGCGATTTCAGGCTCGCGCGGCGGAACGTAAACTGCGAAGTAACGCTCCTGCTTCTGCGCCTCCTGCATGGCCGTTTCCAGCGCGGCAAGCGAGGTCGTATAGGCCTTGACGGCGAATTCCTGCTCGACGCTGAGTTCGGTGAAGCGGTCGATCATCTCGGGCAGCGCGCGCCCGGCATCCATGCCGCTGCGTGTCGTCTTGCTGGTGGAATCAGTATTGCTCTCGCCGCTGATCCGGTTCTTCTGCTCGATGAGCTGCGCTTCCAGCGCGCTGATCTGCCGCTCGATCACGCGGGCGGAGGGAGCATCCTTGCTGATCGAATCGACCAGCGCCTTGTAGCGGGTGCGCAGTGACGCCAGTTCCTGCTCGAGCGAGCCGATGATCGTCGCTTCCATCGTCGCAACCGCCGTCGGATCCACGGCCTGTTCGGTGATGCGCAGATCGGTGATCTGGCCGCGAATGTTGCGCAGACGCTCTTCCGAGCGCGCGACCTGCTGATTGGCAACTTCGACGAACTGCTGACGGGACTTTTCCGACAGCCTGTTCACCAGGTTTTCGGACACAGTAAGGACCGCGTCAGCCACCTTCTTGGCGTCCGACGGCGAGAAGGCGAAGACGCGCATCGTCACGTTGCCGGTCGTGGAATTGTAGCTGATATCCACCATGTCCCGCCAATAGTCACGGAACTCGTCGAGTGGCCGGGTCTCGCTTTCCCGGTAGAGGAAGTCGATCATCGACTGAGAATAGACACTGCGGATGTCTACGCTGGTCTGTTCCTTGATATCGGGCAGGATCTGGCCGGAATGGATGTAATCCGCGACGATATAGGAATCACCCGACTGAGCGGACGAGCCGACAAGAGCGGTCAGACCGAGCGCGTTGAGCGACGATTGATTGGAGCCACGTACCGAGAACTGTGTCTCGACGACATATTGCGGACTGGCGATAAACACATAGTAGAGGCCGGCGAGGATCGTCGGCAGGATTGCGGCCAGCGCAAAAGAGAGGATCGGCCAGGGAAGCTGCCGCGTCTGTTTGGGCATCTCCGGCAGGGTCATGATGGCCTTGACGGAATCGACAGGCTTGCGCGCGCGCATTTCCGATCGCAAGCCGAGGTTTTCATCGTCGTCAATGCCGGGATTGACCGGGCGCTTGGCGGGGGTCTGCTTGATCTTCACGACCTTCTGTTCGTTCGCGCGCTGGCGCGCGCGCTTCTTGGCGAGATCGAGCAGGCTGCTCGTCTGGTCGTCGACGTGGGTCGGGGTTTCCGCCGCGACGGGCGCGTTTTCATCTTTCACGTCGGCTCACTCTTTTTCCAACAGCAAACTGGTTTGTCGCCTCGATGCTTGTCGCCGCAACTTATTCGAATTTGCCTTTACAGACAATAAAAATGCCGCGTTCGACCGGTGGCGGGAAATGCCGTTCATCCGCCGGGAAAGAAGGGGATAAGCCTCCTTCAGCCGGTGCCTTTGCGATCGGCGCGCATTCCTCGTTGAGCAATCTGGTTATTTTGTGTTCGCCGCTGGATCCGCGCGCAAATCCGCGCTCGCGGCGATGAAATTCGGGTTGGCGAAGTCCGCGTCGCTCGCCTGGTTGGTCTTGCCGTAGAGGAGGGGGCTGCCGTCCAGCGTGTGGGTTATGCCACCGGCGGCGCGCAGCACGGCGTCGCCTGCCGCGGTGTCCCATTCCATTGTGCGGCCGAAGCGCGGATAGACGTCGGCAAGTCCTTCCGCGACAAGGCAGAATTTCAGCGAGGAGCCGATCGCCGTGCAGGCGTCGATACCGTGGTCGTCGAGAAAACGCGCGGTTTCCGGCGTGGCGTGCGAGCGGCTTGCGACCGCCGTCAGCGCATTGCCGCGGCTGCGGCAGCCGATGGCCTGGCGCCGGGAAATCTCGGTTTCGCCCGTCACCTCGAAACGCTCCGCCCGATCCTCCTCGGCGACGAAACCCACCGACAGCGCAGGCGCATAGACGATGCCGGCAATCGGCGCGCCATCGCGGATCAGTGCGATGTTGACGGTGAATTCGCTGCGGCCGGCGATGAATTCCTTCGTACCGTCGAGCGGATCGACGAGGAAGAAGGTGCCGCCGGAAATATCCGGCACGCTGCCGGCCGCGACGGCCTCTTCGGCAACCACCGGGATCGTCGGAAAATGCAGCGCGAGCGCCTCCAGAATGAGCCGTTCGGCTTCCTCGTCTGCGGCGGTTACCGGCGAGCGGTCCGATTTGTAGTGTACGTCCGCCCCGGCGCTATGGATGGCCATGATGGCGCGCCCGGCGGCAAGGGCTGCGCTTTCCATCACCTGCTTCAGCTCTGTCCTGTCTGGCTGCATGCGTCTCGTCCTGCCGTTTCTTGCCCATGCCTTAGACGCGAGGCGGCGCGAAAGTAAATGCCGCGCCGCGCCATTGCACGCGGAAAGTTTCCGGTGCGGCAAGACGCCGCCGGCCTTGCTGTTTGTGCTGCATATGCGAATGTGGGGCGACTGATCCAGGATTCTGCATGCGCTACTCCGCCCTTTCGATCTTCAAGCAAGCCTTTGCCGGAAACCTCGGCTGGACGCCCGCCTGGCGCGAGCCGGCGCCGAAGCCGCATTACGACGTGATCATCGTCGGTGGCGGCGGGCATGGGCTGGCGACAGCCTATTACCTCGCCCGGGAATTCAGCATCCGCAACATCGCGGTCGTCGAGAAGGGTTATCTCGGCTCCGGCAATGTCGGGCGCAACACCACGATCGTGCGCTCCAACTACATGCTGCCCGGCAACGAGCCCTTCTACGAGTTCTCTCTGAAGCTCTGGGAAGGGCTGGAGCAGGAGCTCAATTACAATGTAATGTTCTCGCAGCGCGGCATCATCAACCTCTACCACAATGACGGCCAGCGCGATCAGTATATCCGTCGCGGCAACGCCATGATGATGGAGGGCGTTGCGGCCGAGCTTCTCGACCGCGAGTCGCTGAAGAAGATGCTGCCCTTCCTCAATTTCGAGCATGCGCGTTTCCCCATCATGGGCGGCCTCCTGCAAAAGCGCGCCGGCACGGCACGGCACGATGCCGTCGCCTGGGGTTTTGCGCGCGGCGCGGACCGGCTCGGCGTCGATCTCATCCAGAACTGCGAGGTCACCGGCATTCGCCGCGAAAACGGTGCCGTCACCGGCGTCGAGACGACGAGGGGTTTCATCGGCTGCAACAAGCTGGCGCTCGCCGCTGCCGGAAACACTTCGCGCGTTGGCGAGATGGCGGGGCTGAAGCTGCCGATCGAAAGCCATGTGCTGCAGGCTTTCGTGACCGAAGGCCTGAAACCCTGCATCGACCACGTCATCACCTATGGCGCCGGGCACTTCTATATCTCGCAATCCGACAAGGGCGGACTGGTGTTCGGCGCGGAGATCGACGGCTATTCTTCCTATGCGCAGCGCGGCAACCTCGCGACGGCAGAGCATGTCATGGAAGAGGGCGTCACCATGATCCCCGGCCTTTCGCGCGTGCGGGTGCTGCGCGCCTGGGGCGGCGTCATGGACATGTCGATGGACGGTTCGCCGATCATCGACCGCACGCCGATCGAAAACCTCTACCTGAACTGCGGCTGGTGTTACGGCGGCTTCAAGGCGACGCCGGCCTCCGGCTTCTGTTTCGCGCATCTGATCGCCAAGGGCGAGAGCCACCATGTGGCGCGCGCGCTCAGGCTCGATCGTTTCGAGCGCGGTTTCCCGATCGACGAGGCGGGTGCCGGCACCCAGCCGAACCTGCATTGAGTGAGTGATGGCAAGCCTGATTTCCTGTCCGCATTGCGGCACCCGCGCCAAGGAAGAATTCTCCATCCGCGGCGATGCGACACCGGTTCGCCCGGCGCCGATGGCGGCCGACGAGACGTGGAACGATTATGTGCATGTGCGCGCCAATCCGCGCGGTCGCATCCGCGAACATTGGCAGCATGTCGCCGGCTGCCGGCGCTGGCTGGTGGTGGAGCGGGACAATTTTACCCATGAGGTGTTTTCCGTCAGTGATGCCGCGGCGGGAAGGGGAGGCGAGCGATGACCGCCTATCGCCTCGCCACCGGCGGCCTCGTCGACCGCAGCCATGCCGTGCGCTTCTCCTTCGACGGCGCCGCGCTCACCGGCCATGCCGGCGATATGCTCGCCTCGGCGCTCATCGCCAATGATCGCCTGCTCGTTGCCCGTAGCTTCAAGTATCATCGCCCGCGCGGCATCGTGACGGCCGGGCCGTCCGAGCCGAATGCGCTGGTGACCATCGGCACGGGCGAGCGGCGCGATCCGAACACCAAGGCGACGGCCGCCGAACTTTACGATGGCCTCGAAGCCGTCAGCCAGAACCGCTGGCCGAGCCTCGCCTATGATATCGGCGCGGTGAACAGCCTGATGTCGCGCTTCCTTTCGGCCGGCTTCTACTACAAGACCTTCATGTGGCCCGCCGCCTTCTGGGAAAAGGTCTACGAGCCGCTGATCCGCCGCGCCGCCGGCCTCGGCCGCACAAGCCTGCCGAGCGATCCGGACAGCTATGAGAAAAGCTGGGCGCATTGCGACCTGCTCGTGATCGGCTCCGGCCCGGCGGGCCTTGCCGCTGCGCTCACCGCCGCCCGGTCGGGCTTGCGCGTCCTTCTTGCCGAGCAGGATTTCGTGCTCGGCGGCGCGTTGCTGTCCGAGGCGACGAAGCTGGACGGGGAGGCGCCCTATGTCTTTGCCCGGCGCGCCATCGACGAGCTCCAGAACCATGCGAATGTCACGCTCCTGCCGCGCACCACGGTGTTCGGCTGGTACGACGACAATGTCTTCGGCGCGGTCGAGCGGGTGCAGAAGCACGGCGTGACCATCGATCCCGGCAAGCCCGTCGAGCGCCTGTGGCGCATCGTGGCGAAACACGCGATCCTCGCCACCGGCGCGGAAGAACGACCGCTGGTCTTTGGCGGCAACGACCGGCCCGGCATCATGACGGCGAGCGCCGTCAGCACCTATGCCAACCGTTTTGGCGTCGCTGCCGGCAAGTCCGTCGCGGTGTTCACAAACGGCGCGTCCGGCTATCGCACGGCGCAGGACCTCGTGGCTCATGGCATCGAGGTCGCGGCCCTCATCGATAGCCGCGCGGATGCCGCCGACAGCGCGCCGGCGGGCGTGCGGCTGGTTCGCGGCGGCTCCGTCATCGATACGAAGGGGCGCCAACGCGTCCGCGCCGTCGTCACCGATCGCGGCGGTTTCGAGGAGCTGATCGCCTGCGACGCCGTGGCGATGTCCGGCGGCTGGAGCCCCGTCATCCATCTCGCCTGCCAGCGCGGCGGCAAGGCGGTCTGGTCGGAAGCCTTGCAGGCGTTCCTCGCGCCGGAAGAGGGCGCCGGGCTGGTGATGGCCGGTGCCGCGGCGGGGCATTATCGCCTGTCGGAATGTTTCGAGGATGGCGCGCGCAAGGCGTCGGCCATCGTGGAGAGCCTCGGGCGGTCGGTCGCCGGCTTCGAGCGCCCTTCCATCGGCGAGGAGATCGATCCGTCCTTCACGGCGCTCTGGCATGTGCCGGGGGCGAAATCCAAGGCCTTCGTCGATTTCCAGAACGACGTGCACACCAGGGATCTTGGCCTCGCCGTGCGCGAAGGGTTCGGCCATGTCGAACACGCCAAGCGCTACACGACGGGCGGCATGGCGACGGACCAGGGCAAGCTCGGCAATATCAATGCCATCGGCATTCTTGCGACCATGCGGGGCGTCAGCCCCGCCGAAGTCGGCACCACCACCTTCCGGCCGTTCTACACGCCCGTCTCCTTCGGCGCGCTCGCCGGCACGTCGGTCGGCGAACACAATATGCCGACGCGCCGCTCGCCTTTGCATGGTTGGGCGGCGCGCAATGGCGCGGTCTTCATCGATGCCGGGCTCTGGTATCGTTCCTCCTGGTTCCCGAAGGCGGGCGAAAAGACCTGGCGCGACAGCGTCGACCGGGAAGTCAGGAATGTCCGCGAAAATGCCGGCCTCTGCGATGTCTCGACGCTCGGAAAAATCGAGGTTTTCGGGCCGGATGCGGCCGAGTTCCTGAACCGGCTCTATTGCAATCCCGTGCTGAAACTGCCCGTTGGCAAGGCCCGTTACGGCTTGATGCTGCGCGAGGACGGCATGGTCTTTGACGACGGCACGGTGAGCCGGCTGGCGGAGGAGCATTTCCTCGTCACGACCACGACGGCGCTTGCCGGCGGCGTGCTCTCGCATATGGAGTTCGCCGCGCAGGTGCTGTGGCCGGAGCTGCGCGTGCGTTTCCTCTCCGTCTCCGACCAATGGGCGCAGATGTCGATTGCCGGGCCGAAGGCGCGCGCGATCCTGCAAGCCGTTGTCGAGGACGACCTGTCGCCTGCCGCTTTCCCGTTCCTCGCCGCCCGCGAGGTGCGGCTGAAGGGCAATCTGAAGGCGCGGCTCTTCCGCATTTCTTTCTCCGGCGAGCTTGCCTATGAGCTGGCAGTGCCGGCGGGTTATGGCGAGGCGGTGGCGGATGCGCTGATGCGGGCGGGCCAGCCGCATGGCCTCTGCGCCTATGGCGTCGAGGCGCTGAACGTGCTGCGCATCGAGAAGGGGCATGTCACCCATGCTGAACTCGACGGCCGCGTGACGCCGGACGATGCCGGCCTCGGCCGCATGATGGGTTCTGCCAAGCCGGATTTCATCGGCAAGCGGCTGTCGACGCGGTTCGGCCTGACGGCGGCGGACCGCGCCCAGCTCGTCGGCCTTCGGGCGCTGGAGGCGGACAAGGACATGCGCGCCGGCGCGCACCTGCTGAAGGACGGCGCAAAACCTTCGACGTTGAACGACCAGGGCTGGGTGAGCTCTACATGTTTCTCGCCGACGCTCGGCAGCCATATCGCGCTCGGCTTCCTGAAGTCCGGCCGCGAGCGCTACGGCGAGAAGATCGTCGTCTGGGACCAGTTGCGCAGCGTCGAGGCGATGGCGGAGGTTTGCGATCCGGTCTTCGTCGATCCGGAAAACCGCAAGCTCATGGCGTGAGGTGAGGGCGATGGCTTACGATTATCAGGCGGTGCATGCGCTGGACGGCATGATCGGCGCGATTTCCGAGCGGCGGGTCAATCACCTCGCCGCCCACCGCACGACGGCGATTGCCATGGTGCTGGCGGCGCCCGGCCAGACGGCCGAGGCAGCGGGCATCCTGGTTGCCAATGGCGAGTTCGAGGCACGTTTCTCCGGCCCCGGCGAATGGCTGGTGCTGTCCGAAGTGCATGCGCCGGAAACGCTCGCCGCCGAACTCGGCCTGCGCCTCGGCCACTTCGCCTTCGTCGCGGACCAGAGCCACGGCCGCGTCGCGCTGACGCTGTCCGGCCCGGATGCCGCGCGTATCCTGGCGAACGGCATCGCCGTCGATCTGCATCCCGAGGCCTTTCCGGTCGGCCGCGCGGCGAACGTCCTGTGCAACCACCTCTCGGTCAACCTCGCCCGCACGGGTGAAACAAGCTTCGATCTCGTCGTGATGCGCAGCTTTGCCGAGGCTTTGGTGGGCGATCTGAAGGTCATGGCGCGCAGCTTCGACCTGTCGGTGGATTTCGCCACGCGCTGACAAAATCGGCAAAGCGACATGAGGTTTCGCACCACGGGCTTGTCGGGCATCCGGGGGACAAAATAGGCTGCGCTTCGTTCGCCGCTATTCCCTTCAACCCGCCGAAAGCCGGAGTTTTTCATGAAGAGCCATGCAAGGGTCGTCGTCATCGGGGGCGGCGTCGTCGGCTGTTCCGTCCTCTATCATCTCACGAAATTCGGCTGGACCGATGTCGTGCTCGTCGAGCGTTCGGAGCTGACCTCCGGCTCGACCTGGCATGCGGCCGGCGGTATGCACACGATCAATGGCGACCCGAACGTCGCCAAGCTGCAGAAATATACGGTGGAGCTCTATAAGGAGATTCAGGATTATTCCGGCCAGGATATCGGCCTGCACATGACCTCCGGCATGATGCTGGCGTCCACCAAGGACCGGTTCGACTGGATGAAGTCGATCCTTGCCAAGGGTCGCTACATGGGCCTCGACGCCCATCTGCTGACGCCGAAGGAAGCGCATGACCTGATGCCGCTGCTCGATCCCGACCAGTTCGTCGGTGCGGTGTTCGATCCCGTCGAAGGCCATCTCGATCCCTACGGCACGACGCATGCCTATGCGAAATCCGCCAAGAAGAACGGCGCTGACATCTACCTGCACACCAAGGTGGAAGATCTCGTGCAGCGCGAGGATGGCACCTGGCGCGTCATCACCGACAAGGGCGAGATCATCGCCGAACATGTCGTCAACTGCGGCGGCCTGTGGGCACGCGAAGTGGGCCGCATGGTGGGGCTGGAGCTGCCGGTGCTCGCCATGGAGCACATGTATCTCATCACCGAGGACATGCCCGAGGTCATCGAGTTCAACCAGACGCGCGGCAAGGAGCTGATGCATTGCGTCGACTTCGACGGGGAGATCTATCTCCGCCAGGAGCGCAACGGCATGCTGATGGGCACCTATGAAAAGGCCTGCCGCCCGTGGTCGCCGCTCACCACGCCCTGGAATTTCGGCCACGAGCTTCTGGCAGAGGATATCGAGCGAATCACGCCGGAGCTGGAAGTCGGCTTCCGCCATTTCCCCGCCTTCAACAAGGCGGGCATCAAGAAGATCATCAACGGCCCCTTCACCTTCTCGCCGGATGGCAATCCGCTGGTCGGCCCGGTGCGCGGCATAACGAACTACTGGTCGGCCTGCGCGGTCATGGCGGGCTTCAGCCAGGGCGGCGGCGTGGGGCTGGCGCTCGCCAACTGGATGATCCACGGCGATCCCGGCTTTGACGTCTTCGCCATGGACGTTTCCCGCTATGGCGACTTCGCGACGCTCGCCTATACCAATGCCAAGGTCCGCGAAAACTATTCGCGCCGCTTCTCGATCCGTTATCCGAACGAGGAACTGCCGGCTGCTCGCCCGCTGCTGACGACGCCGATCTACGACAAGCTGAAGGAGGCCGGTGCCGTCTTCGGGGCGTCCTATGGCCTGGAACAGCCGCTGTGGTTCGCGCCGAAGGGTGTCGAGGATCATTTCTCGTGGCGTCGCTCGACGGACTTCGACACCGTCGGCGCGGAAGCGAAAGCAGTGCGCGAAAGCGTCGGCCTGATGGAGACCTCCGGCTTTGCCAAATATGCGGTAAAGGGGGAGGGCGCCGAGGCCTGGCTCGACCGGCTGCTCACCTGCCGCATTCCCGTGACCGGCCGCATGACATTGGCGCCGATGCTGAAGGATGATGGCAAGCTGATCGGCGATTTCACGCTGGCAAAGCTCGGCGAAGGCGATTTCCTGCTCATCGGCTCCGGAATCGCCGAGGACTATCATATGCGGTGGTTCGAGACGCATCTGCCGAAGGACGGCTCGGTGACGCTCGAAGCGCTCAACCTCGCGCTCGTCGGCCTTGCGATCGCCGGGCCGAAGGCGCGCGACGTCATGCAGAAGCTGACGCATCAGGACCTCTCGACCCCGGCCTTCCCCTTCATGGCCGTGCGCCGCATGGATCTCGGCATGGCGCCGGCGATCGTCGGGCGCGTCAGCTATACCGGCGATCTCGGCTACGAAATCTGGATGAAGCCGCAATACCAGCGCTACCTCTACGATCTCCTGCTGGAGGCCGGCGCCGAATTCGGCATCAAGCTCTTCGGGCTGCGCGCGCTGAACGCACTCCGCCTCGAAAAATCGTATGGCAGTTGGTCGCGCGAATACCGGCCGCTCTATGGGCCGCTCGAAGCGGGGCTGGAGCGTTTCGTGGCGGTCAAGAAGGACGCCGACTTCATCGGCAAGGCGGCGGCGAAGGCCGAGCGCGAATCAGGCGGTGCGCTTCGCTTGCGCACCTTCATCCTCGACGCGAAGGATGCCGACGTCATCGGCGACGAGCCGATCTATCTCGACGGCGAAGTGCGCGGTTGGGTGACGTCGGGCGGGTATGCCCATGCGGCCGGCGTTTCCGTCGCGGTCGGTTATGTGCCGAAGGAGATCGCCGACGTCGAAAGCGGCTGGTCGATCGAGCTTCTCGGCGAGATCCTGGCGGCGCGCCCGCAGCCGGAACCGCTGTTCGACCCCTCCGGCGCGAAAATGCGCGGCTGAGTGTTCCGTTCAGGCGGCGCTGTCTCAAAACGGGACAGCGCCGCCTACTGCTTTCATGCATCTTTTCGGGCAAGGGTGCGGCTTTTCCTGCCGATTTTTTGGTTTCCCTGGCGTTAAATGCGTCATTTAACCGTTCTTGCTAAAGAAATTGTCGATCCCGGCTTTTTGGGCTTCCCTTTTGTATCGAAAGCGGTATGGAATCCCCTTCGTCTAACAAGCTCAAAAAAGAGCGTTAAGAACAAGAGATGTGGCCGATCAGGAACCGCATCCGGGGGATTGCAAATGGAATATTTTGTCCAGCAGCTCGTCAATGGGCTGACGCTTGGATCTATCTATGGATTGATAGCCATCGGCTACACCATGGTTTACGGCATCATCGGCATGATCAATTTCGCCCATGGCGATATCTTCATGCTGGGCGGGTTCGCCGCTCTCATCGTCTTCCTTCTCCTCACCAGCGTGTTTGCCGGCCTTCCGGTCGTTTTGCTGCTGCTGGTAATGATCGCCGCGGCCATGCTGACGGCGTCTTTGTGGAACTGGACGATCGAAAAGGTGGCCTATCGGCCGCTGCGCGGTTCGTTCCGCCTGGCACCGCTGATCACCGCCATCGGCATGTCGATCGCGCTGTCGAACTTCATCCAGGTCACGCAGGGTCCGCGCAACAAGCCGATCCCGCCGCTGGTATCGTCGGTCTACAACGTCTTCGGCATCTCGATCTCGCTGAAACAGCTGATCATCATGGTGCTGACGGTCATCCTGTTGACGACCTTCTGGTACATCGTCAACAAGACCTCGCTGGGTAGAGCGCAGCGCGCAACCGAACAGGACCGCAAGATGGCGGCGCTGCTCGGCATCGACGTCGACCGCACGATCTCCGTGACTTTCATCATGGGCGCCTCGCTCGCGGCCGTCGCCGGCACGATGTACCTGATGTATTACGGCGTGACCGTCTTCACCGACGGCTTCATTCCGGGCGTCAAGGCCTTCACGGCCGCGGTTCTGGGCGGCATCGGCTCGCTTCCGGGCGCGGTTCTGGGCGGCCTGCTCATCGGTCTCATCGAGAGCCTTTGGTCCGCCTACTTCACCATCGACTACAAGGACGTCGCGACGTTCTCCATCCTCGCCATCGTCCTGATCTTCAAGCCGTCCGGTATTCTCGGACGACCGGAAGTCGAGAAGGTTTGATCCATGACCAACATTGCAAACACGTCTGAGCGCGCCGGCGGTAACCTGACGGCGCAGGCTCTGCGCGAGGGCTTTTATGCCGGCATCATCTCGCTCGGCCTCTTCGTCCTCTTCGTCGGTCTCGAGACCACGCAGAACATCCGCAACGAGCTGGTCATCAACCAGCGCTGGGGGCTGCTCGCGATCTTCGTGATCGTCGCCGCCGTCGGCCGCTTCCTCTCGGTCGCCTATCTGCGGCCCTGGGCGGCAGCCCGCAA
>NZ_JBXASL010000011.1:0-161817 GCF_058809275.1 Shinella sp. GW821-FHT10F02 | reverse complement strand
GCAGCCGTGAGGGACAACAGAGCGTTCCTGTCTTGACATCACACAACACAGTTGCTCGGGCTTGACCCGAGGATCCAAGCCGCGGGTGCCGTGGATCCTCGGGTCAAGCCCGAGGATGACGGAGGAGAGGGCAGTGGCCTCAACACACAAGGCCTTTCTAGCACGGATATACCGCCCCTGAAATTGGTGCAGCGCCGCAAAACTTCCCGCTTCCCCCCGGCAACTACGTAGAATGACGTATGTGCAGCGCAGCATCCCCGGCGGATAGTTTCTTAAGCAACGGTTAAACAGCTTCCGCCCCCGTTGCGGTCAAAAAGAACGAGAGGGGTTCCGACAATGTCCATCAAGGCGCGCGCCACCGGCGCATTGCTTGCTGCAATTCTTTCGACAACCGCCTTCCACGGCGCCTTCGCGGCCGACGACACGATCAAGGTCGGCATCCTGCATTCGCTTTCCGGCACCATGGCGATCTCCGAGACGACGCTCAAGGACGCCATGCTGATGCTCATCGAGGAGCAGAACAAGAAGGGCGGTCTCTTGGGCAAGAAGCTCGAAGCCGTCGTGGTCGACCCGGCCTCCGACTGGCCGCTCTTCGCCGAAAAGGCGCGCGAGCTAGTCTCCGTCAACAAGGTCTCGGCCGTGTTCGGCTGCTGGACCTCGGTGTCGCGCAAGTCGGTGCTGCCGGTCTTCGAAGAGCTGAATTCCATCCTCTTCTACCCCGTCCAGTACGAGGGTGAAGAAAGCCAGCGCAACGTCTTCTACACGGGCGCCGCACCGAACCAGCAGGCGATCCCGGCCGTCGATTATCTCGCCGAGAACGAAGGCGTCGAGCGCTGGGTTCTGGCCGGCACGGACTATGTCTATCCGCGCACGACCAACAAGATTTTGGAAGCCTACCTGATCTCCAAGGGCGTGAAGCCCGAGGACATCATGGTCAACTACACGCCGTTCGGTCACTCGGACTGGCAGACGATCGTCTCCGACATCAAGAAGTTCGGCTCAGCCGGCAAGAAGACGGCCGTCGTCTCCACCATCAACGGCGACGCCAACGTTCCCTTCTACAAGGAACTCGGCAACCAGGGCGTCAAGGCGGAAGACATTCCGGTCGTCGCCTTCTCGGTGGGTGAGGAAGAGCTCGCCGGCCTCGACACCGCGCCGCTCGTCGGGCATCTCGCCGCCTGGAACTACTTCCAGTCTGTCGACAACCCGGCGAATGCCGAGTTCATCAAGACGTGGAAGGCCTTCACCAAGAACGACAAGCGCGTCACCAACGACCCGATGGAAGCTCATTATATCGGCTTCGCCATGTGGCTGAAGGCTGTCGAAAAGGCCGGCACGACCGATACGGACGCCGTGCTCGACGCAATGATCGGCGTCTCCGTGCCGAACCTGTCGGGCGGCTTCTCCACCATGATGCCGAACCACCACATCACCAAGCCCGTGCTGATCGGCGAAATCCAGGCCGACGGCCAGTTCGAAACCGTGTGGCAGACCTCCGGCCTCGTCGTCGGCGACGAATGGTCGGACTTCCTGCCCGACTCCAAGGACCTGATCGCCGATTGGCGCAAGCCCATGGAATGCGGCAACTTCAACGTCGCCACCGGCAAGTGCGGCGGCAAGGGCTCCTGATCCTCACGGCAACCGCATTGCATCCCGGCGTTCCACGCGCCGGGATGTTTCCCTTTCCTGACGACCAGTGCTTCGAGGCCATGAGATGCACATGCGGCTCATCCATCGTTTCCTGCAATGCCTGCTCATCGCCGTCTGCGTGATGGTGACGCTGCTCGCCACCGACCTGCGCGCGGCAGACGACCTGCGCAGCATGGTCAATGCGCTGGGCGGCGGCAGTTTCCAGGAAAACCAGAAACAGGTCGAAGCGCTGGCGAAGACCGGCGACCCGAAGATCGTGCCCGCCCTTGAAGCACTCGCCGAGGGCGATCTCTACCAGCGCAAGGCCGACGGCACCGTCTTCATCGTCAAGCCGGCCGGCGCCAATTTCGCGCTCGTCGATGCCCTGACGGGCGATGCGGCCGGCGAGGAAGCCAAGGCCGCGCTCGAAAAGGTCAAGGTCAACAACGGGCTGCGCCGGGTGATCCGCGCCGCGCTCGGCGGGTTGACGCTGATGAGCCCCGACACGTCCGTACGCCTCCAGGCCGCCAGCACCATCCTGCGCACGCCATCCGCCGATACGCTCGAAGGCCTGGACGCCGCCCTTGCCGCCGAAACCGACGGCGCGGTCAAGGCCGTGCTCGAAAAGGCCCGCGCCGCCGCCATCCTGGTGTCCGATCGCCCGGTGGAGGAGAAGAAGGCGGCCGTCGCGACCGTCGTCCAGACCGGCGGGCGGGACTCGCTGTCGCTGCTCTCCGGGGCACTCGCCTCTGCCGATGAAAGCCTGCGGCCCGATATCGAAGCCGGCATCCAGCAGATCGAGGACCAGCTTGAGCTCTGGGCCGGCGCGCAGAACATCTGGTACGGCCTGTCGCTCGGCTCGGTGCTGCTGCTTGCCGCGATCGGCCTTGCCATCACCTTCGGCGTGATGGGCATCATCAACATGGCGCATGGCGAGATGGTCATGCTCGGCGCCTACACGACCTTCGTGGTGCAGGCCTATATCCGCGCTGCCTGGCCGGGCCTGTTCGAATGGTCGCTGGCGATCGCGCTGCCGCTCGCCTTCCTCGTCACCGGCGCCGTCGGCCTCGTCATGGAGCGCGGCATCATCCGCTTCCTCTACGGCCGGCCGCTCGAAACCCTGCTCGCCACCTGGGGCGTCTCGCTGATCCTGCAACAGGCCGTGCGCTCGATCTTCGGCCCGACCAACCAGGAGGTCGCCAATCCCTCCTGGATGTCCGGCGCCTTCGAACTCGGCGGGCTCACGGTCACCTGGAACCGCATGTGGATCATCGTCTTCTCGCTCGCCGTCTTCGCCTTCCTGCTCTTCCTCTTGAAGAAGACGCCGATGGGCCTGCAGATGCGCGCCGTCACGCAGAACCGCCGCATGGCCTCCTCCATGGGCATCCGCACGCCCTGGGTGGACGCACTGACCTTTGCGCTCGGCTCCGGCATCGCGGGCATTGCCGGCGTGGCGCTGAGCCAGATCGACAACGTCTCGCCGAACCTCGGCCAGGGCTACATCATCGACAGCTTCATGGTCGTGGTCTTCGGCGGCGTCGGCAATCTCTGGGGCACGCTGGTCGGCGCCTTCACGCTCGGCATCCTCAACAAGTTCCTGGAGCCCTATGCCGGCGCCGTGCTGGGTAAAATCCTCGTGCTCGTCCTCATCATCCTCTTCATCCAGAAGCGGCCGCGCGGGCTCTTCGCACTCAAAGGCAGGGCGGTGGAAGCATGATCACCTCGTTTCTCGCGAAGGCCCTCGGGCGCAACATCGTCATCACGGTCGCGATCCTGCTGGCGCTTGCTGCGCTCATTCCAGCGCTCAACCTCATGACCGCGCCGGACCACCCGCTGCATGTGCCGACCTACATCGTCTCGCTGTTCGGCAAATACCTCACCTATGCGCTCTTGGCGCTGGCGCTCGATCTCGTCTGGGGCTTCTGCGGCATCCTCTCGCTCGGCCACGCCGCCTTCTTCGCGCTCGGCGGCTATGCCATGGGCATGTATCTGATGCGCCAGATCGGCGCGCGCGGCTCCTACGGCAATCCGCTGCTGCCGGATTTCATGGTCTTCCTCAACTGGAAGGAACTGCCCTGGTTCTGGCACGGCTTCGACATGTTCTGGTTCGCCGCGCTGATGGCGGTGCTGGTGCCGGGCCTGCTCGCCTTCGTCTTCGGCTGGTTCGCCTTCCGCTCGCGCGTCAATGGCGTCTATCTTTCGATCATCACCCAGGCGATGACCTTCGCCCTGCTGCTCGCCTTCTTCCGCAACGACATGGGCTTCGGCGGCAACAACGGCCTCACCGACTTCAAGGACATTTTAGGCTTCAACATCCAGTCGAACGGCACGCGCTCGGCGCTCTTCGCGGCCTCGGCCATCGCGCTCGCCCTCTCGCTCATCATCACCTCGGGCATCGTGCGCTCGAAATACGGAAAGATCCTCGTCGGCGTGCGCGATGCGGAGAGCCGCATGCGGTTCCTCGGCTACCGCGTCGAGCACATGAAGCTCTTCGCCTTCGTGGTCTCCGCCATGATGGCGGGCGTTGCCGGCGCGCTCTACGTGCCGCAGGTCGGCATCATCAATCCCGGTGAGTTCGATCCGGCCAATTCCATCGAGGTCGTCATCTGGACGGCGGTCGGCGGGCGCGGCACGCTGATCGGCCCGATCGTCGGCGCCATCCTCGTCAACGGGGGAAAAAGCATCTTCACCGCCGCCTTCCCGGAATTCTGGCTCTTCGCGCTCGGCGGGCTCTTCGTGCTCGTCACGCTGTTCCTGCCCAAGGGCATCGTCGGCACCGCGCGGCAGTTTTTCGAGCGACGCAAGGAATACCGCAAGGCGAAGGCTGTTGAAGAGGCGCGCGCCTTTGCGGCGGCAGAACCCCAGGCGGCGGAGTAATTGGCATGAACACGCTCGCAAGCAACGCAAAACCCACCAGCATCCTCTATCTCGACGGCGTCTCCGTCTCCTTCGATGGCTTCAAGGCGCTGAATTCGCTCTCCTTCGTCATCGAGCCCGGTGAGCTTCGCGCCATCATCGGCCCGAACGGCGCCGGCAAGACGACGATGATGGACATCATCACCGGCAAGACGCGGCCGGATTCCGGCGAGGTCTTCTTCAAGGGCACGATCGACCTCACCCAGAAGGACGAAGCCGAAATCGCCCAGCTCGGCATCGGCCGAAAATTCCAGAAGCCGACGGTCTTCGAGAGCCACACCGTCTGGGACAACCTGGAACTGGCGCTCAACCGCAACCGCGGCGTCTTCTCGACGCTGTTCTATCGCCTGACCGCCGAGGACAAGGCGCGCATCGAGGAGATCCTTTCCACCGTGCGGCTCATGAACCGCAAGGACGATTTTGCGGCCAACCTCAGCCACGGCCAGAAACAATGGCTGGAGATCGGCATGTTGCTGGCGCAGGAGCCGGAATTGCTGCTGGTGGACGAACCCGTCGCCGGCATGACGGACGCCGAGACGGCGGAAACGGCGATCCTGCTGAAGGAGATCGCGAAGACCCGCTCGGTCGTCGTCGTCGAGCACGACATGGGTTTCATCCGCGACCTCGGCGTCAAGGTGACGTGCCTTGCCGAAGGCTCCGTGCTGGCGGAAGGCTCGATCGACTTCGTCAGCGCCGACCAGAAGGTCATCGAAAACTATCTGGGGAGGTGAGGGTGTATTCGGTGTTCTTGTCCTTGGAATTTGCGGCGGTGATGCCCCCCTCTGCCCTGCCGGGCATCTCCCCCACAAGGGGGGAGATCGGCAAGTGGCAGACGCTTTGCTCCCACGCGACGTTCGTAATGGGCGAGACCTCGCCCCATCCAATCTCCCCCCTTGTGGGGGAGATGCCCGGCAGGGCAGAGGGGGGTGACACGGCCTCCACCACCACAGGAGCCCAAGCATGCTGACCGTCGAAAAAGCCAACCTCCACTACGGCGCCGCGCAGGCGCTGCGCGGCATCTCGCTCACCGCCGAAATGGGCAAGATCACCTGCGTGCTCGGCCGCAACGGCGTCGGCAAGTCCAGCCTGCTGCGCGCCATCACCGGCCAGCACCCGCTCTCCGCCGGCACCGTCACGTTCAACGATGTGAAGCTCGACGGCATGGCCCCCTACAATCGTGCCAAGCACGGCATCGGCTATGTGCCACAAGGGCGCGAAATCTTTCCGCTGCTCACCGTCAAGGAAAACCTCGAATCCGGCTACGCCCCCGTGAAGCGCTCGGAACGTTTCATCCCGAACGAGATCTTCAGCCTCTTCCCGGTGCTGCAATCCATGCTCGGCCGGCGCGGCGGCGATCTGTCGGGCGGGCAGCAGCAGCAGTTGGCGATCGGCCGGGCGCTGGTGACGCGGCCCAAAATCCTCGTGCTCGACGAGCCGACCGAGGGCATCCAGCCGTCGATCATCAAGGATATCGGCCGGGCGATCAAATATCTGCGCGATTCCACCGGCATGGCCATCCTGCTCGTCGAGCAGTACCTCGATTTCTGCCGCGAGCTTGCCGACCACGTCTACATCATGGACCGCGGCGAGATCGTGCATGAGGGCGCCGCCGAGACGCTCGACACCCCGGAAGCCCGTCGGCACCTGACGGTGTGAGGCTTACTTCACCGCGCTCTTGATCTCGGTGCGCAGGTCGCGCGCCTTCAGGAAATTCGGGTTGAGCCGCAGGGCGTATTCCAGGTCCGCCAGCGCCTTCGCCGTCTCGCCCTTCTTCCGGTAGGCGGTGGCGCGGGCGTAATAGGTTTCCTCGTCGTCGAATTTCATCTGGATGGCCGTTTCGAAATCGGCGATCGCCTCGTCGTAGCGTCCGGTTTCCACCAGCACGATGCCGCGATTGTGCCGGGCATTTCTTTGCCGCGGGTTCAGCGCCAAGGCCTGGTCGAGGTCCGCCATCGCCTCCTTGAGCTTGCCGTCGCGCCGGTAGACTTCCGCGCGGTTGTTGTAGGTGTCGGCATTCCTGGGATTGAGGGCAAGCGCGGCGTTGAGGTCCGCATAGGCCTTGTCGAATTCGCCGAGCCGGTAGAGCGTGAAGCCGCGGGCCGACAGCGACCCGTCATCCTTCGCATCGAGCGCCAGGGCCTTGTCGAAACTGGCAACGGCAAGCCGCCCCTCGCCGCTTTCCGATTGCGCCACGCCGAGATTGCGCAGCGAGACGACGCGGGCGGGATCGAGGTCGAGCGCCCGGTTGAAATCCGCAATCGCCGCCGCGTAATCCCGCTTCCGCAGATAGGCGACGCCGCGCATGTCGTAATAGCCGGGGTTCCGGGCGTCGATCCGGATGGCTTCGGAGAGATCGGCGATGCCCGCCTCCACCTTTCCCATCTCCAGCCGGGTGGAACCGCGGCTTTGCAGGGTCTCGGCGCGTTTTGGTTCCAGCGTCAGGGCCTGGTCGTAATCGGCCATGGCGCGCGAAAAATCACCCTTCATTGCATGGGCCGAGCCGCGCGAATTGTAGGAATTGGCGGTCGGCCGGCGCAGGATCGCCTCGTCGAAATCGGCAATGCCCTTGTCGACATCGCCGAGCCGCACATGGGCGACGCCGCGGTTCTGGTAGGTGTCGGCGCGGGTCGGATCGAGCGTCAGGGCCGCGTCGAAATCCGGCAGCGCCTTTGCCACGTCGCCGGCCAGCAGATAGGCCATGCCGCGGTTGTGGCGGGCGGTCGCGTTGTCGGGCACGAGGTCGATGACGGCCGTGAAATCGGCGATCGCCTTGTCGAATTGGCCCGCCTGCAAATGGAGCTTGCCGCGTTCGTTATAGGGGATGGCATTCTTCGGATCGAGGCGGATCGCCCGGTCGAAGTCGGCGATCGTCTGGCCGGCAGCGGCATTGCCGCCACTTTGCTGGGCCTCGGCGGCAGGCGAAAGCGCCAGCCAGAGCGCGATTGCGCCAATTGCAGCTTTCATGCCGATCCTCCGTTTACGGCAAGTTTCGCGGATCGTCCGTCAGGCCCCCCGAATGATCCAGCCGGATGTTAGGACATTCCGAACCGCTTCGCCGTGGCGAAGGTGCAACTGTTGCTGATGATTGTGCTCAGGACTCGCCCTTTGCGGAAAATTCCCGCCGCACGATGCCGTGGCGCTGGAGCTTGTCGTAGAAGGTTTTGCGCGGGATGCCGAGGGCCGCGATCGTCTCCTGCACGTCGCCGCCATGGGCCGACAGCGTGTCGCGGATGATCTCTGCCTCCAGCCGCTCCAGCCGCTCGGGCAGCGTGCCGCCCGCGGCGGCAACGGACGGGACAGGCGTGGCGGCCGAAGGCATCAGGCCCAGCACCGCGCGCTCAGCGAAATGGGAAAGCTCGCGCACATTGCCCGGCCAGTCGTGTTCGCGCAGATGACGCAGGATTTCGGCCGAAAGCCCGGGTGCGGCGTGCTGGAAGCGCCGGGCGGCGCGCTCGGCGAAATAGCTGAAGAGCAGCGGAATGTCCTCGCGCCGCTCGCGCAGCGGCGGAATGGCGAGCGACACGACGTTAAGACGATAATAGAGATCCTCGCGAAAGGCCTTGCGCTGCACGGGATCGGCAAGGTCCACCTTGGCGGCGGCGACAATGCGGATGTCGACCGGCCGCACCTCGTTGGTGCCAAGCGGCGTCACCTCGCGCAGTTCCAGCACGCGCAGCATCTGGATCTGGGTGGAGAGCGGCATGCTTTCCAATTCGTCGAGGAACAGCGTACCGCCGCTCGAATGTTCGATGCGGCCGATGCGCTTCTTCTGCGCGCCGGTGAAGGCGCCGGGCTCGTGGCCGAACAGTTCGCTCTCGATCACCTGTTCGGGCATCGCCCCGCAATTGAGCGCCACGAAATGGCCCTTCGCCCTGCGGCTCCAGCCGTGCAGCAGGCGGGCGACGACCTCCTTGCCGCTGCCCGTCTCGCCCGTCACCAGCACGTCGACATCGGTATCGGCGATCTGCCGCAATGTCTGGCGCAGGCGGTCCATCACCGGCGTCTGGCCGATCAGCGGAAAATCATCCTCCGCCTGCCGTGCGGCCTCGCGCAGCCGGCGGTTTTCGAGAACGAGGCCGCGCTTTTCCGCGGCGCGGCGCACGCACTGGATCAGCCGCTCGGCCGGGAAGGGCTTGGCGATGAAGTCGTAGACGCCATCCTGGATCGCCTTGACGGCGGTCGGAATATCGCCGTGGCCGGTGACAAGGATCACCGGGATTTCGGCGTCGAGGCCCTGGATACGCTCGAAAAGCTGGAGCCCGTCCATGCCCGGCATGCGGATATCCGAGACGACGACGCCGGCAAAATCCCGGTCGAGCATGCCGAGCGCGTCCGTGGCCGCACCGAGCGGCGAGACGTCGAAACCCGCCAGCTCCAGCGTCTGCGCGGTGGCGCGCAGGAGCTGCCGGTCGTCGTCGATGAGGAGGACGGGCGTCGTCATGCCGGCGCCTTTCTGAGATGGACCTTGAAGCAGGCGCCACGCTCGCCCGTCTCCACCTCCAGCCGTCCGCCATAATCGGAGACGATGTCCTTCGCGATGACGAGACCGAGACCGAGGCCTTTTTCCTTCGACGTGTTAAAGGGCTCGAACAGCGAGCCGAGGATGGCGGGCGAGAGACCGGGGCCGTTGTCGGCGACCGCGATGACGACCTCGCCATTCGCGACGACCGACACGTCGACGCGGCCGTCCGCCTGGTCCCCCACGGCCTCCAGCGCATTCTGGAAGAGGTTGATGAACACCTGCTCCAGCCGCAACCGGTTGCCCATCACGCTCAGCCCTTCCGGCAGCGGCGCGATGATCAGGCGTTCCAGCCGGCCGGTGAAACGGCTGCGCAGCAGCATGATCGCGCCGTCGACGACGTCGCGCAGCGCCACCGGCTCCTCGCCGGAGCGGCCCTTGCGGGCGAGCGCCTTGAGGTCTTCGGTGATCGTCGCGATGCGGTCGGTGAGGCCAGCGATGAGATCGAGGTTTTCCAAGACCGGCTCCGGCTTGCTGCGCGCCAAAAAAACCTTGGAATTGTCGGCATAGGCGCGGATGGTGGCGAGCGGCTGGTTGATTTCATGCGCCACGCCCGCCGCCACCTGGCCGAGAATGGCGAGACGGTTCGCCTGCACCAGATCCTGCTGCACGGCCTGCAGCTTCGTCTCGGTCTCGCGGTGGTCGGCGATTTCGGCTTGCAGGTGGTCGCGGGCGAGGCTCAAGTCGCGGGTGCGCTCGATCACGCGGCGTTCCAGCTCCTCGCGCGCCGCCTGGTCGCGGGCGATGGTGGCGAGCGCCATCTGGCGGCGGCGCAGCCAGATTGCGGCGGCAAGCGTGATTGCGCCAAGCGCCAACACGGCCAGAAGGCGCGCCTCGCGCATGCTGGTCGCGACGGCATCGGCGACAGGCACCAGATATTCGAACTGCCAGGGCGTGGTGGCGACCGGCGTGGTGATGCGCAGATAGGCCTCCGCACCGCCGCCCGGCTGCACGGCGCGGATGACGCGGCTGTCCGCCGTCTCCTCGAAGGGCAGCGGCGCCAGCGGCGCCTCGCCGAATTGCAGGCTTTCGCGAATGGCCGCAAGGCTTTCGGCCGGCAGCCGCTCGGTGGTCATGAAACGCCAGGAGGGGATGCTGGTGATCAGCACCACATGGTCGGCATCGACGACATAGGAGGGGCGCTGCGTCTCGTGCCAGTCCCGTTCGAGCTGGTCGAACTCCATCTTGACCACGACGACACCGAGCGGCGTTTGCGCCGGGCCGATGCGGTGCGAGATATAGAGCCCGGGCCGCTTGCTAACCGAACCCAGCGCAAAATGCTCGGCCGTGCCCTCCGCCATCGCGCGGGAAAAATAGGCGCGGAAGGAATAGTCGTTGCCGACGAAGCTGGTCGGCTCGCGCCAGTTGCTCGCGGAAATCGCCACGCCCTTGGGGTCGATCACATAGATCACCGCGGCGCTGGTGCCGGCGACGAGGTCTTCCAGCTTGCGGTCGAGGAAGCTGCGTTTGGCTGGGTCGGCGCCCGCCAGCGCCTCCGTGACATCCCGGTCGCGCGACAGCAGGAAGGGCAGCGCCCGCGGGCGCTCCAGCACCGCGCGCAGCAGCGCCACCTTGAGGTTCGCATCCGTGCGACCCTGCGCCTCCAGCGTTGAAAGGGCAGCAGAGCGGCCATAGACCCCGGCGGCATAAAGCGCCGCGATCGACACCAGCAGCAGCACGAGGGCAAACGCCACCCACTGCCGCCGCGTTGCGCGGGAGAGGGTCTTTTGCGTGCTGGTTTGCGCTAGCGCGTCCATCGCGGATTTTGAGCATGAAACCGCACGACACTCAAGGATTTTCGTGCGGATATCCGCACAGACGCGGATCACAGTTCGTGCAGTCGAAAATAAAATAAAGCTATTACATGCACTTAACCTCACCAATGCGAACTGGCACGCCCCTTGCTGAGCTTGTGCCAGTTTCAGCAAGTCACCCTGGGAAGAGCCGGTTTTCCGGTTGGGGTGTAAAAGGAGGAAGTCATGCATATCCCGTCTGCAGACGCGCAACCGCGTGCCAAAATCCCGTTCTACCGCCACCTCTATGTCCAGGTCATCGTCGCCATCGTCGCCGGCATGCTGGTCGGCCACTACTATCCCGATTTCGGCGCCAGCCTGAAGCCGCTCGGCGATGCCTTCATCAAGCTCGTCAAGATGATCATCGCCCCGGTGATCTTCCTGACCGTCGCGACCGGCATTGCCGGCATGTCGGACCTGAAGAAGGTGGGCCGCGTCGCCGGCAAGGCGATGCTCTACTTCCTCACCTTCTCGACGCTGGCCCTGGTCGTCGGCATGATCGTCGCCAATGTCATCCAGCCGGGTGCGGGCATGCATATCGACCCCGCCTCGCTCGATGCCAATGCGGTGGCGACCTATGCCTCCAAGGCGCATGAATCGACCATCACCGGTTTCCTGATGAACATCATCCCGCAGACCATCGTCGGCGCCTTCGCCGAGGGCGATATCCTGCAGGTGCTGTTCTTCTCCGTGCTGTTCGGCATCGCGCTCGGCATGGTCGGCGAACAGGGCAAGCCGGTCGTCGATTTTCTCCAGGCGCTGACGAACCCGATCTTCCGGCTGGTGGCCATCCTCATGAAGGCCGCCCCCATCGGCGCCTTCGGCGCCATGGCCTTTACCATCGGCAAATACGGCATCGGCTCGGTCGCCAACCTCGCCTTCCTGATCGCCACCTTCTACCTCACCGCCTTCGTCTTCGTCTTCGTCGTGCTGGGTGCCGTCGCCAAGTACAACGGGTTCTCCATCCTGGCGCTCATCCGCTACATCAAGGAAGAGCTGCTGCTGGTGCTCGGCACTTCGTCGTCCGAGGCCGCCCTTCCGGGCCTGATGCAGAAGATGGAACGCGCCGGCTGCAAGCGCTCGGTCGTCGGCCTCGTCATCCCGACGGGCTATTCGTTCAACCTCGACGGCACCAACATCTACATGACGCTCGCAGCCCTCTTCATCGCCCAGGCGGTCGATATCAACCTGTCGTTCGGCGACCAGGTGCTGCTGCTGCTCGTCGCCATGCTGAGCTCCAAGGGTGCCGCGGGCATCACGGGTGCCGGCTTCATCACGCTGGCCGCCACGCTCTCGGTCGTGCCCTCCGTGCCGGTCGCCGGCATGGCGCTGATCCTCGGCATCGACCGCTTCATGTCGGAATGCCGCGCGCTCACCAACTTCATCGGCAATGCGGTCGCCACCATCGTCGTCGCCCGCTGGGAAAACGAACTCGACGTCGAGAAGCTCAACGCCGCACTCAGCGGCGGCCGCGAGCCCATCGCCGACACGCCGGCGCTCCAGCCGGCCGAGTGATCCTCAGCCTTTGAACAAATTTACAACCCTGCGAAAGCGGGGTTGTCTTTTTTTGGGGGACCATCAGGACGTCCGGCGCCCGAAGGGTTTTTGCCCGGCCGGGCGCAGGTTTCGCGCCGTCTCGGCGATGCCGGCAAGGCTGGCGAGCGCCTGCTGGCGGATCTGCTCCATTCGCGGGTCGCGCATCGGTGCAGAGCGCCACGCCGGGCTTCCCGGCCGGCGATAATGCGTGTGCGGCACGGAGAGAATGTCGTGCTCGCCGACGATGACGACCATCTCCTGCGGCAACACGAGCGCCGCGACGATATCGTGCATGCAGCGATGGAACTCGACGGCGATCAGGGCGTCGAAGACCACCTCCGCATAGGCGACGAGATCGCGGTCCAGCGGCTCCCGCACGATGCCGTAATAATAGTCGTCGCCGCGCGGGATGACATGCGCCACGGCCAGCACCTCCTGCATGCCATCGAGACCTGTGGATTCGAGCGCATCGAAGCCGCCCTGCCAGGCGCTTGCGGTCGCATTGTATTCGCCGGCAATCTCGGCATCGGATCTTGCGAGGAAGTCGTAGGTGCTGCGCTGGTAGAGGCTGAGCTCGACGCCCTGGACGAAGCGACCGTCCGCAGCACGCGCCCGCTCATGCACCGACAGGTCGATCTCCAGGCCGGTGAAAGTCTCGATCGCGCCATGGCGATGGTGCGCGATGTTGAACATCAGCTCCGTCGCGCGCTGGATGTCTCCGCTCGCGTCGCTGATCCGCAGCCCGAGAACGGCATCGAAGGCGCGCACCGGAAGGTCCTTCAGCACGCCGGCGAGATGGTCCTTTCCATCCGCGAAGGCGCGCCGTTCGATAATCTCCCTGGTAATGGCGAAAATCGTCTTCTTCCAATCGCGGAATTCCTCGATCAGCCGGACACGTTCAGGATCGACAGTCATGGACGAAGGCCCCCGTTTTGGCCCGTTGTAGCATCCGGGCCTTAAAAGAGTTTCGTCGTGCTTCGTTCAATTTGAGGCAATGCAACCCGCGGCTGTCACGCCGAGCGGCGCAGCATCAGGTCCGATTTCAGGAGAATCTGGTCCTTGCTGGAGGTGGGGTCCTCCGTGTCGCTGAGCTTGCGCAGCAGGAGCTCGATCGCCAGCCGGCCGATCTCGTTGTAGTTCTGCGCCACCGTTGTGATGGGCGGGCAGGCATATTGTGACAGGGGATGGTCGTCATGGCCGGCGACGCGCAGGTCGTAATCCGCGCCGTGGCCAACCTTCAGCCCCTTCTGCCAGGCGGCCGCAATGACGCCGAAGGCCAGGCGATCGTTGGCGCAGAGGATGGTGCGCGAGGCGAGCGCGTCCGGCTTCTCGAAAAGACGGCTTGCCTCTTCGAAGGCGAAGCGCTCGAAATCCCAGGTCGTGGCGTTTGCGACGGGCAGGATGTGCGGCTCGACATTCAGCCGCGCCATCGCCTCGCGATAGGCGCTGAGGCGGGTGGCGGCATTGGTGTTGACGTTGGGCATGCCGAAATAGCAGGGCGGCTCGCCGGAGCGGCAGAGATAGTCGACGATCAACCCGAAGCTCTGGCGATTGTCCGTGCCGACGAAGGCGGAGGTCTCGTCGATCGGCGAATCGACATAGACCAGCGGGATGGACTGGCCGAGCTGCTCCAGCGTCGTCTGGCGCGCGCCCACACCGAGCGGAGCGATGATGGCGCCCGCCACGTTCATCGACTTGAAGGTCTTGATCGCATTGTCCTCCATCTCCTTGCGCCCATCCGAGGAGAGAACGAAGGCGAGGAAGCCGGCCTCGTTGGCGATAAGCTCGATGCGCCGCGTCAGCGCCATGTAGAAAGGATCGGTGGAGTTCGGGATGACCACGCCGAGGATGTTGGAGCGACGGCGGTTGAGGTTGACGGCAAAAATGTTCGGCCGGAAGCCGGATTTCTTCAGCGCCTCCTCGATGGCGTCGCGCGTGCGCTTGCGCACCGAGGAGGGGTCGTTGAAGTATTTCGACACCGTGGGCCGGGACAGGCCGACGAACTCGGAAAAATCCTCCATTGTCCTGATCGACTTGGCCAAGCCTGGCGCTCCTTGCGGGTTCTGCTCTCGCCTTCTTAACCGGCCTGATTTCGCGCGCAAAGCCGAAATCCTAGCCGGCCACAGGAGGTTGGCGATCAGTCGGCGACGAATTGCACCTTCATCGTGGCGGGGTCCGTCGGCTTCTTCGTGAAGAAGGGGAGAATGTCGGCGAGCGGCAGCCGGTGCGAGACGAGTTTCGCCATGCGGCCGTCGTCCCGTTTGAGGATGTCCAGCGCATCGGGGATGTTGCGGTTCAGCGAATGGGAGCCGACGAGCTTCAATTGCCGGCGGAAGATCTCGAAGGGCGCCACGGAGATGCGGGCATCCGGCGCGCAGACGCCGAAGATGAGCGCCGTGCCGCCATCGGCGAGAAGATCGATCATGCCTTCCACGACGCTGGCAATGCCAGTGGCATCGGCCACGAAATCATAGGAGCGCCGCTTGGCCGCCAGTTCCTTGGAGCCAGAGACGATGCCGCCAAGGCCGAGTTCGGCGGCGAAGGCAAGGCGGCTTTCGTTGATGTCGGCGACCGTGACGTTCTCAGCCCCCTCCGCCTTCAGCGACAGCGCCAGAAACAGGCCGATCGGCCCGGCGCCGATGACCAGCGCGTCCTTGGGCATCGGCGCGCCGTGGCGCAGGCCCGCGGCACCCAGCCCGTTCAGCACGCAGGCGAGCGGCTCGGCAAGTGCTGCGACGGAATAGGGCATGTCGCCGATGCCGTGCAGGTGTTCGGCGCGCACCACGCTGTATTCGGCAAAGCCGCCATCGTGCGAGACGCCATAGGCCTTGAGGTCGCGGCAGAGATTGGTCAGCCCCTTGCGGCAGGACGGGCAGTTGCCGCAGGGCAGGTTGGGATCGACGGCGACGCGGTCGCCGGTGCGAAAGCCGGTGACGTCGGCGGCAAGGGCCGCGATCTCGCCGGCATATTCATGGCCCGGCACCACCGGAAAGGCGCCGTCGCCATAGCGCGCGTGCAGCACGTCAATATCGGTGTGGCAAAGGCCGGAGGCCTTGACGCGGATGAGCGCATGGCCGGCGGGCAGGTCGCCGAGGTCGAGCTCGGCAAGCGACGCCTCGCCCTTGCCGGTGAAGCGGATCGCCTGCATCAGCTCATCCAGTTCCCGCCGTCGACATTGTATGTCTGGGCGAGGATATAGTCGCTGTCCTTGGAGGCGAGGAAGACGGCGAGGCCCTTGATGTCATCCGGCGTGGCGAAGCGGCCGATCGGCACGGATTTCGCGACCGAAGCCTTCTTCTCGCCCGGCTTCAAGCCTTCCCATTCGGCAAATTTCGCATCCACCACATCCCAGTGCTCGCCATCGACGACGCCCGGTGCAATCGCGTTGACGTTGATGCCGTGTTTGACGAGCGCGAGCGCCGCCGATTGCGTCGCGGAAATGATCGCGGCCTTGGAAGCGCAGTAAAGCGTCACCAGCGCTTCGCCGCGCCGGCCGGCCTGGCTTGCCATGTTGATGATCTTGCCGCCGCGCCCGCGCGCGATCATGACGTTGGCGACCGCCTTCATGGTGAACAGCGGCCCCTTGAGATTGACGTCGAAGACGCGATCGTAACTCTCCTCGGTGATCGCCTGGATCGGCGCCATGTCGAAGATCGCGGCATTGTTGACGAGGATGTCGATGCCGCCGAAATCCGCGTCGATCTTTTTGACGACGGCGTCGATGTCGGCGAGGTTGGTGACGTCGAGCTTGATGGCGCTGGCCGCAGGACCAATCGAGGCGGCCGCTTCGCTGGCGCGTTCCAGGTTGATATCGGCGATGATCACGCGCGCGCCCTCGGCCACGAAGGCTTCCGCAAAGCCGAGGCCGATGCCGCGTGCGCCGCCGGTGATGAGGGCTATCTTGTCCTGCAATCTCATGTGTCTCTCCATCCGGTCGCCTGGCGAGGCCGGTTCACAAGCATAGTCTGGCATTCGAGAAACCCGGCGCCAAGGCGCCGGGCTTCCGGGAGGACCTGCGGCGACGCCGCAGGCTGGAACCCTACTTGATGTAGCCGGCGCGCGTCATATCGCGCTCGACCTGGGTCTGCGAGGCGTCCAGCGCCGCATCCACCGTCTGCTGCCCGGCGAGCGCCGCGCTGATCTGCTGGCCGACGAAGGTGCCGATCGCCTGGAATTCCGGAATGGCGACGAACTGCACGCCGGTATAGGGCACCGGATCCTTGGTGGGCTTCGACGGATCGGCCGACAGGATCGCCTGCAGCACGGTTTCGGCGAAGGGCGCGGCCTTCTGGTATTCGGCAAGCGCGTAGGTGGATTTGCGCGTGCCCGGCGGCACGGCGACCCAGCCTTCGCTTTCGCCGACCAGCTTCACATAGTCCTTCGACGTCGCCCATTTCAGGAAGGATTTCGCGACTTCGGCCTTCTGCGAGGTTGCCGGAATGGCGAGGTTCCACGACCAGGACCAGCTTGATCCGTTGGCCGTCTCGGCCGTCGGCGAGCGGGTGAAGGCGATCTTGTCGGCGACCTGGCTTTGCTTCGGATCATAGACGCGGCCCGCCGCCGAGGTGGCGTCGATCCACATGGCGCAATGGCCGGTGGCAAACAGCGTCTGGTTCTCGTTGAAGCCGTTGGCGGTGGCGCCCGCCGGGCCGTATCCGCCGAGCAGCGCAACATAGTCGGTGATCGCCTTCTTCCACGGCTCGGAGTTGAGCTGCGGCTTCCAGTCCATGTCGAACCAGCGGCCGCCATAGGCGTTCACCATGGTGCCGACGAAGGCCATGTTCTCGCCCCAGCCCGGCTTGCCGCGCAGGCAGATGCCATATTGCTGCTTGTCCTTGTCGGTGAGCTTTGCGGCGAATTCCTTGATTTGCTCGTAGGTCGGCTGTTCCGGCATGGTCAGGCCGGCGGCATCGAACAGGTCCTTGCGGTAGAGCGTGAACGAGCTTTCCGTGTAGAACGGCACGGCATAGAGCTTGCCGTCGACGGTCAGGCCCGCCTTGATCGGCTCCAGAAGGTCGGCGTAGTCGTAGTCGTCGCCGAGATCGTCGACCGGCGTCAGCCAGCCCTGCTTGCCCCAGATCGGCGCTTCGTAGCCGCCGATGGTCATGATGTCGAACTGGCCGCCCTTGGTGGCGATGTCGGTCGTCACGCGCTCGCGCAGCACGTTTTCTTCCAGAACGATCCAGTTGATCTTGTTGCCGGTTTCCTTCTCCCAGGCGGCCGACAGCTTCTGCATGATGATCATGTCGCCATTGTTGACGGTGGCGATGCTGATCTCCTCGG
This sequence comes from Shinella sp. GW821-FHT10F02, assembly GCF_058809275.1. Lineage (NCBI taxonomy): Bacteria > Pseudomonadati > Pseudomonadota > Alphaproteobacteria > Hyphomicrobiales > Rhizobiaceae > Shinella > Shinella sp. GW821-FHT10F02. The sequence goes on along the minus strand of NZ_JBXASL010000011.1, from coordinate 144,141 downwards.
CCTGCGCCAGCCCGGCTGCAAGGGCAAACATGGCAGTCGACGAGAGAATGCGGGTAAGGGTCCTCATGAGTCCGTTCCTCCTTTACGGATGCACACGCATAAAGCTACATGCGTAAATTTTTATCAGGCAAGACGGGGTAAGTTGTCAAGCGACAAAATCGGCCGGTTTTTCATCGTTTGTCGCGGCGATTTTCTAAATATCTGATAATAAAGCGGTAATTTCCGTTCCATTTTGCAGCGCGGAATCTGATTTGCTGCGTTGCCGCATAATATGATCCTGAAGAATTGTTTACGCGCGTCAAATTACCTTGACTTTTCCGTCACCAATCCGCACTCTCCGGGACAGAATGGATGCGCCCGCAGGGAGAGAGCATTGGCAGGAAAAAGCGTTTTGGCGCCGGAGGCCCTGGGGCCGACGGTCACGGTCGGCGAAATCCTCGTCGAAATCATGGCCACCACCATCGGCGCGGGGTTCCTGGCGCCGCAATCCCTCATCGGGCCGTTCCCGAGTGGCGCGCCGGCCATCTTCATAGACCAGGTGGCGAAGATCGGCGGGGCGGCCGGCATCGTCTCGGCCGTCGGCGACGACGATTTCGGCACGCTCAATGTCGCGCGCCTGCGGGCGGACGGCGTGGACGTCTCCGCCATCGCCACCATCGCGGGCAAGCCCACGGGCAGCGCCTTCGTGCGCTATCGGCCGGATGGCGCGCGCGACTTCGTCTTCAACATCACCCATTCCGCCGCCGGCGACACGCTCATGACCGAGGCAGCGCGCGCCCTCATCGCCCGCGCCGGCCATGTGCATGTCATGGGCTCGGCCTTCGCCATTCCGGGCATTGCCGAAATCCTCCTCGAAGCGATCGCCGTGGTGAAGGCGCGCGGCGGCTCGGTCTCCTTCGATCCGAACATCCGCAAGGAGCTGGTGCAGGGCGAGGCGGGGCGCAGGCTGATCGACGACGTGCTCGCCGCCACCGACCTGCTGCTGCCGTCGGGCGATGAATTGCTGGTCGCGGCCGGTGAGGTGACCGAAGCAGCAGCCGTCGAACGCCTGCTGGCGCTCGGCATCGGCGAGATCGTGCTGAAGCGCGGCAGCGACGGCTCCAGCCATTTCAGCAAGGTGTTCGGCCGCGTCGATTGCGCCGCCTTCAGCGTGGAAGAGATCGATCCGACCGGGGCGGGCGACTGTTTCGGCGCCGCCTATCTCACCTGCCGCCGCGCCGGGCTGCCGCCGGCCGCAGCACTGCTTTACGCCAATGCCGCGGGGGCTCGCACGGTCACCAGACAGGGGCCGATGGAGGGTGTTTCCGGCAAAGCCGAACTCGACCGGTTCATAGCCGCCGCCGGCCGGGAGATCGACGCATGAGCACTATCCTCACCGGCCTTGCCGGCGCCCGCCGCTCCAGCCGTCCCTACGGCATCGCCTCCGTCTGCTCCGCCCATCCGACCGTGCTGCGCGCCGCGCTGCGCCGTGCCGCGAAAAGTGGGGGGCCGGTGCTGATCGAGGCGACCTGCAACCAGGTCAACCAGTTCGGCGGCTATACCGGCACGACGCCCGCCGATTTCATCGGTTTCGTCGAGGGCATCGCCCGCGAGGAGGGCGTCGCACGCGAGCAGATCCTGTTCGGAGGCGATCATCTCGGCCCCAATCCGTGGCGCAAGGAGCCAGCGGAGATCGCGCTGAAAAAGGCAGCCGACATGGTGGATGCCTATGTCACGGCCGGGTTTACCAAAATCCATCTCGACGCTTCGATGGGCTGCGCAGGTGAACCCGTAGCCCTCGACGACGCCACCGTGGCCGAGCGCGCCGCGGCCCTCTGCGCCGTCGCCGAAAAAGCGGCCGCGCGCGCCGGCCTCGCCCCGCCCGTCTATATCCTCGGCACGGAAGTGCCCGTGCCGGGCGGCGCCGATCACGCGCTTTCGACCGTCGAACCGACATCGCCCGCCGCGGCCCGCGAAACCATCGCCGTGCACCGCACGGCTTTCACCAAGGCGGGGCTCGACGCGGCCTTCGCCCGGGTCATCGCCTTCGTCGTACAGCCCGGAGTCGAATTCGGCAGCGACAACGTCATCGCCTACGATCCGCCGCGCGCCGCCGCCTTGAGCGCCCTGCTTGACGAGGAGCCGGCGCTGGTCTTCGAGGCCCATTCCACTGATTACCAGACGGAGGCCGCACTCGCCGCGCTCGTGCGCGACGGCTATCCCATCCTGAAGGTCGGCCCCGGCCTCACCTTCGCCTACCGGGAAGCACTCTACGCCCTCGACCTCGTCGCCTCGGACATCGTGCCCGGCTACGGCGACCGCCCGCTCGCCAAGGCCATGGAAGCCCTGATGACGGCGGCACCCGGATACTGGAGCGGCTACTATCACGGCGACGAGACGGCGCTGCGCATCCAGCGCCATTTCAGCTACAGCGACCGCATCCGCTATTACTGGACGCGTCCCGAGGCGGAGGCCGCGGTCGCGGCGCTGATGACGGCGCTTGCGGGCGTGCGCATCCCCGAAACGGTGCTGCACCAGTACGTGCCGCAGATCGAGGGCGACAATGCCGGGGACATCCTCGTCGACGCCGTGGACCGGGTGCTCGCCGTCTATGACGGCGCCTGCCGTCCGTAAAACGCCAAACACTGAACACGAAAAAGGGCGGCCGATTGGCCGCCCTTCTTTGTTCGTTCCTGCCTGCCGCCCATCAGTGATGGGCGACCGCGGCGACCTTGGGCTCATCGCCTTCCATCGTCGACTTGCCGTGCTGCACCAGCGGGCGGTTGCCCGTCAGGCGCCGCATCAGGACGTAGAAGACCGGCGTCATGAAGATGCCGAAGAAGGTGACGCCGATCATGCCGGAGAACACGGCAAGACCCATGGCGGCGCGCATTTCGGCACCGGCACCCGTCGACAGGACCAGCGGCACGACGCCCATGATGAAGGCCATGGAGGTCATGAGGATCGGGCGCAGACGCAGGCGGCTGGCCTCGATTGCGGCCTGGACCGGCGTCCTCCCCTCGAATTCCAGCTCGCGCGCGAATTCGACGATGAGGATGGCGTTCTTCGCCGACAGTCCCACCAGCACCACGAGGCCAATCTGGGTGAAGACGTTGTTGTCCCCGCCCGTGTACCAGACCCCGGCAAGCGCCGCGAGCACGCCCATCGGCACGATCATGATGATGGCGATCGGCAGCGTCAGGCTTTCATATTGCGCGGCGAGCACGAGATAGACCAGCAGCAGCGCGAGCGGGAAGACGAAGATGCTCGAATTGCCGGCAAGGATCTGCTGGTAGGTCAGGTCCGTCCACTCGAAGTCGATGCCCGCGGGCAGCGTTTCGGCGGCGATCTTTTCCACCGCGGCCTGCGCCTGGCCGGAGGAGAAGCCCGGCGCCGGCCCGCCATTGATGTCAGCGGCGAGGAAGCCGTTATAGCGCGTGGTGCGCTCCGGCCCCGTCGTGGCGTCCACCTTGAGGAGGGCCGCAAGCGGGATCATCTCGCCCGATTGCGACCGCACCTTCAGCTGGCCGATGTCTTCTGGCTTGGCACGGAAGGCGGAGTCGGCCTGGACGCGCACGGAGTAGGTACGACCAAACGCATTGAAGTCGTTGACGTAGAGCGAGCCCAGATAGATCTGCAGGGTCTCGAAGACATCCGTCACCCGCACGCCGAGCTGCTGCGCCTTGGAACGGTCGAGGTCGGCATAGAGCTGCGGCACGTTGATCTGGAAGCTGGAGAACAGGCCCGCCAGCTCCGGCGTCTGGTAGGCTTTCGCCAGGAACGCCTGCGTTGCTTCATTGAGCGCGCCATAACCAAGACCGGCGCGGTCTTCGATCTGGAGCTTGAAGCCGCCCGTCGTGCCGAGGCCGTTGACCGGCGGCGGCGGGAACATGGCGATGAAGGCGTCCTGGATGCCGGCGAACTTCTGGTTCAGCTGCATGGCGATCGCGCCGCCGGAGAGTTCCGGCGTCGTGCGCTCCTCGAAGGGGGCGAGCGCTGCGAAGACGATGCCCGAGTTGGAGCCGATGGTGAAGCCGTTGATCGACAGGCCCGGGAAGGCGATGGCGTGCTCGACGCCCGGCTGTTCCAGCGCGATTTCGCTCATCTTCTTGATCACCTCTTCCGTGCGGTCGAGGGTCGCGCCGTCCGGAAGCTGGGCAAAGCCGATGAGATACTGCTTGTCCTGCGCCGGCACGAAGCCGCCCGGCACGGCGTTGAACACCGTGTAGGTGGCGCCGACGAGGGCAAGATAGACGATCATGACCAGCGACTTGCGCGAGACGAGCCCGCCGACGCTGCGGCCGTAACCGTTGGAGGCAGCCCCGAAGAACCGGTTGAAGCCGCGGAAGAACCAGCCGAACAGGCCGTCCATGAAGCGCGTCAGCCAATCCTTCGGCGCATTGTGCTCCTTCAGCAGAAGGGCAGCCAGCGCCGGCGAGAGCGTCAGCGAGTTGATGGCCGAGATGACGGTCGAAATCGCGATGGTCAGCGCGAACTGCCGGTAGAACTGGCCGGACAGGCCGCTGATGAAGGCGAGCGGCACGAAGACCGCGACGAGCACCAGCGCGATCGCGATGATCGGGCCGGACACTTCACGCATCGCCCGATAGGTGGCTTCGCGCGGGGTGAGCCCGTTCTCGATGTTACGCTCGACGTTTTCGACGACGACGATCGCGTCGTCCACCACGATGCCGATCGCCAGCACGAGGCCGAAGAGGGTCAAGGCGTTCACCGAGAAGCCGAAGGCATACATCACGGCGAACGTGCCGATGATGGAGACCGGGACGGCGAGCAGCGGGATGATCGAGGCGCGCCAGGTCTGGAGGAAGACGATGACGACGAGGACCACCAGCGCGATGGCTTCGAGCAGCGTATCGACGACCTTTTCGATCGAGGCGCGCACGAATTCCGTCGTGTCGTAGACGATCTCGTATTTCACGCCTTCCGGCATGGCGATCTGGAGCTGGTCCATCGTGGCGCGGACATTGTCGGCGATCTCGATGGCGTTGGAGCCCGGCGCCTGGAGCACGGCGATGGCCACGGCCGGCTCGCCGTCGAGGAGCGAGCGCAGCGTGTAGTCGGCAGCGCCCAGTTCGATGCGCGCGACGTCGCGAAGGCGGGTGATCTGGCCTTCCGCACCGGTCTTGACGATGATGTTGCCGAATTCCTCCGCCGTGCGCAGACGCCCCTGGGCGTTCACGTTGAGCTGGAGGTCGACGCCGGTCGGCGTCGGCGAGGCGCCGATGATGCCGGCGGCGGCCTGCACGTTCTGCTCGCGGATGGCGTTGGAAATGTCGCTGGCGGCCAGCGCATGTTCGGCCGCCTTCTGCGGGTCGATCCACACGCGCATCGCATAGTCACCGGCGCCGAAGACCTGGACCTGGCCGACGCCCTCGATGCGAGCGAGGCGGTCCTTGATGTTCAGCGTGGCGTAGTTGCGCAGATAGGTGATGTCATAGCGGTCCGTCGTCGAGACGAGGTTGACCACCATGATGAAGTCCGGCGAGCTCTTGACCGTGGTGACGCCGAGCGCACGCACTTCCGCCGGCAGGCGGGGTTCGGCCTGCGACACGCGGTTCTGCACGAGCTGCTGGGCCTTGTCCGGGTCGGTGCCGAGCTTGAAGGTCACCGTCAGCGTCAGCACGCCGTCGGAGGTCGCCTGGCTGTTCATGTAGAGCATGTCCTCGACGCCGTTGATCTGCTCTTCAAGGGGCGTCGCGACGGTCTCGGAAATGACGACGGGGTTGGCACCCGGATAGGTGGCGCGCACGACGATCGACGGCGGCACCACCTCGGGATACTCGGAAATCGGGAGCGCCCGCATGCCGATCAGGCCTGCGACCACGATGAGGATCGACAGCACCCCGGCAAAGACCGGGCGATCGATGAAGAAACGGGAGATGTTCATGACTATACCCCTCTCCAGGGATGAACGGGCCTATCCGGCGGCGAACGCGCCGCCGGCAGGCATTGAAGTGTTGATTGTTTCTGGGTGGCAGGGCGCCTTCAGCGCCCCGCCTGCTTCCGCTTACTTCGCGGAGGCGACGTTTTCCTGGATCTGCGGGTCGACGACGACGCCCGGGCGCACGCGCTGCAGGCCGTTGACGACGATGCGGTCACCGCCGGCCAGGCCGCTTTCGACGACGCGGTCGCTGCCGGCAAGGCTGCCCAGAACGATCGGGCGGTAGGTGACCTTGTTGTCCTTGTCGACGACGAAGACGAACTTCTTGTCCTGGTCGGTGCCGATCGCCTTCTCGCTGACGAGGATCTTGCTTTCGGCCTTCGGCTCGCCCATGCGGATGCGCACGAACTGGCCGGGGATCAGCCTGCCGCCCGGATTGTCGAAGACGGCGCGCACGGTGATCGTGCCGCTCGCCGCATCGACCTCGTTGCCGATGAGCTGGAGCTTGCCGCGGATCGGCGTGCCCTCGTCGGCCAGCGTGCCGACTTCGACCGGGATCTGCTCGATCGGCGGCAGGGCGCCGTCGGAGACCGGCAGGGTGGCGAGCGCCTTGGCGACGATCTCCTCGCTGACATTGAAGCCGGCATAGATCGGATCGACCGAGACCAGCGTCGTCAGGGCAGGCGAGGTCGAGCCACCGGCGACGAGGTTGCCCGTTGTGATCTCGACACGGCCGGCGCGGCCGGAAACCGGGGCGCGCACTTCGGTATAGCCGAGTTCCAGCTTGGCGGCGTGCAGCGTGGCTTCCGCCGTCTTCAGCGCAGCGCGGGCTTCGGCAAGCGCGTTCTGGCGCGTGTCGACGTCGCTCTGCGAGATGCTGTTGCTCTTGGCGAGGCGTTCCCCGCGCTCAAGCTCGGTGGTGGCAAGCTTCACCCGGGCTTCAGCCGAGGCGTACTGGCCTTCGGCCTGGGTCACCGCGGTCTTGAAGGGCTCCTGGTCGATGGTGAACAGCAGGTCGCCGGCCTTCACCAGCGCGCCCTCGCGGAAATTCACCGACTGGATGGCACCGGCGACGCGCGAGCGGATCTGCACCCGGTCGATTGCCTCCAGGCGGCCGGAAAATTCCTGCCAGGTCACCACGTCGCGGTTCTCGACGACGGTGACGGTGACCGGCACGGCCGGCACTTCCGCGGTCACGGTTGCTTCGGCCTGGGCGACGTTGCCCGGCAGTTGGAAGATCAGGGCTGCGGCGGAAACGGACACAGCCAGTCCCAGGCCGGCGCCCGTCAGGGCCCAGCGTTTGCGCTTCGACATCATGTTCTCTTCTCCTTGTGGCCTTCCAGGCCACGCTCTATCGGCTTGTTCTCAATTTAAATTAGTGAACGCTTATGTTATGAACGAAATCGGAAAAATGGCCGGCCAGACAGTCCTTCCATTCCCCGGTTACATCGGATTTTCCGCTGTAGATCGAAGACCAGCCTGTTCCCGCGGGCAGAACATGCTGCTGAACCTTGACGCCCGATGCCTTCAGGCGGTCGGCATAACCCTGCGCTTCGTCGAGCAGCGGATCGTCCGCCGCCGACAGCACGAGCGCCGGGGCCAGGCCCGAAAGGCGCGAACAGAGGCTGGGCGCCGCATAGGGGTGGCACACACCACCGCTCAGATAATGGCTCCAGCCATCGGACCAGCGCTCGCGCATGCCGATTGCGTCGGCATTGCGGAAGGACGTGGTGCCCATGAAGGGATCGAGCAGCGGCGAGATGAGCACCTGGCCGTCAAGCTCGTTGGCAAAGTGGTCGCGCGCCTTGAGCGCCACGCCGGCTGCGATATTGCCACCGGCTTCCTCGCCGCCGATGAGCAGCGCCGACTTGCGGTCGCCGAGGCCGGCGCGCTTCTTGGCGAGATAGGAGAACACCTCGAAACCCACTTCCAGCGGCTGCGGAAAGACACCGCCGCCCGGCGCGTTGTAATCCGGCACGGCAACGATGGCGCCGGTCGCGGCCAAGGTTTCGGCAAGCGGGCAATGGACGATGCCGGACGTCAGAAAGGCGCCGCCATGGAAATAGAGCAGGATCGGCGCGCCCTTGGTGTAGTCCGCGCCCTGGTAGACGCGCACCGACACGGGGCCGCTGGCCACCTTGTCGAACGTCATATCCTTGATTTCTACGGGCATCGTTTTCGTCCTTGCCCCGGCTTGGAAATACAATGGGGCCTCACCATTTATATCGTAATTGATTTCGCCCAGATAAGTGTGGGAAAACTGACTTCACTATCCAAATTTTCGAACAATAGTGCCTTACAACGTGGGAATGTTCCATGGATCAGCTTTCAGCAATGCGTGCCTTCCTCCGCGTGGTGGAGATGGGCAATTTCACCCGCGCCTCCTCCGCGCTCGGCATGCCCAAGGCGACCGTCAGCAATCTCATCCAGAATCTGGAGACCCACCTCCAGACCAAGCTCCTGAACCGCACCACCCGCCGCGTGATGGTGACGACCGACGGCGCCCTCTATTATGAGCGGGCGATCCAGATCGTCACCGAGATCGACGAGCTCGACGGCAGCCTCTCCCATTCGCGCACCAATCCGAGCGGCCGGCTACGCGTCGAGATGGCCGGCGCCTTCGCCGACCTTCTGGTCATTCCGGCGCTCGGCGATTTCCACGACAGCTATCCGGATATCCATATCGACCTCGGCGTCGGTGACCGCACGGTGGATTATCTCGCGGAAAACGTCGATTGCGCGCTGCGCGGCGGCGCGCCGGGGGACCAGTCGCTGATTGCGCGCCGCATCGCCGAGATCGACGTCACGACCTGCGCGGCGCCCAGTTATATAGAGACCTTCGGCATGCCGCAGCATCCGTCCGAGCTCGAATCGGCCCACCACTGCGTGAACTATTTCCTGGCGCAGACCAACCGCACCATGCCCTTCGAATTCGAAAGGGACGGCGAGAAGGTCGAGGTCAACAGCCGCTACCTGCTGGCCGTCAACGACGCGCGCAGCTACCTCGCCGCCGCGCTCTCCGGCCTCGGCATCGCCCCCCTGCCGCACTTCATGGCGACGGAGGCGCTCGCCAGCGGCCAACTCGTGCCAGTGCTGCCCGGCTGGCGCTCGGAGCCGATCCCGCTCTACATCGTCTACCCCCCGAACCGCCACCTCTCCAACAAGGTCCGCGTCTTCGTGGATTGGCTCGTAAGGCTGCTGGCGCGAACGGAGCTGGGTGCTGCGGCGGTGAAGGGTACTCGGCAGTAGGTGGCGGGTGGGGCTACCCCCCTCTGTCCTGCCGGACATCTCCCCCTCAAGGGGGGAGATTGGATGGAGCACCGTTTCGCCCATCACGAACGGTGCAATTTAAGTGGGGTTTCTGCCGCTTGCCGATCTCCCCCCTTGAGGGGGAGATGTCCGGCAGGGCAGAGGGGGGTTCCCCGCGCACCCCGCTCAAGACGCCCCGTTCACCGACTCCGTATAATACTCGTCATAAAGCTGACGATACTTTTCCGCGCCGCCGAAATCGCTGTAGCGCGGCAGCACGGCCATGTCGGTCTTGTTGAGCACGACGCCGAGCACCTTTGCCTCGATGCGGTTTTCCGCGGCGAGCAGGTCGCGCACCAGCGCCGAGGGGGTCCGGCCCCATTCCACCACGAAGACGAAACCATCGGCCAGCGGCTCGAAGGCCTTGGCATCGACGACGGGGCCGAGCGGTGCGAGATCGACGATGACATAGTCGAAGGCCTTTCGGACCTCGGCGATCAGCCGCTTCATGCCCGGCGAGGAGACCAGTTCGTTGGTGTGGTGCAGCGCGCCGCCGCTGGAGCGCAGCGCGATCGGCAGCACGGCGAGCTTGGTCTGGCGGTCGATCTTGATCGCCTGGTTCCAGGGGATTTCGCCGAGAATGGTCTCGACGAGGCCGGCCTGCGGGGCGGGCTTCAGCATGGCGCTGAGGCTCGGCTTGCGCAGGTCCGCGTCGATCAGCAGCGTGCGCTTGCCGCTTGCCGCGAGCAGAGCCGCAAAATTGGTCGCGACCGTGGATTTGCCCTCGCCCGGCAGCGCCGAGACGACACCGATCACCCGGCTTTCCAGGCCTTGCAGCATCACGTCGCTGGCGAGCTTGGCATTGCGCAGGGTCTCGGCAAAGGCCGAGCGGGGCGCATCCAGCACGACGCGCGTCATGCGCTCCAACGGAATGACCTCCTCTTCCTCCGGCGGCCCGTGTTCGGTCTTGACCACCTTGGCGCCAATCATCGCCGGCTTGCGCTTCTTCTGCCCACCGACCAGCGGCAGATAGCCGAGCGGCTTCAGCCCGAGCACGGTGCGGATGTCGCCCTCGACGCGGAAGTAGCGCTCGCGCATTTCCTGCACGAAGGTCAGCGCGCCGCCCGCCATCAGGCCCAGCACCAGCGACAGGCCGATCACCATCGTCCGGCTCGGGCTCGACGGCGAGACCGGCACGCCGGCATCCGAGATGACACGCGCCTTGGCGATCGGGAAGGATTGCTGCTGCGAGGCCTGCTCGTAGCGGCTGAGATAGGATTCCGACAGCACCTTCAGCGCCGTCGCCTTCTGCTCCAGCTCACGCAGCCGCACCAGCGAGCGGTTGGCCACCGCATTGTTGCCCGCGACCTTCTCGATGCTCTCACGCAGCGAATCCTCGCGCGAGCGCGCGACCTCGTATTCGTTGCGATAGCTGGCGGTCAGCTGCTGAAGCTCCTGAAAAATCTGCCGGGTGAGATCCGCCTTGTCGGTGCGAAGGGCGGCTGCCTGCGGATGGTCCGCGCCAAAATTCTGGGTGATCTCCTGCTCGCGCTTGACGACGGAGATGTAGCGGCTGCGCAGGTCCTGGATCAGCGAATTGTCGGTGGTCTTCGTCGGGATCGTCGCATTGTCGACGGCCTTTTCGGCGCCCTGCTCGATGATCGCCTTGAACTGGTTGTAGCGTGCCGAGGCGCTTGCCGTATCGGCCTGGGCGACGATGAGTTGGCTGTTGAGATCGGAAAGCTGCTGTTCCGACATCAGCTCGCCGCGTGCGGACGTCAGCCCGTTCTCGTTCCTGTAGCGCTCCACCTCAAGGGCGGCCGCCTGGGCGCGGCCCTGCAGGTCCGTCAGGCGCTCCTGCAGCCAGATCGTCGCCTGTTCCGTCGCGTCGAAATTGGCGTTAAGCTGGTCTTCCAGATAGGCGTCGGCATATTTCTTGGTGATACCGGCGGCAAGCTGCGGATCGGACGAGCGGAAGGAGACGGCGACGACGGAGGAGCGCGCCACGCGCTCGACGGTCAGCGCCTGCTGCAAGAGTGCCGCAGCCTTCTGGCGCCGGCCGTTGAGCAGCGCTTCTTCCGAGGGCTCGGGCGTGGTCGAGACGAGCGAGGTCAGCGACTTCACCCAGCCCTTGGCGATCGACACGGGCGATTGCGGCGGGTTGAGGATGATCTCGTTGTCGGCAAGGTTCAGGTCATCGACCACGCGCAGCGCCATGCGTCCCGATTTCAGGATCTCGACGGCGCTGGAAATGCGCATGTCCGCCTGCTGGCTGCTTTGCGGCGAAGGTTCCGTGTCCTCGGCATAACGCGACAGGTCCTCGTCGAGCAGCACCTGCGTCTGCGAGGTATAGATCGGCGTCGCGAAGACGAGATAGGTCACGCCCAAAGCCACGGCGAGCGCGACGGAAAGCGCGATCAGCCGGGCATGGCGGGCGAGAATGGCCAGCAGGCGATTGAGGTCGATGAAGGAATCGGACGGGTCCGGTTCCCTTCGGAAAACACTGCTGTGCGGCACGGTGCGTTGATGCATGGGGCTCCGTTCTGCCTTTCGGCTCGGTGGGTGCTTGCGTCCTCCCGCAGGCGAGGGTCCCGGGCCGGACCGTAGCGGCCCGGGACCCCAAGGTTTTAGGCGGCGCGAACGCCGCCCTCATGGGCCATCACCAGGTCGCGCAGCGACTGGTAGACGGCGGCGCCGATATCCGGCCGCGACAGCGCGAAGGCGACATTGGCTTCGATGAAGCCGTGCTTCGAGCCGCAGTCATAGGTCCGCCCCTCATAGACATGGGCGTGGAAGGGCTGGGCCTGCGAGAGCTTCAGCATGCTGTCGGTGATCTGGATCTCGTTGCCCGCGCCGCGCTGCTGGCGGGCAAGATGGTCGAAGACCTGCGGCTGGAGGATGTAGCGGCCGTTGAGGAAGAAGTTCGACGGCGCCTCTCCCGCCCGCGGCTTCTCCACCATATGCGTCACGGCAAAACCATGGCGCACGGCCTCCCCCTTGCCGACGATGCCATATTGCGAGGTGTCTTCCGGCGCGCATTGCTCCACGCCCACCACATTCCCGCCAACCTCGTTATAGAGATCCATCAGGCCGGACAGGCAGCCGCGCGGGCCGAAGGAGATCATGTCGGGCAACAGCAGCGCGAAGGGCTCGTCGCCGATCACGTCCCGCGCGCACCACACCGCATGGCCAAGGCCGAGCGGCGCCTGCTGGCGGGTGAAGCTTACGGAGCCCGCCGCCGGCAAGAGCCGGCCGAGTTCGCTCACCTTGTCGTCCTTGCCGGATTTTTCCAGCGACGAGATCAGTTCCGGCGTGTCGTCGAAATGGTCCTCGATGACCTGCTTGTTGCGGCTCGTGACGAAGACGACATGTTCGATACCAGCCTCGCGGGCCTCGTCGAGGGCATATTGCACGACCGGGCGGTCGACGATGGTCAGCATTTCCTTCGGCATGGCCTTGGTGGCCGGCAGGAAACGCGTTCCATTGCCGGCAACGGGGATGACGGCCTTACGGACGGTCTTGGTTCGCTCCATGGCATTTTATCCTTTGTTCTTGAGCGCCAGGTCTTGCGCTGTCGATGGGGAGGGAGCCGCGCGGGGCGCGGCCATCGTGCGATGGGACGATGGGGCCGTGAGACGGCGCCATCCGGCGGCGAGCGGCATCTTCAGATGCCGAAGCGCGACGGGATCGCCGAGCGCCACCTTGAGGGCAGGCCCGAACGAACGATTCTTGAGATGCTGGATGAGCGCCAGGAAGGCGCGCGTTTCTTCCAGGTTGCGCGTGCGGCGGCGCTGCGCGGCGGCATCCGCCCCTTCGAGTTCAAAGCGCGCGAGAAACCGCCCGTCGCCGGCCAGCATGGCATCGACATGGTGGGGGTGCAGCACGCGCGAAATCGAGCCTTCGCGGATGTGATAGGTGTAGCCCACTTCCGGCGCGACCACACATTTGCCGCCGGCCGCAAGCGTCGAGGCGAGCAGCAGATAGTCCTCGCCGATCCTGAGCGCCGTATCGAAGGCGAGCTGGTTTTCCTCCAGGAACGCCCGGCGGAACATCGGCTTCATGTAGCCGAAATTGTGCGTGCTCTGGAAAATCAGGTTGGAATCGATGAAGTCGGCGAGCGTCAGGTAGGGCGTGCGGGCAAGCAGGTCCTCCGCAAACATCCGCTCCACGCGGCCATCGAGCGTGAGCACGTCGAGATTGTCGACCGCGACGGCCGCGTCCTCGCGCTCGGCGAGGTCGACGAGGCGGCGAAGCCGGTCGGGCCGGATCGTGTCGTCGGAATCGAGCACCGCGATCCATTTTCCCCGCGCCGCGGCAAAACCCGCATTGCGCGCGCCGCCGGGGCCGAGATTGCGATTGAGCGCGATGAGCTGCACGGCGGGTTCAACCAGCGAGGCGACGACCGCGCGCGTCTCGTCGGTGGAAAAATCGTCGACGACGAGGATCTCCACCGCCACGTCGCGCTGCGCGAGCGCGCTCTGGATGGCGCGTTCGATCGTATCGGCCGCGTTATAGGCGGCGATGACGACGCTGACCTCGGGCATTTCCATCATCGGGCGGTTGCCTCCACGGTTCCATAGGGTTCGATGGCGCGGGCGCCGAACAGGCCGCCGACGGCGCCGGCATGCAGCAGGCCGCGCAGGACAAAACGATTGCGCCGCACCGGCAGGAGAAGGAGGGCAGCCGCACCGGCAAAGCAGGTGGCGCATTTCGTCGCCGCCAGCGCCGCCGCGGTGAGCCGCGCAAAACCCTCATGCCGCTCGGCGAGAAGCCGGCCATGCGTCTGGCCCATGCGCAACCGGCGCTGGGCGAGCCAGGCGAAGCGGGCGCGGTTGGCGGGCACCGGCTCCTGCACCCAGGCCTCCTCGGCAAAGGCGATACGACCGCCGGCGGCATGCACCGCGTCGAAGAAGGCGGTGTCTTCCCCGCCGCTGCGCCCCAGCGCCAGATCGAAGCGCCGTCCGGCGATCGACGGCGCGGCGAGGCGCATCAGCACATTGCAGGTATAGCCGGTGCGGATCTCGCCACCGACCCAGACGGGGAGGGTGGAATGAAAGTCGCCGCGCCGCATCCACACCGGCGCGTCTGCGGCGTAGATTGCGCGCACCGGCCCCAGCACGACGTCGGCACCGCTCTTTTCCGCTTCGCGCAGCAGCCGGTCGAGCCATTGCGGCTCCACCGTCTCGTCGTCGTCGACGAAGGCAATGAAATCGGCGTCCGCATGGTCGAGGCAGGCATTGCGGGCGATGGAAATATTGCCGGCCGGGCAATGCACATAGGCGATGTGCATCGGCAGCCGCACGGCGGCGACGCGCTCGCGGGCGCTCGGCTCGACATCGTTGTCGGCGACGATGACGCGCAGGTGCACGCCTTGCGGCACGGTCAGCCGCGCGAGCGAAGCCAGCGTCTCGCTCACGGCCTCGCGCCGGAAGGTGCAGACGGCGATGTCGATACGCGTCATGTCGCGACCCTCCGCTGGCGGATATCCAGGAGCTCGCGCCAGAAACCGGCCGACCAGGCGAAATGCATGATCATCGCCGAGACGGCGGCGAGCGGGCCGTAGGGGTTGCGCTGGCCGAGCGCCATCCAGGCGCCGTAGCCGAGGCAAGCCGCCGCCCACAGCACGACCGGCACCGCCGCCAGCCAGTTAATCGCGGCAAGCGCAGCACCCACGGCGACGGGTGCCACCATCAGCGGGATCATCTGCCGGATGCTCGGACGCGAGCGGTGTTTCAGGAAGTTGCGCGCCCGGCCGCGGCCGTAGCGGAAATATTGCTTGAAGAGCAGCGAGGCGCTGGCGCGCGGGTAATAGATCATGCTGGTGCGCGCGGTCATCCAGATGCGGTAGCCGGCCTTGGCCAGGCGAAAGTCGCACTCTGCGTCTTCATTGGCGTTGAACGTCTCGTCGTAACCGCCGACCGTGCGGAAGGCGGAGATGCGCATCAGCGCGTGGTGCCCGTGGTCGACCCAATGGCTTTCGGCACCGACGCGGTGTTTCGCGCCGCCATTGCCGAGCACGGAATTCTGCGCCACGGCGGTCGCCTTCTGGAACAGGCCGAAGCCGACGGTCTGCATGGCGACGACGACGGAATCCGCCCCGGTCGCCATCGCCTCCTCGACCAGCACGCGGCAATAGTCCTCCGGATAGGTGCCATGCGCGTCGATGCGGATGAGATAGTCGTGATCCATGCCGAAGGTCGCGACGGCGAGATTGACGGCCGCACTCTGGATGCGCTTCGGGTTGTCGATCACGCGCATGTTCGGCACGCTCGCGGCAAGGCTTGCCGCGATGTCGCGCGTGCCGTCCGTGCTGCCGCCGTCCACCACGACGAGCGTCGCGGAAAGCGCGTTCAGCGTCGGTTCGAGCTGGCGGACCAGCGGCTCCAGGTAGCGGGCCTCGTTGAGGCACGGGATCACGATCAGGCAACGCACGGACGTTACAGCGTCAACGGTCATGGCAATCCACCTTGTTTGTGACGTGGGAGGGAATGGGATGCGCCACCGGCTGCACGCCCGGCTGGCGGAGGGCGGCGAGGCGCTGGACGAAGGCGGCGCAATCGGCACGGTCGACGATCCAGGGCCGGGGGCCGAGGGCCACGAGATGGGCGTGCAGCGCCCGGTAGGCGCTGTCGTCGAAGGCCGAGAAGCGGGTCATCAGGGTTTCGAGCCGGGCATCGTCGAGCGTGACGGCGACGCCGCGCTCGCCCGCCAACCGCGCCGTCTCGGTGCCGGACAGCACGATCGGCAGCGCGCCGTGGCGGCAGCCTTCGTAGAGCCGGTTGGGCAAGAGCCAGTGCGAATTCTGCCCCTCCTCGAAGAAATCGATCGCCCAGGCGAAATCGACCTCGGCATAGATGCCCGCGAGGTCCTCCGGGTTACGATAGGGGCCTTCGAAGCGGATGAAGGGTTCGCGGGCGACGAGCCCGTCGAAATCCTCGAATTCCGAGCGCGCCGGCCGGCCGCGCAGCACCACTTCGAAGCGGCCGTCCATGCGGCGGGTGAATTCGGAGAGCAGAGCAAGCGACTTGCGGCAGCGGATCGCGCCGAACCAGCCGATGCGCCAGGGCTGGCCTTCCGACCTTTGCCGGGCGGGCGGGCCGGCGTCGGTGCCGTCGAGCTCCAGCACCTGGTTTTCCAGCAGATGCGTTGGCGCGCGGATGCCGGAGAGCGGCTTGAAATAGTGTTCGACAAAGGCCGGCGAACTGGTGACGAGCAGCTTGGCCCGCTTGCCGAAATGGCTTTCCGCCGCCCGCAGCGCCCGGCCCACAGCGTCCTTGCGCAGCAGCAGGCGGTGCACGTCGAGGCATTCATAGGCCACCGGCACCGCGCCGCCGAACTGCGCCGCCGCCCGGCCGGCCAGCGCCAGCATTTCGAGATTACGCGCGAGAATGACATCCGGCCGCGCCATGCCCTTGAGCCGCCGGCCGAGCGACATTGAGGCATCCACCACCGCAAGCAGGCGCTGGGCGAATTGCGCGTCCTTGGTCGCGCCAAGCTCCACCGGCGCGATGCCCTCGATATCGGCAAGCCGGTTTTCGCCACGGCGGAAACCGGCGAGCACCACCTCGGCGCCGCCGGCCTGCAGCATCAGTACCCGGCGGCGTACCGCCGGGTCGGAAAGGTCGTGGACGAGATACAGGACACGCAGCATCGGCACGATCCGATCAGTTCAGCAGGCAGGCGACGGAATCGGAAAACTGGCAGGCGTCCCCTTCCGCGGTGAAGGCCAGGCGCTCGACTTCCAGCTTCGTCGGGCCGGCAAAGGCGAACTTGCCCATCCAGCCGGAAAGCGTGTCGGTGCCCCAGAGCGAGAGAAAAATCTTCTGGGCGTTGCCCGGCAGCGCCTTCGGGTCGGTCACTTCATGCACCAGCGCGCCGTTGACGTAGTAGCGCAGGCGCTCTTTCTGCCAGACGAAGGCATAGTCGTTGAAATCGGCGTCCGCGCCGCCGGCCACATCCACCAGCTTCTCGTTGCCGCCCTTGCCGGCGACATACTGGTTGAGCTGCACGCGTGCTGTGTTCTTGCCGAGCACCTCGAAGTCGATCTCGTCATGCGCCTTCTTGTCGGCAGGGCCGATATAGCTGAAGAAGGCGGAGTTCAGGCCCGTTCCGGTGGCGGCTTTCATGCGCACCTCATAGGTGCCGTAGCCGAAGCGTTTTTTCGTCTGCACCTCGCCGCAGGCATAGTCGCGCTCGCCGAGTTTCTTCGCGTCGAACGAGAGTTCCAGCTTGCCGCCGGTGACGGCGACCTGGTCCTTCGACCAGGTGCAGTTCTGGTGCGCGCCGTTGTTCCAGCCGTCGGAGACGTACCAGATCGCCTTGTCGAGCGTGTCGAACTCTTCCACGAAGGACGTGCCGTTGGCGCCTTCCTGCGCGGCGAGCGGGCCGGCGGCGGCAAGGACCGCGATAAGCGCGGTGGCGCTGAGGGTGTTTTTCATGGGTCACCTCCGTTGCGCGATGGAGCCGGCAGGCTTCATCGGCGGGTGGGGCTCTGTGGCGAGCCGTTTCGGACCGCCGATGCGGCGGCCGGTGAGGATGGCGTGCAGCGACGGCAGGAAGCGCCGCGCCGCGGAATGGGTCGCAACGAGGATGGCGAGTGCCAGGATGGGGCTTGCGGCGTAGAACAACGGGTAATCGGCAATGCCGAGCCGGTTCCAGACCATCCAGAACAGGATGAGCAGCGGATAGTGCCCGCAGAAGATCCAGAAGCTGAGGCCGCCCATGCGCGACAGCGCCTGTCCCGCATTCGTCCGGATCAGCAGTGCCGAAAGCGCCCAGGCACCAAAGATGCCGGCAATCGCGGCGAGGCTTCGCAGCATGTCGAGCCAGGCCGGGAATTCCGGGCCGAAGGCATAGAGCGCCAGCGACAGGGCCACCGCTATGGCCAGAACCGCGGCCACGACGGGAGCGGCGAAGCGATCGAGGCGCTTGATATCGACGCGGTGCAGGGCCATCGCCACGCCGAAGCTGAAGCCGAACAGGATGGATTTCTTGAGAAAGATGCCGTTCGGCAGCGGAAGCACCGCATAGGCGAGCATCAGCGCCAGCACGGTGCGCGGATAGTGCAGGATGGCAAGCGCGATCAGCGGTGACAGCAACAGGCAGAGCAGCAGGTCGCGCAGGAAATAGAGCGGGATGTTGATCGGCCAGGTCTCGATGGCGAGGGCAAGGTTCATCCAGTCGCGCGGCGTGGCGTTGACGACATCCGGCAGGTAGCCGAAGCCGATGCCCCGCGACTGCGCGGCATAAACCAGCACGAGGAAGGCCGTGTTCCACAGCAGGAACGGCACGAGGATGGTCGAAGCCTTGGTGCGCAGCGTCTTGCGATAATCGAAGGCCTGCCAGCCGCGGTGGAACAGCAGGAAGCCCGAGATCGCGCTGAGGCAGGGAACGCCGATGCGAAACAGGCTGTCGGCCAGGAACACGCGCAGCCAGTCGAGCCCGCCGAACTGGCCGAGATAGGGACTGGTCGCCGGATCATAGGGAACATGCACGAAGATGATCCCGGTAATCAGCACGATGCGCATCATGTTGATGCGCGCGGAAACGGTCGCGTCGATATCCACGGTGTATGTCACCCCTCTAGTGGGCCGTTCCCCCCGGACGGCCATTCAAACAAGAGCAGACTCGAGCCTACGGGAACCGAGTGTGGGTGACGGTACGGAGGAAAATATGGCAACGCAGCAAATTTTCGTGATGGTTTGGTTGCATTGCAGCATAGGCGATGTGGACGGATGGTCCGGAAAAGTGTCGTGAACGGCGCCGCCGGGGAAGTTCAGGCGCTAGTCCACCAATACTTTGCATAACATTCGAATATACTGATCTATCTGCAATTGCTGGCTGCAAGGACCCCGAAACTTTTTTCGATCTGCTTAATCGATTTATGCGGTCGCGGCGGCGATTCGGCCCGGGCGATGCCGAATTGGGGCAGGGTCAGGGCAATGCGGCAGCGGGCGCCGCCTTGGGACGGCGCACGAGATCGACGAGTTTTCTGATGAGTGGACGTTCGGTCAGGAGCACGAGCACGGTGTAGATCACGCCGCCGAGCGCCATGCCGAGGCCGACCTGCAAGACCGGGTGAAAATGCTGCGCGAGGTAGTGTTCGAGCGCGTAGCGCACGGCGAGCGCCATCAGGGCCGCGGTCAGCATCGGGCGGATCGAGCGGTAGAAGCCGGAGAGGAACGGCGTGCCGTCGGCACGGAACACCACCCAGGAATAACCGACGAGGATCGCCGCATTGACGAGGCAGAGCGCCACCATCGCCTCGATCAGTGTGCCGTCATAGGCGCCATAGGCGACGGCGGCGGTGGTGACGATCGCGCGCCCGACCGCCCACCAGAACAGCGCGCCGCCATGGCCGGAGCCCTTGAGATAGGGGATGAAGGTGCTGCATGGCGTCAAGAGCCCCTTGGAGAGCGCCAGCAGGCCAAGCACCGGCCAGGCGGCCGCCCATTGCGGGCCGAAGAGCAGCAGCATGGAGGGTTCCGCCAGCGCCCAGAGGCCGAACATCATCGGCGCCAGCAGCAGCGTCGTCACCTGCGTGCTCAGCATCAGCGCCTGCGAGCGGCGTTCGCGGTCGTGCATCATCGCGCTGAAGGCCGGGAAAAGCACGCCCATGACGCCCGACAGCACGACCTGGTTGGGAATGCTGGAAAAGCGGTTGGCGGCGGAATAGGCGCCGGCATCGGCAAGGCCAAGGAAACGCGAGATGACCACCATCGGCGACTGGAAGGTGACGAAATTGGCAATCTCCGAGCCCATCAGGCCCAGGCTGAAGCGCGCGAGCCGCACCACGCCGGCAAGGCGAAAGCGGAACCGCGGCAGGTAGCGCGACACGAAGAACAGGCCGGCAAGGCGGATGACGCCCGACACGAACAGCTGTGCGACGAGCGCCCACACGCCGAAACCGGCCAGCGCCAGGATGACGGCGGCAATCGCCGCGATCGATTCGGAGATCATGCTCCACAGCGCATCCTTGCTGAATTGCATGCGGCGCGCGACCAGCGCATAGGCGACGTCACCGGCAAGCTGCAAGGGAATGAGCAGGCACATGAGGCGCAGAAGATAGGCGGCGTCGGCCGCGCCGAACCAGCCGGCGAGCGGCTCCGCCCAGATGTAGAGCCCCGCCGCCATCAGGCAGGCGAAGGCCAGATTCGCCCAGAAAACCGAGTGGATCGTCTCCTCGTCCTCGTTCGGTTCGAGGATCAAGGCGGAGGCAAGACCGGCCCCGCCGATCATCGCCAGGAACTGCACGACAGCGAGTGCCACGGCCACCGCGCCGAACTCTTCGGGCGTCAACAGCCTTGCCAGAATGGGCACCGTGACAAATTTAAGCCCGAATGTACTTGTCTTGGATAGGACGCTCCAGCCGACGTTTCGGGTAACCGACTTCGCGTTGACGTGCTGGGACATGGCGGATTCCTGCTGCAAAAAGGAGCTTTGACGAGACCAAAAGCCTGCGCCGGAAACGGCCGCGCCCCGGTGGGAGGAGACCAGACGAAACTCTTTCTAGAGAAACCACAGGGACGAAAAGATGGCGAAGCTGACAGTTATCATCCCCTTCTACCAGAAGGAGCCGGGCATCCTCACGCGTGCGCTAGCCTCCGTGTTTGCCCAGGGATTCAAGGACTTCGACGTTATCGTCGTCGATGACGAATCGCCCTATCCGGCCGATGGCGACATCGTGACTTTTTCGGACGAGGAGCAGGCGCGCGTGCGAATCATCCGCCAGGAGAATGCCGGGCCGGGCGGCGCGCGCAACACCGGGCTCGACCATGTGTCGCCCGAAACCGACTTCGTCGCCTTCCTCGATTCGGACGATACGTTCACCCCGGACCACCTCGCCAACGCCCATGACGCGATGACGCGTTTCGGCGCCGATTGCTACTTCGCCTCGATCACCGGGGGCGATGCCTTCTACTACCATTTCGGCGTGGCCGACCTCGAAAAGACCGAGGCGGTTACGCGGCTGAACGATGATCCGCTGCTCATCGAGATCCCGGATCTCACCCAGGTCATGCTCAAGAACTGGAGTTTCCTGCACCTCTCCTGCATGGTCATCAGCCGGCCGCTGTTCGAGAACGTGCGCTTCGATGCGGCCTTGCGGCTTGCGGCGGAAGACGTGCTGTTCTTCTGCGATTGCGTGCTGGCGTCGCGCCGCACGGTGCTGAGCGGCACGGCGGGTGCCCTGCGCGGCGAGGGGCTCAACATCTTCCACGGTGTCGATAACGATTCGCCGCAATTCCTGCGCCAGCAGTTCAACACCTGGGTGGCGCTCGACCGGCTCGAATCGCGTTTTGCCGAACGGCCGGCGGAGGTGCAGTCGCTGCGCGCCTACAAGCAGACGGCGCGGCGGCAGGCGCTGTGGAGCCAGGCGCGGCTTCTCAAGCGCCGCAAGCTGCCGCAATTCGACATGCTGGCGCGCTGGGCGATGCGCGATCCGCGCATCCTCACCAGCGCCGTCGGCCTTGCCGTCGGCAAATTCTCCCGCTGACCATCAGCCCTTTCCCCATCGGCCCTTTCGAAGGAGCAGGACATGAAGCCCTATTACTGGGAATCGCAGCACGGCAATTTCGGTGACGACCTCAATCTCTGGCTCTGGGATTTCCTGCTGCCGGGCTTTCGCGATGTGCATCCGGACGTGCTTCTCGTCGGCGTCGGCACGGTGCTGAACAAGGCGCTGCTGCCGGAGGAGGGCCGCAAGCTCGTGCTCGGCAGCGGCTTCGGCTATGGCGCGCTGCCGGATATGGCCGACCGCAGCCTGTGGGACATCCGCTGCGTGCGCGGGCCGCTGACGGCCGAAAAGGTCGGCGTGCCGGAGGCGCTCGGCATCGTCGATCCGGCCGTGCTGGTGCCCGACATGCCGGAATTCAAAAACCTGCCGAAGCGCCACAAGCGCACCTTCGTGCCCCATTGGGAATCCGCGGTGGCGGGCCTCTGGCCGGTCACCTGCGCCACGGTCGGCATGCATTACATCGATCCGCGCGGCGAGGCGAAGGACGTGATCCGCGAGATCGCCCAGTCCGAGCTGATCGTCGCCGAATCCATGCATGGCGCGATCCTCGCCGATGCCTTTCGCGTGCCGTGGGTCGCCGTCGCCACATCGGACAGTATCAACAGCTTCAAATGGCGCGACTGGGCCGCGACCGTCGGCGTCGAGCATCGCCCGCGGCGCATCCCGATCTCCAGCCGCGCGGAGGCGATCGTCAAGGGCGCCCGCTTCTGGGGCGTCGATTATGACCGGTCCAGTGCCGCGGCACCGCGCAGACCCGACGAGGGCGATGTCGCCGTGAAGGTGGAGGAACAATCCGGCCTGCGCCTCGCCGCCAAGCAGGTGCTCGCCGCACCCTCGACGCTGGCGCTCTGGCAGGCCAGCCGCGCCACGCCGCAGCTCAGCAGCGATGCGCGTCTCGCCGAGCGCAAGGCACGGCTCTACGCCGTCTTGGAAGACGTGCGGCGCGACTACCTCTAGTCAGTCGGCCGAGGGCGCGGGCAGCAGGTAGCGCAGCCCGTCGCCCGGCGCCACGCGCTTGTCCGGCCGCACGCGCCGGCGCGCCGCGTCCAGCTTGTCGCGCAGGATGCCGCCGGCAATGGCCGGCATGGCGGCGGGGTTGGCGAAGGCGTAGCCGAGGGCGGCACCGGCGCCGGCCTCCCGCTTGCTGTCGAGGAAGTGGCGCAGCGCATGGCGGTCGGCGATCTGCCGGCAGTGCCGGCGCATGACGGCGGCAGCCTCGGAGGGCACGTCGCCCGTGGCGAGGATGGCACGTTCCGCATCGCGCAGCGCCTCCAGGTCCTTCGTGCGGTGCTGGCCGCTCAGCGAATTGGCGCGTACCACCGCACCATAACCGCAACTTTCGATCACCGTATAGCGCGCACCGGCGACGAGGGCGCGCACATAAAGCTCGTAATCCTCCCCAAGCCGCATCTCCTCGCGGTAGCGCAGCCCGTGCGTATCGAGGAAGGCCCGGCGCATGACGGGCTTCAGGAAGCCGAGTTCGCCGCGCGGCGCGCCGCGGCGCGAAATATTGCCGAGCACGAAGGTTTTCAGATCGAGCTTTTTTGGGCGGGGCGCAAACTGCGCCGGCTGTCGGGAAAGGTCGGCCTTCTCCATGAAGGCGATGTTGTCGGCGATGAAATCCCAGCCCTCGCAGGCGAGCATCTGGCGGAAGCGGCCGGGAAAGAAGAAATCGTCCGCATCGAGAATGCTGATCAGCGGCGCGCGGGAAATGGCGATCGCGTGGTTGCGGGCGGCGGATGGCCCCCGGTTGACCTTGAAGCGGATGAGCTCCAGCCGGCCGCTGCCGTCGTCGACCGCCTGTGCGGCGGCCAGCGTGCCGTCGTTCGAGCCGTCGTCCACCACCACGACTTCCGCCACTTCGGGCTCCGCCAGCGCTGAGCGCACGGCCCGCCCGATCGTCTCTTCCGCATTCTTCGCGGCAATGATGACGCAGACCCTGTTGTCCTCGGTCACGATCATACCCCTTTCACGCGTTGAACATCGCAGTGCGGGCGAACCCACGCTGCAATGCAGCATGAAAGGCGAAAAGGGCACAAAAACGGCTTTGCGGAAAAGCGGCGCGCGCGATCAGAATTTCGAGTGGCCGGGCTCGTTCATCGTCACGGGGACTTTCGGCTTCGCCTTGTCGAGCTCCTGCTTGCCGTCGAGCTCGCTCTTGCGGGCCTTGGCTTCCTGGCGGACGAGGTAGAGCATGGTGAGGAAATAGCCGACCTGGATGAGCACCGCACAGACCAGCGTCTGGATGGCGGTCGTGACGAAGGAACCGGTGGCGAAATAGGTCACGACCGCAAAGGCGACGAGCGCAAGAAGCATGCTGAGGAAGAAGCGTGGCGCGTAGGCCAGGCTATCCCGCGATTTGGTTTCGGGCGCGCGTTTCATCGGTGGGTCCGCCTTCTCCTCTGAGGCTCCGTCGGACTATAGGGTGCCATTTTGGTCCGTGCAATCATTGGTATTAACCAGTCGAATGCGGGACCGGTTCCGATCCTCGTTCATTTGTCTTGTGCTTCCGTTAAGGCGCCGGAAGAGGCTCCAGACAGAATCGCCGCCATCTTCCTGCCCAGATTCAGCCATGCTTTCTGCCTCAAAAACCTGCGGTTACGCCGATGACGCGAGTTTGTCGATGAGGGTCGCACCCGATGGGTTGCGCGTTGGGGGGCTTCCGATCAACTTTTGTTACAATATCAGCAACGCTTCACGAAAAAATGTGCGCTGCAAAATAATATTGCAGTGCAAAAATTTACGCCCGCCAGAGGTATATGGCCCCGCATAGACGGACCGATTACATAGAAACGTCCAAAATCCCTGTAACCATGCCGGGTGCCCGTCGTCAGAAGAAGTGATACAAAGTGTTATCCGGCGTATTTCGGCTGAAACATTTGCGTTTTGCTGTCTCTATAGAAGCGCCGGCCGCCCGCCTTTTCTCCAAAAGAACTTCAGATTAGGACATTCAAATCTTCTGATATACGCATTGCCTGTTTTTTGGTCGATTCTTCACGCTTCAAAAAACAAACTGTGACCATACACTCCGCATTGGATGTCAGAACGCGTCCGAAGGACCCGACCTAATCGCAAGCCAATGGAGCGACCTCTATGAAGTCCGCGAGTCGATCGGCCATCTCGCCGTTTTTTAGTTCTGTAACGACCGGTGCTCCACCGGTAGGGGGAATATCGAAAAGGAGCTTTGACATTCTGGTGGCGCTGGCCGCCCTTGTCGTGCTCAGCCCGATCTTCGTGCTGATCATGGCGCTCGTGAAATATTCGGATGGCGGCGGCAGCATCTTCTATGGCCACCGCCGCATCGGCTATAACGGCACGACCTTCCGGTGCCTGAAATTCCGCACCATGGCGGAAAACGGCGATGCCCTTCTGCACCAGTACCTGGAGCAGAACCCGGCGGCCTATGAGGAATGGCGCACGACGCGCAAGCTGCAACACGATCCCCGCGTCACCGTGGTGGGCACCGTGCTGCGCAAGCTAAGCCTCGACGAACTGCCCCAGCTCTTCAACATCCTCAGGGGTGAGATGAGCATCGTGGGACCGCGCCCGGTGGTCGAGGACGAGCTGGAGCTCTACGAGGCTTCCGCCGTCTACTACCTCCAGACGCGTCCCGGCCTGACGGGCCTCTGGCAGGTCAGCGGGCGCAACGACGTCTCCTATGAGAGCCGCGTCGCCTTCGACACCCATTATGTGCGCAACTGGTCGCTGGTCAGCGACCTGGTCATCGTTGCCCGCACCATCCCGGCCGTCTGCCTGTCACGCGGCAGCTACTGATCCTAGGCACGCCCGCGATCCAAGGGTGGCGGGCGGCCAGAGAGAGGGATTCCCATGAAGAGAATTTCGAACGCGGCCCGGGTGGCCGCGATTGCCTTGTCCATGCGGTTGTTCGCCCCGTTCTGCCTCGCTCTGACGCTGGCGGCAGGGCCGGCGTTCGCCGCAGAATACCGGCTGGGCGTGATGGACAAGCTGCGCATCCGCGTCGCGGAATGGCAGACGGCCGAGGGCGCCATCCGCGACTGGAGCGCCGTCAGCGGCGACTACAGCGTCGGCGCCGACGGCTCCGTCTCGCTGCCCTTCATCGGCCAGCTTCCGGCCGATGGCCGCACGTCGGGCGAACTTGCCGAGGAGATCGGCAAGAAGATGCAGATCCTGTTTGGCCTGCGCGATCGTCCCTCCGCCTCGGTGGAGATTGCCGAATACCGGCCGGTCTATCTGGCCGGCGAGGTGCAGACGCCGGGTGCCTATCCCTTTGCGCCGGGCCTCACGGTGCTCAAGGCCGTCAGCTTCGGCGGCGGGCTTCGCCGTGCGGAGGCCGGGCAGCGCTTTGCCCGCGATTTCCTGCGCTCGGAAGGCGATGCCGCCGTCTATCTCGCCGAGCGCAACCGCCTGCTGATCCGCCGCGCCCGCATCGTCGCGGAAATGAGCGGCGCCAAGGACATCGAGATGCCGAAGGAACTCGGCAAGGCGGATGAGGCCCGCGCCATCATGGCGAGCGAGACCGCGCTGATGACCTCGCGCGAAAAGCGGCTCCGGCTGCAATTGACGGCACTTGCCGACCTCAAGGCGCTGCTCGACAGCGAGATCACCTCGCTCGGCAAGAAAGCGGAAACCCAGACACGCCAGCTCGAACTGGTGCAGGGCGATCTCGACAAGGTCGATTCGCTTGCCGAAAAGGGCCTGGCCATCAGCTCAAGGCGGCTGGCACTCGAACAGCGCACCGCCGACCTGCAAGCAGCATTGCTCGACATCGACACATCGTCGCTGAAGGCCAAGCAGGACATCAACAAGGCGACGCAGGACGAGACCAACCTGCAAAACGACTGGGACGCCCAGCTGGCGCAGGAGCTGCAGAACACCGAGCAGGAGCTCGACACGCTGACCCTGAAGCTCGGCACGAGCCGCGACCTGATGTCGGAGGCGCTGATGCAGTCGGCCGATGCGGCGGCGCTAAAGGGCGGTCTTTCGGCCGACAATATCGGCTATTCGATCCTGCGCACGGTCGAGGGCAAGGCCGAGCTCATCCGAGCCACCGAGACGACGCCGGTCCTGCCGGGCGATATCGTCAAGGTGGAGCTGAACCTCGGCACGCAGTGAGGCGCTCGTGAAGATCGCCAGGGCGCGCCTGATCGGACCCATCGGCAACGAGGCCTATGCCGCGACCGCCGTCGCCTTGTCGTTCTTCGTCTTCGCCTATTCGTTCCGCTTCGGGCAAGTGTCGATCCTCGCCTATTATGCGCTGTGGCTGCCGCTCGTCGCCGTCGATTACCGGCGCGTGCTCGGCAATTATACGCGCTACGGCTGGATCTTCGCCTTCGCGATCTTCGCCTGCCTCTCGGTCTTCTGGTCGCAGGCCCCGGGCGTCAGCGCGCGGGCCGGGCTGCAATATCTCTCGCATGTCGTCTGCGCGCTCATCGCCATGCGCGTCGTCGATACCAGGACGCTGGTGCGCGGCGGGTTGATCGGCACCGGGCTGGTGCTGCTCTTTTCGCTGGCCTTCGGCGTCTACCATCTCGATCCGCTCGACGGCACCTACAGTTTCGTCGGCGCCTTCGCGTCGAAGAACCAGCTCGGCTTCTATGCCTCGCTCGCCGTGCTCTTCGCCTTCTCGGCCCTTTTCCTCGGGGCGGAGCGCGGCATCTGGAAGCTGGGGGCCGGCGGCTCGGTGCTGATCGCGCTCTATTGCCTGAAGGCCTCGCAGTCGGCGACATCGGTTCTGACCACCGTCGCCATTGCCGGCCTGTGCCTGGCGCTGCGCGCGCTGGAAATGCTGGCGCCGAAACAGCGCAAGACGCTGTTCCTAGTGCTCGCCGTCACCGCCGTGCTGGTGCTGGTCGCCGGTGCCTATGGCGGCGGATACGAGATGGTGCTCGGCGCCTTCGGCAAGGATGCGACGCTCACCGGCCGCACCTATCTCTGGCAGCAGGGCATCGAGGCGGCGCACCAGGCGCCCGCCGTGGGCCTCGGCTACCAGGCCTTCTGGGTGCAGGGTTTCGCGGAAGCCGAACGGCTGTGGGATGCCTTCTTCATCGGCACTCGCAGCGGCTTCCACTTCCACAACACCTTCATCGCCGCCACCGTCGAGACGGGGCTGATCGGCTGCCTGCTGCTGACCATGGTGCTGCTCGTCACCATGGCCGGCCACCTGCGCCGGCTGCTCTCGACCGCGCACGACCTGGAGGCGCTGGTGCTCTTCACCGTCGCGGCGCTGCTGGCGGTGCGCACCTTCGTGGAAATCGATATCCTCAACCCCTATCACGTCGGCTCGTTCCTGCTTTATTTCGCCGCCGGCAAGCTGGCCGATACGCGCCGCAACCTCGCCCGCCATCCCGTGGCGTTGCGCCGCCATGAAGCCGTGCCCGCATGACGCTCTACGGCATCCAGTATCTGAGGGCGTTTGCGGCGCTCGCGGTCGTCGTCTTCCACGCGGCCGAGCGCAGCGGCTATGCCTTCGCCATCGGGGCTGCCGGCGTCGACGTGTTCTTCGTCATCAGCGGCTTCATCATGTGGGTGATCGTCGCGCGCCGCCCGGTCTCGCCCGGCCGCTTCCTCGCTGACCGCATCCGCCGCATCGTGCCCGTCTACTGGCTGGCAACCGCCGTCATGGTGGCCGGGGCACTCGCCGGCCTCTTTCCCAACCTGCTGCTGACGGCGGAGCATGTCGCCGCATCGCTGTTCTTCGTGCCCTGGCGCTCGCCGAGCAGCGGCGAGGTCTGGCCGGTGCTCGTGCAGGGCTGGACGCTCAACTACGAAATGTTCTTCTACGCCGTCTTCGCCGCCTGCCTGCTCCTGCCCGCGCGCCTGCGGCTGCCGGTGATGGCGACGGTCTTCATCGCGCTCGTCGGGATCGGCTTTGCCGTCGAGAGCGACAACCCGCTCTTCCTCACCTACACCCGCCCAGTCATCCTGGAATTCGTTGCCGGCATGCTGATCGGCCGGCTCTCGCTCGCCGGCTGGCTGCCGAACCGGACCGTGTCAATCGCCCTGATCGGCACGGCACTGGCGGGCTTCGCCGCGATCGGCATTTTACGCTTGCCCTTCGACGAATGGACCTGCGGCCCACTCGCCATAGCCCTGGTCTACGGCACCGTAGCGCTGGAAAAACACGGACGGATCGCCCGTTTCAGGCTCCCGGCGCTGCTCGGCGACGCCTCATACTCGATCTATCTCTGGCACACCTTCGCGATTTCCGTCGCGGCCAAGGCGGGGGCCATGCTCGGCCTTCCCCCACCGCTGATCTTCGTCACGTCGATCGCCGTCGGCACGCTGGTCGGCCTGTGCGGCTATATCCTGATCGAGCGCCCGGCCGGCAAAGCCGGCAGGGCACCGAAGATCACCACTTATAGCCAAGCCGGGCGCTGATCTCGCGGCCGGGCGCGTCGGTGGTGAAGGCATTGTCGACATAGCTGTAATGGCGCTTGTCGAAGAGGTTGGACACGTTGAGGCTGAGGCTCAGCCCCTCATAGTCCTTCCCGAGGGCCGCGAAATCATATTTCACATGCGCGTCCACGAGGGTTGCGGCCGGCGTCTTGCGATAGGGCTTTTCATATTGCTGGGAGAAGTAGCTGCCGATGTGGCGCACGCCGCCGCCGAGCGTCAGCCCGCCGAGCACGCCATCCTCCTGGAACGTGTAGTCGACCCACAGCGAGGCCGTGACATCCGGCGTGTTGGGCGCCGGGTCGCCGACAAGGCTCGGGTCCTCGTCCTTGGTGATCTCGCCGTCGAGATAGGCGGCACTGGCCGTCAGGTCCCAGCCCGAATCGAGGCTCGCCTTCACCTCCGCCTCGATGCCCCGCACCCTCACCTCGCCGGTCTGCACGGAGAAGGGCGTGTTCGGGATGGCGGAGACGATGTTCTGCTGCTTCAGGTCGAAGGCCGAGAGCGTCAGCATCGTATCGGTGCCGGGGATTTCGTAGCGGATGCCGATTTCGTATTGCTGGCCGGTCGTCGGTTTCCAGGTGCCGCCATCCGCCCGCATGCCGTCCTTCAGCGCGAAGGATTCGGAATAGCTCGCATAGGGCGCAATGCCGTTGTCGAACTGATAGGTCGCGCCGACGCGGTAGCTCGTCGCCTCGTCGGTCGTGTCATAGGCATAGAAGGCGTTTTTGGCGTCGCTTCGCGCCCAGTCGTGGCGCACGCCGGCCATCAGGGTCAGCGCGTCCAGGCGCACGACGTCCTGCAGGTAGATGCCCGTCTGTTCGGAAAGATTGTTGCTGCGGAAGGCGATCGCGACCGGGTCGATATCACCATAGACCGGATTGAAGATATCGATCGGGTCGGTCGCCACCTCGCCGTTCTGGTTCGCGCTCTTCAGCCGGTTGTAGTCGAGCCCGACCAGCAGCGAATGCGAGGCCGGCCCGGTATCGAACTCGAACCCCAGGCGATTGTCGATCGCGAAGGACTGCACCTGGTTGCGGTAGATATAGGCGACGCGGTCGGCCGTGCGCATGTCCTCGCGCAGCCCGGATATGTAGGCGCCGGCATAGTCGTTGTCGTGCTCACCGTAGCGCACCGTCTGGCTGAAGGTGACCACGTCGTTGAAACGGTGATCGAAGACATAGCCGACGTTCCAGTATTCGCTGTCGTAGTGGTCGAACTCCTTGTCGCCGCCGGTGCGGTGGCGGGGGATTTTGCCGAAGGGGTTCGGCAGCAGCGTGCCCTGGATCGGCAGCGACTGGTAGACGCCGCCGTCGTCCTTGGAATATTGCCCGAGCAGGGTCAGCGACGTGTCCTCGTCCGGCTTCCAGGTGAGGCTCGGCGCGAGGAAGCGGTGGTCGTCCGGCTGGAAGTCGACCTGCGTATCGGCATTGCGATTGACGCCCACCAGCCGGTAGAGCAGCGTGCCGTCGGCATCGAGCGGGCCGGAAATGTCGATCTGCTCCTGGATCCTGTTATGGCTGCCGACCTCCAGCACGACCTCGCCCCGCGCCTCCTCTGTCGGCCGCTTGCTGACGACGTTCACCAGGCCGCCCGGCGAATTGGCGCCGTAGAGCACGGAAGCGGGGCCTTTCAGGATTTCCAGCCGCTCGAAATTGTAGGGCTCGGGCTTGGTGACGGCGGTGAAGGCGCCGCCTGACGTTGCGATGATGCCGTCGAGATAGAGCACCGGCTCGAAGCCGCGCACCGTCATCGGATCGCGCCGCGTATCGCCGGCCCCTTCCAGGCCGCCGAGCACGCCGGGCGTGTAGCGCAGCGCTTCCGTCAGGGTCTGCGCGCTCTGGTCGGCCACCTGGTCGGCCGTGACGATGTTGACGGCCTGCGGCGTTTCCATCAGCGAAGCGTCGGTCTTGGAGGCGGTCGCCGTGCGTTTGGCGACATAGCCGTCCACCGCCCCGAAGGCGGACTCGCCGTCGCCATCGACCGTGATGCGCTCCAGCACCGTCGAGCCATCGGCGGGCACACCACCCATATCGGCGCCTCCCGCGGTGACGAGGATGGAGGAGGGGTCGGTGAAGGCATAGTTTAGCCCGGTGCCGGCGAGCAGGCGGGCGATCGCCTGTTCGCGGGTGGCAGCGCCCGAAAGGCCGGGCGAGGTTTTTCCACGCGCAATCGAGGCATCATAGGCTATCTGCGTGCCCGATTGGCTGCCGAAGGCCGCGAGCGCCGAAGAAAGCGGGCCGGCCGGGATGGCATAGGTCTGCACCTGCGCAAAGGCCGGCAGCGCGCCCGCAAGCGTCGCCCCGGCAAACGATGCCGTCGCCAGCATCGTCGCCAGCATCGTCGCCAGCAAAGCCTTGCGGCCGATGCCGGCAAACCCGTTTCGAGATCCCCGTCCCATGAAAGCACTCCGTCAAACTTTGTCATCGGCACGGCCGGTCGCCGTGCGCCCCTAAAGGCCTCTACGAGCGGGATCGGGATTTTTTCCCTTTTGTTTTTCAGACGGGCGAAACGACGGTCACCGGCCCGACGGTGCGCACCCGCGCGCCAAACGGCCGCACCACGGCCTCCAGCGCGCGCAGCGGATCGCCGAGGTCGAAGACGCCGCTGACGAGACGGGCGCCGAGGTACGGATCGGCGACGACGACCTTGCCGGGCAGCCAGCGCGACACCCGGGCAACCAGCGCCGAAACGGTTTCCCGCTCGGCGACGATCATGCCGCTGCGCCAGGCGGCGATCTGGGTGGCCTCCCGCGTGCCGCGGCTCGCGATGCCGTGGCGGTCCGGATCGAAGACGATCCAGTCACCGGCGGCGAGTTCTTCGGCCACCGAACCATCCGCCATGCGCGCCGCAACCCGGCCGTGATCGACCGAGACGGAGACGATGCCGGCATCGTTGGAGACGTCATAGGCGGTGCCGAGCGCCGTCGCGCTGACGTCGTCGGAGACCACCGAGAACGGGCGGCCAGGATCGGCCGAGACCTCGAAATAGGCCATGCCGGCGAGGAGCCTTATGGTGCGGGCCGCCGCCGCATAGTCCACATCGATGGCGCTTGCCGGGCCGAGCGTCACCACGCTGCCGTCGTCGAGCGCGATGCGGCGAATTTCGCCCGTCGCGGTGGCATGGTCGGCGCGAAGCCCGACGAGCAGATCCGGCAGCACCAGCGATCCGCCGGCAAGCGCGCCGGTGCCGGCCAGCGCCGCGATCAGGAAGGTCCGCCGGCCGATGCCGCCCGAACGCTCGCCCGTGTCATATCGCTCGGTCAGGATACGGCCGGTCATGCCGTGGATTTCGGCGACCCGCGCCCAGGCCTTCTGGTGCGCGGGGCTGCGGGCCGTCCAGGCGCGCACCATGTCGATCGACACGGGATTGTCCGGGTCGCCCTGCAGGCGGATGGCGAGATCGGCCGCCTCGCGGAAGAGGCGCCTGTCCTCGGACAACTCGTTCATGACCCGTCCCTCAGTCGCGCAGGCCCCGTCGGCAGGCGCTCATACCTGTTCTACGAATGGGGGCGCGGGATTTTCCGTGGCGGGACGTCTATCACAGGCCGTTGAGGCGCGCATCGATATGTTCGTAGGCGTCGCGCAGCAGGGTCCAGGTGCGGGTGGTCGACAGGCCGATCGCGCTTGCGGTCTCGGCAATCGTCAGGTCGCCCAGCCGGTGCAGCTCGAAGGCCCGGCGCGTGCGCTCAGGCAGTTCGGCCAGCGCCGCCTTGGTGAGCGCGAGCCGCTGGCGGTCGTAGACGATGGTTTCGGCATTGGGCGCGTGGTCGGCGATCTCGGCGAATTCGCCGTCGCTGAGCTCGACGCGCACGAACAGCCGCTCGCGGCGCAGATGGTCGATGCGCAGGTTGCGTGCGATGCGGAAGAGATAGGCGACGGGATTGTGCACGCCGGCGCCGTCTCTCGGCGGGGAGGCCAAAACGCGCACGAAGGTGTCCTGGGTCAGGTCGGCAGCCGTCTCGGCGCTCAGGCCGCGCCGGCGCAGCGTGCGCGTGATGTCCTTCGCATGGCGGCGAAAGAGGTTCGAGAAATCCCAGCTCATCGCGAGCCCTTCCCTTCGGTCCTGCCGCCACGCCCGGTGGCGGCGGGTTGATGTCCAGCCGCACCTTTCGCCGAAGCACGATTGTCGCGCAAGTTCAACGGATTAGGCGGGGAGACACCTCGAAGAGGAAAACCTTCACGGAAAACTCATATTATTCGGACAGATAGCCGCTTGCCTGAGCGAAGACCGTCCGCCCGATGCTCCCGAAATCTCCCGACCCCTGTTGCAAATCGGCAACAAAGCCCGCGCGAGTAGGAAAAACCTTATCCCGAAATGCGCGCATAGACGCGGTCGAGCGCCTCGGCCAGCGCCTGCGAGCCGCCGCCCTCGTCGAAATGGCGGAACACCTGCTCGTTGAGGCCGCCCTTGGTGGCGAACTCGTGGCTGAGGTCGATGAAGGCCGTGCCGTCGCCGGCCGCGACGGCGGTCTGGCCGAGTTCGGCAAAGAGCGGCGCGAGATAGGCGCGGCCCTTCTCCTCCGGCAGGCCCTTTGCCGCAAGCCAGTCGGTCGTGCGCTGCATCAGGCCGAAATAGGTGGCCATCAGGGCGCTTGCGGCGGCCAGCAGGTCGTATTCCTCCTTGGTGTCGCATTCCACGGCATTGCCGAGCACGTTGAAGAGTGCTGCGGTCGTCGGGTCCGGCGGATAGATCGCGGTGACGCCCTTGCGCCGCGCGACGAAGGGCAGCGGGACCGCCTGGACGAGGCGCACATCCGCGCCGATCCAGTCGAGCAGGGCCGGCCGCCCCGTCGCGGCGACGACGCTGATCACGCCCTGCCCATCGCGAAAGCGCAGCGGGCGGATGACCTCTTCGGCGATCTGCGGGCGGATCGCCAGCACCACGGTATCGCAGCCGTCGACGATCGCCTGGTTGTCGCCGGCAACGAGCACGGCGGGGAAATCCGCGGCAAGCGCCGCCGAAATGTCGGCGCTGCGCATGGAGACCATGACATGCGGCACGGCGGCAGGTTTTGCGAGCAGGCCGCGCACCATGGCGTCGGTGATGGCGCCGGTGCCGATGAAGCCGATTTTCTGGGGGAGGGACATCTTTTATTCCGCTGCAGCGAGGGGCCCGAAGGACACGTCGGTCGTGTAGTTTTCGCGCAGGAACGCGATGAAATTATCCTGGAACTGCCGCGTATGGGCGTGCGCCAGCTCGTCGGCAAGCTCGACATTCTTCGCCCGGATCGCCTCCAGCATGGCGTCGTGCTCGTCGGTGAGCAGGTAGCCGTCGCCGGTGCGTTCCAGATATTCGAAATGCAGGTGCAGCATGCGCTGGCCCTGGTTCAGGAGCCGCTCGTAGAAGGCGGCGAGATAGGCGTTCTTGCCGGCATAGGCGACGGCCATGTGAAACTGCTTGTTGGCCTCCGACATCTTCAGGTGCTGGCCGGTCTTCACCGCCGCCTCGAATTCCTTCTGCCGCTTGGCGATGATCTTCAGGTCCGCATCGGTCCTGAGTGCTGCGGCAAGCCGCGTGTTCATGCGCTGGGCGACGTCGAGCGCCTCGACATATTTCGGAAAGCTCGCCACCTCGATCGGCGCGACGATGGTGCTGCGGTTCGACAGCGTCACCACCAGGTCCTCGCCGGCCAGCCGGATCAGCGCCTCGCGCACGGGGGAGCGCGACATGTCGAACCGCTCGGCCAGCGTCGTCTCGTCGAGCAATTGGCCCGGCGGCAGCGCCAGCGCGAGGATTTCCGTGCGCAGCGTGTCGTAGACGTTTTTCCAGCCGGTGCCGCGCACCCGTTTCATTTCAATTTCGTCAGACACTTACGTCCCTTTCCGTATTCCGTGGCCATTGGGCCAGAAAACCGACGGCACAGCAATCGTAAAATTTCCGCTTGACTTTGTCGACACGCAGACGACATAAATTTGTCAGTCGACACGGAGCCGACAGAAAAAGACTAAAAAACGGCCGAAGCCGACGGGTGGAACCGCGCTTTCCAAGCGCTCAAAAAAGAGGAACGCACATGCTTTCGAACTGGATGACGTCCGCACTGCGGGCGACGGCGGCGCTCGCCCTTATGGCAGGCCTTTCGGCCACCACCGCCTCGGCTCAGACCGCCGAGGGATACTGGCAGACCGTGCAGAAGAACGGCACGCTGCGCTGCGGCGCGGCCGTGGCACCGCCCTATGTGATGCGCGATCCGGCCAGCGGCGAATATTCCGGCTTCTTCGCCGATCTCTGCCGCGAATTCGCCGAGGTGCTGAAGGTGAAGCCCGAATTCGTCGACACGACCTGGGACAATATCGTCGCGGGCCTCCAGGCCGGCAAATGGGACGTGTCGCTGGCGCTGAACCGCACCGCGGCGCGCGCCATGGCCGTGCAGTTCTCCATTCCCGCGATGGAGTACCAGATCTCGCTTGCCTACAACAAGGAGAACCCGAAGATCCCGGCCAGCGCCGTCTCGGTCGCAGATATCGACAAGGCCGACGTCACGCTCGCCGTCATGTCCGGCACCGCGCAGGACAAGGCGATCTCCGCCGCCGTCAAGAACGCCACCATCCTGCGCCTGCCCGGCAATGACGAGACGCGCCTTGCCGTCGTCTCGCGCCGTGCAGACATCCTGGTCGATGCGTCCGACACCAACCAGCTCTTCACCCAGTCGAACCCCGATTGGGCCGTCGCGCTGAACCCGACGCCGGCGCTCGCCAAACAGGGCGTCGCCTTCGGCCTGCCGCACCAGCTCTCCGCCTCCGATGTCGAGGTGGTCAACATCTTCCTCGAAGAACGGGTCGCCACCGGCCATGTCGACGCGCTGATCAAGAAAGCCGTCGACGACGTGCTGAAGGCGGCGCAGTAAACGGCCTCCGCCCGCATAGGACCCCCCTCTGGCCTGCCGGGCATCTCCCCCTCAAGGGGGAGATTGGAGGGGGCGAGGACCCGGCTCGAAAAGCGCCCTTCGCGATGGGGCAGGGCGGCACCGCGATTCGATCTCCCCCCTTGAGGGGGAGATGCCCGGCAGGGCAGAGGGGGGTGGCCGCGTGCTTTTCCCTCCCGTTCACAGGAAGCCCCATCAGGGAGGCATGTCATGACGTCCGCATCCGCTCCGCTCGTTTCCATCCAGTCGCTGCACAAGAGTTTCGGCCCGCATATCCAGGTGCTGAAGGGTCTCGATATCGAGATGAAGCCCGGCGAGCGCGTCGTCGTCATCGGCCCCTCCGGCGGCGGCAAGTCGACGCTTTTGCGCGTCATGATGGGCCTCGAAACCATCGACAGCGGCGCCATCACCTTCGGCGGAAAACCCTATATCTCGTCCGCCAGCGCCGAGGCGAAGACGCTGATCGACACCGAGGTGCGCCGCTCGATCGGCATGGTCTTCCAGCACTACACGCTCTTCCCGCATCTGAGCGTCATCCAGAACCTCGTGCTCGCCCCCTGCAAGGTGCGCGGCGAGAAGAAGGCGAGCGCCACGCAGCGCGCGCTCGCCCTGTTGGAGCGCTTCGGCCTCGCGGCCAAGGCCAACGCCTTCCCTGCCCAGCTTTCCGGCGGCCAGAAACAGCGCGTCGCCATCGCCCGCGCGCTGATGCTCGATCCGAAGCTGATGCTGTTCGACGAGGTCACCTCGGCGCTCGATCCGGAACTGGTGGCGGAAGTCGAGCAGGTCATCCTCCAGCTCGCCCGGCAGGACATGCCGATGATGATCGTCACCCACGACATGTGGTTTGCCAAGAACATCGCCTCGCGCGTCATTTTTTGCGCCGGCGGCGTGGTGGTCGAAGATGGGCCGCCCGAGCAGGTTCTGTCGGCGCCGCGCGAGGAGCGCACGCGCGAATTCATCGACCGCGTCTTCCACATCAAGCAATAGGGGCGGGCCGTGAACTATACGTTCGATTTCAACGCCGTCTCGCTCGGGCCGCTGATCGAGGGCCTGGTCGTCACGCTGGAGCTGACGATCGCCGCCAATCTGATCGGCGTGATCCTCGGCTTCCCGCTGGCGCTGCTTTTGATGAGCCGCGTCGCCGTCATCCGCTGGCCGGCGACGCTCTTCGTCGAGTTCTTCCGCTGCACGCCGGCGATCGTCCAGATCGTCTGGTTCTTCTACTGCGTGCCCATGCTGTTCAACGTCTTCCTCGGCTCGATGACGATGGGCATCCTGGCGCTCGGCCTCAACCTCATGGCGTTCAACGCGGAGGCCTACCGCGCCTCCATCCAGGCCGTGCCGCGCGAGCAGCTCGACGCCGGCATCGCGCTCGGCCTCAATCCCTTCCAGCGCGTGTTCCATATCGTGCTGCCCAATGCGTTGCGCGCCTCCATTCCGGTGCTGCTCACCAACGGCATCGTCATCTTCCAGCAGAGCGCGCTTGTCGCCATCGTCGCCGTGCAGGACCTCATGTACCAGGCGAAGACGCTGGCGACGGAGACGTATAGGCCGATCGAGACCTTCACCATCGCGGCGCTCATCTATTTCGCCGTGTCGTTTCCCGTCACCCAGGTCGTCGGCTGGCTCGAACGCCGCCGCCAGATCCTGACGAGCTAGGAGAAACCCATGGCGCTCGATTTCTCCGTCCTGCTGCGCTTCCAGGAAGCGCTGGCGCTCGGCCTCTGGACGACGGTCAAGCTGACGCTGATCTGCATGGTGCTCGGCTGCACGCTCGGCTTCTTCGTCGGCCTTGCCCGCACCGCGCCCAGCGTCATCCTGCGCGGCATTGCCAGCGTCTATGTCGAATTCTTCCGCGGCACGCCGGTGCTGATCCAGCTGTTCTGGATCTTCTTCTGCCTGCCGCTGATCCTCGGCGTCGAGCTCTCCAACCTCGCCTCCGGCGTCATCGCGCTGACGCTCTACATGGGCGCCATTACAAGCGAGACCTTCCGCGCCTCGCTGAAATCCATCGGCCGCGAACAGCTCGACGC
The DNA here is from genome assembly GCF_058809275.1 of Shinella sp. GW821-FHT10F02. Lineage (NCBI taxonomy): Bacteria > Pseudomonadati > Pseudomonadota > Alphaproteobacteria > Hyphomicrobiales > Rhizobiaceae > Shinella > Shinella sp. GW821-FHT10F02. The sequence goes on along the minus strand of NZ_JBXASL010000011.1, from coordinate 106,225 downwards.
CTGCGTCGCGCTCGGCCTGCCCAAGCGGGCGCAGATCCTCAACGTCATCCTGCCGCAGGCCGTCCTGCGCGCCGTTCCGACGCTGCTGTCCAACTGCGTCAGCCTGTTCAAGGAAAGCGCGCTCGTCTCGGCCGTCGGCATGGCCGACCTGATGTTCGTCGGCCAGAACATTTCCAACAACACGGCCCGCCCCGTCGAAGTGCTGACCATCGTCGCGCTCATCTATTTCGCCATCGCCTTCCCGCTGACGCGCGCCGTCACGCTCATCGAAGGCTGTATCCTCAAGAAACTCGCCATCTAGGAGAAAGACCATGAAACTGTCCGGCGTCATGCCCGCCCTCGTCACCCCCTTCGACGCCAACAACCGGGTCGACTTCAAGGCCTTCGAAAAACACCTCACCAACCTTCGCGCCGCCGGCGTCACCGGCTGGGTGCCACTGGGCTCGACCGGCGAATATTTCTCCATGTCGACCGAAGAGCGCGAGGACGTGCTGAAATTCGTCAAGGATTTCGCCAACGAGGGTGAGGCCCTCATCGCCGGCACCAATGCGCCCGCCACGCGCGAGGTCATCGAGAACACCTTGCGCGCCAAGGAAATCGGCTACGACACCGTGCTGCTCGCCACCCCCTTCTACACCCGCCCGACGCAGGACGAGCTTCTCGCCCATTACCGCGCGGTGCTGGATGCCGCCGACGTCAATCTGGTGATGTACAACTACCCGCCGAAGGACGGCATCGAGATCGGCTTCGAGCTGATGGATGCGCTGGCGGACGATCCGCGCGTCATCGCCATCAAGGAAAGCTCCGGCGTGCTGCAACGCGCCGTCGATATCCATGCCCGCTACAAGGGCCGCATCGACCTGATCTCCGGCTCGGACGACATCGCGCTCGACTTCATGTTCTGGGGCGCCGATTGCTGGATCTGCGGCCCGGCGAACTGCATGGCGGAGGCCTGCGTCGATCTCGACCGCACCTTCCGCGCAGGCGATCTCGCAGCCGCGCGCGACAAGATGACGGTGCTCTACCGCGCCATGAACATCCTGGAGAGCGGCAAGTTCGTGCAGAAGATCAAATATGGCTGCGAGCTCCAGGGCACGCCCGTCGGCACCTGCCGTGCGCCACTCGGCGAACTGACCGCGCAGGAAAAGGCCGATTTCCGCGCCGCCATCGCGCCGATCCTCAACTAGAGCATTTCCAGCCCCTAGAGCATTTCCGGTGAACCGAGGTTCACCGGAAATGCTCTAACGAGACCGAGCGCAGGAGAAAACCCCGTGTCATCCATCGCCGTCGTCGGCGCCGGCATTATCGGCACGACCATCGCCTATGCCCTCCAGCGTCGCGGCCTCGCCGTGACGCTGGTCGACCGCGACGCACCGGGCCGGGGCGCCTCCTACGGCAACATGGCGAGCATCGCGGTCACCGAATTCATGCCCGCCTCGCGCCCCGGCGTCTGGGCGCAGATGCCGAAATGGCTGCTCGATCCTGAAGGCCCGGTGCGCATCCGCCCCGCCTATATGCCGAAACTCGTGCCGTGGTTTTTACGCTTTCTCGCCGCCAGCCGCCCCTCGAAACTGCGCGAACTGGAGGCCGCCGGCGCCGCCCTCTGCGGACGCGCGCATGAAGACCTCGACGCCCTTCTGGCGGAAACCGGCCTTACCCAGATGCTGAGCGCCGAGGGCTGCCTCAGCCTCTATGCCGACGAGGCGGAGTTCCGCGCCGACCGCGATCACATCGAAATCCTCGAACGTTTCGGCTTCCGCCACGAAATCCTCGGCGGCAATGCCATCCGCGATCTCGAACCGGCTTTGACGAGCAGCATCGCCAAGGCCGTGCTCTTCCCCGACAACCGTTCGGTGGCCGACCCGTACAAGCTGGTGACGGCGCTTGCGGAAAAATTCCAGGCACTCGGCGGCATCATCGAGACTGGCGAAGTCGCCGGGTTCGAGGAGAGCGAAGGCCGCGTCTTAGCGCTCCGGCTTGCCGATGGCCGCCGGCTGACGACGGACCGGGTGGTGCTGGCGGCCGGCGCCTTTACCGGGCGGCTGTCGAAGCTGCTCGGCGAGCCGATCCCGCTGGAAACCGAGCGCGGCTATCACACGCAGATCATGGCGCCCGGCATTTCCATGCGCCACTCCATCATCTGGCCCGCCCGCGCCTTCATGGTGACGCCGACGGCCGGCGGCATCCGCGTCGGCGGCACGGTGGAGATGGCCGGCCTCGACGCACCCCCGGACTACCGCCGCGCAAAAGTGCTGGTGAAGCGGGCGAAGGAAGCCCTGCCGGATCTCAAGGCCGAACAGACGAGCGAATGGATGGGCCACCGCCCGGCGCTTCCCGATACCGTGCCCGTCATCGGCCCCTCGGCCACGCGCAAAAATGTCGTCTACGCCACCGGCCACGGCCATCTCGGCCTCACCTATGCCGCCACGACCGCGCGCTTGATCGCCGATCTCATGACGGGCGCCACCCCGCCCGTCGATCTCAAGCCCTACCGCATCGACCGTTTCTGAAAGGACTTTTCATGCGCAGCGAACTCTACATTGACGGCTCGTGGAAACCCTCCTCCAACGGCGAAACCTTCGAGGTCATCAACCCGGCGACGGAAGAGGTGATCCACCACATCGCCGCCGCCACGGCCGAGGATGTCGATGCCGCCGTCAAGGCCGCCCGCCGCGCCTTCGACACGGGCGGCTGGCCGCATAAGACGGGCACCGAGCGCGCCAAATACCTGCGCGCCATCGCAAACGGCATCCGCGCCCGGCAGGCCGAAATCGCCCGCCTCGAAGTGCTCGACAATGGCAAACCCTTCCCGGAAGCCGACTGGGACATCGCCGACGCCGCCGGCTGCTTCGACTTCTACGCCGGCCTCGCCGAACAGCTCGACGGCCATCCGGAGGAGACGATCGCGCTTTCCGACGACCGCTTCACCTCCAAGGCGGTCAAGGAACCGATCGGCGTCGCGGGCGCCATCATCCCGTGGAACTACCCGCTGCTGATGGCCTCGTGGAAGGTAGCCCCCGCACTTGCCGCCGGCTGCACCGTGGTGCTGAAACCCGCCGAAGTCACCTCGCTCACCGCCCTGGAACTCGCCGCCATTGCCGACGCGGCGGGCCTGCCGCCCGGCGTGCTCAACATTGTCACCGGCGCGGGCTCCGTCGCCGGACAGGCGATCATCGATCACAAAGGCGTGGACAAGCTCGCCTTCACCGGCTCCGGCCCGATCGGCTCGAAGATCATGGCGGCCGCCGCGCGTGACATCAAGCGCGTCAGCCTGGAACTCGGCGGCAAGTCGCCCTTCGTCGTCTTCGACGATGCCGAGATCGACAAGGCCGTCGAATGGATCCTGTTCGGCATCTTCTGGAACCAGGGCCAGGTCTGCTCGGCGACCTCGCGCGTGCTGGTGCAGGCGGGCATCTATGAGAAACTGCTGGCCCGGCTGATCGAGGAGACGAACAAGATCGCCATCGGCAACGGCCTCGACGAGGGCGTGCTGCTCGGCCCGCTCGTCTCCAAGAAACAGCACGAACAGGTCGTCGCCGCCATCGCGGCGGCACGGGCGGCGGGCGCCACGGTCGCCTGCGGCGGCACGCGGCCGGAGGGTTTCGACAAGGGCTATTACCTCCGCCCGACGATTCTCACCGACGTGCCGCTCGACAGCGCCGCCTGGGTCGAAGAAATCTTCGGCCCGGTCGTCTGCCTGCGCCCCTTCGAGACGGAAGAGGAGGCGATCGCGCTTGCCAGTGACAGCCGCTTCGGCCTCGCCGCCGCCGTCATGTCGGCAGATGACGCGCGGGCCGAGCGCGTCGCCAAGGCGTTTCGCGCCGGCATCGTCTGGATCAACTGCTCGCAACCGACTTTCACCGAGGCGCCCTGGGGCGGCTACAAGGAATCCGGCATCGGCCGCGAGCTCGGCCGCTGGGGCCTCGACAACTATCTGGAGGTCAAGCAGATCACCCGCTACGTCAGCGAAGACCCCTGGGGCTGGTACATCAAGTAGGAGCCGGCGCCATGCATTTCGAAAAATCCCTCGACCTGCTGCTCGTCCATTGCCAGGGCGAGCTCGGCCATGTGCTTATCGGCGGCGCGCCGGACATTCCGGGCGCGACCATGCTCGACAAGATGAACCACATCAACACGATGGACGACAGCCTGCGCCGCTTCGTGACCTTCGAGCCGCGCGCCAATGTCGCCATGTCGGTGAACCTCATCACCGCGCCGACGCGGCCGGATGCGGATGCCGGCTTCATCGTGTTGCAGGCGGACCGCGCCCACCCGATGTCCGGCAGCAACTGCATCTGCGTCGTCACGGCGCTGCTGGAAAGCGGCCGGGTGGCGATGCAGGAACCGGAGACCATCGTGCGGCTCGATACGCCCGCCGGGCTGATCCTGGCACGGGCGCGGTGCGAGGGCGGGCGCTGCCTTTCCGTCAGCCTCGACAATGTGCCGAGTTTTGCCGAACTGCTGGACCACGAAATCGACACCCCGGCCTGGGGTCGCCTAAAGGTCGATATCGCCTTCGGCGGCGTCTATTATGCGCTGGTCGATGTCGGGCAGATCGGCCTGGCCATCGCCCCGGAAAACGCCCGCGCGCTCGCCGAAGCGGGCATCGAACTCAAGCAACTGCTTGCCGAGCGGATAAAAGTCCAGCACCCGACGCTGCCCGGCGTGGACGAGATCGCCTATGCCATGTTCCGCGACAGGGAACCGGACGGCGCGGTGCGCACCTGCACGACACTCCAGCCGGGCCGGGTCGATCGCTCGCCCTGCGGCACCGGCAGCTCCGCCAACCTGGCGGTGCTTTTCGCCCGTGGCGAGGTGTCGGTCGGCGATGCGCGCGTCTCGCGCTCCATCATCGGCGGCGAGTTCCGCGCCGAGGCGATCGGCGAGACGGAGATCGGCGGGCGCCGCGCCGTGCTGCCGCGCATCACCGGGCGCGGTTATGTCTATGGCCGCTCTGAGCTGCGTCTCGACGGGGACGATCCCTTCGCCACCGGGTTTGCGCTGTCCGATACTTGGGGGCCGCAGGTCGGCCTTTTGAAATAGGAGTTTTCATGGACCTCAACGGACAGACCATCCTCGTCACCGGCGCCTCCGGCGGCATCGGCGCCGCCATCGTCAGGCGCCTCGCGGCGGAAGGTGCGCGGCCGATCATCCATTACGGGCGGGACAAGGCGAGCGCCGAAAGCCTGCTGGCGCAGATCGGCGGCAACGGGTTTGTCGTGCAGGTCGATCTTTCCGCCGCGGAGGGTCCGTTCGAGCTGTGGGCGAAGGCCACCGCCGCGGCAGGCCGCATCCACGGCCTCGTCAACAATGCCGGCATCCGCACGGAAATCTCCATAGAGTCCTCATTCGAGGACTGGAAGGTGGCGTGGCAGCGGGAGTTCCAGGTCAATCTCTTCGCCGCCGCCGATCTCTGCAAGGAGGCGATCCGGCATTTCAAGGCCGAAGGCGGCGGGCGCATCGTCAACATGGCGAGCCGGGCCGGGCAGCGCGGTTACGCGGCGGATGCCATGCCCTACGGCGCCACGAAAGCGGCGCTGGTAAACCTCACGAAATCCATCGCCCGCAGTTTTGGCGCCGATGGCGTGACGGCCGTGGCGATCGCGCCGGGCTGGGTGCGCACCGACATGGCGGAGGACTTCATCGCCGCCCATGGCAAACAGGCCGCGGTGGCCGATATCCCGATCGGCGAGATGGCGTCGCCGCAAGAGGTGGCCGAGCTCGTCGCCTTCGTGCTGCGCCCCTCGCAGGGCTCGCTCAACGGCGCGACGCTCGATGTCAACGGCGGCAGCTATATCCGGTAATTTTGGAGGATTTTTCATGAAGCGTTTCGACAACAAGGTCGCCATCGTCACCGGTGCCGGCGGCGGCATCGGCTCGGCCATCGCGCGGCGGCTGGCGGAGGAGGGCGCGCTGGTGGTGGTGACAGATGTCAACCGCGAGGCGGCAGCCACGGTGGTCGCCGAGATCGAAGCCGGCGGCGGCAAGGCGGTGGCGATCGCCGCCGACATCGCGCAGAAGGACGCCTGCTTCGGCCTCGTCGAGCAGGCCCTCGCGCTCGAAGGCCGGATCGACGTGCTGGTCAACAATGCCGGCATCAACCGGCGCGGCAATCTCCTGTCCCTTTCGGATGAGGACTGGGCGGTGAGCTTCGCCGTCAACCTCGATTCGATGTTCCACCTCTGCCGCGCCGTGCTGCCGCATATGATTGCGGCCGGCGGCGGCGCCATCGTCAACACCGCCTCGCAATGGGGGCTCTACCCGGCGCCCAACCACATCGCCTACAACACGACCAAGGCCGCCGTCGCCGCTTTCACGCAGAACCTCGCCCGCGACTACGCGCCGGACAAGGTGCGCGTCAACGCCGTCTGCCCCGGCGAAATCCACACGCCGATGCTGGAGGCGGGCGTCACACGTTCGGGCCGCACCATCGCCGATCTCGACCGGCTCGTGCCGTTCGGCCGCATCGGCAAGCCGGAAGAGGTCGCCGCCCTCGTCGCCTTCCTCGCCTCCGACGAGGCCGCCTTCATCTGCGGCTCGCTGGTGGAAATCACGGGGGCGCAGGCGGTGGCGTAGTCAGGGGTTGCCGGCCTCCAGCACATCGACCAGCCGGGCGAGCATGGCGTCGCAGCGCGCGAGCTGCTCGGCGCTGACGAATTCGTCGGGCTTGTGGCCCTGGTCCATGAAACCGGGGCCGCAGACGGCAGTGGAGATGCCGAGCGTCTCGTGGAACAGCCCGCCCTCCGTGCCGAAGGCGACCTTCAGCGTCGGGTCGTCGTGATCGAGGATGCGGCCCAGCAGGCGCACGGCCGGGGCGTCAGGGGTGGTGTTCAAGCCGGGATAGCCGGAAATCTGCTCGATCTCGATGCAGGCCATGGGAAAGCGGTTGCGATAGGGCGCCGCGATGGTTTCGGCGTCGGCCGTAATGCCTTCCAGGATTTTCAACGGGTCGTCCTCGGCGATGTTGCGGATCTCGAAGTCGATCTCGCAGCGGTTCGGCACGATGTTGAGCGCCGTGCCGCCGCGCATCATGCCGGCATGGATGGTGGAATAGGGGATGTCGTAATCCGCATCGCGCGCGCCCTTGAACGCCAACTCCTCCTGCCGCGTTTGCAGCGCGGTGACGAAAGCCGCACCGAGGTGCAGCGCGTTCAGCGCATTGGGCGCAAGCGCGGAGTGGCCCTCCTGCCCATGGCAGCAGGCTTTTAGCGCCAGCTTGCCCTTGTGGCCGGTGGCAATGCGCATGCCAGTCGGCTCGCCGACGATGCAGAGCGCCGGCCGCTCCGCCCGCGCCGAAAGAGCCTCGATCAGGCCGCGCACGCCGATGCAGCCGATTTCCTCGTCATAGGACAGCGCAAGATGCAGCGGTGTCTTCAGTGGCCGCTCGGCGGCCAGAAGCGCTGCCCGCAGTGCCGCCGCGACAAACCCCTTCATATCCGCCGTGCCCCGGCCAAAGAACCGGCCGTCGCGCTCGACCAGCGTGAACGGATCGCCGCTCCAATCCTGCCCTTCGACCGGCACGACATCCGTATGCCCCGAAAGCACCACGCCCCCCGGCCCCTCCGGTCCGATCGTCGCCCAGAGATTGGCGCGAGTGCCATCCGGGTGGGCGAAACGTTCAATGCGCGCGCCGGTGGGGGCGAGCAGGGCCTCGACGTAATCCAGCAGCGCGAGGTTCGAGGTGCGCGAGACGGTTGGTTCGGCGATGAGGCGGGCAAGGATTTCCGGGGTGGGTGGGATCATATGGCCGTCCGTTCGTGGAGATAGAATAGCAGGGCGATCAACCTACGGCGTTTCGCGACGTATCGAGGCAGCACCCCCCCTCTGCCCTGCCGGGCATCTCCCCCTCAAGGGGGGGAGATTGGATGGGGAAGTGTTCTGCCCAATCAATGGCGTCGAGACTTGAGCAGGGTTCGTGCCTCTTGCGGATCTCCCCCCTTGAGGGGGAGATGCCCGGCAGGGCAGAGGGGGGTGCGCCGCATCCGGTCCTCAGACGGCTGATTTTGCCGAACCGTCGCCACCCCCCTCTGTCGGCTTCGCCGACATCTCCCCCACAAGGGTGGAGATCAGTGGGAGGGTGCCGCACTGTCACGGCAGATCACAAATCCCCCGGCACCCCATAGCTCGGCGCTCCGCTCGGGTTCAGCGCGCGTGTCACATAAGCGTCCATCTCGTTGCGCCAGCGTTCCCACAGCGCCGCGCATTCCTCGATCGGGTCGCCGTCCGTCCAGTCGACGCGCAGGTCTGCGACGTTCCACGATACCGTGTCGACCATGACGAGGCCCATGGAATGCACCGGCCCTTCCTCGCCACCCGCGGCGATGGCGGCGCGCATGGCGGCGATCAGGCGGTCGCCGAGATGTTGGCCTTTCGCGGCCTCGAAGGCCTCGACCATTTTTTGCGGGATGTCGGTGGTCGTCAGCATGTTGCCGGCGGCGACCACGTTGTCGCCGCGTGCGGTGGCGTGGGTGCCGAGCGTCTTCGCGCCGGAATAGGCGGCGGTGCCGCCCTGCGCGTCTACCAGCGCCAATTGGCGGTATTCGATATGGGGAGCCTCGGCGATCAGCCGTTCGAGGGCGGCTTCGGCGGAGAGGCCGCCGGCCATCAGGTCCAGCCCCTTCGGGCCGAGGCGCGGGTCGGTGACGTTCTGGGTCGAGACGGCGCCGACACCGGCGCGCACATGGGCGCAACGTGCCGCGACGCTCGGCGAGGAGGAGGAGACGGCGATGCCGAACATGCCGGTATCGGCGCAGCGGCCGGAGACGGAAAAGGTCATGGTGCCCTCCTCAGCCTTCGTCGGGAATGACGGCGGTCGCTTCGATCTCGACCAGCCATTCCGGCCGGGCGAGCGCGGAGACGACGAGGCCCGTCGAGACCGGGAAGACGCCCTGGAGGTACTTGCCCATCTCGGTATAGACGGCCTCGCGGTAGCGGATATCGATCAAATAGACGACGACGCGGCAGATATGGCTGAGGTCGGAGCCCGCCTCTTCCAGCAGCATCTTGATGTTTTCCATCGCCTTGCGCGCCTGCGCGCCGGCATCGCCGATATGCAGGCTCTCGCGCGTATCGAGATCCTGCGCGATCTGCCCGCGCACGAACACCGTCGCCCCCTTTGCCACCACCGCCTGGCAGAGATCGTTGTTCAGCTTCTGCTCCGGATAGGTTTCCTTGGTGTTGAACGGGCGGATGCGGGTGTGCACGGGCATGGATGTCTCCTTTGATGGGTATGAATGGTAAGGCCGCGCCGCAGTGACCCGCGGCGCGGCGGCGGGCTTACTGCAGAAGCTGCGTCCAGACGCGCGTCACCAGGTCCTGCGCCGCTGCCGAGCAAGTGCGCGAGAAGGTGATCGGCACCTCCGGATAGAGCTCCGGCGCCTTGTCCTTGGTGTAGACGACCTTGTCCTGGATGACCTTAATCGGCGAGGAATGGGCGTAAAAATTCATCTGCTCGGTGGCGTTTTCCGTGGTCGACATGAACTCGATGAACTTGATCGCATTGTCGCGGTTGGGCGCACCCTTGGGGATGACCAGGCTGTCCATCCAGCCGACGAGGCCTTCCTTCGTCATGGCGAGGCTGACCGGCGAGCCGGCAACGCGGGCGCGCAGCGAATCGCCGTCCCACCAGAAATGCGCCGACACTTCGCCGGAGGATAGTCGGCTTGCGATGTTGTCAGAGGAGTAGACCGCGACCGAAGGCTTTTGCGCCATCAAGAGGTCCAGCACCTTCTTCATCTCCGCCTGGTCTTCCGAGCAGAAGGGCACGCCGAGATAGAGCTGGGCGGCGCCGATGATCTCGTCGGGATAGGAGAGCATGGCGATCTTGCCCTTCAGCTCGCCATCCGGCTCGAAGAAGTATTTAAAACTGTCGGTCGGGCCCTTGTACTGCGCGGTGTTCACCACGAAGCCGGCGGTGCCATAGGCGAGGGGGATGGAATATTCCTGTTTCTCGTCCCACCATTGATTGCGCCACTTCTCCTCGACATTCTCGAAGGCCTTCAGCTTGTTGGCCTCGAAATTCTCGATGATGCCCTCATCGATCATCACGCGCAGGAAATGCTGCGAGGGCGTGGCGATGTCGTAGCCGGAGGAGCCGGCCTGCAGCTTGGTCAGCAGGTCCTCGTTGGAGGTGAAGCTGTCGACATTGACCTTCACGTCGTTCTCCTTGGAGAACTTTTCGATCAGCGCAGGCGAGATGGATTCGGCCCAGGCGTAGATGTTGAGCTGGCCTTCCGCGTGCGCGGCGGTGGCGAAGCACAGGGCGAGTGCGGTGGCGGCTAGGTATTTTTTCATGGTCGTTCCTCTCTTGATTATGGTTCTGGGATTATGGCTCAGGCAGTCTCTCGGGCGCCCCGCGCCGCAACCAGCAGGGCGACGGTGGCGAGGATGAGCGACGCCAGGATCAGCAGCGTCGCGATGGCATTCAGCTCCGGCGAGGTGCCGGCGCGGATCAGCGAGAAGATGTAGACGGGAAGCGTCGTCGAGCCGCCGGTCGACAGCAGGTTCGAGGTGATGAAGTCGTCCATCGAGATCAGGAAGGCGAGCATCGCGCCGGAAAAGACGCCGGGGAAGATCAGCGGCAGCGTAATGCGGCGAAAGGTCGTCCAGCGGTCGGCGTAAAGGTCGGCGCTCGCTTCTTCCAGGTCGAGCGACATGCCTTGCAGGCGGGCGCGGATCGGCAGGAAGGCGAAGGGCGTGCAGAAGGCGGAATGCGCGATGGTGAGCCGCAGCATGCCGTTCTGCACATCGATCAGCGAGAAGAGGATGAGGGTCGCGACGGCCAGCACGATTTCCGGCAGCAGCAGCGGCAGGTTGACGACGGTCTCGGAGAGTTTGCGGAAGCGCACATTCTTGCCGCGGATGATGGCGAGCGCCGCGGACAGCGCGATCAGCGTGGAGACGGTGGTGGCGATGGCGGCGACGATCAGCGAGGTTTCAAGCGCGTTCATCAGCGCCGCATTGTTCAGCGCGGAGGCGTACCATTGCGTCGAAAACCCCGTCCAGACGCCGGCAACCCGGTTGGCGTTGAAGGAATAGACGACGATGACGGCGAGCGGCGCGTAGAGATAGACGAAGAACAGCGCGGTGAGGGGGCCGAGGCCGGGATAGCGCTTGACGTCGTGGTGGAGGCTCATTGGGCGGCCTCCCTGCGGGCGGCGCGGAGCGCCGTGAAGACCAGGAAGAGCATGACGAGCGCCATCAGCGCCATGGCGATGGCCGCGCCAAACGGCCAGTTGCGGCCGCCGCCGAATTGCAGCTGGATCAGCGTGCCCATCATCATCTCCTTGCCGCCGCCCATCAGCGAGGGCTCCAGCACCGCGCCGAGCGAAGGCACGAAGACGAGGATGGCGCCAGCGATGATACCGGGCGCGGTCAGCGGCAGGATCACGCGGCGCAGCGTCACCCAGCGGTTGCCGTAGAGGTCGTGCGAGGCCTCGATCAGCGTGCCATCCAGTTTCTCGATGGAGGCGAACACCGGCAGCACCATCAGGGGCATGTAGGTGTAGACCATGGCCGTCAGCGTCGCGCCGTCGTTGAACATGAAGCTCATGCCGGCGGGGAAACCGAGGAATTCCAGAGCTTTCGGCAGCGTGCCGTCCTTGCCGAGGATGATCATCCAGGCGTAGACGCGGAGAATCATCGAGACCCAGAAGGGCAGCGTCACGAGATAGACGAGGATGGCCTTGCGGCCCGGCGGCTGGCGGGAGATGAAATAGGCGACCGGCACGGCGAAGGCGAGGCAGATCAGCGTCGTGGCGCCGGCGAGCAGGAAGGTGCGCGCGATGATCAGCAGATATTGCGGGGTGAATTCCAGCTCGCCCGTCCAGCCTTCGTTCCAGAGGATCTGGCGATAGCCGGCAAGGTTGAAATCCCAGGCGAAGCCGCCATGGGCGCCGCGCGTGGCGACGGAGACGGCGGCGATGATGGCGATCGGCAGGATCAGCGCGAAGCCCATCAGCAGCCAGGACGGCAGCAGGCCCCAGAAGGAGAGGTCATGCCAGAAACGGGCGCGGGGGGCGCTGTCCGTTCCGGCGGGGGCGTGGAGGGCGGTGTCGGTCATGCCGCCAGCACCCGGGCGGAGCCGGCGACGAAACCGACGGGAACGGTGGCGCCGAGCGGGATCGTGTCGCCTTCGCGCGAGGCATTGCGGCGCGAGGCGCGCAGTTCCGTGCCGGCGACGTCGAGCGTGTAATGGGTGTAGCCGCCCATATAGTTCTTGTTGGTGATGCGGCCCTCGAAAGTGATCCCCTGGGCCTGGTCGCCGAGGTTGATCTTCTCCGGGCGCACCGACAGCGTCGCGCGGCCCTTGGCGGCATGGCCGGGTGACGGCACGGTGATCGACAGGCCGAAGGGGGTTCGGATGGTCGCCTGGCCGGCGGCACTTTCCAGCACTTCCACGTCGAGAAAGTTCGTCTCGCCGACGAAATCGGCGACGAAGCGGTTGACCGGCTCCTCGTAGATTTCCGTCGGCGTGCCGATCTGCTGCACCTCGCCGCCGCCGAGCACGGCGATGCGGTCGGACATGTCCAGCGCCTCTTCCTGGTCGTGCGTGACGAAGACGAAGGTGATGCCGGTGTCGCGTTGCAGGGTGCGCAGCTCGTCACGCATCGCCTGGCGCAGCTTCAGGTCGAGGGCGGAGAGCGGTTCGTCGAGCAGCAGCACTTCCGGCTCGGGCGCCAGCGCGCGGGCGAGCGCGATGCGCTGGCGCTGGCCGCCGGAAAGCTGGGCGGGCTTGCGCCTGGCCATCGCCGACATGTGCACGCGCTCCAGCATTTCGCCGACGCGGTTCCTGATGCGCACCTTCTCCCAGCCGAGGTTTTCCAGGCCATAGGCGACGTTCTGCTCCAGCGTCATGTGCGGGAAGAGCGCGTAGCTCTGGAACACCGTGTTGACGCGGCGCCTGTGTGGCGGGATGTCGACGACCTCCCGGCCATTGAGCAGGATCGAGCCGCTGTTCGGGCTTTCGAAGCCGGCCAGCATGCGCAAAAGCGTGGTCTTGCCGCAGCCGGAGGGGCCGAGCATCGTGAAGAACTCGTTGCCGCCAATGTCGAAGCTGACGGAATTCAGCGCCTGATAGGTCCCGAAACTTTTCGAGACCGATTTCACTTCGATGGCCTTGCTCATGACCCGTTCCTCATGCCGGTTCGAGTTGGGTGACTTCGCGGCGGAACGGCAGGGCATCGCCGATGTCGGGCGTGTCGAGCTCCCGCGCATAACGATGGCCGGCATAGGTCGCCCAGGCGATGGGGGCGGGTGCCGCGGCATCGCCGATGATCTTTACACTCTTGATGCCGGCATCCGCCCAGTCGCCTTGGCGGGCGAGAAGATCGTTGTAGAGCGCATCTTCCGAAAGCCGCGAGGCGACCATGAGGACGGCGTCGCAGGCAATGGCCTTGCGGCGGCCGGTATAGGTGCAGTTCGTCTCGACCTCGCCGGCGCGGATGGCGGTGACGCCGCGGTTGAGGCGGATGTCGACGCCGAGATCGTCGAGGCGCACATGGATCGCGCCCTGTTCCAGCGTGTTGCGCGTCCAGTCGGAAACGTAGGCGGAGGGCGTCACGAGGATGACCTTGGCGCCGGCCTTGGCCATCACCTCGGCCATGACGCCGCCCATGTAATAGTGGTCGTCATCATAGACCACGACGGTTTTTCCCGCGAGGTTTTCCGGGTGGACCTTGCCCATGATGTCGTCGGGCGTCCAGACGGTCATGCCCGGGTCGATCGGCATGGGCACGACATGCTGGCGGGCGACGCCGTCGCGGCGCCAGTGCGAGCCGGTGGCGATGGCGACATGTTCGAAGCCGAAGGCGAGCACGTCCTCGGCGGTGAGCCGGCTGTCGAAATAGGTCTCGACATTGGTGCGCTGGCTGATCTGGTACTGGCGGTAATCGACGACACGGCCCCAGGCGGAGAGGCCCGGCAGCAGCCGTTCGCGGGCGACACGGCCGCCGAGCGTCGTGGTGGCTTCGGCGAGCGTCACGTCGTAGCCACGCAGTGCCAGCGCCCGGGTGGCCTCCAGGCCGGCGGGGCCGGCGCCGACGACGAGCACGGTCTGGCTCTCGCCCTTTTCGTTCATGCGTTCGGGGTGCCAGCCCTTGCGCCATTCCTCCATGAAGGTGGGGTTCTGCGTGCAGCGGCTGATCGACATGGTCATGTCGCCGGTGATGCACATGTTGCAGCCTATGCACTCGCGAATATCCTCGATGCGGCCTTCCTCGATCTTCCTCGGCAGGAAGGGATCGGCAATCGAGGGGCGGGCGCAGCCGATGAAATCCAGAATGCCCTGGCGGATCATGCGCGCCATCACATCCGGCGAGGTGAAGCGGCCGACGCCGACGACGGGGCGGGTCGAGAGTTCGCGGATGCCCTTGACCAGGATCTCCTGCGCGCCCTCCTCCTTGAAGCGGGAGGGGCCGGAACAGTCTTCCCAGGCGCCATGCGCGAGGTCCCAGAGGTCCGGCAGGTCGGCATTCATCTCGACGAATTCGCGCACTTCGGCATTGGAGAAGCCGAGTTCGCCGATCGTCTCGTCGAGGCTGACGCGCATGGTGATCGCGGTCGTGTCGCCGACCGCGTCGCGGATATCGGCCACCACTTCGCGGGCGAAGCGCGAGCGGTTTTCGAGGCTCCCGCCGTATTCGTCGGTGCGCTGGTTGGTGGCGCGCGACAGGAAGTGCTGGAAGATGCCGAAGCCGTGCGCGCCGTAAAGACAGATCAGGTCGAAGCCGGCGATCTTCGAGCGCTTCGCCGCGTTGACGAACCAGCGGCGCAGGTCGCGGATATCGGTGCGGTCCAGCGCGCGGGCCTGCACCGGGTCGTTGGTGAAGGTGCGGATCGGCAGCGCGGAGGGGGCGAGCGGCACTTCCTTGGTGTAAAAGTTCGGGCCGTTGATGCCGGAATAGGCGAGCTGGATGCCGGCGAGCGCGCCGTGCACCTTCATCGCGTCGGACATGCGGCGCAGGCCCGGAATGTCCTTGTCCTCCCACAGGCGCAGTTCGATGAAAGGCGTGATTTCCGAGGTGTGGTGCATCTCGGTCTGCTCGGTGAAGATGACGCCCCAGCCGCCCTCGGACTTAATGCCGCGCATGGCGGCCGCGGCGGAGGGGTCGCGGTAACCGCCGCCGTTGCAATGCGGCACCTGGTAGAACCGGTTCTTCGCGACGTGCGGGCCGATCGCGAGAGGTTCGAACAGGATATCGTATTTGGCGTCGCGCATGGCAGTCCTCGGGGTTTTACAGGGCCTATTGGATTGGGCGAAGGGGTCTTGGTAAATGACGCGTTCCGGAAACAGGGATTAGGTTCAGACTAATCAAGGGCTTCCGTGTGGTTGCGCCAGATTTCAATCCTGGCGCGAAGGGCCGGCCGAGCAAAGACGGCCGGAAAATTCTCTCGTCTTTTCAAGTCGTTGCGGCGAAGCGGATGCCGGCTCCCGATAGCGCCTTCCGTTGCGTTCGGGAACCATCGCTTCATATGCTCATGGCGTAGGCAGCGCCGTGCCGCGGGGCGGGCAGGTGCCTAGTATTTGACCCACACAGTTTTGAGCGCGCAATACTTGTCAAAGCTGTGCAGCGAGAGGTCGCGGCCGAAACCGGACTGTTTCATGCCGCCGAACGGCGTCATGGCGGAGAGGGCGTCGACGGTGTTCACCGAAACCGTGCCGGCGTTCAGCCGGTCGGACACGGAGAGCGCCCGCGACAGGTCCCGCGTCCAGACGGAGGCGGCGAGGCCGTATTCGCTGTCATTGGCGATGCGCAGCGCCTCCTCGTCCTGGTCGAAGGGCGTGATGGCGAGCACGGGGCCGAAAATTTCCTCCCGCGCGATGCGGGCGTCGGCGGGCACGTCGTTGAAGATCGTCGGCTGGATATAGCAGTCCGAACCGTCGCGCGTCTCGCGCGCGCCGCCGTGGGCGAGGCGGGCTTCCGTGCGGCCGATGTCGATATAGCCCGCCACGCGGTCGGCATGGGTCTTTTCCACCAGCGGCCCCATGCGGGTCGCCGGGTCCAGCGGATCGCCGAGCGGCCAGGCGGCGGTGGCGGCGATCAGCTTTTGCGTGAATTCCTCCTGCACGGAGCGGTGCACCAGCAGGCGGGAATTGGCGGAGCAGACTTCGCCCGAATTGAACAGGATGCCGAAGGCCGCCATTTCGGCCGCCTTGTCGAGATCGGCGTCGGCGAAGATCAGGTTCGGCGATTTGCCGCCGGTCTCCAGCCAGACCTGCTTCATGTTGCTTGTCCCGGCATAGGTCATGAAGAGCTTGCCGACCTTGGTCGAGCCGGTGAAGACCAGCGCATCGACATCCGGGTGCAGGCCCAGCGCGCGGCCGGCATCCTCGCCGAAGCCGGGCACGACGTTGAGCACGCCATCCGGCAGGCCGGCCTCGGAGGCCAGTTCCGCCAGCATCAGGGCGGACAGCGGCGATTGCTCGGCCGGCTTCAGCACCACGGAATTGCCGGTGGCGAGCGCCGGCGCCAGCTTCCAGGTCGCCATGTCGAGCGGAAAATTCCACGGCACGACGGCACCGATGACGCCGAGCGGCACGCGGCGGATCAGCGCGAGGTCGCCGCGGCCGGTCGGCGCGATCTCGTCATAGAGCTTGTCGATGGCTTCCGCATGCCACTGGAAGAAATGGGCGGAACCGGGCGCATCGATCGTCGTGCTGTCGCTGATCGGCTTGCCCATGTCGAGCGTGTCGAGCAGCGCCAGTTCCGGCACGTTCTCGCGGATGAGGGCGGCAAGGCGCAGCAGCACCTCCTTGCGCTCGGCCGGCGATTTTCCCGACCAACGGCCATCGTTGAAGGCACGGCGCGCCGAGGCGACGGCGGCGTCGATGTCCTCGGCCGTGCCGCGCGCGACGGCCGTCAGCACCTGGGCATTGGCAGGGTTCACCGTCTCGAAGAGCCCGCCCTTCGCGGCCTCGCGAAAGCCGCCGTCGATATAGAGGCCGTTGCGAAATTTCAGGCTCGCGGCGCGGCTGCGCCAATCGGTCGTGGTCATGAAATGCCTTTCTGTTCCGGGGTGTCGTCGGCGGAAACCGGCAGGTCCATGCCCATGCCGAGGATCTTTTCGCCGCAGAAATCGATGAAGCGCCGCACGGTCAGCGGCGGGCTTGCGCCGCGCATGGCGATGATGCCCATGCGCATGGGCCGCAGGTTACCGTTGAGCGAGACGAAGGAGAGTTTGCCGCCATCCAGCGCATAGGTGGAGACGGGCCTTATATTGGCGATGGAATAGCCGAAGCGGTTGGCGACCATCGCCCGCATCACCGACATGTCGCGCGTGCGCTCGACGATATGCGGCGTCAGCCCCGCCTCGCGGAAGAGCGAGAGGAAATAGGCGGAGCTATAGGGCAGGTCGAGCAGGATCATCGGGTGCGGCGCCAGATCCTCCACCGTCACGTCGCTGCGGCCCGCCAGCGGATGCTCCTCGTGCAGCACGGCATAGGGCGGCAGCACGGCGAGTTCGTGAAATTCCATGTCAGCGGGAATGTCGAGATCATAGGAGAGCGCGATGTCGAAGCGCGCCATGCGCAGGCCTTCGAGGATGCGCGCATGGTCGCGCTCGTACTGGAAGAAATCGACATCCGGATAGGTATCGGAAAAGGCGCGGCGCAGCGAGGGAATGACGGCCTGCGCGAAGGTGACGAGGCAGGCGACATGCAGCGGCCCGCGGATCTGCCCGGTCAGTTCGTTGGAGAGCGCGTTGAGCTTCGCCGCCTCGCCGAGAATCTGGCGGGCCTGGTCGACGAAGATGCGCCCGGCCTGCGTCAGCGACAGACCATGCGCATGGCGGCGCACGAAGAGCGTGATGCCGAATTCCCGCTCCAGCTGGGAGATCGCGGCGGAAACGGAGGGCGCCGACACGTTC
Source organism: Shinella sp. GW821-FHT10F02 (assembly GCF_058809275.1). NCBI lineage: Bacteria > Pseudomonadati > Pseudomonadota > Alphaproteobacteria > Hyphomicrobiales > Rhizobiaceae > Shinella > Shinella sp. GW821-FHT10F02. The sequence goes on along the minus strand of NZ_JBXASL010000011.1, from coordinate 88,360 downwards.
ACCCGCTCGGCGGCTTCCGTGACCGAGCCGTACTCGCCGACCGCGACGAGATATTCCAGTTGCCGAAGCGTGAAGCGCAAGACCATGTCTGTATCCTTGTTGAGCCGCCAATTAAGGAACAGATTCATGCGCGGGGAAAGGGCAGCCTCGCTGCCGGAGGATGGAAAGGCAGGGACCTCGCGTGGATCTGGGTTGCGGATCATGGTCAACTCGCTTCCTGCTTGCGGCACGCCGCGCCCCGACGGCCCGGGACGCTGCTCGATAGGGGACCGTCAGGCGCTCTTGCTGGAGCGGCTGGATTGCCCTTCGGCGATGTAGCCTGCGAGATAATCCGCATCGTGCCAGCAGCCCCAGATGAAGGAGGAGGCGCGGCGCGACAGCCAGGGCAGGCCGACGAAATAGAGGCCCGGCACCTTCGAGACGCCGCGCTCGTGCACCGGCCGGCCCTTCTCGTCGAAGGCGTCGAGTTTCGCCCAGCCGAAATCCTGCGCATAGCCGGTCGCCCAGATGATCGCGGTGATGCCAGCGACCTTGAGATCGAGCGTCAGGATCGGGTCGGTGACACAGGCCGGGTCTGGCTCCATCTCGCGGGCCTCAGGCTCTTCCGGCAGGTCGAGGCCGTTCCGGGTCGCATAGGCGTCGGCCTGGTCGAGCAGCGAGAGATAGTTGGCGTCGCCGAGCGCGATGTTCTTTGCAAGGTCGGGGGCAAAATGCAGCTTGCCGTCCTCGAATGTCTCCGCCCGGCCGAGCAGCGTCATGCCGCGCGCGGCAAGCCTGCGGAAATCGACGGTGTTGCCGCCATAGGCGCCGGAAACGGCGATCGTCACATGTTCGGTGTTGGGGGCGGGGACCTTGAGATCCCAGATGCCGAGCGCGCCCAGCCACCAGACGAAATCCTTGCCGCGATAACGCCGCGGCGGCCGGTCGTGCGGACCGATGGAGAGGTAGACGGACTTGCCGGAGCGCAGCAGCTCGTCGGCGATCTGCGTGCCGGAGGAACCGGCGCCGACCACCAGCACGGCACCCTCCGGCAGCTGGCCGGGATTGCGATAGGCATGCGAATGGATCTGCATGATGCCCGTTTCCGCCGGCACGACGGTGGGGATGATCGGTCGCTGGAAGGCGCCGGTGGCGGCGACCACGTTCCGCGCCTCGATTGCGCCCTCGGAGGTCTCCACGCGAAAAATGTCGCCGTCCTTCACCACCGATTTCACCTCGACGCCACAGCGGATCGGCGCCTCGATCTGCTCGGCATAGGCGACGAAATAGTCGGCGACCTTCTCCTTCGGCGCGAATTCATCCGGCTGGTAATCGTCGAAATTCATGCCGGGAAAGCGGTCGTGCCAGACCGGACCGTTCGCCACCAGTGAATCCCAGCGCGCGGTGCGCCAGCTTTCGGCGATGCGGTTCTTCTCCAGCACGAGATGGGAGACGCCGCGTTTGCCGAGATGTTCGCTCATCGCCACCCCGGCCTGGCCGGCGCCGATGACGAGCGTATCCACTTTTTCCACTGACATGCCGGCGTCCTCTTCGCTTTACCAGGGTGTTCAGCCCGCGCGGCTGATGCATGACCACAGGTGTAAAGCACGCCGGAAATGCTCGACATGAGCGTTTGCTTCAGCGCTGATTAGGTCGCGGCTAAAGCGGTCTCCGAAAAAGCAGCGACCGGCCCCTCGCGGGACCGGTCGCATCGTTGCATCTGGGAGGCTTATTTCGCCGGGTTCGGGCCAATGCGCTTGCCGTGGTGGACGCGCTCCTCGCCCTTGTGGACCATGGTCACGGCATAATCGATGCCCATGCCATAGGCGCCGGAATGTTCCTTCACCAGCGCGGTGACGGCGTCGTAGGTTTCCTTGTGCGCCCAGTCGCGCTGCCATTCCAGCAGCACCTGCTGCCAGGTCACCGGCACGACGCCGGCCTGCACCATGCGGTCCATGGCGTATTTGTGGGCGTCGACCGAGGTGCCGCCGGAGGCATCCGCCACCATGTAGATCTCGTAGTCGGTGTCGTGCATGGCCGACAGCGCGAAGGTGGTGTTGCAGACTTCCGTCCAGAGGCCGGAGACGACGATCTTCTTGCGGCCGTTGGCGGCGTTCTTCGCCAGCGCGTCGCGCACGTTCTGGTCGTCCCAGGAGTTCATCGAGGTGCGTTCGAGAATGTCGTTTTCCGGGAAGACGGCGAGCAGCTCAGGATAGGTATGGCCGGAAAACGAGCCGGTCTCGACCGTGGTGATGGTGGTCGGGATATCGAAGATCCTGCCCGCCTTGGCAAGGCCGACGACATTGTTCTTCAGCATCTGGCGGTCGATCGACTGCACGCCGAAGGCCATCTGCGGCTGCTGGTCGATGAAGATGAGCTGGCTGTTCTTCGGGGTCAGGACTTCGAGTTTGCCGGACATGGTGTTCTCCTCTCTCGGGTTGGTGCGCCGTGGCGCCGCTGTCTATGGAGATGAAGCTACCGGAGTTGATTGGACCACGGAATTGCAATAATAATTCCGATTGAATTGCGATTTTTGGAATAATAGAGATGAACGACACCAAGGCCCTGCGCATCTTCCTCCTCGCCGCCGAAAAGCGCAACTTCGCCCAGGTGGCGCGCGAGCTCGACATGGCGCCCGCCGCCATCACCCGGGCGATCGCCGCACTCGAAGAAGACCTCGGCATCCAGCTTTTCGTGCGCACGACGCGGCAGGTGTCGCTGACGACGGACGGCGCGATCTTCGCCGCCCAGGTGCAGCCGGCCATGCAGGCGCTGGAGACGGCGCGCAAGGACGTGATCAACGCCAACAAGGCGGACCAGGGGCGGCTTCGGATCAGCGCGCCGACCTGGTTCGGCAAGACCGCGCTGCCGGGCGTGCTCTCGGGTTTCCGCGCGCTCTACCCGAAGATCAATTTCGAGATCTCGCTCGCCGACGGCTTCGTCAACATCCTCGACCAGGATTTCGATCTCGCCATCCGCATCTCGGCCGCCCCCTCCGACAAGTTCACCATCTGGCGCAAGGTCTGCCTGATCCGCCGCGTGCTGGTCGCCGCCCCCGGCAGCCGGTTCGCGGGCATGGCGCATCCGGGCGAGTTGACGCCGGATGCATGCCTCGCCTACAACGGCGAGAGCCGGCGCGAGGCCTGGCTTCTGACGGACGGCAGCGCCAGCGTGGAAATCTCCGCCGGCCGCGCCTTCAGCGCCAACAATGGCGACCTGCTCGCCGACATGGCGGCGGAAGGCGCAGGCGTGGCGCTGCTGCCGCACTTCCACATCGCCGAGCACCTGGCAACCGGCCGGCTCGTGCATGTCTTCCCGCAATGGTCGCCGCCCGACCTGTGGCTGACCCTCTACTACCCGCCCTACCAGGCGCTGCCACCCCGCATCGCCACCTTCTCGAAATATTTCGAAGAGCGCGTCCCGGCCCTCATGGACGCGCTGCAATAACGCCCTCGCGCGCCATGCGCTCAAGGCTCACGGCCAGCACGCCGAGGAAGAGTGCGAAAAAGCCGCGCGGCGTCTGCGGGTCGGCCTGCCTGTCGCCATAGGCCTCGGCGAGAAAGCGGTAGGCGTGCAGGTTTTCGGGCGGAATGTAGTCGGGCGCCTGCGCTGGCGATTGGCGCAGGGAGTACCCGTCGACCACGAGATCCAGCAGGGGCCGGGCCTGCATCCAGGCGGCATCGACGCCGGATTCCGCCGCCTTTGCCTCCAGCTCCGCACCGGCCATCAACAGGCCGAGATCCCACAGCGTCATGCGCCGCGCGCGCTCCGCCATTTCCGGCGGCCATTCCTTCGGCAGGAAGCGCTCCAGCACCAGCGGGCGCATGTGGCGGTGGAGGAAGGTGCCATAGTCTGGCGCCGCCATTGCCGGGTCCGGCGCGAGGCCGGCGCGGGCGTGTTCGGCGCGGTAGAGCGCGAGGAGATCGGCATCGAGCGGCTCTTCGGCGAGCGACACGCTCTCCACCACCGGGGCGTCACCTTCCGCATGCACGACGACGAAACCGGCCGGGAAGGCGACGAGCGAGGGTACGGCGATATTGATGAGGCCAGCGAGGCGGGTACGGGCCTCGACATGCAGGTGGCCGCTGAAATGCAGCCGCAGGCCGGCCTTGGAGAGCGTCTCCGCCACAGCGGGGCGCGGCGTGCGTTTCGCCACATTGGTCTCGCCGAACAGCCGCCGCTCGGTTTGCGCATCGTCCTCGAACGGATCGATTGCCGGATAATGCGAGAAGGCGAGGAGCTGCTTGCCCTCACGCTCGGCGCGCGCCGTGACGTCGGCGATCCAGTCGATGAGATAGGGTTTGACCCGCAAAAGCGCGTTCCAGCCGGCGTCCGAACTGTCGATGAAGGCCTTTTTCCGGGAGATATCGCGCCCGCCATTGCGCGGTTCGAAGACATTCGCGTCGATCATCAGCAGCCAGAGGCCGGCCTCCGGCTCGACCAGATAGGAGGCGTCCATCAGCCGGCGCACGGTCTTTCCGTCGGCGGAAAAGAGGTCGTGTTCGCGCGCGGCCGTGTCGTCGCTCTCGCCGAAGGGCGTCTCCCAGTGCAGATATTCCGGGCGGCGGAAGTAGCCGAAATCGCGCATCGGCATGAGGCCCGCCGGAATGCCCTCGCAATACATTTTTGGCGTGACGACCGGGTTGCCGGGGTCGGCGGCGGCCTTTTCGGCGTCGCTCGTCACCAGCGTCGTGCCGCCGGTGGCATCGACATAGCGGGTGTCGCGATGCTTGCCGAGCGGGCCGAAGACGTCGTGGTTGCCGGGCGTGGCATAGAAGGCGAGGCCGTGGCGGTCGCGGTAGCTTTCGAGCAGGCGCACCAGGCTCGCCACCGTCTCGCGCTGGCCGTCGTCGCTGTAATCGCCGAGCAGCACGACATGGCGGATGCCGCGCGCGACGATGCGGTCGAGGGCGGCGGGCAAGGCAGCATAACTTTCGTTGAACACGCGGGTCGAGGCAGCGGTATCGGCCCAGCTGCGCACCGTCAGCTTGCGGCCGGCGAGCGTAATGCCGGCGAAATCGTAGTCGCCCTCGATGTCGTGGAAATGGGCGTCCGCGATGACGGCGACGGCCGGCATGGCGTCACGGCTTTCTGCGATAGAGGAAATAGCGGTCGTTATCGACGCTTGCGGGCAGCGGCAGCGGTTCGAGGGCCGCATGGTCGAGCGGCAGGCCGCTGACGGCGATGCCGCCCGTGCCGAGCGCCTGCGCGACGATGCCGGGCAGCCAGGTCAGCGTGATGGCGTCCTTGTCCTCGTAGCCGGTGCCGATATCGGCATGGACGAGGGCCGCACCCGTGCCGGCAAAGGCCTTCGCCGTCTCGGCGATCTCGCCGAGCACCAGGTCTTCGGCCGGCGGCGCGGAGGATGTATGCGCGCCAAAAGCCCGGTCGAAGGCGACGATGCGCCGGCCAGGGAATTTTTCGCGCAGGTGATCGAAGGTGCGGCCATTGCCGAGCCCGATTTCCAGGATGGCGCCGGTGGCGGGCAGCGGCAGGCTCTCGCGCACATGATCGATGACGTCGCGCTGGGCGGACATGCGGCGGATAAAACTTTCCAGACGGCTCATGGATATCAGGCCTTGATGATCGTGTCGGCGGTTATGCCGCGCCGGGCGAAGACGTTGCGGGTGTCGACGATGAGCGCGCTCCAGTCGGCGATCGCCGCATAGTCGACGCCGTCATGGTCGGTGGCGATCAACACGGCGTCGAAGGCGCGGATTTCCGCCTCGCCCCAGGCGACCGAGGGCCGGCCCTTGAAGGCGCCATATTCGCGCGTCGGCGGGATTTCCGGCACATGCGGGTCGTAATAGCTCGCCGAGCCGCCGCGCTCCTCGATCAGTTCGATCAGCTTCAGCGAGGGGCTTTCGCGGATATCCGGCACGTTCTTCTTGTAGGCGAGGCCGATCACGAGCACTTTCGAGCGGCTGAGCGCCTTGCCCTGCCGCCGGTCGAGCGCTTCGGCGAGTTTTTCCACCACATGGCGCGGCATGGCGGAGTTGATCTCGCCCGCAAGCTCGATGAAGCGGGTCGGCAGTTCATAGGCACGCGACGCCCAGGTGAGGTAGAAGGGATCGATCGGGATGCAATGGCCGCCGAGGCCGGGGCCGGGATAGAAGGGCATGTAGCCGAAGGGTTTCGAGCTTGCCGCGTCGATCACCTCCCAGATGTCGACGCCCATAGCCTCGTAGATCACCTTGAGTTCGTTCACCAGCGCGATGTTGACGGCGCGGAAGACGTTTTCGGTGAGCTTCACCGCCTCCGCCGTGGCGGTGGATGAAACCGGCACGACGGTCTTCACCACCGCGCCGTAGAAGGCGACGACCAGCGCCTGCGCTTCTGCACCATCACCGGCGACGACCTTCGGGATGGTCGAGGTCTGGAATTGGCGGTTGCCGGGGTCCTCGCGCTCAGGCGAGAAGCCGAGGAAGAAATCATGGCCCGATTTCAGTCCGCCGGCCTCCAGCGTTCGGCGCACGAGGCCGTCGGTGGTGCCGGGATAGGTGGTCGATTCCAACACGATGAGCTGGCCGGGCCGCAGCGTGCGCGCGATGTCGCGGCAGGTCTTTTCGACGAAGCTCATGTCGGGATCGCGGTGGCGGGTGAGCGGCGTGGGCACGCAGATGGCGATCACGTCGCAATCGCCGAGCCGGCCGAAATCGCTCGTGGCGGCAAAGCGGCCGGCGCGGTGTTCCTCGGCGAGGATCTCGCTGGAAACCGCCTCGATATAGCTCTTGCCCGCGTCGATCGCGACGATCTTGCCGGGGTCGATGTCGAAGCCGAGGACGGTGAAGCCGGCGCGCGCGACGGTGATGGCGAGCGGCAGGCCGACATAACCGAGGCCGATGATGCCGATGCGCGCCTCGCGGGATTGGATGCGCGCAAGCAGCGTCTCGTGGGAAGGCAAGGCTGTTGGCATCGGCACTCCGCGCACATATACAAGACCGGCGTGTTCAGATGGGAGAGTTTGGCCGGCCTGTCAAGTCTCGCCCATCCGCCGCCGAAACCAGCGCAACGAGTCCATGAAGATCGCATTCTACGCCCCGCTGAAGTCGCCGGAACATGCCGTTCCCTCGGGGGACCGGCTGATGGCGCGCCAGATCGTCGAATGCCTGAAGCGCGCCGGCCATGAGGTGACGCTTGCCTCCGGGCTGCGCGCCTTCCTCGGCGATAGCGCGGATGAAGCCGGTTATGCGCGCCTCAAGGCGGCGGCCGAGGCGGAGATCACCCGGCTTTCGACGCTGTGGCAGGACGAGGGCGCGCCGGACCTGTGGTTCTGCTACCACCCCTATTACAAGGCGCCGGACCTGATCGGGCCGGCGCTCTGCCAGATGTTCGGGCTCGCCTATGTCACGGCCGAAGCCTCCTATTCGCCGCGCCGCAATCTCGGCATCTGGATCGAGATGCAGGCCGGCGTGCTGGAGGCGGTGCGCGGCGCGGCCGTCAATATCGGCCTCACCGCCCGCGACCGCGCGGGCCTTACGGATGCCGCCCCGGATGCGGCGATCGCCGCCTTGAAACCCTTCATCGACGAGCGGCTTTTTACCGCGCAAGCGGCGCAGCCGGAGCCTCACCACCTCGTCACGGTCGCCATGATGCGCGTCGGCGACAAGCTGGCGAGTTTTCGCGCGCTCGCCGATGGCCTGAGCCGCATCGTGGACGTGCCCTGGCGCCTCTCCGTGGTCGGCGATGGGCCGTTGCGCGCGGAGGTGCAAGCGCTCTTTGCCGGGTTTGGGGAAGGGCGGATCGACTGGCTGGGGCAGCGGGAGCGGGCGGAGGTGGCGGATATCCTGTCGAAGGGTGCGCTCTATGTCTGGCCGGGCTGCGGCGAGGCCTATGGGCTTGCCTATCTGGAGGCGCAGGCCGCCGGCCTGCCGGTCGTCGCCTTCGCGACGGCGGGGGTGCCGGAGGTCGTCGAACACCGCGAAACAGGCCTGTTGACCGAACCGGGCGATGCCGCCGCCTATGCGGCGGCGATTTCGGCCCTGCTTAGCAATGAAGCGGAGCGCAGCCGCATGGCGAAAAATGCCCGCGCCCGTGTTGTCGCGGAGCATTCCCTGCCGGCCGCCGCCACGGCCCTCGATGCCATCCTGCGCCAATCCCTCGGAGAGAAGAGATGACGCTGCCTGCAATCGCAAAACCCCTGCTGGACGAAATCGCCCGCCGGGCCGATAGCGGCAAGCCGCTCCGCCTGTGGCTGCGCGACGACGACGCCGTCGAGCCGACCGCCGCGCTCGACCACCTGCTCGCGCTGACCGCCGCGCATGACGTTCCGGTCCTGCTCGCCGCCATTCCGGCGTTCACCGGGCAGGCGCTGGCCGATCGCCTTGCGAGCGAAAGCCGCGTCTCAGTGGCGGTGCACGGCTGGGCGCACAAAAGTTATGCGGGAGCGGGCGAGAAGAACCAGGAACTCGGCGACCATCGGCCAGCGCAAGAGGTTCTCGCCGAACTGAGCGAGGGGTTTGGAAAACTGTCCACCCTGCATGCCGGCCGCTTCGTGCCGATGCTCGTGCCGCCGTGGAACCGCATCGCCCCGTCCGTCGTCGCCGGCCTGCCGGGCATCGGCTTTCGGGCGCTTTCGGTTTTCGGCGCGGAAAAGCCGGCGCCACTCCAGATGCTGAACACCCATGTCGACATTATCGACTGGCGCGGCACGCGCGGCGGGCGGGAAGTGGAGGCGGTAATCGCCGATCTGGTGCGGGTATCGCAGGCACAGGCGGGGCCGATCGGGCTTCTCACCCATCATCTCGTGCATGACGAAGCGGCTTGGGATGTGATGGCGCTGGTGTTCGAGGCGACCGCTGGGAGAGCCGATTGCGGCTGGTTCGGCGTTGACGATCTGCTCACGGAAATATGAGCTGGCGTTAACCTTATCCCCTTGTTTCCGCCGCATTTCGCCGGCATTTCTTCGCCACGCAAACAGGCGGATTCGCGAACGAATGCAGTCGATCGGCAAGACTACTGGAAACGCAAACGCCCGCCGAAAGGCGGGCGACACCGGACAGGTTGTCGTCGGAAGAGGAAGCGCTGAAGACGCCTTCAGTGGCTATGGGCAAGCCGCTGGCCGACCACACGCATGGTTTCGGCCATGCTGCGCGGGCAGGTCGAGAGGACCTTCAGGAAGCAGTCCTTGCTGATGCGCAGGGCCTCGACGGCCGTTGAGGCCTTCACCGTGGCATTGCGCGCCGTGCCGCAGAGGATGGCGATTTCGCCAACGACCGAACAGCAGCCGGCGGAGGCAATTTTCTCGTCTCCAGAAGGGCCTGCCTTGTAGACATCGACGACGCCCGACAGCACGACATAGGCAGCATCGCCTTCGTCGCCCTGATGGAAGAGTTCTTGGCCTTCACGGTAGCAGACGCGGTTGGAGGCAAATGCGAGCAGCTTGAGCTTTGCCGCATCAATCCCCGAGAAGAGCGGAACCCGTCGTAGCATCTGTACTTCGTCGTTCAGGATCATAATAGTCAACCGCCTCGATTTCGGCTACTCGATCAATTCTCACCAGTCATGCTATCAGTTGCTTGTATACCGTACCGCTTTCGACAATCGTGTCGTAGGCTCCGTCTTCCACCAATGTTCCGCCATCAAAAGCAAGCACTCTTTTAAAGTGTTTTGCAAGCGGGGTATTTGACAAAACCCAGACAATCGCCGGATTATCACCGCTCTTGGCCAGGAACGCAAGTGCTGCCTCCACGATGTGCTCCTGGAGGTGGTGGTCCAACCCCGAGAGCGGCCGGTTGAAGATGTAATAATCCGATCGGCGGATGAGCGCGCGTGCCAGGCTGAGCTTCAGCCGTTGCAAGTTGTTCAACCGCCGTCCGCCTGCCCCGACATTCGACTCGAGCCCCAGCGCCATCAGCGCGCGGTAAAGCTCGGGCCTTTTCCTGAGCAGGTCTCCGCCGATCTCTCTCAACTTCGGAACAGCATCGCTATAACGATGGTTAAGCTTGCCGAAGACGATATTGTCGACCAGCGTTCCTGACGTCAGATAAGCATTCGGGTCGTAACGTTCAATATAGCCCTGAAGTTCCTGCGGCAGGTTTGCATGGAACTGGTGGCGCACTTCTACGATCTTGCGCATCAGCGCCTCGTCGAGCACGCCGAAGCGATGCCGCGGCTCGACATAGAAGAACGAAAGGCGGATGAGCGCGATGCGGTCCTCGTCGCTCGGCGTGGCATTGTGTCGCAGGCGCTGAAGCAGGTGTTGATAGGTCGGGATCTCGTCGCCCCGCATATAGGTCAGCTGCTCGAAGAACGGATGGTCGGGCGGCAGGTCCTTGAAGAGCTCGACCGTGCTTTCCGCAATGCCCTGGCCCATCTTGAACAGCGCGTCGCCAAGCCCGCTTTCGCGCATGATGTTGCGGAAATACGGCGTCTTGACGATCGCCCGGGTCGAGGCCTTCGGGTCCGGCATCATGCCGAAGAACAGGTTTTCGGCGACCGGCGCCTCGGTGTTGTAGGCGTCCTCCTCGAAGGGGATGACGAGGTTGTTCATGTCGCGGCGGTTCAATTCCTCGCGCAGGTCCCGGCGCAGGGCGACGATCTCGGCAGCGATGGCGGATGCCACCTCGGCATCGGCCGGCAGCGTCGAGTGCAGCGCGAGCTGCAGCACGTCGTCGGACAGTTCCACGATGTCGAGCACCGCCATCATCGAGCCGAACAGCCCGGCCGAGCCATTGGCATGCAGCGTCTCGAGGTCGATCCAGTTGCCCTTGAGGTCGAAATCCGGATTGCCGGAGCGCTGCGCTTCCAGCACGTCCCATTTGCGCTGGTCGGAGGCCGCACCCTTGTAGGCGGCGGGCTCAACGGGCGCATGCTTGACGCCGTAGAGCAGGTTGTCCTCCAGGCTGCCATGGAAGAAATAGGCGTCAGGCGAGGCATAGGAGATCCGCCGGCCGGTGACGGATTCAGGCAGCGCATACAGGTCGTCGTCGCCGGCCGTCACCTTGCCGCCGGCCGGCCAGATGATGCGGCCGAGCGCTTCGGCCAGCCTGTCGCCGCCGCTCGCCGCCGTGCCAATGATGGCGACGGTTTCGCCGGGCGATATCTTGACGGAGACGTGTTCCAGAACGCGCCCGCCGATATCGTCCTCCAGCACCAGGTTGGTGGCGCTGAGCGGATGGTTCAGCATGGTGCCGTTCGCCGCGTTGAGGGCCTGGATTTCCGGTTCGATCAGGTTGTCGGCATCGAACTGCTCGACGACCTGCTCATATTTTACCTGCACGTCCTGGCGCACCAGCTCCCAGTCGATCAGTTCCTTCAGCGGGCCGGGCAGTTCCTTGTAGGCGTTGATGACCGCCACGAGCTGGCCGACGTCGAGCTTGCCGACGATCGTGAGGTAGCCGCCGATGCAATAGAACAGGAAGGGCGTGAGCTGGGCGAGGAAGTTGTTGAGGAATTTGACCAGGAACTTCCACTGGTAGATGTCGTAGCGGATGCGGAAGATGTGGCCGAGGCGCGCGGCGATGTCGGCGCGCTCGTAGTTGGAGGTGTCGTAGGCGTGGATCGTGCCGATGCCGTCGACGATCTCGGCGACGCGGCCGGCAAGCTGGCGGGCGGTGATCTGGCGCTCGCGGCCAAGCTCGATCAGGCGGCGGCGCATGCGTGGGATGATGCCGACCTGGATCATCGCCATGGCAAAGGCGATGAAGCCCAGCCAGAAATGCTGGATGAAGATGAAGATCAGCGCCGTCAGCGCCTGGCCGCCGAGAAGGGCCGGCTGCACGAAGGCATCCGCGGTGAAGCCGCCGAGCGGCTCCACCTCGTCCTTGACCATGGAGGAGACTTCGCCGGCCTTGACGTGCTTGAAATATTTCGGCGGGAACCGGAGGATGCGGTCGACGAGCTCATAGCGGATGCGGCGCAAGAGCCGCTCGCCGAGGCGGCCCTTGTAGGTGTTGATGTAATATTTGAACAGGCCGTTGATGATGACGAGCACGAGGAACGTCAGGCTGAGCGCGAGCAGCGACGGCATGCGCTCCAGCGGCAGGCCGCCATAAAGCTCGACATGCCCCCAGAACGGAATGTCGAAGCTGATCGGCATGAACAGCTCGGTATCGCCCGGCTGGTCGAAGCCGCTTCCCTGGATCGGGCCGTTGACGATCTGCTTGGGCAGGTCGAAGGCGAGATAATAAGGGATCATGGACAGGGCGACGATCAGCAGGATGAAGAGCTGCTGCGGCCGGGTGTGGTCCCAAATATATCGGGCGAGACTTTTTTCCATGGGAGACTTCTATGCGCGTGAACGGCGGCTGTCCGTATGAAGATTATAAGACAGCGGCAATACCGCAAGAGCTAGGAAGCCGTGTGGCCTTTTAGAAGGTCCCTCAGGATATTCGCGGTACGATTGGCGCCATCCAGTTGCAAATCGGGCACATTTTTCTCTGTTTCGCCGCAAAGTGCGCGGGAAATTGCGCCTGCCATCGTTTCCGCAGAAAGCTCATGCTCCGCCACGACGACCGCCCGACCGAGTCGCTCCAGGCGCTCGGCGCGCGCCGTCTGCTCCGTCTCCCCGCCCGACGCGAAGGGCACCAGCACCGCGCCGCAGCCGGCCTCCAGCACATCGCAGACCGTGTTGTAGCCGGCCTGCGAGACCGAGAGGCGCGCGGCGGCAAGCAGGCTGCGGAAATCGGTGCGGAAGCGCACGAGGTCGACATTCTCGCCCGCTTGGGCGGAAAACCGGTCGAAATCGGCCTGCGGCAGGTTCGGGCCGGTGATGACCAGCCAGCGGCCGCTGCCGGCAAGACGCTGCGAGGCCTGAAGGGCGGCCTCGACCAGCCCCGCGCCGACCGCGCCGCCGCCGGCGGAGACGACGATATCGTAGCGCTCGGCCGCGGGCGTGGCCGGGCCGGCGCCGACGAGGCCGGTATAGACGACGCGGTCGGCAATCGCATCGGCCAGCGGAAAGGTATCCTCCAGCCGCACGAAACCCGGATCGCCATGCACCAGCACCCGGTCGAAATGGCGGCGCACGAGGTCGATGGTCTCCTCGTCGCGGCCGGGCTTGGCGCGCTCCTGCAGGATGTCGCGCAGCGAGGTCATCAGCAGCGGGCGCGGCGTGGTGGCCTCGATCGCGTCGATCAGCGGCAGCAGCTCGAAGCGCACCTGGCGGCGGCCGAAGGGGAAGGCCTCGATGATGACGATATCGGGCCGGCAGGCATGGTAGGCGGCAAGCAGCCGGTCGCGCCGATCGGCCTTGAAGGCCTCGTCGACGACCTTGCCGTCCTCGTCCACCAGAGCCGCAAAACCGCCGTCGCCGACGGCGATCGCCGGCAGCGCGACATGGTCGATGCCGGGGCCGGGAAAACCATCGACCGGCATGCCGCCGGTCACCAGCGTCACGGCGAAACCGTTGTCACCGAGCGCACGCACGATGCGGCTGGCGCGGGCCAGGTGGCCGATGCCGAGCAGGTGCTGCACGTAGAAGAGGACGCGCGGGCTGTTCATGCCGTCTCCCGCGCTGCGGTTTCGAACAGCGATTTCAGCTGCGCGATGCTCGTGTGGTGGTCAAAGCTGGCGCGCACCTTGGCTTCGGCGGCCCGGCCGAGCCGGTCGCGCAGGGCGGGATCGCGGATCGCGCGTTCGAGGGCTGCGGCGAGCCCTTCCGGGTCTTCGGAGGGCACCAGCATGCCGTTGACATCGTTCTCGAACAGTTCGGGAATGCCAGAAATATCGGTCGCGACGCAGGTCAGCCGCTGGCTTGCCGCCTCCACCAGCACGTTCGGCAGGCCGTCGCGGTCGCCATCGGCGGTGATGCGGCAGGCGAGCGCGAAAATATCGGCCTCGCGGTAGCCGGCGAGCACGTCCTTCTGATCCACCGCGCCGAGCCAGCTCAGCTTTTCCGTTATGCCGAGCTCCTCGGCCAGCCTCTGCAACATCGCCCGCTCGCCGCCATCGCCGGCATGGACGAAGCGCCAGTGGAGGTCGGCGGGGAGGCGGGCCAGCGCCCGCAGCAGCACGTCATAGCCCTTCTTCGGCACCGCGCGCCCGACGCTGATGATGGTGACGGGATCGGCGGCGTCGGAGCCGTCGCGGGGTGGGCGGGGGGTTCCGGGGGAGGAGATTGGATGGAGCGGTGTTTCGCTTATCGCAATGGGTGGACTTTGGACGGCGTCCTTGCCGCTTGCCCCCTTCTCCCCCGCGGGGAGAAGGTCGCGGCAGCGGGATGAGGGGGATGTCGAAGACAAATCCCTGTCACAGTCGCATGCGCCCCCCTCATCCGACCCTTCGGGCCACCTTCTCCCCGCGGGGGAGAAGGGGAGTTGTGGCGAACTCCCAGCATCAACCGGCGGAAAGCGATCCAGATCGAGGCCGTGGTAGCTCAGATGCACCCGGTCGCGGTTCTCTGCGGCAAGCGTTTGCAGATGCGCGTGGCCGGTCTTCGTGCAGGTCACCGCCCAGTGCGCGGTCGAGAGCTTTTCGGCGAGTTCCCAGTCTTCCGACGTCCAGATGTCCTTGGCGTGCGCCGAGACGGTCCAGGGGATGCCGAGCATCTTGCTGGCATAATTGGCGACGGAGGCGGGGGTGTGGATGAAATGCGCGTGCAGCCAGCCGGCGCCCTCCGGCCACTCGCCGACGAGCACCGCCGCCTGGCCGAAGCGGCGGAAGCGGTTGCGGCTGAAATCGCGCGGCAGGTCCTTCAGGAACTGCCGCAGGGCCGCGCCGAAACCGGGCAAGCGAAAACTCCGCCACAGGCCGCGCAGCACGCGGATCGGCTCCTGGTGCAGGTATTCCGGCAGGTAGAACACCGGCGCCTTGATTTCGTCATGCACAGGATGGCGTTTGCGATCCGTCGGGTGGCGCAGCGACACGAGCACGAGGTCGAGCCCGGCCCGCTCCAGCCCGAGCAGTTCCTGCGCGATGAACGTCTCCGACAGGCGCGGATAGCCCTTCAGCAGCACGACGATCTTGTGCGGGGGCGCCAACGCGGTCTTGCCTCTCACTCGCCGGACGGGATCAGTTCGCGCGACGACAGCTCGTCGCCGACGATGCGGGCGATGTGGCGCAGGCCCTCCAGCCGGAGGCCCGGATGGCCGCTCGACGGCGGCGGGCGCTTCGGCAGCGCCTTCAGCGCGGCGGCAAGACGGACCGGATCGCTCGATTCCTCCGGCAGCAGCATGTCGATCAGGCCGAGTTCGGCAGCGCGGGTTGCGCGGATGAGCTGCTCCTCGCGCGGCTGCACGCGCGGCACGATCAGCGCCGGCTTGTCGAAGGAAAGGATCTCGCAATAGGTGTTGTAGCCGCCCATCGCCACCACGCCCTGCGCGCCCGCGACCAGGTCCTCCATGCGCGAATCGAACTCGATCACCTCGATATAGGGGATCTTCGCGGCCTCCTGGGTGAGCTTGGTTCGCTCGCCCTGCGGCATATAGGGGCCGAGCACGATCAGCGCCCTGTGGGTCAGTTCGGGATCGTGCTGGTAGGCACGGATGACGTCCTGCACGAGATCCGCCCCATCGCCGCCGCCGCCGGTGGTGACGAGGATATAGTCGCCGGTCGGCTGGTACTGGGCGCGGTCCATCTGCAGCGCGTTACGATGCAGGAAGCCCACGAATTTCAGCTTTTCGCGCACACCGTCGGGCACGTCGAGGCCGATCAGCGGATCGTAGAAATCCGGCGGTCCATAGACCCAGATATCGTCGTAGAACTTCTCGATCTTGTGCATGACGTCCTTGCGCTTCCACTCGGCTTCGAGCAGGTGCGGCGCGTCCATCACTTCGCGAAGGCCCAGGATCAGCCGCGTGCCGCGGCCCTTCAGGTAGGCAAGCGTCTCCTCCACCTCGCCGGAAAGCCCCATCGGCTCCTTGTCGATGATGAAGATGTCTGGCCGGAAGGTCTCCGCCGTGTGGCGGATGATCGAGCGGCGCATGGTCAGCGTGTCTTCGAGGTCGATATGGCGCTCCAGCGAGGTATATTCGCCGTTGCGCAGCTTGATGACGCTCGGGATCTTCACGAAGTCGACGCGGGCGCGATAATCGAAGGCGCCGGCGATGGTGGCGCCCGAGATGATCAGCACGTTGAGGCCGCGGTATTCCTCGACCAGCGCGTGCGCGATCGTGCGACACCGGCGCAGGTGGCCGAGACCGAACGTGTCATGGCTGTACATGAGGATGCGGGCGTGTTCGAAACTCCGGCTCACGGGAAAAGCCTCCAGGCTCGCGCCGGGATCGCCGTCGAAAAGCTGCTCTTGTGCATTGGTCGTCCCAACGATCTCACTTGTAGGGGTCAGCCGCATCGCGCAGTCCATCGCCGAGGAAATTGAAAGCAAGAATGACCAAAACGACAGGTACTACCGGAAAAAGCAGCCACGGATAAAGGGCGATGATGTTGATGCTGCGAGCCTCTGTCAGAAGAATGCCCCAGCTTGTGATGGGCGGCCGAAGGCCCAGCCCGAGAAAACTCAATGCCGTCTCGCCGAGGATCATGCCCGGAATGGTCAGCGTTGCGCTGGCAATCAGATGGGACATGAAGCCGGGCACGAGATGGCGGCGGATGATGCGGGCGCTGCCGGCGCCCATGACCTGGGCCGCCAATACATAATCTTCCTCGCGCAAGGCAAGAAGTTTCGAGCGCACGGCGCGCGCAAGTCCGGTCCAGTCCAGCATGCCGAGGATGATGGTAATGCCGACATAGACGAGAATAGGGCTCCAGGTGACCGGAATGATCGCGGCGAGCGCCATCCACAGCGGAATGCTGGGGATCGATTGCAACACCTCGATGACACGCTGCACGATGAGGTCGAAAATGCCGCCGTGATAGCCGGCAAGACCGCCGATGACGATGCCGAGCACGAAGCTCATCATGACGCCGAGCGCGCCGATGGTGAGCGAGATGCGCGCCCCATAGAGGATGCGCGACAGCATGTCCCGCCCGAGCCGGTCCGTGCCGAGGAAGAAGAACTCGCCGTCCTTGGCCGGGCAGACGAGGTGCACATCCGACTGGAACAGCCCCCAGAACTTGTAGCTGTCGCCGCGGCAGAAGAAGCGCAGCTTCTGCACGTCGGTCCTGTCGTCGGTATAGACGCGCTGCAGCGTGTCCATGTCGAGCCTCATCGTCTGGCCGTAGACGAACGGCCCGACGAACGAGCCCTCGTGCATGAAGCGCAGCGTCTGCGGCGGCGAATAGATGAAGTCGATGTTGCGGGTGTGCAGATTGTAGGGCGACAGGAACTCGCTGATCGCGATCATCAGGTAGACGGCGATGAGGAAGATGCCGGAGGCAAGCGCCATCCTGTGGCGGCGGAACTGCCACCACATGAGCTGGAACTGCGAGGCCTGGGCGATCGTCTTCAGCTCCTCGACCTTACGCTCGGCGGCATAGGGGTCGAAGGGCGCGTCGGAGACGTAATGGCCAAGCGGCGCGCCGGGTTCGGGAAGCGGCGTCTTCACTTGCGGCTGCCTCCGCCAAGCCGGATGCGCGGGTCGAGGATCGCGAGCGCGATATCGGACACCAGCACGCCGACGACCGTCAGGAATGCGAGGAACATCAGGAAGGAGCCGGCAAGATACATGTCCTGGGTCTGGAGCGCCTTGATCAGCATGGGGCCGGTCGTTTCGAGCGACAGCACGATGGCCGTGACCTCCGCGCCGGAAATGATCGAGGGCAGGATCGAGCCGATGTCGGAGATGAAGAAGTTGAGCGACATGCGCAGCGGATATTTCAAGAGAACCCGCATCGGATGCAGGCCCTTGGAGCGGGCGGTCACGACATATTGCTTGTTGAGCTCGTCGAGCAGGTTGGCGCGCAGGCGCCGCACCATGCCGGCCGTGCCCGCCGTGCCGATGATGATGACCGGGATCCAGATATGCGACAGGATGGAGCGGAATTTCTCCCAGCTCATCGCCGCCCCCATATATTCGCGGTCCATCAGGCCGCCGATCGACACGCCGAACCAGATATTGGCGAAATACATCACGACGAGCGCCAGCATGAAGTTCGGCACGGCGATGCCGATGAGGCCGGCGAAGGTCAGGCCGTAATCGCCCCAGCTATACTGGTGGGTGGCGGAATAGATGCCGATCGGGAAGGCGATCAGCCAGGTGAAGATGATCGTCACGAAGGAGACCAGCACCGTCAGCCACAGCCGGTCGCCCACCACGTCGGACACCGGCAGGCGATATTCGAAGGAATAGCCGAAATCGCCGATCAGCATGCCGCCGACCCAGTGCACGTAGCGCAGCACCGGCGGCTTGTCGAAGCCGTAGCGCTCGCGCAGCTCCTCGATCTCCGCCATGTCGGTCGCCTCGCCCATGGCGCGCAGTTCAGAAATGTAGCTCTCGAAATAATCGCCCGGCGGCAGCTCGATGATGACGAAGACCAGCATCGAGATGAGAAGCAGGGTCGGCACCATGACGGCGATGCGCCCGAGGATATAGCGGATCATCGGGTGGGCCTTTCGTGGCGACGCGGAGATTGCCCCTCATCCGCCTGCCGGCACCTTTTCCCCGTAAACGGGGAGAAGGAGGAGGTGGCGCTGTCCTGCCAAATGTTTGCTTGAGCCGCTACCATGCCGCAATTCCCTTCTCCCCGTTCACGGGGAGAAGGTGCCGGCAGGCGGATGAGGGGCAGCCGACCGGCCGGTGGACGTTCATGTAAGATCATTTGCCCCATCACGCACTCTCCTCATACCAGAACGTATCCGGCATGTAGACGCCGAGGAAGGCGGTGGGTTGGAAGCCGCAGAGGGCCTTGGCGGGGATGTTGCGCAGGCGGCGCGAGCGCACGATCGGCTGGGAAATGCCGTTGACCGTGCCGATGGTGAAGACCTGTTCGGCATGGTGTTTCAGCATGTCGTGCCAGATCGTCTCGCGCTCCGCCTCGGTCGTCGTCATCTCCCAGGCGGTGAGCTTGTCGACGAGATATTGCACCTCGGGCATGTCGGGCGGCTCGCCCTTGGTCTTGACGGTCGCGTAATACATGCCCCAGACCGGCCACTGGAGCTGGTCGTCGGCGGTCGGCGCGAGTTCGAGCGGCGACATTTCCGGCGTCGGCACGCCATTGTCGAGCCCGTACCAGACGGACATCACGATCTCGCCGCCGATGGCGCGGCTGCGGAAGATATCACGTTGCGAGGTGCGCACGAAAAGCCCGAGGCCGACCAGGCGGAAATGGTCGGTGATCAGCTCCAGCACGTCCGTCTCCAGCGTGCTTTCGCCGGCACTTTCCACCACGATATGGGCAGAGCGGCCATCCGGCAGCAGGCGCAGGCCCTCGTCGTCGCGCT
Source organism: Shinella sp. GW821-FHT10F02 (assembly GCF_058809275.1). Taxonomy (NCBI): domain Bacteria; kingdom Pseudomonadati; phylum Pseudomonadota; class Alphaproteobacteria; order Hyphomicrobiales; family Rhizobiaceae; genus Shinella; species Shinella sp. GW821-FHT10F02. The sequence continues at coordinate 69,162 of NZ_JBXASL010000011.1, read as the reverse complement.
TGTCGAGGCCGGCCTCGTCGAGCAGGCGATTGGCCTGGTCGGGGTCGAAGGCCGCCCAGGCCTTGGCATATTCCGGCTTGAACAGCGGGCTTTCCGGCAGCACCGTGTTGGCGCTTTCCTGGCCGAGGCCGTAGAACACCGCCTTGTTGATTTCCGTGCGGTTCAGCGCCAGCGACATGGCGCGGCGCACGCGCACGTCGCGCAGCACCTTGCGCCAGCCCTCGTCGCCGCAGTTGAGATTGGGGACCAGCGCCACGCGCGAGCCGAGGGTGCGCTTCCACAAGAGCACGTTGATCGGATAGATCGTCTCGGCATTCTTCAGCAGCGTATAGTCGGCGAAGTCGAGATTGGCGACCTGAAGGTCGCTCTCCCCGGTCGCCGTCTTGGCGGAGATAAGGTCGGGCGAGGAAACGTTCATCACCACCTTGTCGACATAGGGCAATTGCGTGCCGTTCTCGTCCACCCGGTGGAAGAAGGGGTTGCGCTCGAAGATGAACTGTTCGGCCGGCGGCGCGGTGCGCGGGCGCCAGGCTTCGAGCGTCGGCAGGTCGGGATTTTCCGGCCGGGTCTGGCGCGACATCTTGATGTGCAGGCCGCGCCAGTCATCGACGCGCTGCTTTATGATGTGCTTTTCCAGCACGTCGGCGGCCTGGAACTTCTTGTGGAACTGCCGCATGTAGGCCGCGGGCAGCGCCAGCACCAGCGGGATGGGCGAGGCGAGCTTGGGCAGGAAATCCGGGATCGGCTTTTCCCAGGTGTAGCGCACGGTCACGTCGTCGATCACCGAAAAGATCGGCGGCTTGCCCTCGACAAGAAGGTCCGTCGGCGGGCCGCCCTTCAAGAGCTCGCGGTTGAGAATGACGTCTTCCCAGCAATAGCGGAAATCCTCCGCCGTGAAGGGATCGCCGCTCGACCATTTGTGGCCCTCGCGCAGGCGGAAGGTGAAGATGCGCTCTTCCTCCACCGTGTAGCTTTCGAGGATATCGGCCTGGAGCTTCAGGTCGCGGTCATAGCCGACGAGGCGCGAATAGCTGTTGATCGGCATCAGGCGCACGTCGCGCTGGCCGCCGATCAGCATGCGCACGCTGCCGCCCTGCACGCCCGGCTCCCCGCCAAGCGCCGCCGTGTTGACGACACGCGGCACCTTCGGCAGGCGCTCGGCGACGGGCGGCAATTCGCCGGCCTCGACCTTCTCCTTCAGATACTTGGATTCTCCACCGCCCGCCCGGGCGAGACCGGGGAGGAAGGCGGCAGCCAAGAGGCCGAGTGTGGCGCGGCGCGTGATCACGATGACAGTTCCCGTACATCGGCATTTCGGCGCGCCAGCACGAAATGGCCGCCGCCGAGATCGGCCGGCGCCATGCCGTCGCCGCCATCGTCGTCATCGCGGAAGGCGCGCGCCCAGCTTTCGCGCGACACGGCGCTGGTCTTGCCCGCCGTCTCGAAATTCAACGGGCGTTCGAGATCGGGGAAGGGAACCGCGTCGAGCAGCGCCCTCGTATAGGGGTGCACCGGTGCCGTCATGATGATCTCGCGCGGCGCGATCTCGACGATGCGCCCGGCCCACATCACGGCGACGCGGTCGGCCATGTAGTCGACGACCGCCAGATTGTGCGAGATGAACAGGTAGGTGAGGCCGAGGTCCTTCTGGAGGTCCTTCAGGAGGTTGAGGATCTGCGCCTGCACGGAAACGTCGAGGGCGGAAACCGGCTCGTCGCAGATGATCATGCTCGGCCCAAGCGCGAGCGCGCGGGCGATGCCGATGCGCTGGCGCTGGCCGCCGGAAAAGCTGTGCGGGTAGCGTTTCAGCGAGGCCTCGTCGAGGCCGATGGCGCGGATCAGCGCCTTGATCGCCATCTTGCGCTTGGCGACGTCGCCGTAATCGTGGATGTCGAGCGGTTCGCGCAGGATCTCGCCGATCGTCATGCGCGGCGAGAGCGAGGAGAGCGGGTCCTGGAAGACCATCTGCATGCGGGTGCGCAGCGCCTGCAATTCCGCGCCCTTGGCCTTCAGCACGTCGATCGGCCCGCGGCCGTCGTCGAACAGCACGGAGCCGGTGTCCGGCTCGATGGCGCGCATCAAAATCTTGCTGACCGTGGTCTTGCCGCAGCCGCTTTCGCCGACCAGGCCGAGGCACTCGCCGCGCCGGATATCGAAGCTGACGCCGTCGACGGCGGGCCGCGCCTTTTCCTTCGCCTTGCCCGGCATCTGCCAGTTGTCCTTGCGGATCGCGAAGGTTTTTGAAAGATCACGCACCGACAGGATGATGTCCGGCCCGGTGCGCGCCTGGTATTTCTTCGACAGCAGGCTTTCCTGGTTGACCTCGATCTCGCGCAGCGGCTTCAGCCGGTCGCCGCGCTGCATGCCGAAATGCGGGATCGCCGCCATCAGGCCCTTGAGATAGGGATGGGCGGGGCGGTGGAAGATCGTCTCGACCGGCCCGGCCTCCATGATCTCGCCCTGGTAGATCACCACCACCTCGTCGGCGATGTTGGCGACGACGCCGAGATCGTGCGTGACGAGCAGCACGGCCATGTCCATCTGCAATTGCAGGTCCTTGAGCAGTTTCAGGATCTGCGCCTGGATGGTCACGTCGAGCGCGGTCGTCGGCTCGTCGGCGATCAAGAGCGCCGGGCCGCAGACCAGCGCCATCGCGATCATCGCGCGCTGGCGCATGCCGCCCGACAATTCGAAGGAATACATGTCGTAGACCTTGCGCGGATTGTGGAAGCCGACGCGCGACAGCATGTCCTCGCAGCGCTCGCGCATTTCGGCACCCGTCAGGCCGGTATGGATGCGCAGCGTCTCGCTGATCTGGTCGCCGATCGTGTGCAGCGGCGAAAAGGAGGTCATCGGCTCCTGGAAGATCATGCCCATGCGCCCGCCACGGATCGAGCGGATCTTCTGGCCGTCATGCGGCAGGGACAGGATGTCGATGGGGCCTTTGTCGGAGAGCGGATCGTCGAACAGGATCTTGCCGGAAACCCGGGCGCTCGGCGCCTGCAGGCCCATCGCCGCCAGGCTGATGACGGACTTGCCGGAGCCGGATTCCCCCACCAGGGCCGTCACCTTGCCGGGTAACACCCTGAGGCTCGCGCCCCTGACGGCCGTGATCCTTGCGCCCATCAGCGCGAAGGAGACGTGCAGGCCTTCAATCCGCAGCAGGTCTCGCGGCCGGCCGATCCCATTCGAATCCATATGCGCTTTCTCGCCTGTCGGATATTTATCCATGCGGCTTTTTCTTGTTCCCCGCCTTGACACTAGCGCGCGCATTTTTTTCTGTCCACGCCTTACTTTACGGCAGGTTTGGGGTTGTCGTTGCTCGGGCGCGGACCGAATATGACAGTCCATATTGCCGTGCACCGGCGCCTCCTTAGGACAGATTGATGTCAGCCAAGCAACGATTGAACGCGGAACTCGAAAAAGCCGCCGCTGAGCGCGATGCCGGCGCTTTTGACGCGGCGCGCGCGGTGCTGGAGGCCGTGGCGCAGGATCCGGAGCGTTCCGCGCTCGGGCCCGAGACTGCGCTCGGCCTGCCGCGGCGCCTGCATTCGGCCTTCCTGAAGCTCGCCAAGGCCGAGCGCGACCCGCTGAAACGCATCGGCTACCAGTATCATCTCGTGCCCGATCCGGCGGTACTCGCGCCCTTCGCCGCCTTCACCTCCACCGAGCGCCGCGCGATCGCCGAGGCCAACCGCACGTCGATCCCGCCGATCATCCACCAGGTGTGGATCGGCGACGGCCCCATTCCGCCCTCGACCGAGGCCTGGGCGCGCCATGCCAAGACGCATGGCTACGGCCATTTCCTCTGGCGCGAAAAGGACCTCGAAACCGCCGGCGTCTTCGAAAACGCCGCCTTCCGCGCGATGCTGGAACAGGGCGATTATCCGGGCGCGGTGGATGTCGCGCGCTACCTGCTCCTGGAGCAGGAAGGCGGCATCTATCTCGATTGCGACTGGTATCCGGCCCGCAGCGATATCGGCTTCCACGATATCCTGCCGATGACCGGCCTCATCGCCATGGCCGAGGCGGTGCCGCGCCAGACCGGCCGCGGCAGCCTGCTCCTCGCCAACTCCTTCCTCGCCGCCCCCGCGCATCACCCGATCATCCTCCGGCTCAACGACGCCCTGCCCAGAGCCATCGAAGCCATGCCGGACGCCCCCGCCTGGTGGTCGACCGGCCCGCTCCTCTTCACCGTCATCGCCCGCGGCGGCTCGCTGACGCTGGCGGATGCGGCCATCGTCGCCGCCGAACTGCCGCGGGGGGCGCCGTTCTCGGAGGTGGAGGCGGCGTGCAGGAGGGCGGAGGCGGGGGATGGCGGGCTGCTGTTGGCTTGGAAGTCCTGGTAGGGCCACTTCAAATAAGCGGGTGCAAAACGCGCTAAAATTGCAAAACTACACAGAAAAGAAGAATTTAAACTACGATTCTTTAGTCTTCTCGATTACCCAATTTATTATCGCTTTTCTTGTGATATTCATGCAAAATGATCCTAACGGAGAATTCGCAAATAAATTCTTGTCAATATAAGGACCGAGAAAGTTCTCTTTTGAGTATTCTCCTCTTTCAAAGAGGCCCGCATGGAAATGACAATTTCTAATTTTTTCATATAAATATTTTATAGCGTAGATTGATTTTTGGTCATTCCCGCCATAGTGCAGCATAAAATTTTTAAATTTTCCAGGGAACTCACTTCCCAAACTGGCTGCATCTACAGCAGCGGCCCTATAAGCTAAGCTGACCGTAGGATAGCCACGCCCCAACACCAAGCTCAATTTGATAAAGCCTAGCCGCTCCATCAAATGCTTGTGCAGAACGCAAGTCAGTGTTCGAAAAATATTTTAGTACTTTTCTGATATCTTTCGGAAAAGTAATGAATTCGGTAGCATTTCTTTGTTGCGACGCCAAATTCCCTAGCCATCTGCCAGCTTGGCAAATCTGCCCTTTTCCGGGCATTTCAATCGGCGGTGGCTCATTTATATGAAAGCCTAAGTGGAGCCGAACAGATGGTTTGGCCAAGCCATCCGGTTCCCATTCTGGCACCACCCACCGCTTGGAATGGTCCTCCCTATAGAGGCCAATATCCAGTAGCAACGAAAGTCGTGCCGCAAATTTGGCCGACCTCTCTCGTGCGACTTCGAAAGCATCAATTTGATCAATTGCGAATACATTACTATCAAACGCAATTACCCTCTCTGTAATTTCAAAAGGTTGCTCTTCTTTTGGGATGAGGGGAGCAACTCTAATTCCATCAATCCAATACTCCCCCTCAAATGACGGTCCGATATAAAAGTATTTATCTCTAGAGAGGAATTTCGTTCTCCTATCCGAAAACGCACTAACCAAAACTTTATTTAAAAAAAACGATATGGAATCGTCCTTAAATTCCGCATACCTCAGAATACCATGCTTATCTCTCATAAATTTAATCTCAAATGGGCGAATTGAATCACCTTCACTCTTACACGATCCCGTTATAACATTAAATATATTTCCATTTTTATAGTACGCTTGGCCACTATAACCATCTATTTCTCGCCGAAGACACGAATTGAGGTGTTCAATAAACGTTTTTTGCTTTTCCCCTTCAGGGATGTCTAATGAAAGCCGCATGCTTAAGGCCTTTTCTGATTCGGCACTCGAAAGCATACCCTGCTATGCGTCACATCAACTGCTCTATTCACGGTGTATCGGGGTTGACCCGACCTATTGTATTCTATCTGTGACGATCGGCGGGTAGCACAGCCGCCACAGAGTCCCGTTTGGAGAAGACCAGCATGAAGATCGCGATGATTGGTTCCGGTTATGTGGGGCTGGTATCCGGCGCCTGTTTTGCGGATTTCGGCCATACCGTCGTGTGCATCGACAAGGCGGAAGCGAAGATTGCGGCGCTGAACCGCGGCGAGATCCCGATCTTCGAGCCGGGGCTCGACGCACTGGTGGCCGAAAACGTCCGGGCAGGGCGGCTCTCCTTCACCACGGAATTTGCCGGCCCGGTCGGCGATGCCGATGTCGTCTTCATCGCCGTCGGCACGCCGTCGCGCCGCGGCGATGGCCATGCGGACCTCTCCTATGTCTATGCCGCCGCGCGCGAAATCGCCCAGTCGGTCAAGGGTTTCACCGTGGTCGTCACCAAGTCGACCGTGCCCGTCGGCACCGGCGATGAGGTGGAGCGCATCATGCGCGAAACCCGGCCCGACGCGGATGTCGCCGTCGTCTCCAACCCGGAATTTTTGCGCGAGGGTGCCGCGATCAGCGATTTCAAGCGGCCGGACCGTATCGTCGTCGGCATCGAGGACGAGCGCGCCCGCGACGTGATGACCGAGGTCTACCGGCCGCTTTACCTCAACCAGTCGCCGCTGCTCTTCACCAGCCGGCGCACCTCCGAACTCACCAAATATGCCGCCAACGCCTTCCTCGCGATGAAGATCACCTTCATCAACGAGATCGCCGACCTCTGCGAAAAGGTCGGCGCGGACGTGCAGGAGATTTCCCGCGGCATCGGGCTCGACGGGCGCATCGGCGGAAAATTCCTGCATGCCGGCCCCGGTTATGGCGGCTCGTGTTTCCCGAAGGACGCACTGGCGCTGGTGAAGACCGCGCAGGACAATGACAGCCCCGTGCGCCTCATCGAAACGACCATCGCCATCAACGACACGCGCAAGCGCGCCATGGCCCGCAAGGTGATTTCGGCGCTGAACGGCGACGTGCGCGGCAAGAAGATCGCCGTGCTCGGCCTCACCTTCAAGCCGGAGACCGACGACATGCGCGACGCGCCGTCGATCTCGATCATCCAGGCCCTGCAGGACGGCGGCGCGAAGGTTTTCGCCTATGATCCGGAAGGCATGGAGGCGTCCCGCGCCATGCTCGATAACATCACCTACGGCACCTCGCCCTATGACATTGCCGAAGGTGCGGACGCGCTGGTCATCGTGACCGAATGGAACCAGTTCCGCGCGCTGGATTTCCAGCGGCTGAGGACCATCATGGGCAGGCCGCTCGTCGTCGATCTCCGCAATGTCTACAAGCCGGATGAGGTGAAGCGCCACGGCATCGCCTATGTCGGCATCGGCCGCGGCACGTCGCCCATGGTCGTGCCGATCGCCGAGGCGGCGCAATGACGCATTTCCTCGTCACGGGCACCGCGGGTTTCATCGGGTTCCACCTCGCGCGGCGCCTACTCGACGACGGCCATTCGGTGACGGGCTTCGACGGCATGACGCCCTATTACGACGTGCGCCTGAAGGAGGCGCGTCTCGCGCTGCTTGCCCCCCGCGACGGCTTCCGCCAGGTGACGGGCATGCTGGAGGACCGCTCGGCGCTGGAGGCGGCCGCCGCACTAGAAAGGCCGGACGTGATCATCCACCTCGCCGCGCAGGCGGGCGTGCGCTACAGCCTGGAAAACCCCGGCGCATACGTGAATTCCAACCTCGTCGGTTCGTGGAACGTGCTGGAACTCGCCAAGGCGCTTCAGCCGCGCCACCTGCTGCTCGCCTCGACCTCCTCGATCTACGGCGCCAACGAAAAAATCCCCTTTGCCGAGGGTGACCGTGCCGACGAGCCGATGACGCTCTATGCGGCCTCGAAGAAATCCATGGAACTCATGGCGCATTCCTACGCCCATCTCTACCAGGTGCCGACCACGGCCTTCCGCTTCTTCACGGTCTACGGCCCCTGGGGCCGGCCGGACATGGCGCCGATCAAGTTCGCCGACGCGATCCTCAGCGACCGCGCAATCGACGTCTACGGCCAGGGCAATATGAGCCGCGACTTCACCTATATCGACGACCTCGTCGAGGCGATCGTCCGCCTTGCCAACGTCGTGCCATTGGAGGAAAGCCGCGTCACCACGCCCGGCCTCTTCGATACGCTCTCGGCGCAGGCGCCCTTCCGCGTCGTCAATATCGGCGGCGGCCACCCGGTAGAACTGATGGCCTTCATCGAAACGATCGAAAAAGCCCTCGGCCGCCCCGCTACGCGCAACTACATGCCCATGCAACAAGGCGACGTCCCCCGCACCTTCGCCTCCACCGATCTCTTGCACAGCCTCACCGGGTTTACGCCGAGCGTGGGGCTGGAGGAGGGGATTGCGGCGTTCGTGGAGTGGTATCGGGAGTGGCGGGGGCGGGGCTGAAGCGGAATCCGCGTCGCTCTGGAGTGGCCGTTGCATCCCCCCTCTGGCCTGCCGGCCATCTCCCCCCAAGGGGGAGATTGGATGGGGCAACGTTTAGCGCATCTTTGACGGTGCAGTTTGAGTGCCGTTCCCGGCTCTTGCCGATCTCCCACCTTGAGGGAGAGATGCCCGGCAGGGCAGAGGGGGGTGCCTTGGCGGCACCCCAACCCCTTCAACCCTTCACGAACGCCAGCACATCGGCATTGAACTTTTCCGCCTGGACTTCCGCCAGCCCATGCGCACCGCCCTTGTAAACGAGCAGCTGCGCATCCTTCACGATCTTCGCCGACTTCTCCGCGGACGCCGCGATGGGCACGATCTGGTCGTCGTCGCCGTGGATGATCAGGGTCGGGCGGTCGATCTTCTTGAGGTCTTCGGTGTAGTCGACCTCGGAGAATTCGTGCACGCAGTCATAGTGGCCCTTGATGGAGCCCGCCATGCCCTGCAGCCAGAAGCTCTCGCGGAAACCCTCGTTGATCTTGGCGCCCTCGCGGTTGAAGCCGTAGAAGGGGAGGGTGAGGTCCTTGAAGAACTGCGAGCGGTTGGTCGCGGTGCCCTGGCGGATGCCGTCGAAGACTTCGAGCTGCGTGCCTTCCGGGTTGGCCTCGGTCTTCAGCATCAGGGGCGGCACCGCGCCGACCAGCACCACCTTGGCGACGCGCGCCGTACCGTGGCGGCCGATATAATGCGCGACTTCGCCGCCGCCGGTGGAATGACCGATCATGACGAGATCCTTGAGGTCGAGCTTTTCGATGAGCTCGGCGAGGTCGTCGGCATATTGGTCCATCGTGTTGCCGTCCCAGGGCTGATCGGACCGGCCATGGCCGCGCCGGTCATGGGCGATGACACGAAAGCCGTTCTGGCCGAAGAACAGCAGCTGCGCATCCCAGGCATCCGCCGAAAGCGGCCAGCCATGGGAAAACAGGATCGGCTGGCCCGTGCCCCAGTCCTTGTAGAAAATCCGGGTTCCGTCCTTCGTCGTGATGGTGCTCATGGTCTCTGCTCCTTCGGGTTGGGTCTCAGAAAAGGCGAGGCGGGGCAGCAGCGTGGCCGCCCCGGTAAGGGCCGCGGCAGTCAGCGTCTGGCGCCGGGTGATGGGCAATAGGGTGCTCCAGTCGGTCATGAACCTCCTCCTTTGATCGGGTGATGTTGGCGTCTGTCAGCGCCGGTCGGCGGCGAGCAGGTGACGGACGGTCGGCGGGTCGTCGCCCTTGTGGAATTTGCGCACCTCCGCTTGCAGGTCGGCATCGGCTTTCGAGATGCGGCGGTGCTGGCGCAGGTGTTCGGCCCAGGATTCAACGAAGAACCATTCGAGGAAGATCTCCGGGTCGGCCGCGTCCTCCGTCACGCCCCAGCCATAGGCGCCGTCGCGCCGCCGTTCGGAGGAGAAGGTGTCGAGTGCGGCAAGGAAGGCCGCGCGGTCGGCGGCATCCACCCGGTATTCGACGGTGATCAGCACGGGGCCGCGGTCGTTTTCCACCGTGCCTGCGGTCAGCGGCTCGGGCCAATGGTTGGAGGGAACGAGGTCCGCCTCGCCCTTCGGCAGCTTCAGCCGATGGAAGGCCAGGCCGACGACCAGGAGGCCCGCGGCGGCGACCAGGAGCGTCGCGGAAATGCCGAGCGCCTCGGCGATCGTGCCCCAGGCGAGGCTGCCGGCCGTCATCGCTCCGTTGAACACGGTGAGGTAGATGGCAAGCGAGCGGCCGCGCACCCAGTTCGGCAGCACGGATTGCGCCGTGCCGTTGAGCGTGGTGAGCGCGGTGATCCAGCCGGCACCCAGCAGCAGAAGCAGCAGGATCGCCACCCATTGCGGCGGGGCGAGCGACAGCCCCGCCATGACAAGGGCGGCGGCGATGGCGGCGAGCAGCATTAGCCCGTCGACGTCGAAACGCGCGCGCAGCATCGGCATCAGGAAAGCGCCGCCGATGGCACCGGCACCCACCGCGCCGAGAAGCACGCCATAGAAACCGGCCGTGCCGCCGAGCAGGTTGCGCGCGACGAGCGGCAGCAGCGCCCACACCGCGCTGGAAAAGGCGAAGAACACGGCGGCGCGCACGAGCACGACATGCAGCTCGCGGCTCGACTTGGCATAACGCAGGCCCGCGCGGAAGGCGCCGAAGAAGCGCTCCGACAGGGCATCCTCGCTGTTTGCCGGCCGTCGCCACCAGAGCAGGGCGGCGATGACGAAGACATAGCTGATGACGTCCACGCCATAGGTGACCGCCGCGCCAAACGTTGCGAGCAGCACGCCGCCGAGGGCCGGGCCGATGGCGCGCGAAATGTTGATGCCGAGCGAGTTCAGCGCGATAGCGCCCTTCACGTCGGCCTTCGTCACCAGTTCCGGCACGATCGCCTGCCAGGTGGGCGCCATCAGCGCCGCGCCGATGCCGCCGATGAAGGTGAAGGCGACGAGCGAGGTGATCGATTGCAGGCCGGTCGCCGACAGCGTCAGCAGCGAGATGCTGGCGGTGGCGAGGATGAGCTGGATGACGATCAGGAATTTGCGCCGGTCGAGGATATCGGAAAGCACGCCGGCGGGGATCGCCAGCAGGAAGATCGGGAAGGTGGAGGCGGCCTGGATGAGGGCGACGGCGGCCGGGGCGGCGGAAAGGTCGGTCACCAGCCAGGAGCTTGCGACATCGCGCACGAAGGTGCCGATATTGCCGACGATCGTCGCCACCCAGAGCACGGCGAAGACTTTTTGGCGCAGGGGCGCGAAGGCGCCGGGCGGGCGGGCGGTGTCGGCGGCCATCAGGTCCAGTCCTCCCGGGGTGCCGTCTTCCAGCGGTGCAGGTCATACCAGGCGACGAGCAGGAAGGCGCCGGCCAGGCCGAGATGCTCGAAGAAGGCGTTGGTCGCCATCATGCGCTCCATGCCGGGCGTCATTTCCCAGAAGCGCAGCGCGATGAAGGTCGCCATCAGCGTGAAGGCCGAGAGCGCCAGCGCGCCGATCCAGCGGCAGAAGCCGGTCAGCACCATGGCCGAGCAGGCGAGCTCGAAGAAGATGACCGCGGCAGCGATGGGGGCGGCGGGCGTCAGGCCGAAATGCTCCATCTCGGCAATGGCGCTGTTGAAATCGAAGAGCTTCATCAGGCTGCCCTGGATATAGGCGGCGCAGAGCCCGAGCAGGGCGACAAGCCGCACCGGATGGCTGATGATGAAGGGCGCGCAGACCTTTGCCGCGCGCTGTTCCATGGTTTGCAGCATGTTATCTCCCTTATACCGCCCAGCAGGCGCAGCCGAGCGCGCCAAAAAAGCCCTTGAGATCGCCGATCGGCAGTTTCGACGTCCAGGCGCCGGCATGGTCGTGGCCATGCACGCCGCAGGAAGTGGCGCAGCCGCAGGTCGAGATCGCCGTGCGCCGCAGCGAGCGTTTGCCCGCGCCCTCCGGCTCGCCCCAGGCGGCATAACCACCAAACGTCTTCACCGGCGACCAGTCGGGCATTGCCGGCGGCACGGGGTTTTCGTCGAGCGCGGCAAAGTCGCCGGCCCCATAAACGATCTTGCCGCCGACCATGGTGAGTTCCGAGGTCAGGAACGAGATCTCGTCCTCGGCGCAGGCGAAAAAGTCCTTGTCGGGCACGATGAGGTCGGCGAACTGGCCCTTTTCGATGCGGCCCTTTTTGCCCTCCTCGTTGGAAAACCAGGTGACGTTTTCCGTCCACATCCTGAGTGCAGTCTCGCGGTCGAGGCAGTTGGCGCGCGGATAGAGCGCCAGGCCGCCGACCGTCCTGCCGGTCACCATCCAGGACAGCGAGACCCAGGGATTGTAGGAGGCGACGCGGGTGGCATCCGTGCCGGCGGAGGTCTTTATGCCCTTTTCCAGCATGCGCGCGACGGGGGGCGTGGCTTCCGCCGCGGCATTGCCGTAGCGCTCGACGAAATATTCGCCCTGATAGGCCATGCGGTGCTGCACGGCGATGCCGCCGCCAAGGGCCGCCACGCGGTCGATCGAGCGTTCGGAAATGGTTTCCGCATGGTCGAAGAACCAGTTGAGGCCTTGCAGCGGAATATCGCGGTTGACCTTCTCGAACACGTCGAGTGCCCGCGAAATCGTCTCGTCATAGGTGGCGTGCAGGCGCCAGGGCCAGCGGTTTTCGGCGAGGATGCGCACCACGCCTTCGAGATCGCCCTCCATTTCCGGCGGCATGTCCGGCCGCGGCTCGCGGAAATCCTCGAAATCGGCGGCGGAGAAGACCAGCATCTCGCCGGCCCCGTTGTGGCGGAAATAGTCGTTGCCCTGCTTGTACTTGACCGACTTCGTCCAGTTGAGGAAATCCTGCTTCTCCTCCTTCGGCTTCTGCGTGAAGAGATTGTAGGCGAGCCGCACGGTCATCTGGTTGTCGTCGGCAAGCTTCTGGATGACGGCATAATCGTCCGGGTAGTTCTGGAAACCGCCGCCGGCATCGATGACGGAGGTGACGCCGAGCCGGTTCAGTTCGCGCATGAAATGGCGGGTGGAATTGACCTGATAATCGAAGGGCAGCTTCGGCCCCTTCGCGAGCGTCGAATAGAGGATGCCGGCATTCGGCTTGGCCAAAAGCAGGCCGGTCGGGTTGCCGTTGGCATCGCGGGTGATCTCGCCGCCCGGCGGGTTCGGCGTGTCCTTGCCGTAGCCGACTGCCCTGAGTGCGGCGCCGTTGAGCAGCGCGCGGTCGTAGAGATGCAGCAGGAAGACCGGCGTATCGGGCGCGATGGCGTTGATCTCCTCGATGGTCGGCAGGCGTTTTTCCGCAAACTGGTGCTCGGTGAAGCCGCCGACGACGCGCACCCATTGCGGCGGCGGGGTGATCGCCACCTGGCGCTTCAGCATGTCCATGGCGTCGGCAAGCGAGCGCACGCCGTCCCAGCGCAGTTCCATGTTGAAGTTCAGCCCGCCGCGAACGACGTGGGTGTGGTTGTCGCAAAGGCCGGGCAGGGCGCTGCGGCCCTTGAGGTCGATCACCCGCGTTTCCGGCCCGGCCAGCGCCATCACCTCGCGCTCGTCGCCGACGGCGAGGAAGGTGCCGTCGGCAATCGCCACGGCGGTCGCCTGCGGATTGCTGCGGTCGAGGGTGGTGAAACGGCCGTTGCGAAGGATGAGATCAGCGGTCATCGAACGGGTCTCCTGTTGGGCATGCGCGCTGGCGCCGCCCATCGTGAGGGCGGCGGCGGTCGCGCCGAGGAATTTACGACGGGTCGGCATCAGGCGTGTGTCCTGTCAGAGGGTTTTCCGCCCTTCGGCATTTCGCCGAAGACATGCGGCTTGACGTGATGCTGCAGCCAGGATTGCGCGGCCGGGTCACGGTTCCAAAACGACTTGGCGAGCGGCACGATCTGTTCGCCGACGAGAATGCCGAGCAGCCCGATCAGCGCCACCACCGGCGGGGCCGGCGAGCGCACGTTCAAGAGGCTGTAGATCACGCCCACAAGCAGGCCGGCACCGAGCGAGAGGAGATAGATTTTCATCACAGGCTTCCCTCCATCATGGATCGAGTGCCCGCCCGCAGGCGGTGCGGGCAGGCGGAACGCGGTAGGGCAGGCGCTTGGCTCAGTGCGCCTCGGAGGCGCCGAACATGGTCTTGGCGTAGATGATGCCGAGACCATACGCTCCGCCGAATTTCTTGGCGATGCCCGTCGTCAGCTCGTAGGTCTCGCCGCGCGCCCAGTCGCGTTGCAGCTCCAGCAGATATTGCAGCGAGGTCATCGGGCGCACGCCGGCCTGCACCATGCGGTCCATGGCGCGGTCATGCGCCTCGGTGGAGATGTCGCCACAGGCATCCGCGATGACATAGACCTCGAAGCCCTGGTCGAGGGCCGAGAGCGACGGGCCGACGATGCAGACGGAGGTCCACAGGCCGCACAGCACCAGGCGCTTCTTGCCGATGTGGTTCACCTCCGCGATGACGGCGGCATCCTCCCAAGTGTTCATCGAGGTGCGATCCAGCAGCGCCTGGCCGGGAAAGGCCTCGGTGATCTCGGTAAACATCGGGCCGGAAAAGGTCTTTTCCGCCACGGTCGTGAGGATCGTGGAAACGCCGAAACCCTTAGCGCCATGGGCGACGAGGGCGGCGTTGTTGCGCAGGTTGACGGCGTCGATCGACTTGGTCGCAAAGGACATCTGCGACTGGAAGTCGATCATGATCAGCGTGTGGTCCTTGGGCGAAATGAGCTGGCTGCCGGGGGTGGGCGTGGCATTCAGGGTCATGGACGGTCTCCCTTTGCAGGATGCGGGTTGCGGGTTCCGGAATGACCCGACTATGCCCCCGCGCCCCGCGCCGTTCTTGTCCGGTATGTTCGTCTTTTGAAGATTCCGCCAGGTTTCTAGGTTGAAAATGCACGCAACCATGCGCGCGGCCCATCGCGCCGATCCGAAAAATTCAGGAGCGGCTGTCGCGGCGGAAGCGGGCCGGGGTGCCGCCGGTGACGGCGGAGAAGATCTTGGTCAGGTGGCTCTGGTCGGCAAAGCCGCAACTGATGGCGATCTCGGCGATCGGCAGGTCCGTCAGCAGCATGTCCTTGGCGCAGGCGACGCGGTATTCGGTGAGCCAGCGGGCCGGCGTGCGGCCGAAACTCGCCTTGAAGGCCTTGATGAAATAGCTCTGCGACAGCTCGCAGCTTTCCGCCAGCTCCGCGATGGAAAAGCCGCCGTCGAGACGGGCGGCGAGGAATTCCAGCGCGCGTTTCTCCTGCCAGGGCGCCAGCGTGCCGCGGCGCTCGGCAGGGAAATAGACGCCGCCATAGGCCTGCGTCAGGTGGGTGAGGATGGCAAGCCCGACCTGTTCGAGGAACAGCCGGCTTGCCTGCTGCGGCCGCTCCAGCGCCGGCAGCAGCGCCTGGGCAAGGCCCAGCATCACCGGATCGAGCGTGCCGGGCGGGCATTTGAAGCCCGACAGGTCCGGCCGGCCGATCTCGGCGGCAAAGGCGCGCACATGCCAGAACGGGATCTGGAAGCGCACATTGTCGAAGGGCGAAAGGTGGTGGCAGCGCCATTCCTCGCGCAGGTCGGTGATCGCAAGCGCGCCCTTCGGATGGCCGCCCTCGAAGACCAGTGCCGCGCCGCGCCACAGCCGGTGTAGGCGAAAATCGGCAAGCTGCGTGATGATGTTGAAGGCTTCCTCGCGCGGGTTCGGCGGGCTCGTCACGAGGTCGTCGCGGTCGGAGCTGAGGCGCGTCACGGTCATCGGCGAGACATGCAGGATCGCCCTGCGCGGAAGAGCAGCCGCCCTGGCGGGATCTGCAAAAAATGCTTCGTTCACCGCGGCCTCCCTCCCGTCAATTCAGGTGCCTGCGGTCCCAGACGGCGGGTTTCTCGCCGTACTGGTGCAGCAGATGGGCGCAGATCGCCACCGCGACATGGCGCAGCAGCGCGGGCGGCGAGGGCTCCGCGCGACTTCCAAGCAGTGCCAGCAGCGCCGTGCCGAGATTGCCGAGCACGGAATCCGGTGCGCCGCGCCGGCAGACCAGCCGGCGGCTCGCGACACCCGGCGACAGCGCAGCCGCCTCGTCGAACAACGCCTTGGGCAAAACGAAGGCAAGCGCGCGAAGCCGGCTCGCGAGGCGGATGCGCGCACCGTCTTCCAGGTCGACCAGGCAGATCGAGCCGCGCTCGTAGTGGCGCACCGGCGTCGCCGACCCGTCGGCGCGGATATCGGCGTGCGCGGCATCCTCCAGGTAGAGCATGAGGAAATAGGCGTCAGCCGCGGGAAGGGGCACGTCGTTTGCCCCGCCCGGCTCGAATTCCTTGCAGATGCTGGTGACGGAAAAGCCCGCGGCCCGGATCGGCACCGTGGTGAGGCTGGGGGCTTCGGGCGTGCCGAAATAGAGGCCCACGCATGTCAGGTCTTTATGGGCCGGGTCTTTGTCGGGAAGCGTCAACGGCAATCTCTCAACCATGTCTGCGGGTGGATTTGACCTTAGTCGACGCCGCCCAGCCGCGCAACGCAATCGGCACTATTGCGAAAACGTCAACAATATATGCAATATTATGGATCTTCTGGTGAAGGCTAAGGAAGGTTATCTCTTGCTCAACGAATGAACCGAGAGCGAGGACAAATCCATGCTTACCCAGATCAAAGGCCTGCACCACGTCACCTCGATGGCGGCCGACGCACAGGAAAACAACGACTTCTTCACCAAGACGCTCGGGCTTCGCCGCGTCAAGAAGACGGTCAACTTCGACGCGCCGGACGTCTACCATCTCTATTACGGCGACGAGACCGGCTCGGCCGGCACGGTCATGACCTATTTCCCCTTCCCGCACATCGCCAAGGGCAACCGCGGCGCCGGCGAAGTCTCCGAGACGGTGTTTTCCGTGCCGAAGGGTTCGCTCGGTTACTGGAAGGAGCGCTTTTCCGGCACAGGCCTGACCGGCCTTGCGGAAGACGAAGCCTTCGGCGAGAAGCGCCTGCGCTTCCTCGGCCCCGATGGCGACGGCTTCGCGCTGACCGAGGTCGACGGCGACAAGCGCCTGCCCTTTGCCGGCGGCACGGTTCCGGCCGCTGAGGGCGTGCACGGTTTCCACGGCGTGACCATGCGGCTGCGCGATGGCGGCGCCACCGGCGAACTCCTGAAATATATGGGCTATGAGGAAATCGACCGCCGCGGCGCGATGACCCGCTATGCCGTCAAGGATGGCAACGGCGCTGATGTCATCGACCTCGAAGTGCTGCCCGGCGCGCCGTCCGCCCGCCAGGGTGCCGGCTCCGTGCACCACGTCGCCTTCGCGGTGGAAAACCGCGCGGCGCAGGAAGAGGTGCGCAAGGCGCTGATGGATACCGGCTACCACGTCACCCCGGTGATCGACCGCGATTATTTCTGGGCGATCTACTTCCGCACGCCGGGCGGCGTGCTGTTCGAAGTGGCGACCAACGAGCCCGGCTTCAACCGCGACGAGGACACCGCCCATCTCGGCCAGGCGTTGAAGCTGCCGCGCCAGCACGACCATCTGCGCGCGCAGATCGAAGAGATCCTGCCGCCGATCGTCGACTAAATTGCGATCCCGCCACCGGCTTCCTCCAGCCGGCGGCCTCCTCTTTGTTTCAGGGAGACCATCATGTCCCGTGACGCCTACCACCATTTCGCCCGGACGCCGGAAGCCGGCGCGCCGCTGGTCTTCACCTTCCACGGCACCGGCGGCGACGAACACCAGTTCACCGGCCTCGTGCACCAGATCCTGCCCGCCGCCGGCATCGTCTCGCCGCGCGGCGACGTCTCCGAACATGGCGCAAACCGCTTCTTCCGCCGCACGGGGGAAGGGGTCTACGACATGGCGGACCTTGCGCTGCGCACCAAAAAGATGGCGGACTTCATCCGCGCCCATAAGGCCGAAAACCCCGGGACGCCGATCTACGGCCTCGGCTATTCCAACGGTGCGAACATCCTCGCCGCCGTGCTTTTCGAGGCGCCGGACCTGTTCGACCGCGCGGTGCTGATGCATCCGCTGATCCCCTGGACACCCGCGCCAAACGCAGCGCTTGCCGGGCGAAAAATCCTGATCACCGCCGGAAGGCGCGATCCGATCTGCCCGCTGCCGCTGACGGAGAAGCTCGCCGCCTATCTGGAAGGCGAGGGCGCTTCGGTCGATCTCGCGCTGCACGATGGCGGCCATGAGGTGCGCCAGCCGGAGATCGACGCCATTGCTGCCTTCCTTGCCGATCAGGGATAAGGTGCACGAAAGCGGCCGGCTCCCGCCCCGGGGCCGGCTTTCAAACAATCCAACGAGGAGAAAAAACCATGAGCTGGATGCCCGGTATTGAACCGCAATGTCCCGAGGCCGGCACGGTCGACGACATCGAGATGCTGATCGTGCCCCGCGCCCGCGATCTCGGTGGCTTCGAGGTGCGCCGCGCGCTGCCGGCGCCGGAGCGCCAGATGGTCGGCCCCTTCATCTTCTTCGACCAGATGGGACCGGCCGAATTCCTGCATGACGGCGGCATCGACGTGCGCCCGCATCCCCATATCGGCCTTGCCACCGTCACCTATCTCTACCAGGGCGAGTTCCAGCACCGCGACAGCCTCGGCACCAACCAGATGATCTATCCGGGCGAGGTGAACTGGATGGTCGCCGGCAACGGCGTAACCCATTCCGAGCGCACCAGCCCCGAGACCCGCGCGAAACGCCATTCGCTGTTCGGCATCCAGACCTGGGTCGCGCTGCCGGAAGCCGACGAGGACAAGCCCGCAAGCTTCGAACATCAGGGCGCCGACGCCCTGCCGTTCCTCACCGGCGAGGGCAAGGAAGTGCGCCTCATCCTCGGCAATGCCTGGGGCGAGCGCGCGCCGGTGAAAACCTTCTCCGAGATGTTCTACGCCGATGCGGTGCTCGAAGCCGGCGCCAAGCTGCCGCTGCCCGACAACCACGAGGACCGCGGCCTCTACGTCACGCAGGGCTCCGTGCTGATCGCCGGCGAGGAATTTCTGGCCGGCCGGATGATGGTGTTTCGCCCCGGCGATCCGATCACCGTTACCGCAGGCGAGGCGGGCGCCCGCCTGATGCTGCTCGGCGGCGAGACGATGAACGGGCCGCGCTACATCGCCTGGAACTTCGTGGCCTCCTCGAAGGAGAAGCTGGAGGCCGCGCGGGAAGCCTGGATCAAGGGCGATTTCGAACACGGCCGCTTCCGCCTGCCGCCGGACGACAAGGCCGAGTTCATCCCCTTCCCGGAGACCCTGCCCACCGGCCACTAAAACCGTTTGGCGGCCGAGATTACGGGTCGAGTTCCGGATAATGGCGGAAGATGTCGTCCTCGTTCGGCGCGAGCCGTCGGTCGCTTTTCAGATAGGCGGCGATGGGGGGATGTTTCGCCACGGCGGCCGAGACGGCGGCTATCTTCGGATAGTCGCCGTAAAGCCGCTCCATCAGCCGCGGGAAGGCATAGGAAAGCCCGCTCATCACCTGGAACAGCGAGAGATCGGCATAAGTCAGCCGATCGCCGACGAGGTGGTCGGGGCCGGCGGGATTACGCTCCAGGATGGTCTCGAACCAGTCGAGGAATTTCGGCACGCGCTCGTCGCGGAACTCCTCGGCCCGGCGCAGCGATTCCGGCTTCTGGTCCTCGTAATATTGTCCGGCGCCAATCGGGTGGTGTACATCATGCCCCTCCACGACGAAATCGGCGATGGTGAGCTGAATCTGGTGCGTCCACAGCCGCAGCCGTTCGTCCTTCGGCGCAAGCTCCAGCCGGTCGCCGAGATAGAGCAGGATCGCCGCCACCTGTCCGACGACCACCGCCCCATCCTTCAGGAACGGCGGCGCGAAGGAGGGCGTCTCGATCCCCTTTCCGAAAGCAGAGAGCACCCGGTCGCCATCCTCCCGCGCGACATCGCGATAGGGCGCGCCCGCCGCCTCCAGCGCCAGCCGCACATATTCCCCGCGGCCCTGAATGCCGCTCCAGTAGTACAGTTCATAGGTCATGCCGCCCAAATGCTATCAGCCCCGCCGGGGTTCCGCAAAAGCCTTGAAGCGATCGTCCACGCCGGTCATGATAACCCGATGGCGCAATCATCCGGCACCTTCCAGGTCGAAGAGGTCTTCACCGAACAGCACGACCTACTGGTCCTCTCGCTCGGCTTCATCTCGCCCGAAAACCCGCTCGACATCCTGCATTTCGCCTGCGGCCGCACCCGCAGCGGCGAAATCCCGCCCCTGATCGAGGACCTCCTGTATATCGAGCGCACCGACCAGGACCTCGCCTGCGACGGCCGCGACCTCCTCGCGCTCGCCGCCACACCGGAAGGCATCACGCTCCACCTCACCGAAGCCGGCGCCGAGGCCCTCCGCCTCCCGCAACAAACCCTCTTCCGCTTCGACCGGCATCCCCACCTGCTGCCCGAGGCCATCGCGCTCCTGTCAGCCATGTCCGCCGCCGGCCAGGAGCAGGTGGCGCCTTGAAAGGCGCAAACGCGGACAGCCCATCCGCCAAAGTCACATAGGACTTGTTATGGAACTTATCGGGCCTGCCACCCTTACATTTCCTTTGGCTTGACTCCCGTGGCCGCACAGATGACAAAAGCCCTTGTTCAGTTGGAGTTTACGATGGCAGACGAACCAAATCTCGATGCGAGCACCCAAGCGGTTGAGGCCACCCCGGCCGCAGTCCCTGCCGAGACAAAGAAGCGTCGGCCTCCGGCAAAGCGCAAGGAAGTGGCAGCACCGGTCGTGACTCCTGCTGTCTCGCCCTCGAAGTCGCGCCGGCACTCCGAAAGCGAGAAGGCAGAAAAGCTCGCTCAAATCGAGCGCCGCCTGAGCGAGGGATCGACGTTGAAGGCCGCTGCCGCGGACGCCGGCATTTCAGACCAGACTTTTTACCAGTGGAAGCGGGCAGTGCCGACGGCGGACGCGAAACCTGCCGCACCCGCATCCCAGGACGATGGGCTCTCGGATTTGCTTGCGCTCGAAGCGGAAAACATCCGCCTTCGCGGCCTGCTCGCCGAAAAGCTGCGCACCGAGAACAGCGAGTTGCGCAAGAAGCTCGGCCTGGCCTGAACCCCCATTCCCTCGATCGATTGTATCGTAGCCGCAACTAATGTATGCGACGCCGAGCCTTGTTTTCTGCGAGGCAAAACTTTGAGCCAAAGGTCTACCCGCGCATGAAATCGCAGCGCAGCTTTGTCGTCGTGAAAAAGAACAGCCGCCGGCAGTCAAAAGCCCAGGCATCGTCTATCTGGGGTGACACGGACTTCAAGGCCCTTGCCCGCGAGGCCGAGATCGAGGCACCAAGTATTTTCGTGGAGCAGCCGGTTGCGGCAGAACCGCCGGCTGCTGAACCGGCCTTGGTTGAAGAGGTCGCGGAAGCACCTGCACCCATCGAGGCGCCCGAGATCATCCCGACGCCCGAGCCCGTCGAAGCGGCTCCGCCAGAGGTCGCAAAGCGGCAGCCGGCGCGTAAACGTAGCGCAGCGAAACCGCAGCCAAGCCGGAAACCGACGGCGACGCCCGCAGCCGTCCCGACCTACGACGTGTTGATCGAGCTTGAAGACGCCAATCGGAAGCTCAGGGTACAGTTGCGCAAGCGGCTCGAAGCGGAGCGCGCGCAGCTTGTCGAGATGCTCGAACGGGTGGGCATCCGCAAGACGGCCGCGTGATCAAGAAACGCCAAATCGCTCCAGCATCTTCTTGAGCTGTGCGTTCTGCAAAACCAGCACATCCGCCAGTTGGCGCCTCAGCCGCCGGACATCCGCATCCACATTTTCCACCTCGGTCTGGAAGTGGTCCTGCGTGTTTGCGGCGCTTTCTGCCTGGTTGTCCGGCGCGTTTGCCGTATCGATCGAAGCCTTCTTCGCCCGGCCAACCCGCTTCCTGCGCGTTGCAAGCTCTTTGATGGCCTCGCGTCGTTTCGGCGCCGTGCGTGCCTTGGCGCGAACGCGGGCGGACCGCTCGGGCACCCTCGCCTCTTCCTCTGCCGGTTCCGTTTCAGGAATCGGCGAAACAACATCGGCGGGCGGCTCAGGCGGCAGCTCTGTTACGGGAAGCGTGTCTTCCTGCGCGGGCTCGGCGCGCGTCTCTGCGTGGGCAGGCTCCGCATCCTGGCCATTGTCAGCGTCTGCCGGCCGGCCCCGCGAGATCAGGTTCCCGATAAACTTCCATGGTGATTTCATCGTGCTTCAACCTCGAGCATTCGCGTCACGACGGACATGACGCGCCAATCCGACTCGGGACGTGAGCCTCAGCGCATTTTCGCTACCGACGATGTCATGGCTAGGGCCGATCGTGTCTGCAGCCCCGAATGTGCCCGCCGATCAGGCGAGACCGAGCTTCTTTCGCAGGTCGGCATTTTCCGCGCGAAGCTTCTCAGCCAGGATCTTGCGAAGCCGCTTGTTCTCTTCTTCCAGCTGAAGAAGCTCGGCCATCTCGTCACCGGCCGAAGCAGGCGCGCTGACGGCAACAGCAGCCTGTTTTTTCGGCGCGACGTTGCTGCGCTGGCGCTTGGCGGCAACGGGTTCGGCCGCGGGCGTCACCTCGGCGCCATTGCCGGCGCGCTTCTTGCGGGCATCGGAGACCTTTGCCGGCTGGGAGGGCGACGATTTTGCCTTGGCTTCCGCAGCCACCTTCTTCACTCTCGGGGCGCGCTGCTTCTTGACCGCCGGCGGGGTCACGCCGGCAATCGCCGCTGCAACGTCGGAATTGGTGCCTGGGGTCTGCTCGTCAGCCATCGTTCGCCTCCCTTGATCGCTAAAGTAATGTTTCGGGCGCGTTGCAGAGGGAGTCAATATCCAGGGAGTCATTAACCTGCTTCGCCTGGGACATATCACGCTTCAGCGCTGATCAATCCGCGGTTGCCCATGGCCCACCAGTTGGCGTATCGAAAGAAACGATTTGGGGAGAGTGCACGGCGTGGGCGAAGACTGGGGACATTTCGATGAGGAACTGGAGCGCGCGCGCGTCGCATGGCTCTATTTCATCGGCGGGCAGACCCAGCAGGAAATCGCCCAGCGCATGAACATCACGCGGCTGAAGGTCAACAAGATCATCGGCCAGGTGCGGGAATCCGGCAGCGTGCAGGTCAATGTCAGCCTGCCTTTGACCGACTGTATCGAACTCGCCGAAAAGGTTTCTGCCCGCTACGGCCTGGTCGATGCGCTGGTGGTGCCCGATCTCGACGATTATCTGGAGCAGAAGCGGGTCATCGGCGAGGCGGCCGGTTCGCTGGCGAGCGAACTGATCGAGGGGCGCGACATGGGGGTCGGCATCGGCTCCGGGCGCACGCTGAGCTTTGCCGTGCGCAGCCTGCGCGCCCGGCCGAAATCCGAAAGCTGGGTCGTCGGGCTCACCGGTGGTGTCACCAGCGGCTCGGCCACCAACACGTTCGAAGTTGCGACAGCGTTTGCGCGCGCGCTCGGCGTCGAATGTCACTATCTGACGGCGCCGATCTACTGCGCCAATCCCGAAAGCCGCAATGCGCTGCTGCTCAACGACGAATTGACGGACGTGCTGGCACGCACCGAGATTGCCGATATCGGCATCGTCTCCTGCGGGGCCTTGGCGCAGGATACGTCGCTGACCCAGATCCGCGTCGTGAAGGACAATCTCGATACGGTGCTGAAGCGCGGCGCCGTCGGCGAGTTCATGGGGTGGTTCCTCGATGCGCGCGGCCAGGCGATCGATCATTTTCTGAACGATTCGATCATCGCGCTACCGCCGGACAAGCTGAAGCTGAAGCCGATTTCCGTACTGGTGTCCGGCGGTATCCGCAAGATCCCGATCATCCGGGCGATCCTGCGCGCCGGCTATGTCAACCGGCTCGTCACCAATGAGGGTGTCGCGCGGGCCTTGCTGCAAGGCCCGCGCTGAAAGCTATTCCAGCAAAAGTGCGCAGCGGTTTTGCGCCCGGAAAAGCGTCAACTTTTCAAGTCTCAAATCAAGCGAGCGCCTTGCGAAGCGCCTCCGCCATGGCGCGCAGCGTCACATAGGTCGAGGCGGCACCGGGGTCGATATGGCCGACGGAGCGTTCGCCGAGTTTCGCCGAGCGGCCGCGCCGGGATTCGAGCGCCGCCGTCGCCTTCATGCCGGCCTCCCCGCCATCGCGGGCGGCAACCAGCACGTCCAGCGTGGAGCCGCCGTCCTTGGCAACACGAAAGCCCGCCTCGACCGCCGGCACCCAGGCGTCGATCATCGTCTTGTCGCCCTGTTCGGCGCGGCCGCGGTCGCGAATGCCCTGGCAGGCGGCACTCAGCCATTCGGCCATGCCTGCGCCGTCGAGGTTGAGGCGGTGGCTGACGGCCGTGCCGGCGCGCAGGAACGCCGTGGCATAAAGCGGGCCGGAGGAGGCGCCGACGGCATCGAGGAAGGCCTTGGCCATGCGCTTGCAGATGCCTTCGATCGTCTCGTCGTCCTGGGTATCTTCCAGCGCGCGCTGCACGGCCTTCCAGCCGATTTCCATCGTCACGCCATGGTCGCCGTCGCCAATCACGCCGTCGAGTTCGGAAAGCCAGTTCTTCTCCGCGATGATCTCGTCGCCGACGGCATGCATCATCGTCTTGAAGATCGCCGGCGTGACGTCGCCCTCGGTCAACAGCTCACGGGGCTTTTCCTGCACGGCGGCGCCGCTTTCGGCAAGCTTCACCGCCTTGCGGCTGCGGATCGCGATGTCGTCGGTCTTCTCGAAGGCGCCGACGACGAGGGCCGGCGTGCGGCAGGGATGGTCGAGCAGGGCCTGCAGGGTATCGTCCAGCTTCATCAGCGTCACCGAGGCGCCGGCCATTTCCAGCGAGGTGGCATATTCGCCGACCCAGGAGGCGTGGATCTCGATGCCAAGAGCATCGAGCCGCTGCTTGACACGACGGAAGATGAGGTAGAGCTCGATCTGTGATGTGGCGCCCAGGCCGTTGACGAGAACGGCGACGCGTTCGCCCGCCTTGAGGTCCAGCTCCTTTAGAACCGCCTCCACGAGTTCGTCGCTCACCTCGTCCACCGGCGCGAGCTTCTGGCGGCGGATGCCGGGCTCGCCGTGCAGGCCCATGCCGATTTCCATCTCGTCGTCGCCGATGGTGAAATTCGGCTTGCCGGTCTGCGGCAGCGAGCAGGGGCTGAGCGCCACGCCCATCGAGCGGGTCGCGTCATTGGCGGCCTGCGCCAGCGCCTCGACGCGCGCCAGCGGCTCGCCGAGATCGGCGGCTGCACCGGCGATCTTGAAGACGAAGAAGTCGCCGGCAATGCCGCGGCGTTCGGATTTGCGCTCGATCGGGGCGGAAGCGACATCGTCGGCGACCGCGACATGGCGCACGGCGATGCCGGCCTGTTCCAGCTCCTCGGCCGCCATGGTGAAGTTCAGCACGTCGCCCGTGTAGTTGCCGTAGAGCATGACGACGCCGACGCCGCCATCGACGGCGCGCGCCGCTTCGACGATGTGCGATGGCGAGGGAGACGCGAAGATGTTTCCGACGGCGGCGGCATCGGCAAGGCCGCGCCCGACATAGCCGGCAAAGGCCGGCTCATGGCCCGAGCCGCCGCCCACGACGATGCCCACCTTGCCATCGCGCGGGCCGTCCACGGCGACGACCGCCCGTCCCGTCGCACCCTCGACGCGCAACATGTCCGGATGCGCGCCGACCATGCCTTCGATCATCTCCGCGATGATGTTTTCCGGCGCGTTGATCAGCTTCTTCGTTTTGACTTCCTGGTTCATTCTGCTTTCTTTCGTCAGATCGATGCGGCCGTCGGCTTCAAGCGTCACGGCGGAGATAGCGGCGGGAAACGGCGTCGAAGGAAATGGCGAGCACGACGATCGCACCCGAGACGATGCCCTGCCAATAGGGCGACACGCCGAAGAGCACGATGATGTTCTCGATGATGGCGATGATGCCCGCCCCGAAGATCGCCCCGATCGGGCTGCCGATGCCGCCGGTGGTGGCGACGCCGCCGATGACGGAGGCGGCGATCGGCGCCAGGACCCAGGTCTCGCCGATCGACGGCTGGGCAGTGCCGAGGCGGGCGACCATCAGCACGCCGGCGAGCGCAGCAATGGCGCCGGCGGCGGTGAAGACGAGAAGGCGCACCTTGTCGACCTTGATGCCGAGCATGCGGGCGCCGGCCTGGTTGTTGCCGATCGCGTACATGTAGCGGCCGAAGGGCGTCTTCAGCATGACGAAGGTCGCGACAGCCAAAGCCACGAGCATGATGATGAACGGCACGGGAACGCCGAGAAGGTCGCCACGGCCGAGATAGTGCACGTCCTTTGGAATGCCGGTGATCGCGACGCCGCGCGTCAAAACCAGGTTGGCGCCGCCGAAGATGCCGGCCGTGCCGATGGTGAGCACCAGCGAATGCAGCCGCAGCACCGTCACCAGCAGGCCGTTGATGAGGCCGAGGCAGGCGCCGAGCAGGATCGCCAGCAGCATCGCCGAATAGGGCTCGAAGCCGAGCCGCACCATGAGGATGCCGGAGATGACGCCGCAAAGCCCGCCGATCACGCCGAGCGACAGGTCGAGTTCGCCCAGCACCATCAGCATGGATTGCGCAATGGTGATCAGACCGACGAAGGCGAGCCCGCGCGCGATGACCGACAGGTTGTAGGGCGTGAGGAAATAGGGCGAGATCAGCGCGGAAAGCGTGAAGATCACGGCGAGTGCAACGAAGACGCCGGCAAGCGGGCTGCGCGACAGGATCGCCCAAGGCCTGGCCTGTATGGGCCTGGTTTGCGTGGAACTAGTTTGCATGGGCTTTCGCCTCCGTGCCGAAGATGGCGCCTACGAGGGTTTCGTTGCTGGTGTTGGTGGTGTCGAACTCGCCGGTGATGCGGCCGTGATGCATGGTCACGATGCGGCTTGCGCATTTCTTGAGTTCGTCGAGTTCGGATGAGACGAGGATAACGCCGACGCCCTCCTCCGCCAGACCCTTCATGATCTTGTAGATCTCGGTCTTGGTGCGGATGTCGATGCCCTTGGTGGGCTCGTCGAAGATCAGTACGCGCGGTCGCGTCGCCATCGCACGGCCGATGATGGCCTTCTGCTGGTTGCCGCCGGAAAGCTGCGAGATGCGCTTGCCCATGCCGGATGTGCGGATGCCGTAATCGTCGATGATCCTCTGCACCGCCTCGCGCTCGCGCCCGCCGCTGATGCCAAGGGCACCCCTCGTCAGCGAGAGGATGGAGATGCCGATGTTTTCGCGCAGCGACAGAAGCGGGAAGATGCCGTGGTGCTTGCGCTCTTCCGAGAGGTACAGCATGCCGCCGTCGACCGAGGCGGAAGTGTCGTTGAGCGTCCACGGCTTGCCGTCGACCGTCACGCTGCCGGCCTTGGCCTTCAGGAAGCCGAAGATCGTCTGCATGACCTCCGAACGGCCGGCGCCGACAAGCCCGGCAAAGCCGAGGATCTCGCCGCGCCGCAATTCGAAATCGACATCGTGGAAGCGTGCGCCGGAAAGGCCGCGCACCTGCATGATCGTGTCGGTGACCGGCCCCTTCGGGCGGAAATGTTCGTCGAAGGAAAGGTCCCGACCGGACATGGCGCGGATCAGGTCCGCCTCGGCAATGTCGGCGATCCGGCCGCTTTCGATCTTCTCGCCGTTGCGCAGCACCGTGTAGTCGTCGCCGATGGCGAAGACCTCGTCCATCTTGTGGCTGATGAAGACGATGGCGTGGTCGCGGTCGAGCAGGCCGCGGATGACCTTAAAGACGCGGTCAACCTCGACGCGCGTCAGCGACGAGGTCGGCTCATCGAGGATGAGCACCTTCATGGCGGCATTGGTACAGGCGCGGGCGATCTGCAAGAGCTGCTGGTCGGAGACGGAAATATTGGCGACCAGGTCGCGCGGATCGGCTTCGATGCCGAAGCGTTCCAGATAGGTCCGGGCTTCCTCGACGAGCGCATTGCGATTGACCAAGAGGCCGCCATGCCCCGTTCTGTCGAACGGCATGAAGAGGTTTTCCGCAACGCTCATCTGCGGGAAGAGATTGAGCTCCTGCGGCACATAGGCGACATTCTTGTAGAGGCTCGCATCCTCCGCCGGATCGCGCCCGTCGATCAGCACCTGGCCGCGGGAGGGCCGGTCGGTGCCGGTGAGAATCTTCACGAGGGTGGATTTGCCCGCACCATTCTCGCCGGCGAGAATGTGCGTGCGGCCGAGTTCGATCGTCAGATCGACCCCGTCGAGGGCGGTCACGCCGGGAAAGTCCCGGCCAAGGCCGCGGGTTTCGAGATAAGCCATGGGACACCTGCGTACAGGAATGAGATGGAAAAGGCGCGGGGGGAGTGCCCCGCGCCTCGCGTCAGTCCGGTCGTGCCGGATCAGCCGCCCACATTTTCCTTGGTGAGGAAGGCGTTGCCGGTGTCGAGGTAACCCGGCACCTTGGCGCCCGTCGCCTGCGCCCAGAGCAGCATGACCGACCAGTAGCCCTGGAGTTCCGGCTGCGAGGCGGACGAGCTGTCGGCCACGCCGTCGCGGATCATGTCGAGCATTTCCGGCAGGTTGTCGAGGCCGACGAGGGTGACCTGGCCCTGCTTGCCGGCTTCGACGATCGCCTGGCCGATGCCGATCGGGCCCGCGGCGTCGGATGCGACCCAGCCCTTGAGGTTCGGGTTCGCCTGCATGATGGCGGCCGCCTGCTGCTGCGCCGTCTCGATGCTGTCATTGTCGATGCCTTCGGCAACGACCTTGATGCCCGGATGTTCTGCGAAGACCTGGCGATGGCATTCGGCGCGGATCGAGTGGTTCGGCGCGGTCGGCACGCCCTGCATGATGGCGACTTCGCCTTCGCCGCCGAGAACCTCGACGAGGCGGCGAGCCGCGATCTTGGCCTGCTCGCAGAAATCGGAGCCGATATAGGGGATGGCCATGCCTTCCGGCGGGATCGAATCGAAGATCACCAGCGGAATCTTCTGGTTCTGCGCTTCCTCCAGCGAGGCGCGGTTGCCGGACGGATCGAGCAGGTCGAGCGCCAGGCCATCGGGCTGGGTCGCAAGCGCGCTGTCGATGATCTGGTTCTGCTGCACGACGTCAGCGGACTGCGGCGCCGAGTAGATGACCTCGACGTTGGAACCGGTTTGCGCCTTGATCGCGGCCGCGGCGGCCTGTGCGCCCTCGTTCACCTTGTCGAACCACGGATGAACGACCTTCGGCACGACGACGAAGCGGTAGCTGTCCTTCTTGGTCGTTCCCTCGGCGTCCTGGGCCGAAACGGAAAGCGGCAGGGCAAGCGCGGCGGCGCATGCCAGGAGCGTGGCAAGTTTCTTCATGATGACCTCCCTTGGAGCAGGCGAAAATCCCTCCCGCCTGAATGATGGAACAGGGGCTTTGCATGGGGGCTCTCTCCCAAAACCCAAAGCCCACGGCGAATTTGATACAGATGTATTTTCATTTTTACAACAGTAAAATGACGAGCGTGATCGTGCATGGCGGCGGAGGCGCGCATCGCCTGAAGCGCGAGGAAGGTGTGGCTTGCAGACGCCGCATCGCGGGGCGTCGTTGAATGCGGGGGTCGCAATGCGCATATAGGGTGCCCGGGCTGAGCCAGCGAAAGACAATGACCGCATGACACCGAAGACCGCATTGCTTTTGGTCAATCCGAATTCGCGCCGTGGCAGAGAAAGCCTTCCTCAAGTTCGTGACCTGCTGAGCCGCGCGCAGATCGACTATGTCGAACTGCCGCCGACGGCGGATGTCTCGGCGGCGGATGCCATTCGCGAGCACGCCGCACGCGTCGATATGGCGATCGTCGGGGGTGGCGATGGCAGCCTGAACGGTGCGGCACCGGGATTGCTCGATACCGGCCTGCCGCTCGGCGTGCTGCCGCTCGGCACCGCCAATGATTTTGCGAAGACGGTGGGCATACCGCTGGACCTGCCGTCTGCCATCGGCGTGATCGCGAAGGGAAACACCACGAAAGTGGATCTCGGCCAGGCCAACCAGCACCCGTTCTTCAATGTCGCCAGCATCGGCTTCAGCGCCGATCTCGCCATGTCGCTGACCGAGAAGGCGAAGAAGCGCTGGGGCAAGCTGGGTTATGGCCTGGTGGCCGCCCGGCTGCTGGCGAGCTCCCGTCTGTTCACCGCGACGCTCGAACATGACGGGCAGGCCGAGGAGCTTAAAACCCTGCAGGTCTCCGTCGGCAACGGGCGCTTCTACGGCGGCGGCATGACCGTGCATGCCGATGCGACGGCCACCGACGGCATGCTCGATTTCTACAGCCTGGAGGTCGACCACTGGTGGCGGCTGCTGCGGCTGCTGCCGAGCCTCAGGAACGGCACGCAGGGCGAATGGGACGATGTGCGCGCCTTCTCGACGAAGGCGCTGACCATTCGCACGAGCAAACCGCGCGCCGTCAACCTGGACGGCGAGTTGAAGACCACGACCCCCGTCACCTTCGCGATCCTCGAAAAAGCCGTCTCCGTCTTCGTGCCCTGACGCCCCCAAACTGGTCGTGGAAATAGACCACTCGGCGTCGCAGTCCTTGCGCATTTTTTCCACAAGGGAGGTGACAGCTGGCAACAGATGGCTTAACTGGTCTATAAAGCAGTCCAGCCAGAGCAAGCCATGCCGAACCTCTCGCCCCTGAACGAGACGATCCACAAGCAGACCGCCAAGGAGATGATCCGCGACAAGATCATCTCCATGATCGCGTCCGGAATCCTGCAACTGGACGACGAGCTTCCGAGCGAGCGCGAGCTTTCCACCATGCTGGCCGTCAGCCGGGAAACCGTTCGCGGCGCGATCCAGCTTCTTGCCGGCGAAGGCGTCGTGCAGGTCTCGCAGGGGGCGCGCACCCGCGTCTGCCGCGTCGACGTGACGGTGCGCACGCAGCGCATCGGCGTCACCGATCCCACCTCCATCAACGGCTACAGCCTGGAGGCCGTGCATGCGGCGCGGCTGCTTGTCGAGACCGCGGTGGCGGCGGATGCCGCGCGCCATCTCAGCGCGGACGATATCCGCCGCCTTGAGGATTCGATCGCCGCGCAGGAGCAGGCCCTCGACGACCCGGTCCGCTTCCTGATCTGCGACCGTGAGTTCCACCTGACGATCTACTATGCCTCCACCAACCGGCTGCTCGCCGATTTCGTGGTCGATCTCTACACCTACATGCTCGACCATCGCCGCATCGCGATGGGCGAGCCCGGTGCGATCGAGAAGAGCCTGGAAGACCACCGTTTCATCGTGCGGGCGCTGAAGATGCGCAATCCGGAGGCCGTGGCGGCGGCATTCTCCGAGCATATCCTGCGCATTCGCGACACATCGCGCGCCGTCGACGAGCGCGGCCTCACAAACTAGGGAGTTGGCCTATGCATATCCTGATAGTCGGCGCGGCGGGCATGGTCGGGCGCAAGCTGGTGAACGCGCTGCTGCGGGCCGGCACGGTGGCCGGCAAGCCGATACGCCGCCTCACCCTTGCCGATATCGTGGCGCCGGAAAAGCCTGATTTCGACGGAGAGGTCGAGGCCATCGCGACTGATCTCGCGCATGACGGCGCCGCGGCGGCCCTTATCGCCTCCCGTCCGGATATCATATTCCACCTCGCCGCCATCGTGTCCGGCGAGGCCGAGGCGGACTTCGAGAAGGGCTACCGCGTCAATCTCGGCGGCACCCATGCACTGTTCGAAGCCATCCGCCGCGCCGGCCTCGAACGCCCTTACCGGCCGCGAGTCGTGTTCACCTCGTCGATCGCGGTGTTCGGGGAGCCGCTGCCGGCGGTGATCGGCGACACGCAATGCCTCACCCCGCTGACGAGCTACGGCACCCAGAAGGCGATCGACGAGCTTCTGCTGGCGGATTATTCCCGGAAGGGCTTCTTCGACGGCATCGGCATTCGCCTGCCGACCATCTCGATCCGGCCGGGCAAGCCCAACAAGGCCGCGTCGGGCTTCTTCTCGTCCATCCTGCGCGAGCCGCTGGTCGGGGAGCCGGCCGTCCTGCCCGTCAGCGAGACGGTGCGCCACTGGTTCGCCAGTCCGCGGGCCGCCGTCGGCTTCCTGCTGCATGCGGCCGAACTCGATACCGGGTCGCTCGGCCAGTTGCGCACCATCACCATGCCGGGCCTTTGCGCCACCGTCGGCGACCAGATCGAGGCGCTTCGCCGCGTTGCGGGCGATGGCGCCACGAAGCTCATCCGCCGCGAACCGGACGAGACGATCGCCGGCATCATCGCCGGCTGGCCGAAGGGCTTTGACGCAAGCCGCGCCGAAGCCCTCGGCTTTCGAGCCGAGACGTCCTTCGAGGAGATCATCCGCGTGCATATCGAGGACGAGCTGGAAAACCGGGCTCCGGAGCGCGCCTGACATGCTGCTGGGCGCCATTGCAGACGATTTCACCGGCGCGAGCGACCTGGCCAACACGCTGGCAAAGGGCGGCATGTCGACCGTGCAGTTTTCCGGCATCGGCCATGAGGCGGCGGATTGCGAAGCGGGCGTCGTCGCGCTCAAGACACGCTCCATTCCCGCGGCCGATGCCGTCTCGCAATCCCTTGCCGCGGCGCGCTGGCTGCTGGACCAGGGCTGCGAGCAGCTCGTCTTCAAATACTGCTCGACCTTCGATTCCACGCCGCAGGGCAATATCGGCCCGGTCGCCGAAGCGCTGCTCGACCTGCTGGGCGGCGGCACGGCGGTGGTCTGCCCGGCCTTTCCGGGCGCAGGCCGGCGCATCTTCATGGGCCATCTCTTCGTCGGCGATCGCCTCCTGTCCGAAACGGGCATGCGGCATCATCCCCTGACGCCGATGACCGATCCCGACATCCGCCGCTGGCTGTCCCTCCAGACCGCCGGCGAGGTGGGCGGCGTCCCGCTCGACACCATTCGCTCCGGCGTCGATGCCGTGAAGGCCGCCTTTGCCCTCAACGCGCAGGCCGGCCGCCGGCTGGTCGTCACGGATGCCATCGACGACGACGACCTGATGACGATCGGCGCCGCCATCGCCGGGCACAGGCTGGTCACCGGCGGTTCCGGCATCGCGCAGGGCCTGCCACGCAATTTCCGCGCCCAGGGCAAGCTCTCCGCAACACCCCGGGAATTGCCGGCCGTGCGCGGGCCGGGCATCGTGTTGTGCGGTTCCTGCTCCACGGCCTCGCAGCAGCAGGTTGCCGTCTACGCGGCAAACCACCCCTCCCTGGCCATAGACCCGTCGGCCCTCATACGCGGCGAGACAACCGTCGACGGTGTCGCGCGCTGGATCGGGGAGCAGAGCGCACAAACGCCCATCGTCTATTCCACCGCCGCCGAAGACACGGTTGCCGAGGCGCAGGCGCGTTTCGGCCGCGCGGCCGTCGCGGCGAAGATCGAGGACTTCTTCGCCACCCTCGCCCGTCATCTCGCCGATACGGGCACCCGCCGCATCGTCGTCGGCGGGGGCGAGACCTCGGGCGCCGTCGTGGAGGCGCTCGACCTGTCGAGCATGCAGGTGGGCCGCGAGATCGATCCGGGCGTTCCCGTGCTCGTCGGCGAGCGCAACGGCCCGCTCGGGCTGGCGCTCAAAAGCGGAAACTTCGGCACGGTGGACTTCTTCGAAAAGGCGCTCGGCCGGGTGGGACAGCCATGAACGAAGCAAGCGTGCGCGACACTATCGTCCGATGGGGAAAGTCGCTGTTCGAGCGCGGGCTGACCGCCGGCTCGTCCGGAAACATCTCCGCCCGCGTGGAAGATGGTTTCATCGCCACCCCGACGAATTCCTGCCTCGGCTTCCTCGATCCGGACCGCCTGTCGAAGCTCGATGCGAACGGCACCCACCTTTCCGGCGACCCGCCGACGAAGGAACTGCCCCTGCATTTCGCCTTCTACGAGGGCCGCGCCTGCGGCGCCGTGGTCCATCTGCATTCGACCTATGCCACCGTCCTCTCCTGCCTGTCGGATACCGATCCCGAAGACGCCATCCCGGCCATCACGCCCTATGTGGTGATGCGCGTCGGCCGGGTTCCGGTCGTGCCCTATACACGGCCGGGCGCGGCGGAGGTCAGGCCGCTCATCGCGCGGATCGTCGCCGAGCACAGTGCGGCCCTCCTCGAAAACCACGGGCCGATCGTCTCCGGCGCGACGCTCGATGCCACGGTCTTTGCCATCGAGGAGTTGGAGGAGGCCGCACGGCTCGCAATTCTAACGCGCGGCCTGCCGGTGAGGCACCTGTCCAAGGCCGCCGTCGACGATCTCAACGCCACCTTCAAGCTGCGGTGAACCATGCCGAAATTTTCCGCCAATCTCGGCTTCCTCTGGCCGGACAGACCCCTGCTCGACCGCATCGACGCCGCCGCCAGGGCCGGCTTTCGCGCGGTGGAGCTGCACTGGCCCTATGACGTGCCCGCCGGCAGCGTGAAGCAACGCTGCGCCGAGCACGGCCTCCAGCTTCTCGGCATCAACACGCCGCTTGGCCGCACCCAGGACGGCGATTTCGGGCTGGGCGCCCTGCCCGGCCGCGAGGCGGATTTCGAGACGGGCTTTCGGCAATGCCTTGCCTGGGGCGAAACTGCCGGTGCCTCGGCCATCCATGTGATGGCGGGTGTCGTCGCGGCCGATCAGAAGGCGCAAGGCCGCAGCACGCTTGTCGAAAACCTGCGCAAGGCCGCCGCCCTGGCGCCCGCAATGACGCTCCTGCTGGAAGGCATCAACCAGCGCGACAAGCCCGGCTACTTCTATTCCACGATCGCCGAAAAGGCGGACATCATCGCCGAGGTCGGTGCGCCGAACGTCAGGATCATGTTCGACATCTACCATGTCGGCGTTTCCGAGGGAGACATCTTCCGCAAGCTCGAAACCTACCTCCCCCTCATCGGCCATGTGCAGATCGCCGCCGTGCCGAGCCGGGCGGAACCCGACGAGGGAGAGGTCCACTATGCCCACGCCTTCGCCGAACTCGACCGCCTCGGCTACGACGGCTGGGTCGGCTGCGAATACAAGCCGCGCGGCGGCACGGATGACGGGCTCACCTGGACGAAAACGCTGAACGTCACGCTTTGAAACCACAGGAGTTGCCGCAATGGATGATCGTCGAAGCGCCGCCGTGATCGGGCTGGGATCGATGGGTGCCGGCATGGCGCGCGCGCTGCATCGCAGCGGGATCCCGACGGCCGGGACGGATGTCAACGCGAAAGCATTGCAGGCGATGCAACGCGACGGGGTAGCGACCCATCGCACGCCCGCAGAGGCGGCCGGCGCGGCGGATATCGTCATCGTCGTCGTGGTGAATGCGGCGCAGGTGGAGGCCGTCCTGTTCGGCGAAGACGGCGCCGTCCCAGCCATGAAGCCGGGCTCCGTCGTGGTTTGCTGCGCCACCATCGCGCCCGAACGGGCGAAGGCTTTCGCGGCGCGCGCCGGCGAATACGGCATCCTCTATCTCGACGCCCCGATCAGCGGCGGCGCGGAAAAGGCGGCCGCGGGAAAACTGACGGTGATGGCCTCCGGCCCGAAGCAGGCCTTCGATGCCGCGGCACCCGCGCTGAAGGCTATCGCCGAAACCGTCTACGACCTCGGTGCGGATGTCGGCATCGGCTCCTCGTTCAAGATGGTCAACCAGCACCTCGCCGGCATTCACATCGCCGCCGCCTGCGAGGCGATCACCTTTGCCAAGTCGCTCGGCCTCGACATCGCCAAGGTCTTCGAGGTCATCACCAAATCCGCCGGAAACAGTTGGATGTTCGAAAATCGAATCCCGCATGTTCTTGCCGGCGACTACAGCCCGAAAAGCAGCGTCTCGATCTTCACCAAGGATCTCGGCATCGTCTCCGACATGGCGCGCGCCAACAAGTTTCCCGCCTCGATGGCCGGCACGGCGCTGCAACTGTTCCTGATGTGCGAGGCCGCGGGAATGGGGGCGGATGACGACGCCTCCGTCGCCCGCCTCCTCGCCGGTATCTGCAAGCTCGACCTTCCGCCGGAGGTCTAGCCTCAAAGCGCGCCCGCGGACGATGAGGCCAGTTCGATCCAGTAGCTCACGCCGGCGGGGATGACGTCGTCGTTGAAATCGTATTTCGGGTGGTGGAGGCCGGCGGTTTTGCCCTGGCCGAGGAAGATGTAGGCGCCGGGGCGTTTTTGCAGCATGAAGGCGAAGTCCTCGCTGCCCATCATCGGCGCCACGTCGCGATCGACATTCTCGGCGCCCGCCACCGCGGCGGCGGCGGCAAAGGCGA
The DNA here is from genome assembly GCF_058809275.1 of Shinella sp. GW821-FHT10F02. Lineage (NCBI taxonomy): Bacteria > Pseudomonadati > Pseudomonadota > Alphaproteobacteria > Hyphomicrobiales > Rhizobiaceae > Shinella > Shinella sp. GW821-FHT10F02. The sequence continues at coordinate 33,477 of NZ_JBXASL010000011.1, read as the reverse complement.
TGTCGACATTGGCGTCCGCGTTCACGGTCACCGGGTAGTCGCGCAGATAGTGCAGCCGCGCGGTCGCCCCGAAGGTCCTCGCCGTCAGGTCCACCACCTCGCCGAGCCGCCGCTCCATCAGGTCCTGCACCGCCCCGTTCAAGGTGCGCACCGTGCCCTTCAGCAGCGCGACGTTCGGGATCACATTGTCCGTGAACCCCGCATTGAAGGCGCCGAAGGAGAGGACGGCGCTGTTCAGCGGATCGACATTGCGCGCAACGATCGAGTGGGCGGCGCTGACGATCTGCGCGCCGACGAGAATGGGATCGATGCAATCGTGCGGGCGGGCGGCATGGCCGCCGCGACCGTCGATCTCGATGCGGAAACGGTCGGCCGCGGCCATGATGGGGCCGGTGCGCATGCCGAACGTGCCGGCGGCAAGGCCCGGCATATTGTGCATGCCGTAGACCTGGGTGATGCCGAAGCGGTCCAGCAGCCCGTCCTTCACCATCTCGTTCGCGCCGCCGCCGCCCTCCTCGGCCGGCTGGAAGATCACCGCGACGCTTCCGGCAAATCGCCGTGTTGCGGCGAGGTATTTCGCAGCACCCAGCAGCATCGCCGTATGCCCGTCATGGCCGCAGGCATGCATCAGGCCGGCGGTCTGCGAGGCATAGCTGCAGCCGGTCTCCTCCATGATCGGCAGCGCGTCCATGTCGGCCCGAAGGCCGATCACGGGTCCGCCGGCGCCGGCCGAGCCATGGATGAGACCGACGACACCGGTCCGCCCGATGCCGCTCACCACCTCATCGCAGCCGAATTCGGCAAGCTTCTCGGCGACGATGCCGGCCGTGCGGTGCACCTCGTACTGCAATTCCGGATGCCTATGGAAATCATGCCGCCACGCCACGATTTCCTCCAGCATCGGGGCGATGTCCTTGTTGAGCGGCATGGGCGTAACCTCCGGATTTGCTGACTGCGGTCAGAAGCTGATCGTCTTGTGCTCGATGTAATGGTTGATGCCCTCGGCGCCGAACTCGCGGCCGATGCCGCTCTGCTTGAAGCCGCCGAAGGGCGCCATCAGGTCGGCCGCCGCGCCATTGATCGACAGGCCGCCGGTGCGCACCTTGCGGGCGATGTCGAGTGCCGCCGGCACATCGCGCGTCCAGACGGAACCGGCGAGGCCGTATTCGGAATCGCCGGCGATCTCCACCGCCTCGTCGATGTCCCGGTAGCGGATGACACTGACGACCGGGCCGAAGATTTCCTCGCGCGCGATCCGCATGGTGTTCGTCACGCCGGTGAAGACGGTCGGCCGGATGAAGGAGCCGTGGTTGATGCCGTCAGGCATGCCGTGGCCGCCGATCGCAACCGAAGCGCCCTCCTCGATGCCGAGCGCGATATAGTCGTCCACCCGCTTGCGCTGGCGCTCGGAGACGAGCGGGCCGATGAAGGTCTGCTCGTCTGACGGATTGCCGACGACCATTTTCGAGACCTCGCCCACCAGCGCATCGACGAACTGGTCATGCTGGCCTTCGGACACAAGGATGCGCGTCTGCGCGACGCAGACCTGGCCGTTGTTGGGGAAGGAGCGGTAGCGCAGCGCGCTGACGGTGCTGTCGATATCGGCATCCGGCAGCACGATCGCCGCCGACTTGCCGCCGAGCTCCAGGCTAAAGCGCGCGAGCCGGTCGCTGGCGATATGCGCGATGCGCTTGCCGACGGCGCTCGACCCGGTAAAGCCGATCTTGTCGACGCCCGGATGGCTGACGAGATGTTCGCTGACCTCGCGGTCCGCCACGAGGATGCTGACCACGCCCTCCGGCACGCCGGCTTCGGCAAAGAGTTCGCCGAGGAACTGGCCGCTGAGCGCGGTTTCCGGTGCAAGCTTCAGGATGACCGTGCAGCCGGCCAGCAGCGCCGGATAGAGCTTGACGAGCGCGACCTGGTGCGGCGCATTCCACGGAATGACGGCGGCGACGACGCCGACCGGCGCGCGCATCCAGAGGGTTTTCGCTTCGGGAAAACCATCCCGCGTCGCCTCCCAGGGATATTCTCCCGCCGCCTTGAAATAGGCGAGGCTCTGGTCGCGGATCAGCGTCTGGATGGCCCGCGTATACCAGAGCGGCGCGCCCATCTCGCGCGAGACGAACTGCGCGAATTCCTCCGCTTTCGCCTCGTAGAGATCGAAGAAGCGGCGCAGCACCGCGATGCGCTCGGCCGGCGTCAGGCGGGGCCAGGCGCCCTTGTCGAAGGCGTCGCGGGCCGTGGCCACGGCAAGGTCGACATCCGCCCGCGAGGCCAGCGGCGCCGAGCCGACGAGCGCGCCGTCATAGGGCGAGCGGACCTCGATGCGCTCCGCGCCCAGTGGTTCCTGTCGACGGCCGCCAATGAAGTTTCCAGTGAAATGTACCATGTCGCGCTCAGCCTGTTCGAAGTTATAGGAAGGGTGTCTCGCCCCCGCGCAGGCGCGGGCAAGGTGGAGAAGTTCGGTGTCCGGACCAGCGCCCGGACTGTGGTGGGGTTAGATTGTCAGGGTTCTATAAGGTCTGAGGCCCTCTCACCGATCATGATCGATGTGGCATTGGTGTTGCCCGCAATGTGGCGCGGGAAGATCGAGGCATCGGCGACCCAGAGGTTGTCGGCGCCGCGGACCTTCAGGTCCGGCGTCAGGACCGCGCGCGCGTCGATGCCCATGCGGCAGGTGCCCACCGGATGCAGGAAGGGCACGGTCGATTTGCGGATATAGGCCTCGTCGGCCGCCGCACCCGCGCTCGGGTCCGGCACGTCGATGAGGTTGATGACCTGCGACCCGAAGGGCGCCGTCGAGGCGATCTTGCGCACCCAGGCAAGGCCGCGCCTGACGCCGTCGAAATCGTCCGGGTGGTCGAGCAGGCGCGGATAGATGGCCACCGGCGCCAGCGGGTCCTTCGAGCGGAGCTCCAGGTGGCCCATGCTCTTGGGGTGGTTGATGTTGACCAGGATGGTGGTCAGCTTGCGGTTCGGAACCGTATAGCGGCCCTTCTTCTTCACCCAGCCGAAGGGGAAGAGGTGGAATTGCAGGTCCGGCTCCTCGAAGGACGGATCGGATTTCAGGAAGGCGAGCACCTGCGCCGTCGGCACGCTCATGAAGCCCTTGCGCCGGAAAACCCATTCGGCGAGCGTCTTCACGCCGTTGATCGGCGTCGCCAGGCTGTTGGCCGTCGTCACGTTCATCTCGGCCAGCACGTAGAGGCCGGGATGTTCCATGAGGTTGCGCCCGACATCCGGGCTTTCGACGATCGGCTCGATGCCGTGGCGCTTTAGCTGCGCCGGATCGCCGATGCCCGATAGCATGAGAATCTGCGGTGAGTTTATCGAGCCGGCCGAAAGCACGACGCCCTTGCGCGCCTTGAAGGTGACGCGCGTTCCGTCCTTGATCGCCCGGATACCAACAGCGCGTCGGCCTTCGAACAGGATGGTCTCGACGATCGTGCCGTCGACGAAGGTGAGGTCCGGATTGCCGAGCTTCGGCTTGATGAAGGCCTCCCAGGCCGAATGCCGCTTGCCCTCGCGCGTCGAGCCCTGGTTCCAGGCGACGCCCTCATGGGAGGCGCCGTTGAGGTCGGGATTGAGCGGCACGCCGGCATTGACGAAACTGTCGAGGAAGGCCTCGGAGACCGGATGTTTCCAGCGCAAGGCTGAGACGCGCTGGGGGCCGAGGCCGCCGCGCAGCGCATTGTCCTTGTCGTTGTCGGCGGTCTCCATCTTGCGGAAATAGGGCAGCACCGAATTCCAGCCCCAGCCTTTGTTGCCCATGGCTTCCCAGGCGTCGTAGTCCTTCGCCGCGCCGCGAATGAAGATCATGCCGTTGATGGCCGACGAGCCGCCGGGCACGCGGCCGCGCGGCCATTTTTCCACCAGGTTGTCGCGGGTCGGGTCCGGCTCGGTCTGGAAGTCCCAGTCGTAGCGCTTGTTGCCGATCGTGTGCACGAGCGCTGCGGGGATATGGGTGAGGTTCAGACGTTCCTTCTTGCCGGCCTCGACCAGCAGCACGGAATTCTTCTTTTCGAGAAGCCGGGCGGTCAGCGGGCAACCGGCGCTGCCCGATCCCACCACGATATAATCAAATTCTTTCAAGGCACTCATTTGCTGTAGACCTCTGGATTATCCGTCACGCCGCTTCGACGATTTTCGCCAGGTGACAGGCAGCGAAGGCTTGCCCCTCGCGCGGTGTCAGCACCGGATCGATGGTTGCGCATTTCTCGATCGCGAAGGGACAGCGCGTCCGGAAGCTGCATCCCGGCGGGATGTTGATCGGGTTCGGCGGCTCGCCTTCGAGAAGGTATTTTTCCGGGTCGTAGGGCCGCGCCTCGATCGACGGCACGGCGCTGAGGAGCGCCCGCGTATAGGGATGGCCGGGATTGAAGAAGGTCGTCTGATTGTCGGAAAGCTCGACGACGCGGCCGAGATACATCACCGCGACGCGGTTGCAGACCCGCCGCACCATGCCGAGATCGTGCGAAATGTAGAGGAGCGTGATGCCGCGCTCGCGCTGCAATTTCTCGAAGAGCGCCAGAAGCTTCGTCTGCTCCACCTGGTCGAGCGCCGACAGCGTCTCGTCGAGGATCAGCAGTTCCGGATCGAGCACCATGGCGCGCGCGATGTTCACCCGCTGGCGCTGGCCGGCGCTGAGACCCACCGGCAGCTTGTCGTGCAGATCCAGCGACAGGCCGATTTCCTGCATGACCTGCTCTACCTTCGGGCGGATCGCGCTGCCCGCCATGCCGTGGATCCTCAGCGGTTCGGCGATCGTGCGGCCGATGGTGAAATGCGGCGGGATGGCGTTGAACGGGTCCTGCAGCAGAAGCTGGAAGCGCTTGCGCAGGTCGAGCTGGCCCTTGGCATTGAGCCGCGCGATATCCTTGCCTTTGAACAGGATCTGCCCGGTATTGGGCAGTTCGAGCAGGCTGAGCAGCCGCGAGAGCGAGGACTTGCCGCAGCCGGATTCGCCGACGATGCCGAGGCTGTCGCCCTTGTGCACATCGAAGGACACGCCGCGCACGGCATGCACATGCTGCTTGCCGAACAGTTTCGTCGGGTCCTTGGTGCTGTAGACGCGGCTGATGTCGCGCACGGACAGCACCACCTCGCTGTCGGAAATCTTGTCGGCAATCGAGGCGCCGGTGTTGCGCGTGTCGGCCTCCCAGATTTTCGGCAGGTCCGAGATGAGGTTCGCCGTATAGGGATGTTTTGGCGCGGCGAGCAAGTTTGCGAAAGGCTGGTGTTCCACCACCTGACCCGCCGACAGGACCAGCACCTCGTCGGCGATGTCATGCAGGGTGCCGAGCGACGACGAGACGAAGAGGATCGCCGTGTTGAAATCGCGCTGGAGATCCTTCAGCAGGCGCAGGATCTGCGCCGCCACCGTCACGTCGAGCGGCTGGGTGATGTTGTCGGCCACCAGCAGATCCGGCTGGGTGACGAGCGCATCGACGATCATCACGCGCTGCATCATGCCGCCCGAGAACTGGAACGGGAATTCCTGGAAGCGCTGCGCCGCCGAGGGGATCCGCACCGCATCGAGCGTGCGCACGACCCGGCGCGCCGCATCGGCCGTGCTGATGCCCGGCTCGACGGCTTTCAGCTTCTCCACGATCTGGTGGCCGATCGGGATGGTCGGGTCGAGCGCGCTGCCGGGATCGGAGCCGATATAGGCGATCTTGCGGCCGCGCAGCGCCTGCATCTGCCGCTGCGGCAGCGTGACGAGATCTTCGCCGCGATAGAGAATCTTGCCGCCGGTGATTTCCAGCGGCCTGGCGACCCAGTTGATCAGCGCGCGCGACAGCACGGTCTTGCCGGAGCCGCTTTCGCCGATGATGCCAAGCACGCGGTTTTCCTCGATGCTGAGGGAAACGTCCCGGAGCACCGGCCGCCTTGCGCCGGAGCCCAGAAGCAGATCGACGGAAAGGCCCTGGACATCCAGGATTTTCGAGGACGTGTTCATTCGACCCCCTGCAGAATCTTGTTGCGCGAACGTTCCAGTGCCCCACCCATGAAATTGATGCCGCACAGCGAGAGGGCCAGCAGCAGGCCGGGCACGGTGGTGATCCACCAGGCGTTCATGAGGTATTTCGTGCCGTCGGCGATGATCGTGCCGAAGGTGGGCGTCGGCGGCTGCACGCCGATGCCGATGAAGCCGAGGGCCGCCTCGAAGATCATCATCTTCGCCACATCCAGCACGGCGACGAAGGCGATCGGCGGCAGGATGTTCGGCGCGATATGCACGAGCAGGATCCGGAGGTCCGATGCACCGAGGATCTTTGCCGCCCGCACATATTCCCGCCGCCGCTCGGACAGCGTGACGCTGCGGGCGACACGGGCATAGGCCGGCCAGCCGGCGAGGATGAAGACGAGGATGATGGTCAGCGGCGTCGGCCGCGTGACGCCGAGAATGGTGATCGCCAGGATGACCACGGGGATGGACATCTGCGCATCGGTGAGCCGCATCAGCACCAGGCCGACCCATCCGCCGACATAGCCGGCGATCATGCCGATCGCCGAGCCGACGATGAACATGCCGATGACGCTGACGACGCCGATGAAGAGCGCGTTGCGCAGGCCGATCAGCGAGCGCGAGAACAGGTCGCGCCCGAGCTGGTCCGTGCCGAAGAGGTAGGGCATGTTCGCGCCGTCGAGAAGCCCGGGTTCGAGGAACTTCTTGCTGACGTTGAACTGCGTCGGCGACAGGTTGAGGAGATAGGGGCCGATCACCGACAGGAGCAGCAGCCCGAGCACGATGGCGAAGCCGATCTTGAAATCGGCGGTGCGCCATGCCTTTGCGAAGAGGCTGGTGCCGGGGCCGCGCTTTCTTGCGACGGCCGTTCCGGCGGGATCGATATCCGTTCCGATAGCCATCAGTACTGCAGCCTTCTGTCAATGGTGGTGGCGGCGAAGTCGACGAGGATGTTGACGACGACGAGGACCACGCAGGCGAGGATGGAAATCGCCTGGATGATCGGGAAATCGCGCTGGAACACCGCGTTGATCATCAGGAGGCCCACGCCCGGGAAGTTGAACACGTATTCGATGAGGAACAGGCTGCCGAGCAGCACGCCGACGGCCTGGATGCCGAGCGTGTTGAGAAGCGGGATCAGCGAATTGCGGAAGACGTGGAAGACGATCATGCGAGACCGTGACAGGCCGCGGATCTGGCCGACGGAGACATAGGCCTCCATCAGGTTGCCGCTGACCGACACCGCGATCGAGCGGATGAAGACTGGCGCCAGTTCCACCGCCAGCACGATCGCCGGCAATATGGCGTAGCTGAAGCCCTTGTAGCCGATCGCCGGCAGCCAGCCGGCCTTCGCCGAGACGAGGAAGATCAGCACCAGCGCCAGCCAGATATTGGGCAGCGAGACGAAGATCGAACTTAGGTAGAGCGCGAAGCGATCCGGCCACTTGCCCGACCGCAGCCCCGCATAGATGCCGATCGGCACCGCCAGCGCGAGCGCAAAGACGAAGGCGAGGCCGGCGAGCAGCAGGCTGTAGGGCACTGCCGTCGCGATGAGCCCGATGACCGACGCCCGGTTGGCGGCGTTGAACGTATCGGCGGCGCGGGTGCCGCCGGTGCTGGCGCCCTGGGCGCTGCGCACGAACGAACGCCCGAAATCGCCCTGGGCGATCTGCCCGACATAGCGGCCGAACTGCACGAGCACCGGGTCGCGCAGCCCCATTTCCTTGGCCGTCTGTTCTGCGACCGATGGCGACACCATCGGCCCCAGCATGATGCGCACGGGGTCTCCCGGCACTACCCTCAACAAGGTGAAGATGAGCAGTGCCACGAGGAGAACGATGATGAGACCCTGCGCTATTCTTCGCATGAAGAAATCGAGAGCAAAGAGCATGTAGGGTACCCCGCGATGCCGTTACAGTCTGCCGCATTATCCGACGCCGAAGCGATGCCGCTTCGGCTGGAAATGCTTTAGACCAGGTCCGCCTTGCTGAGATCGATGGGACCGTTCGGGAAGTAATAGGCACCCTGAAGGCCCTTCGCCGCGCCGTGGAAGTTGACGGCGGAAAACAGCGAGAAGCTCGGCGATTTCTGCGCCATCAGCGGGAAGACCTTTTCCTGAAGGATCTTCAGGCGCTCTTCCGGCGTCGCGGCACCCCGCTCCTCGTCGAGCACGGCGTCGATCTCCGGATCGTTGACGCCGGTGATGAGCGCCGCCTTCGAATGCCAGTTCGGGCGCAGCACCAGGTCGGGCTCCGGCGAGCCGGTCATCCAGCCCACGTCGCACATATGGCCCTGGCCCTGCCCGTCGGCGGCACGGTAGATCGCCTGTTCCCAGGCCGCCGGTTCCAGCACCGTCAGCTGCACGTTGAAGCCCTGCTCGGCCATCATCGCGGTGATGATCTCGCCATATTCCTTGGTCTTCGGGTAGAAGCCGATCGAGGTAATATATTCGAGCGGCGGCAGGCCCTCGCCGTTCGGGAAGCCGGCTTCCGCCAAAAGGCGCTGGCATTCCTCCGGGTCGTATTTCGGATAGGTCTCGATATCCTTGAAGCCGAACTTCATCGGCGAGATGAAGCAGCTCGTCGCCGAGGCGGCGTCGCCCATCAGCATGAGGATCTGCTCGCGGTCGATCGCATGGCAGGCGGCAAGCCGGATGCGCGGATCGTCGAAGGGCGCCTTGTTGCAGCGGAAGTGCAGGTACTTGTTCTCGGTGGAGAGGCCGCGATGCCCGACGATGGCGTCGTTGCCGGCGAGCGTGGCATATTGCTCGGGCTCCAGGCGCTCGGCGATCTGGTATTCGCCGTTCATCAGGCCGAGCAGGCGGGTATTGGCATCCGGCACATAGGCATAGACGATCTCGTCAATCTTCGGCCGGCCGCCGTAATAGGCGTCATTGGCCGCCAGCATGCTACGATCGCCGACCGTCTCGACATATTTGAAGGCATTGGTGCCGTTCGGACGCTTCTGCAGCGTCGCGGGATCGGCGACGTCCTTGGCCGACAGGATCGGCAGGAAGCTGGAGATGAACCAGTAGGCCGAGGCCGGATAGCCGTATTTGGCGGTGCTGAGGCGCACGGTCAGGCGGTCCACGACCTCGACATCGACGCGACCCGGATAGAAGGAGGCGGCCGGCCGTTCCGGGTTGGAGGCATATTCCATCGTCGCCTTGACGTCCTCGGCGCCGAAATCCTTGCCGTCATGGAACTTCACGCCGTCGCGCAGCTTGAATTCCAGCGTGTTGGCGTCGATGAGCTGCCAGCTCACCGCGAGATCCGGCTCCAGCTCGGGAACCTTGCCCTCCTCCATCTGGCAGCGGGTCAGATGGCTGAACACGAACTTTTCGAAGTTGGACTGGCCGAGCGTGGTGTGCGATGTCGGGTCCCAGTTCCCGGTCACCGGACCCATCGAGGCGAGGACCACGGTCTTCTTCGCCTGCGCTGCGGCAGGCCCGGCAATCGAGGCAAGGCCCGCCACCGCAACGGCAGCACCCGCACTCGCAAGCAATTCGCGACGTGTAATCATGGATAGGTTCCCTTTATCGTTGATCTGCCGGAGGAGAGCGGCGGCTTTCCCGACCGCCGTCCCCTTCCAATTGCAGCAACGTTAGCAGCCGCACGGCACTCCCGGCTTGACACCGCGTACGTCTTTTTTGTCGCAACGGCAGGATTGCAGCAACGGATTTGTGCAGGGCAGCAACCGGCGGTCGTGCCGTTACACCAGCACGGCAACCCGCCAACCGTCTTTTGTCGCCGCGTGCGGCAAAAGGCCTTGCGATTCGGCCGGGCACCGGCAATCATGATGAAAACATGACGAACGGGCTGCGCGAGGCGCCCGACGTCAAACCTCCCGAACTGCCAATGCGTCGAAGGGTTACGAATGGAACGCGTTATCGATCTGTCATCGCGTATCGACTATGAGATGCTTTTCGATCGGAAAACGGCGCAAACCTACTATGGCGTCGAGCCGGAGCCGGCCGGACGCTACTATGACGACGACCGCGGGATGGTGGTGCGCACCCATGTCGACGGCGGCCCATTCCGCCAGGACCTGATCCAGTTCGAGCCGGACGTGCTCGCCTTTGCCGGCTTCGGCAGTCCCTTCCCGCTGCCCAATGTGCGCCACCACGTCCAGACCGTCGGCGACGAGGACTGGATCCACTTCACCCTCTGTCTGGACTCTGCCATTTGCGAAAACGTGCTCGGGCAGGAAGTGGTCGAGCAGGAGCGCTACGAATGCACGATCACGCGCTATCCGGCGAAATCGGTGATCGACCGCATGTCGCGGCTCGACGGGCAATACAAGATCGCCTGTCTCTGGTTCAAGCCGGAGGCCTTGCTGAGAATGCTCGAAACGACGGAATCGCGCATTCCCGACGAACTCTTCTGGCTGAAGGCGGGGCGCGTGGACCGGGTCTATCACGCCTCGATACCGCTGACGACGCAGATGTACCATGCGGTCAACGACGTGCTGGCCTGCAATTTTTCCGGCGGCGTGCGCCGCGCCTTCGTGCGCTCCAAATATCTGGAACTGCTGTCGACCATCTACCAGTCGCTGGTCGACCAGGCCAACCAGAAACGCTCGTTCTGCGGCGACGGCGACCATCGCAAGGTCGAGGCGGTGGCGAGCTATCTCACGTCGAACCCCGCCTCGAAGGATTCGCTTGCCGATATCGCGCGGCGTGTCGGGATGAACCGCACCAAGCTCGTCACCACCTTCAAGGAGGTCTACGGCACCTCCGTCGAGGCCTACTGGCGCGACTGGCGCCTGCAGAAGGCGCGCGACCTGCTCGTCAACCGCCAGATGTCGGTGAGCGAGGTCGCCCAGCAGGTCGGCTATTCCGAAATCTCCGCCTTCACCCGCGCTTTCAGCAAACAGTTCGGCATCGCGCCGAAGAAATACCAGATGAAGTGAGGTCCTGGCCGAGGCGTTGAAACGCCGCTGCCAGCCCTCCCCGATTGTCCCCACAAGCCGCCGGGAAGAACCTGGTTACCATCGCATACAGGTTTTTGCTTTGCTGCCGTCAGCGCTCATTGTGCTGCGGGAGCGGGTGTGCAACCATTCGCGCGGAGCGTGCAGGGGCACGGCTATTCGGAAACTCAACGGCAACGGGGGAACTGAACATGGGTAAGAGCCCGACCAGTGACGCGCTTGATGCATTCGCCAAGACCGTGGGCGGCTTCAGGGCCTACGATTTCAGCCAGGCCAACGCCTTCAAGGTCATCGAGACGGACGATCCCAGCCAGGGCAAGATGTACAAGATGGTCCTGCGAAACGGCCAGCCGATGGGTGGCGTCTGCATGACCATGTGCGCCTTCTGGGTGGTGTTCCATGCCATGCAGGACAAGAAGGGCGGCAGCGCCTTCACCAAGGGACGGTCCGTCTGGGACTACCTGTTCAACGACGGCGGGCTGAACACGGGTGCGGCCACCAATATCGTCGTCGAGCACCACCAGTCGTCCGGCAACCAGCTCATCTATTTCGACAACTTCATGAAGAAGTTCGGCGTGCAGCTGCGCAACAAGTCGATATCGGGCGGGCAACTGCCGAACGTCTACATGCCGTTGACGGCCGGCACGACGGACCAGGCGGCAGCCCTGATCACCTCGGTCAACGGCTACAAGATGATCAGCCTGAAAAAGACCAATTCGGGCGCCGGCGGCGGGCATGCCGTCAGCGCCTGGTACGACGGTTCCGATGCGCTGTTCATGGATCCCAACTACGGCGAATTCTGGTTTCCCTCGAAAGCCGCCTTGACCACCTGGTTCAAGTTCTTCTGGGCCAAGACCTATTCCAAGAGCTACAAGAGCCTCCGTCCCCGCACCTATGTCGCAGCCGCCTGAGCTTCAGGGCGATGCCTGTTTCAGCGCTTGAAGAGCCGCGCGGACGATGGCGATATCCTGCGTCGCGACGCCCGTAAGGTCGGCGATCGTGATCTGCGTGTCGGCGGTCCGCCCCGGCTGCGATCCGTTGAGGATGGCGCCGAGTTCCGGGCATCCGGACGGGTCGAGCAGGCCGGCCGCGACCGCCGTCGCGATCTCGCCATGGTCGGCGCATTGCGCGCGGTGATCGATAGCGATCACTGCAGCGCGCGACAGGAGGTCGAGGTGCAGTTCCTGCTTGCCGGGGGCGTCGGCGCCGAGCGCTGTGATATGGGTGCCGGGCCGGATCCACTCAGCCATGACGATCGGCGCGGCCGACGGCGTCGTGGTGATGATCGCATCCGACGTTGCGCACAGCGCCGCAAGGTCCGGCTCTGCTTTGACCGGGAAGCCTTCGGCCGTCATCTCGCTGGCGAAGGTCGCCGCCCTGGCGCCGTCGCGGCCCCAGTTTCGGAAGGTGAGCGGATGCTGCGCGATGGCGGACAGCGCCCTGATCTGCTGGCGGGCCTGCGTGCCCGATCCGACGATCGCGATGGACCGGCTGTCGCGCCGGCAGAGCGCCAGCGTCGCGATGGCGCCGCCGAAACCGGTCCGGAGGTCGGTCAGCCAGCCCTCGTCATAGAGCGTGGCCACCACCTGGCCGGTTTCCGAGGAGATGGCGATCATCATGCCGTTGCTCGATGGCAGCCCGCGGCGCGGGTTGTCGTAGAAGCCGGAGGCGATCTTCACGACGAAGACATCGTCGCCCGCGATATAGCCGTATTTGATGTGGCAGTCGGCATTCTGCGCTTCGAGCCGCAGATAGCCGACCGGGGGGATGTTCGCCCGCCCGTCGACGATCGCGACATAGGCGTCGCGGATGGCATCGACGGCGAAGTCCGCAATCGGCAGGCGCTTGAGGTCGTCCAGCGTGAGGCTGATCATCATGCATTGCCTTCATTGAGATATTTGTAGACGGTGGCGCGGCCGAGCCCCAGCACACGGGAAATGTAGGGCGCCGAATTGCGCGCGGAAAACGCGCCGTCGGAGGAGAGCGCCACGACGAGTTCACGCTTCTGCTGGCGGGTCATGTCGGTGATGCGGATGCCGCGGGCATGGGTCCATTGCTGGATATATTCGTTGATCCGCTCGTGCCAGTCCTCCTTGAAGAGGCTTGCGGGCTTGGCCTTGTCCTCCGGCAGCCGGATCAGCGTCGAAAGCGTGCGCATCACCGAGTGGAAATCCGACAGGTCGACATTGATGCAGAGCACCGCGGCGGGTTTTCCGAGATGGTCCGCGAGCACGACGCTGATCGCCTTGATCGACCGGCCGTCCCAGTTCACCTTCTCGTAAGGCCCGATCAGGCGTTCGTCCGGCTGGAAATCGATCTCGTGCAGCAAAGACGGTTCTCCGATTTCCCGCTTGGAGAAATTGCCCGCCAGATAGACGACCGTCTCGGTCGCCAGATCATGCAGCACGACCTCGGCAAACGGCTGGAAGAGCAGGGCGACGGCGTCGCAGATCCGGGCGTAACTCTCAAGTTGCTGGTTCACGTCTTTGGCCTCACATTTCACCGCGACACTGCCATTCGTGGACAAATTTGTCCAGAATAGAAATTTCATCCACGCCGCTTGACTTTCCCCGAAAACGCCGCTCCTATCGTGGACGCATTGTGTTACATGGACATTCAGTCCACACCAGTTTGAGGGCGGCAGCCATGGAAACCACCACTGCAATCGATGCCATCCGGAACGCCGAAACGCGCATCCGGCCGTTCGTGCGGGAGACCTATCTCGAAGCCTCGCCCTATCTGTCGAAGACGATCGGCCTCGACGTGCATCTCAAGCTGGAAAACCTCCAGCATACGGGTTCGTTCAAGCTGCGGGGTGCGCTGAACAAGATCCTGTCGCTTGGGAGCGCCGCCGCGACCACGCGGGTCGTCACCGCCTCGTCGGGAAACCACGGGGCGGCCGTGGCCTTCGCGCTGAGGCAGGTCGGCGGCGAAGGCATCGTCTTCGTTCCGGAAAATGCCTCCGAGGCAAAGGTTGCCGCCATCCGCCGGCTCGGCGCGGAAGTGCGCTTCCACGGCACCGATTCCGCGGTCACGGAAGCCCATGCGCGGGCGTTCGCCGAGGCCGAAGGCGGCGTCTATGTGCCGCCCTATAACGATATCGACGTGATGGCCGGCCAAGGCACGCTCGGGGTGGAAATCCTGCGCCAACTGCCGGATGTGCGCACCGTCATCGCCTCCGTCGGCGGCGGCGGGCTGATCGCCGGCATCGCGACCTATCTCAAGGCCGCAGCCCCACAGGTGAAGATCGTCGGCTGCTCGCCGCAGGCCTCCCGCGTCATGGCCGCCTCGGTCGTGGCCGGGCGCGTGCTGGATCTCGATTCCGACGATACGCTTTCGGACGGCACGGCGGGCGGCGTGGAGCCGGACACCATCACCTTTGCGCCCTGCCGCGACCTGGTCGATCACTGGATCGACGTCTCCGAGGCGGAGATCGCGCGGGCGATGAAGCTTTTCGTCGAGCATCACCACATGCTCTGCGAGGGCGCCGCGGGCGTTGCCATCGCGGCCGCCATCAAGGCGGAGCGCGGCCTCATCGAAGGCCCGGTCGCGATCGTCGTCTGTGGCGGCAATGTCAGCATTCCGGTGCTGAAGGGCATCCTCTGATGTCCAACGCAACCGCCGCCGGCTTCCTCGCCACCGAACTGCCGCGCCTGACGGCGCTGCGCCAGAAACTCCATGCCATGCCGGAACTGTCCCGCCAGGAGATCGAGACCTCAAGGCTCGTCGCTGCGGAGCTGCGCGCGCTGGGGCTCGTCCCCCACGAGAATATCGGCGGCTATGGCGTGGTCGCCGAGATCGCCGGCAAGGCGGAGGGGCCGCCGGTAGCCCTTCGGGCGGACATGGATGCGCTGCCGATCCAGGAGGCGACGGGGCTCTCCTACGCGTCGCGCCATCCTGGCTGCATGCATGCCTGCGGGCATGACGGGCACACCGCAGCACTCCTGGGTGCCGCCGCCTATCTCGCCGCGACCCGGAATTTTGCCGGCCGCGTGCTGCTGGTGTTCCAGCCCGCCGAGGAACGTTATGGCGGCGCGCAGCCAATGCTGGACGACGGCCTGCTCGCGCGTTTTCCCTTCGACAGCATCTTCTCGTTCCACAACTGGCCGGGACTGGCCGAAGGCGCGGTCTCGGTCGCCGACGGCCCGGTCATGGCCGGTTCGAACGAATTCGAGGTGGTCTTCCGGGCCGATGGCGCGCACGGCGCGATGCCGCATTTGAGCGCCGACCCCATCCTCGCCGGCGGCTATTTCCTCACGGGCCTGCAACAGATCGTCTCGCGCACCGTCGATCCGCTGCAATCGGCCGTGGTCACGGTCGGCTCGTTCCATGCCGGCATGGCGCAGAACGTCATTCCCAAGGAAGCGCGGCTGCGCGGCACCTATCGCGGCTTCTCGCTCGACATGCTCGCCCATATCCGCACGCGGCTCGAAAACGCCGTGCGCGCCACCGCCGAGATGAGCGGCGTCACCGCCGAATTCACCCTCGACGGCCCCGACTTTCCCCCCGTCGTCAACAGCCCCCGCGAGGCACAGATCATGCGCGACGTCGCAACGACGCTGGGTTCGCAGCAGCTCACATCCTGCCCACCCTCGATGGCCGGCGACGATTTCGCCATCTTCCTCACCGAACGCCCCGGCGCCTACGCCTGGATCGGCAACGGCACCACCAGCGCCGGCCTGCACCAGCCGGAATACAACTTCAACGACGCCATCCTTACGACCGCAGCCGAACTGCTCGCCCGGACCGCCGAGGCAAGCCTTCAGACCAGGACTGCGTAAGCCGGAGGCCAACAGCAAGGCAGGGCGAGGTCACCTCCCGCTTCACGCAGGGGTGATGAACGAAAAGGCCTGGCAATTTGCCAGGCCCGGGTTTCGTATAAGGACAGCCCTTACTTGTTGATCGGTGCGTAGTTGCCGTCGTGCCAGCGGTTGATGTCGTAGCTGGCGTCCTTCAGGTCGCCCTTTTCGTCGAAGGTGATGGTGCCGACGACGGTGTCGATCGACTGGCCGTTCTTCAGCGCCTCGGCAACCTTGGTCGGGTCGTCCGAGCCGGCGCGCTCGATGCCCTGAGCGAAGGCCTGGATCACGGCGTAGGAGAAGAGCGTAAAGCCTTCCGGCTTGAAGCCGCCGGCGGAAATCTTTTCCACGGCTTCCTTTGCTTCGGGCTTGGCCTGCGGATCGGACGGGAAGACGAACAGCGTGCCTTCGCCGGCCGGGCCTGCGACCTGCCAGAATTCCGGCGAGGCGATGGAATCGGGCATGATCAGCTGGAACTTGTAGTTCTGCTCCGCCGCCTGGCGCAGGATGAGGCCGGCTTCGGGGTGATAGCCGCCGAAATAGACGACATCGACCTTGGCGTCCTTCAGCTTCGTGACGAGCGCGTTATAGTCCTTCTCGCCCGCATTGATGCCCTCGGCGAGCACTTCCTTCAGGCCGTTCTCGTTCATGGTGGCGCGCACCGCATCCGCCACGCCCTGGCCGTAAGCCGTCTTGTCATGCAGCACGGCGGCGTTCTTGCCGGCATATTCCTTGGCGATCCACGGGCCGATGAAGGCGCCCTGGGCGTCGTCGCGGGTGTAGAGGCGCATGATGTTGGTCCAGCCCTTGGCGGCCGCATCGTCCGTCATGACCGGGTTGGAGGAGGCCGGGCTCATCATCAGCGTGCCGTTTTCGGCATAGACCG
Source organism: Shinella sp. GW821-FHT10F02 (assembly GCF_058809275.1). Lineage (NCBI taxonomy): Bacteria > Pseudomonadati > Pseudomonadota > Alphaproteobacteria > Hyphomicrobiales > Rhizobiaceae > Shinella > Shinella sp. GW821-FHT10F02. Next base: position 16,892 of record NZ_JBXASL010000011.1, on the reverse strand, counting down.
CCGACGCCGGAATGCTGGAGCCCGAGCAGGCATGGCCGTCGACGAACTTGATGCCGCTCGCCGCGATCCGGTTGGCGACCGAGACGGCCTGCTTCGGGTCGCACTGGTCGTCCTCGAACTGGAGCTTGATCTGGCGCCCGAGCACGCCGCCCTTGGCATTGATGGCGTCCGCGGCGGCCTGCGCGCCCTGCTTGAACTGGTCGCCGATCGTGGCGAGCGGCCCGGTCAGCGGACCCGCCACGGCGAAGGTCAGGTCTTCCGCGCGGGCGGCACTACCCATGAGCAGGCCGATGGCCGTGCCGATAATCAGGATCTTCTTCATTCTCAACTCCCTCTTTGCAGCCGCACCAGCGCGGCTGCTCCTTCCAAAAAACACCTATCGCGCCGACAGCAGCGGCTGGCATTCGAACCATTCCCACAGATAGGCGGCAAGCCCCCGGTCGGCGTGGATGCGCAATGTCTGCGTGTCCTCGTGAAAATACACGACCGCCGTCACGCCGCAAAACGACAGGGCGGCGCACGGCCCCGGATTGTCGACATCGATCGTCGTCGCGCGCGCCAGGAGATCGCGGATGCCATCTCCCCGCGCCTCGAAGACCCGCAAGGCCGAGCCGGCGCCTGTCACGGCATATCCCGCATCGTGCCAGCCGTCATCGACGGGAATGCCGACCGCAAGGAGGCGGTCGCGGGCGAGGCGCACCGCATAGCGTGCGCCCGTGGCGAGGCCGAGCGCGCCGACATCCTTGCCGAGACCATGCCCGGCGAGGAAGCGGTCGAGGTCGCCACTGACGAGGCGTTGCGGCAGGCCGGTAACGGCGCGAAGCTGGATCGTGCGGCCCGCAAGGCGGGCGCTCGCCCAGTCCGGTTCGGGCCGCCACTTGCGGGAATTGTCAAGCATGGAGGCGGCCTCCTTCGGCGTCGAAGGCGCAGGCGGCGACGATGCGGGCGCGCCGCACCTCGCGCAAATGCTGCAACTCGATGATATCGCCCATGCGATCGAGGCCGCGCTCGATCAGCCCGAGCGCGATCGGCCGCTGGAGCGCGGGGCTGAAATAGCTCGACGTGACATAGCCGATGCTGCGCGGCGTGCCGGCCAAGTGCTGGATGCCATGCGCGCCGGTCGGCAGCACACCCGCGCCGTCGATCGCCTCCAACCCGACGAACTGCCGGCGGTCCGGGCGCGCGGCATCTTCAGTGACCAGGGAACGGCGGCCGATGAACTCGACCTTCTTCCTCTCCAGCGGCGCGGTAAGCCCAAAATCCATCGGCCGGCTCGTGCCGTCCGTGTCCTTGCCGATGACGATGTAGCCCTTCTCCGCGCGCAGCACCATCAGCGCCTCAAGACCCAGCAAGGTCGCGCCAAAAGCCTGCCCTTCCCGCCTCAGCCTTGACCAGAGAGAAGCGGCGTGGTCGGCCGGCACGGAGATTTCGTAGGAGCGTTCGCCGGTGAAGCTGACCCGGGCAATGCGCACCGCCTGCCCCTCGAAACGGCCCATGGCGACGGCCATGTGCGGCAGGGCGGCGTCGTCCAGGTCGAGGTCGATTGCTTCGAGAAGCGCGCGCGATTGCGGGCCGGTCACCGTCAGCGTCGCCATTTCGGCGGTCGCGTTGTGAATGAAGACGCGCCGGCGGTCGAAACGGTCCTGACGCCATTCCTCCAGCAGGGCATGCACGCCCGCCACATGCGAGGAGGAGCAGGAGACGACGAAGCGGTTTTCGTCGAGCCGCACCAGCACGCCGTCGTCGTAGATATTGCCCGCTTCCGAGAGGATGAAGCCGTAGCGGCAACGGCCGGGGGCGAGCGTCGACATGGTGTTGTAATAGATGAAATCGAGGAAGGACGCGGCGTCCGGCCCGATGACCTCGATCTTGCCGAGCGGCGAGCCGTCGAACAGCGCGACGCCCGTGCGCGCGGCTTTCGCCTCCGCCTGGATGCGGTCTTCCGGCGCACCATCCCCGTAAAAGGCCGGCCGCAGCCAGCCGCCATATTCGCGGAAGGTCGCGCCGTCCGCCCGGTGCTCGGATTCCAGCGGCAGGCGGCGGAGCGGGCTCATGCGCGTGCCGGAGCGCGCACCCGCGAAGGAGGCGAGCGGAACCGGCGTGAAGGGCGGGCGATAGGTCGTCGTGCCCACCTCGGGAATGCGTCGGCCCGTCAATTCGGCCACCAGCGCCAGGCCGTTGACATTCGAGGTCTTGCCCTGGTCGGTCGCCATGCCGAGCGTGGTGTAGCGCTTCAGGTGCTCGACGGAGACGAAATTTTCCCGCACGGCGAGCTCCACGTCCTTGGCCGTCACGTCGTTCTGGAGGTCGATCCAGACGCGCTCCTTCGCCCGCGCTTTCGGCCAGGCCGCGACGATGCCGAGGTCTTGGCCCGCGCCCTCCCCAAGCCCCGCCGGCAGCGAAAAGTCACCGGCGGCGGCCCCCACCACCTCGACGCCGTCCACCGGCCGGCCGGGCACGAAGGCGAGGATGTCGTCGCGCCAGTCGAGCTTGCCCTGCGCCTGGCAATAGAGGTGGACGGTCGGCGTGAAGCCGCCGGAGGCGAGCACCGCATCGGCCTCCAGCACGCTGCCGTCGGACAGCCGCACGGCGCTGACGGCGCCCCGGCCGCTGGCCTTGACGATGGTGCGGCCCGTGAGCACCCGCAGCCCCTCGGGCGACGGGGCATCGGCCCGGTAGTCGACGACCGTGACATCGGCACCGGCGGCCGAGAGCGCCTGCGCGGTCTCATAGGCCAGCCCGTTGTTCGTCGCCACCACGACCTGGCGCCCGGCGGCGACGCCGAAGCGCCGGAGATAGACGAGCGCGGCCTCGGCCGACATGATGCCAGGCAGGTCGTTGTTGCCGAAGGGCAGCGGCCGTTCGATGGCGCCCGTGGCAAGCACGATGGATTTCGCGCGAACCCGCCAGAGCCGGTCGGGCGCGCCGCCCTCGCCCTTCTGGTTCAGGCCGATAAGGTGGTGGTCATAGATACCGAAGGCCGTCGTGCCGGCCAGCACCAGCGCACCGGCCCGCTCCAGCTCCGCCACCACATCCGCGGCCCAGGCTGCGCCCGGTTTTCCTTCAATCGTCGCCGCGCGGAAGAGCAGGCTGCCGCCCGCCTGCCGGCCGTCGTCGCAGAGCACGACGCGCCGGCCGGCGCGCATGGCGTCGCGGGCCGCCGCAAGGCCTGCGGGGCCGGCACCGACCACCAGCACGTCGCAATGATGGTTGACCTGTTCGGCGAAGGCCGGCGCGCGCACCCTCTCGTCCAGCGTGCCGAGGCCCGCCATCTGGCGGATGCGCGGCTCGAACAGGTGCCAGTCGGGAAACATGAAGGTCTTGTAGTAGAAGGCGGCCGGGATGAAGCGGGCAAAGGCGTCGAGGAAGGCATGGCGATCCTTCTCCGCGCTCGGCTCGGCATTCACGCTGCGCGCTACGAGGCCATCGGCGGCGAGAACCTGCGTGGCGCGCGTGTTCGGCATGCCGCCCGCAATGTCGAGAAGCGCGTTCGGTTCCTCGACGCCGGCACCCCAGAGGCCGCGCGGACGATGATATTTGAAGCTGCGCCCGACGATCGAGACGCCGCTTGCGAGCAACGCCGAGGCGACCGTATCGCCCGCAAAGCCGGCGACGCTTCGCCCGTCGAAGGTGAAGCGCAGCGGCCGTGTCCGGTCGATGGCCGTGCCGCCCTCAGTGCGCCAAGCCGTCATCGCCGCCTCCTTCCAAAAGGGCGAAGGCCTGCGCCACGCCGTGATGCACCGTATCGCGCTCCATGCGGAACACTTCGCCGCAGGTCATGTGCATCCAGATTTCGCTGGCCGCGCCGCGCGGGTTGTTGCGCTCGTGCAGGTAGGCCGCCCATTCGCCATCCGTCACCGCGCGAAACCCCTCGGGTCGCCGGTTGCCGGCGTCACCGCCGAAGTGGAATTCGGTCTCGCTTCTCGGGCCGCAGAAGGGGCAGGGAAAAAGCTGCATGGCGGTCTCCTGGAGCATTTCCAGCCGGAGCGTCGCTTCGGCGTCGGACAATGCGGTACAAACAAAAATCTGGAGCAAGTCCGGTCCGCCGGATTTGCTCTAGTGCGCGATGCCGGAGCCGGCGGCTTCGTCGATCAGCCGCCCGCGCGCAAAGCGGTCGAGATCGAAGGGCCGGCTGACATCGTGGTGTTTTCCGGTGGCGAGCAGATGGGCGAGCAGCGTGCCGCCGGCCGGGATCGCCTTGAAGCCGCCCGTTCCCCAGCCGCAATTGAGGAAGAGCCCCGGCAGGGGGCTTTCGCCGAGGATGGGCGAGGAATCCGGCGTGACATCGACGATGCCGGCCCATTGCCGCATCAGCCGCAATTGCCGGAAGCTCGGGAACATTTCGAGCAGGCCCGACACGACGCCTTCCAGCATCGGCAGGTTGCCGCGCTGGCCATAGGAGGGGACGCGGTCGAGCGCGCCGCCGATAACCAGTTCGCCCTTGTCGGACTGGCTGGCATAGGTGCCGGTTCCCGGCGACAGCACGACGGTGTCGAGCACCGGCTTGATCGGCTCGGAAACGCAGGCCTGCAACGCATAGGAGGTGATCGGCAGGCGGAAGCCGGCCTTGGCCGCGAGATGCGAGGAATGACCGGCGACGACCATGGCGGTGCGCTCGGCGCGGATCTCGCCGCGGCTGGTTTTCACGCCGCGGCAGCGCCCGCCCTCGACAAGGAATTCTTCCACCTCGCAGGACTGGATGATATCGACCCCCAGCCGGTCGGCGGCGCGGGCATAGCCCCAGGCGACGGCATCGTGCCGCGCCGTGCCGGCCCTGCCCTGCCAGACCCCGCCGAAAACCGGATAGCGCGCCTCGGGCGAAAAATTCAGGAGCGGCAGCACGCGGCGCACCTCGTCCACGCCGAACAGTTCGGCATCCGTGCCGTTGATCTGCATGGCGTTGACGGTGCGCGCCGCCATCTCCATCTCCGCCTCGCTGTGGGCGAGCGTGACGATGCCGCGCTGGGACAGCATGATATTGTAGTTGAGGTCGCGGCCGAGCGTCTCGTAGAGCCGCAGTGCCAGGTCGTAGAGCGCCGTGCTTTCGGGGAAGAAATAGTTGGAGCGGACCACCGTCGTGTTGCGCCCGGTATTGCCGCCGCCGAGCCAGCCCTTTTCGATGACCGCGATGTTGCGGATATTGTGCACTTTGGCGAGGTAATAGGCCGTCGCCAGCCCATGCCCGCCGCCGCCGATGATGAGGATGTCGTAGCGCGGTTTCGGCTCCGGCGAGCGCCAGGCCTGCTGCCATCCCTGCTGGCTTCTCAGGCCTTCCTTCAGCAGCGAGAGGGCCGAATAATGCCGCGTCATCGCGCGGCGCCCTTGCCCGCATGCGCCAGCGCGCAACGGCAAACCGGGAAGGCTGAGTGCTGCTTCATGCGCTGCCCCTGCATGGCGGAACCGGCCTTCAAGGCCGCGTTTTTGATTGATCCCACGGTCTCAATAAAACATCTGGACACTGATGTCCAGAAGAGTGCGACGGGCTGCAACGGTCGAAAGCGCGTTCGCCGCCATCACTGACGGGTGGGAAGGATTTGCGGCCGTACAGGCCTGTCCATTGTCAACCGTCGGGCTGCACGCGCAGCACCAGGCTTTCGAAAGCCTCGACCTCGTCGTCCGGCGCCTCGCGCCCGGTGAAACTGAGGAGATAGGGCCGCAGGAGCCGCAGCCGCATGTCGCGGTCGTCGCGCATGCCGAGCGTGTAGTGGCCGATCTGCGTGAAATACAGCACCCGGGCGCGGATGAAGGCTTCCTGCTGCGGATAATCGTAGCGCAGGAACATGCGCGCCACGGCATCGACGCGCTGGTCGTCCGCCTGGTCGACGACGCTGCGCACGGCCGCATCCACCTGCCCCCAGGATCGGACCGCCGCGTCCAGCCGCGGATCGAACAGCGCAGGGTCCACCCAGCATTCGAAGATGTGGCACACGGCCTTCGTCACCGTTTGCGCGGGGCGAAGGGCGCGCTCGATGATCGGGCTGGTGTTCTTGCGCAGCCAATAGTCCAGCAGTTCCCGGTGCAGTTCCTGCAGATCGGCGAAGAACCAGTAGAAACTCGACCGCGACACCGCGAGCGTCTTGGCCATCACCTGGATCTTCACATTGGCGATGCCTTCCGCGGCGAGCGCCTCGATGCCCGCCTCGATCCAGGCCTCCCGCGTCATGCGGCCGGTCGTCTGCTTCGCGGCGCCGGCTCTTGCGCCCGGGGGCTTCTTCTCATTCACGATGTCGTCTCACCCGGTTTCGCCGCTCCATGCGGGCTTATGTTGCGCAATGCCGGACGGGATATCAAGTTCGGGGGAACTTCGCGGGGTCTCTGGCGGTTACGCCAGCAGCCTTACTCCGGTTTTGGGAGAAACATCATGAATCGCATCATTCCGGCCATGCTGGCCTGCTGTGCGCCGATATTGCTCTCCACGGGCGCGAATGCCAGCGAAGAACAGTTCCTGGGCGGCCTTGAGGGCCAGTATGCCGGCCAGGGCCAGGTGCGCCTGCGCACCAACAAGGAGCCGATCAACGTCGATTGCACCTTCACCTCGACGGCATCGGGCAATTCGCTGTCGCTCAAGGGGCGCTGCCGCGGCCTGCTCGTTGTGTCGAGGGCGGTCGGCGTCGACCTGAAGATTTTCGGCGGCGCCTATCGCGGCTCCTATATCGGCGCAGGCTCCGGGCCGGCATCGCTGTCCGGCAAGCGCCGGGGCGATACGCTGAACCTCGCCATCGGCTGGGCCAAGGAGGTGAACGGCGACCGGCGCGCAAGCCTCTCCGTGGCGAAAGCCGGCAATGACGGCCTGACCCTCACGACCACCGACCGCGACCCCGCCTCGGGCAAGACGGTGACGACGAGCCGGATCACGCTCCAGCGCCAGTAGCGAAAATCGCTTCTGCCCGCGCGCCGGCCATGGCAAAGACTCCTGAAGCTTTGCGAAGGAGAGGCAACCATGGCTGCGAAGGACGCCCCGTCCCTGCCGGGAGGCAGACCGCGCGCGGCGACAGCCCTGCCGCTCAATGCCCTGCGCGCCTTCGATGCGGTGGCGCGGCGCGGCAGCCTGCGGGCCGCGGCGGAAGAGCTGCGCGTCGTGCCCGGCGCCGTGCGCCAGCAGATGGCGAGCCTGGAGGACAGCCTCGGCGTCGCCCTGCTCAGCCGCGAGGGCGGACGGGTGGCGCTCACCCATGCCGGCCGGCGTTTCGCCGACGCCGTCGCCGTTGCCCTCGATATTCTCACACGCGCGGCCGATGAGATCACGGATGCGGAGCGGCGCCGGCGCATCCGCCTCGGTGCCCCCATGCCGCTCGCCGCGAACTGGCTAATCCCGCGCCTGCCGCGGCTGATGGCCGACCTGCCGGCGCTGGAAATCGACATCATCCCCGTCGACGTCGCCTTCACGCTGGCCGACCGGCCCGACCTCGACGCGCTGATCGTCGGCGGCGAATACCGGCCGCTGCCCGATATCGCCGCCTTCGGCTTCATGAAGGACGAGTTCGGCCTTGTCGGAACGCCGGCCGAGGCGGCCAAGCTGCAAAGCGCGGTGGACGGCGGCGAGGCGTCGGCCGCCGTCGCCATCGTCGCGCGCGATGTCGCATACCTCCTCGACGACTGGTTCCGCGAAAGCGGCACGCCGCCCCTGCGGTTCCACAAGCGCTTCGAGACCGAGACGCTGGAGCTTGCCATCGCCGCCGCGAAAGCGGGGCTCGGCATCGTCGCAGCACCCGGCGCCTCCATCGAGCGCGAACTGGCGGAAGGCGCGCTCGTCGCGCCGCTCGGCTTCGTCGCCCGGCCCGTCGGCTACCGCCTGTGCTGCCGCGCCATGGACGCCGAGGGCAAGGCGATCCTCGCGCTCCGGGCCTGGCTGACGCGGGAGGGCGCAGGAAAACTGCCCGGCAGCGCAGAATAATGTCCCTGCCGCCGGGCGGGCGGAAAGTTCTATCTGGATCGAACCACGAGACCGGATAGGGGAAACATGCAACAGGACCCGCAATTTTCGCGCATCGACTGGGTGGCATCGGGCTGCCGCCTGCTCCGCGGCATCGCGGCCGAGTTTGCGCAAACGCAGCCCTTTGCCGGCCTGACGATCGGCACCGCCATCCACCTGGAGCCGAAGACCGCCGCGCTGCTCCTGACGCTGAAGGCCGGTGGCGCGCGGGTGGTTGCGACCGGCAACCTCAACAGCACCCAGCCGGCGACCGCCGCCTTCCTCGCGGACAATGGCATCGCCATCATCGGCGAGCAGACCCGCAATGCCGGCGCGCATCACGGTTTCATCGATGCGCTTCTCGACGAAAAGCCCGACCTGCTGCTCGACAATGGCGGCGATCTCTTCGCGCGCTTCCTCGAACGCCCCTATGACGGGTTGATCGGCGGCACGGAGGAGACCACCTCCGGCCGCACGCGGCTGGCGCCGCTGCGCGAAAGGCTGGCGCGGCCGATCCTCGTCATCAACGACAGCCCCATCAAGCAATTTGCCGAAAACCGCCATGGCGTCGGCCAGAGCCTGTTCGAAAGCTTCCTGCGCTTCACCAACCGCTCGACAAACGGCAAGCGCGTGCTCGTCTTCGGCTACGGCGCCTGCGGCAAGGGCACCGCCGCCTGCTTCCGCCAGGGCTACAGCGCCGTCAGCGTCGTCGATATCGATCCGGTGACGACGCTGGAGGCCCATCTCGACGGGTTTTCCACACCGCATCGGGCAGATGCCATCCGCGCGGCCGACGTGATCGTCACCGTCACCGGCCATCCGGGCATCGTCACCGCCGCCGACCTGCCGCTGTTGAAGGACGGCGTCATCCTGATGAACGGCGGCCATTTTCCGCACGAGATCGACCGCGACGGCCTCGTCGCAGATCCCGCGGTCGCCGCGGTGGCATCGTCGCCCGAAGACGGCATCGAGACGATTATCCTTGCGGACGGCCGACGCATCCACCTGCTTGCGGCCGGGCACATGGCCAATCTCGCCGGCCCGCGCCCGCTCGGCAACAGCATCGAGGCGATGGATCTGGGCTTTGCCATGCAGGCCCGCTGCCTGGAGCGGGTGGCAGGCCGCACGCTGGGCGCAGACGCCTGCCTCGTGCCCGTGCCCGCCGATATCGACCGCGCCGTGGCAAGCGCCTTCCTCGATCTCAACCGATAGGAGCGACCATGCTGCGCTGGGGCATTCTGGGCACGAGCTTCATTTCCGACACCATGGCCGGCGCGATTGCGAAAAGCCCGGCCTCGCGCATCCAGGCCGTCGCCGGACGCGACGAAGGCCGGCTTGCCGCCTTCGCCGCCCGCCACGGCGTCACCCGCACCTACCGCGACATCACGGCGCTGCTCGCCGATCCCGACGTGGATGCCGTCTATGTCGGCCTGCCGAACCATGTGCACCACGAGGCGGTCATTGCCGCCGCCAAGGCCGGCAAGGCGGTGCTGTGCGAAAAATCGCTGACCACCACGCTTGCCGATGCGCAGGCACTGGCAGGCGCGGTGGAGGATAGCGGCATCTTCTTCATGGAAGGGCTGATGTATCTCTCCCACCCGCTGACGGCGCGGCTGGGCGAGATCCTCGCCTCCGGCCGGCTCGGTGCGCTGCGCGCCATTACCGGCTTCTACGCCGCCGATATCTGGCGCGTCGCCAATCCGGCCGGGCGCGGCACGCTCTTCAATCTCGGCTGTTATCCGGTCTCGCTGCTGCATTTCGTGGTGCAGGCCGCCTGCGGACCACAAGCCTTCGCCGCCCGGCAAGTGACGGGCTTGGGCAACGCTGCTCCGAACGGCAACCTTATCGATGCGGCGCTGACCGCGCGCTTCTCAAACGGCGTGCTGGCCAGCCTGCAATGCAGCGACGGTTATGGGCTGACCCACGATTTCGCCGTGCATGGCGAGAAGGCGAGCCTGCGCCTGCCGGCCAATCCCTGGCTGCCGCAGGCCGGGCCTTCGCGGATCGAAATCCGCGACCACGACGGCACTGTCGAGGAGATCATCGTCGAGGCCGATGGCGATGCCTTCGACTACCAGCTCCGCACGGTCGAAGCCTGCCTTGCCGATGGAGCGACGCGGCCACCCCGCCCGGCGCCGCGCCTATCCGATTCGCTGGAAATTCTGTCGATGCTTGTCGACTGGGAGCAGCATTGCCGGGCGTGAAGGCCTATTCCACGGCGAGCGATGCCATGTCGATGACGAAGCGGTAGCGGACGTCGCCGTGCTCCAGCCGGTCGAAGGCGTCGTTGACCTCGTGCATCTCGATGATCTCGCAATCGGGCAGGATCTGCTTCCTGGCGCAGAAATCGAGCATTTCCTGCGTCTCGGCGATGCCGCCCGAGGGCGAACCGGTGATGCGCCGGCGCCCGGTGATGAGCGGCAGGGAGCTGAAGCCCTTCATGGTATCGAGCGCCCCCACGATCACCAGCACGCCCTCCACATCCAGGAGGTCGATATAGGGCGACATGTCGTGGCCGACGGGCACCGTGTCGATGATGACGTCGAAGGACGATGCCGCGGCCGCCATGGCGTCGGGCGCGGTCGAGATCAGCACGCTGTCGGCCCCGAGCGCTTGCGCTTCCTCGCCCTTCGCCGCCGAGCGCGTGATGACGGTAACGCTGGCGCCGAGGGCTGCGGCAAAGCGGACGGCGAGATGGCCGAGGCCGCCGATCCCGACGACGCCGACCCGGCTGCCCGGGCCGACATTCCACAGCCGCAACGGCGAATAGACGGTGATGCCGGCGCAAAGCAGCGGCGCGACGCGGGCGGCATCCAGCCCGTCCGGCAGCTTGAGCACGAAATTGTCGCGCACGATCATATGTTTCGAAAAGCCGCCATAGGTCATGCTGCGGTCGATCCGGTCCGCCCCGCCATAGGTGAGCGTCGGCCCCTGGCGGCACATCTGCTCCTCGTTCCGGCGGCATTGGTCGCAATGCTGGCAGCTGTCGATGATGGTGCCGACGGCGACGAGGTCGCTGACGGCATGGCGCGTGACGTCCTTGCCCACCTCGACGACGCGCCCGACGATCTCATGGCCGGGAACGGTCGGGTAGCTCGTCGGAAACCAGTCCTTCCAGAGGTTCTTGGCGATATGCAGGTCCGTGTGGCAGATGCCGCAATAGAGCACCTCGACCGCCACGTCGTTGTCGCGCAGCTCGCGCCGGGCGAAGGAGAAGGGGGCAAGGGGTGTGTCCGCGTCGTAGGCGGCGTATCCGGTCGTTTGCATGGGGAGGTTCCGTTCACATTCGGGAAGATGGGGAGAAGCTAGCCGCAGCCTGCCCGCCGCGGTAGCTCAATCCTTCCGGATTGTTGCCCAATCCTCTTGCCCGCCGCCCGGCCGCTTGCTGCCGGGCGGGTGCGACGCTACTCTGCCCGCCATGTTGCGCCCCGACGACAAGAAACACAGCCCGGCCGGCCATCCCGACGAGAGGGCGATCGCGCGCGCCCGGCTGGCCGACCGCATCCTGCATGATCTCGCCGGCGCGGACGACCGCCAGTCCGCCGTTCCCGGCCTGTCCTTCTATCGCCGCGGCTCGGCCTGCGACCCCGCGTCGGCCTTCTACGAGCCCAGCCTCTCGCTCGTCGTGCAGGGGCGCAAGCGCGTGATGGTGGGCGCGAATGTCTATGAGTACGATGCCTGCCGGTTCATGCTGACCTCCGTCGACCTGCCGACGATCGCGCAGGTGCTCGACGGCAGCGAGGCGCATCCGTTCCTGTCGCTCATGCTGAAGCTCGACCTTGCGGCGGTGCAGGCGGTCGGCGCCGAGATCGACCTGGAGGGCATCGCCACAAGCGATGCCGGCACCGGCATGACGATCGGCATGGTGACGGCCGGCCTGCTCGACGCGATCCTGCGGCTGGCGGCCCTTGCGGATGTGCCGCGTGACATCCCAATCCTCGGCCGCATGGTGCTGCGCGAGGTGATCTACCACCTGCTCGTCGGGCCGGCGGGCGGGCAGCTTCGCCAGATCGCGCGGCATGGCACGCAGCACAACCGGATCGCGGGCATCATCAGCTGGCTGCGCGCGCATTATGCCGAACCGGCCTCGATCGAGGTTCTGGCGGATATGGCCGGCATGGGCGTGTCGACCTTCTACCACCATTTCAACGCCATCACGCGCATGAGCCCGCTGCAGTACCAGAAGCAGATCCGGCTGCACGAGGCGCGCCGCCTTCTCCTGACCGAGCGGCTCGATGCCGGCACCACGGCCTTCCGCGTCGGCTATGAAAGCGTCACCCAGTTCAGCCGCGAATACAGGCGGCTGTTCGGCAATCCGCCGATCCGCGACATCGCGCTCCTGCAAGGCCGCTGAACCGGTCCCTACCCTCCGGCCCCGTTCCCCGAAGCCATATCCGCCGCCGCCGCGACGATGGCGCGCCGCAGCCATATGTGGCGCGGCGCATCCTGCTGGCGCGCGTGCCAGGCGAGGCTCATCGTGAAGCGGCCAAGATCGAGCGGCGGCGGGAGCGAGATGAAGCGCCCCATGGTGGCGGCCGCGCGTGCGAGGCTCGACGGCAGCGTCATGACGAGGTCGGAGCGGGCGGCGATCTCGACGGCGGCGAGGAAGTTCGGCACGCGCAGCTTCACCCGCCGCGTCCGTCCCAGCCGCGCCAGCGCCTCGTCCACCGGCGCAGGCCCGACGCCGGTGACGCTCACCACGATGTGCTCAAGGGCGAGAAAGCGGTCGAGCGTGAGGGGTTCGGCAAGGGCCGGGTGCTGCGCCCGCATCAGCGTCACGAGTTCCTCGTCATAGAGGCCGCGCCGCTGGATGCCGGCCGGCGCGTCCTCGACCAGCGCCACCATGGCCTCCGCCGCCCCCTGCTCCAGCGCCTCGAAACCGTTGGTGCCGGGCGCGACGATATCGACGTCGAGGGAGGGCGCCTCGCGGGCGAGGCGGGCGAGCAGGTGCGGTGCCAGCGCGGTCGCCTGGAGATCGGCCATGAGAAGCCGGATGCGGCCCGTCGCGCTCGCAGGCTCGAACGCATTCGCCGCCAGCATTTCCCCCACGCCCGCCAGAATCCTTTGCAGCAGCGGGCGCATCTCCTCGGCGCGGGCGCTGAGGACATAGCCGCCCGGCCCTTCGACCAGCAGCGCATCGGAAAACAGCGCACGCAACCGCCCGAGCGCGCGGCTTGCGGCCGGCTGGCTCATGCCAAGCCGGTGGGCGGCGCGCGTGACGTTCCTCTCGTCGAGCAGCGCTTCCAGCGCCACCAGCAGGTTGAGATCGATCCGGCGTAAATCCACTTGGTGCATGGTGACTATATATACCATGCATTGGACGCATGGAAATGCCGCGCTTAAGCTTTCCTCCATCCAACAACCGAAGGAGGCAAACATGTATGTCGTGCTGGGAGCAAACGGACGGGCCGGCGGCGAGACCGCCCGCGCCCTCATCGACCGCGGCGAGGCCGTGCGCGTCGTCCTGCGGCAGGCGGAACAGGGCGAAAAATGGCGGGCGCTCGGCGCCGAGGTGGCCGTCGCGCATATCGAGGATGCCGATGCGCTGGCGGAAGCGTTGCAGGGTGCGGCGGGTGCGTTCCTGCTCAATCCGCCGCCGATGAGCGGCGATCCCTTTGCGCGCACGGAGGAACTCGGCGCGGCGCTGACCGAGGCAGCACGGCGGGCGCATCTGCCCAAGGCGGTCATCCTGTCGTCCATCGGCGCGCAGCATGCCGCCGGCACCGGCATCATCGCCACCCTCAACCGGTTCGAGACGCTGCTGGACGGCGCCGCGCCGGCGACCGCCTTCCTGCGCTCGGGCTATTTCGTCGAGACCTGGAGCGAGGTGGCGGGTGCGGCCCTGTCCGAAGGCGTGCTGCCCTCCTTCCTTGACCCCGCCCAGAAGATCGCCATGGTCAGCACGATCGATGTCGGGCGCACCGCCGCGGCCCTGCTCGGCGAAGACTGGACCGGCAAGCGCGTGGTGGAAATCGCCGGGCCGCAGGACTGGAGCGCCGGCGACGTGGCCGCGGCCTTCGCGCAGGCTCTCGGCCGCCCGGTGGTGCCGGCGCTGGTTCCCCCCGAGCGCCGCGCCGCGCTGCTGGCCGAGGAGGGCGTGCCCGGCGCGGTGGCACGCGCGCTCATCGACATGTATGACGGCATCGCCAAGGGCCTGTTCCTGCATGAGGCCGGCACCGAACACCGCCGCGGCATGATCGCGCTTTCGACGGCGGTCGAGCGCATCGTCCCACCGTGACCGGCAGCATTCCGGGGCGCGAATCCGAGCGGAAGCCAGTAGTTTGGCGGCGGTTTATCTGGTACTGCCAAGGCAGCGACTCTCCTGCCCCAGAATGCATCCCGTGCTCACCTTTCCCTTCTCCCTGGCCGATCCCATCCGCTATCCCGGGCCGCCGCCGCAGGCGTCCGATGTGGTCATCATCGGCGGCGGCGTCATCGGCGTCACCACCGCGCTCTTCCTGGCCAAGCGGAACATATCCGTCACGCTGGTGGAAAAGGGACGCATCGCCGCCGAGCAGTCGTCGCGAAACTGGGGCTGGATCCGCAAGCAGGGCCGCGATGCGGACGAGCTTCCGATCGTCATCGAGGCCTGCCGCCTCTGGCGGGCGCTGGCCGAGGAAAGCGGCGAGGATATCGGCCTGAACCGGACGGGTGTGACCTATCTCGCCCGGTCGCAAAAGGACCTCGCCGGCTTCGACGCCTTCATGAAGATCGCCGCCGAGCACGACCTCGACACCCGCCTCATCGATGGGGACGAGACCGCCAGCCTCTTCGAGGGCGCCGCACGCCGCTATGCCGGCGCGATGGTCACGCCCTCCGACATGCGCGCCGAGCCGTGGATCGCCGTGCCGGCGCTCGCCCGCCTTGCCGTGCGCCACGGCGTCAGGATCGTGGAAAACTGCGCCGCACGCGCGCTGGAGCTTTCGGCCGGCCGGGTCAGCGGCGTGTGGACGGAGGCGGGCCTCATCGCAACGTCCAGCGTGCTGGTCGCGGGCGGCGCGTGGTCGTCGCTCTTCCTGCGCAAGCACGGCATTTCCATTCCGCAGCTCAGCGTGCGCGCCACCGTGGCCGCCACCGGGCCGCTGCCGGAGATCCATGCGGGTGCGGCGGCCGATGCGCAAATCGCCTTCCGGCGCCGGCAGGATGGCGGTTACACGCTGGCACCGGGCGGCAGCAGCCAGCTCGCGCTTGGCCCGGACGCCTTTCGGCATGCGCCAAAATATCTCCCCGTCCTGAAGGCCAATCCGCTCGGCATGCGCTATCGCTTCGCCGCGCCGACGGCGTTTCCGGACGGCTGGACGACGCCGCGCGACTGGACGCCGGACGGCCCGAGCCCCTTCGAGGCGATGCGGGTCCTTAATCCCGCGCCGGAAAACGCCCGCCTCCACGCGATCGAACGCGACTTCCAGGCGCTTTTCCCGCAGATCGGGCCGGTTTCGCTGCGCACGACCTGGGCGGGCATGATCGATGCCATGCCGGATGTCGTGCCTATCGTCGACCGCGCGCAGGCCATCGACGGCCTCTTCGTGGCGACCGGCATGAGCGGCCATGGTTTCGGCATCGGGCCGGGCATCGGGCGCGTCGTCGCGGATCTCATCCAGGGCAACGATCCCGGCCATCGTCTCCACCGTTTCCGGCTGGCGCGCTTCAGCGATGGAAGCGCCATTCGGCCTGGCCCCGGGCTTTGACGGGCAAAAAGGCATGACATCTTGAGGCCATCATGAGTTCCGGACTGATCGACACGAAACCGCTGGCCGGCATTGCGCTGGCCTCGGCCGGCTATGCCTGTTTCGCCATGCAGGATGCGCTGGTGAAATGGATGGTGGCGACCTACGAGGTTCCGCAGATCCTGTTCGTGCGAAGCCTCGTCATCGTGCTGGTCTCCGGCGTGCTGATCCGCGTCTACCGCCACCCCTCGATCCTGAAGAGCCCCTATCGCGGAACCGTCGTGCTGCGCGCCGCGCTGATGCTCGTCGCCTGGCTGCTCTACTACAATGCCGCGCGCTATCTGGGTCTCGCGGAACTCACCACGCTCTATTTCTCCGCGCCGATCATCACGGTGTTCCTGTCGATCCTCGTGCTCAAGGAGGCGGTGGGCGCCGGCCGCTGGATCGCCTGCGTCGGCGGTTTCGTCGGCGTCATCATCGCGGCCAACCCGTCCCATTCGCCCAACCTCATCCCCGCCGCCATGTGCCTCGTCGCGGGCTTCTGCTGGGCCTGGAGCACCATCCTCATCCGCCTCGTCAGCCGCAGCGAGAGCACGCTCACGCAGATGTTCGCGACCAGCCTGCTCTTCGGCATCGCCTGTGCGGCCACCTTCCCCTGGATGTGGAAGACGCCAGATGCGGAAGGGTGGATGCTGATGTTCGCGCTCGGCCTCGTGGCGACGCTCGGGCAGTTCCTGCTCTACGAGGGTTTTCGCTACGCGCCGGCCTCCGCGCTGGCGCCGGTCGAATATACCGGCCTGATCTGGGCCTTCGTCTACGGCTATGCCATCTGGGCGGAAATCCCAGCCCTCAACGTCTTCATCGGCGCCTTCCTCATCGTCGCCGCCAGCATGGTCCTCGTTATCTGGGAGCGCCGCGTCGCGCTGTCGCCGCGGAACATCGCCTCACCCTGAGCGCCAGGGCTATCGCATATGGAATTCGACTTTGCCGTTTTCCCCTTCTCCCCCGCGGGGAGAGCGACTGTCTTGTCAGTCAAGCGCTTTTCCATGGTTTGCTGTCGCGGATGATGGCGTTGAGGATGGTGAGGAGCTTTCGCATTGTCGCGACGATGGCGACGATCTTCGGCTTTCCGGCTTCAACGAGACGATCGCGGAACGCTTTGAGGACCGGGTTGTGACGGGCCGCAACGAGGGCAGCCATGAACAGCACGGCCCGAACCTTGCCGCGCCCGCCGCTGATGAAGCTCTTGCCGCGCCACTTGCCCGATTGCCGCGTGAAGGGAGCCAGTCCCGCCAGTGAGGCGATCTGACGCC
>NZ_JBXASL010000010.1:0-315929 GCF_058809275.1 Shinella sp. GW821-FHT10F02 | reverse complement strand
CACTCGAAATGCTCCAGATCACACTCGACATCTTCCTCGCAAGAAAACGCCTCGCGAGTCCAACATGAACACTCCCCCCTCAAGGGGGGAGATGCCCGGCAGGGCAGAGGGGGGCAAGCCGCGAGAGCTGCCTGGCCGGAGTAGCGAGAATCACCCGCGCCCCTCAGCCAAACTCGCCCCGATGCAGCATCAGCCATTGCAGCAGCACGATCGTCTTGGCATCCTGAATGCCACCCGTAGCGATCAACCCATACGCTTCGTCGATCGGCATTTCGACGATCTCGATATCCTCCCCCTCGCCGTCCACGCCGCCGCCCTTGCCGTCGCGCTTCGTGGCATCGATGCGGGCGACGAAGCAGCCGACGCGCTCGGTGAGCGTGCCGGGGCTCGAATAGATGTCGAAGAGGTGGCGTACGTCGCGCACGGCGTAACCGGTCTCCTCCATCGCCTCGCGGGCGACGGCCTCTTCGGGCGCGTCGTCATCGAGCAGGCCGGCCGGCACCTCCAGCAGGAAGCCGTCGGAATGGCCGCCGAAGAAGGCGCCAGGGCGGAACTGGCGCACGAGGATGAGCGACTGGCGGGCGGGATCGACCAGCAGCACGGAGGCCGCCGGGCCGTGGTCATGCACCTCGCGGTCGAGCCGCTCGACCCGGCCATCGGCGCGGGTCTGCTCGATGACGAGGGTGCGAAGGTGGATGAAGCGCTTCCAGACGGTCTGCTGGTCGACGATGCGGATGGCGGACGTGGCTGGAGCCGTCATGGAAAATCCTTCAGGTGGAATCAGGCCTTGCGCAGCCAGACTCGGTTGTCGTGGAAGGCGGCACCGCCATAGGGGGCGACGGGATCGGCGCCGGTCAGCACATTGATGCCCTCCCCGTCGAGATGCGCGGAGTTCGGCCAGATGCCCTCGGCGATCAGCACGCCGGGCTTCACGCTGTCGGTGATCTTCGCGTGCAGGCGGATATCGCCGCGGACATTGCCGAGATGCACGATATCGCCCTCCGCGATGCCCTCGGCCGTCGCATCCTGCGGATGGATCATTACCTCCGGCCGGCCTTCGCGCTCGCGCGAGCCCTTGGTCTCCGTAAAGCTGGAGTTGAGGAACATGCGGGCGGGCGACGTGGCGAGGCGGAAGGGGTGTTCAGCATCCGGCGTCTCGATGAGCTCGACATGATCCGGAAAGGCCGGCAGCGCCGCATGCGGGCCAAAGGCGCCGAGCACCTTTGGCGGCCGGTTGGGCGCCGGCGTGTCGATCCATTTCGGGCGGAAGCGGAATTTGCCGTCCGGGAAACCGAAACCCTTGGCGAAATGCGCGGTCTCGAAATCCGGCTGGCAGTCGATCCACTTCTCTTGCCTGAGCCCGTCGAAATCCATCTCGTAATAGGGCAGCATGCGGGTGATGTGCTCCTGCTCGGACAGCCCGAAACCGGGCATCCCGTCGACGCCGAGACGCTTCGCCAGCTCCTCGATGACGAAGAGATTGGTGCGCACGGTAGCGGGCGGCTCGACGAGTTTCGGGCCGAGCAGGATGTGCTGGTGGCCGCCGCCGCGGTAGAGGTCGTCGTGCTCGACGAACATGGTGGCGGGGATGACGATATCGGCGAGCTTCGCCGTATCGGTCATGAACTGCTCGTGCACCGCGACGAACAGGTTGTCGCGTTCAAAACCCTGTTTCACCAGGCGCTGCTCGGGCGCCACGTTCACCGGATTGGTGTTCTGGATCAGCATGGCCGTGACGGGGCCGCGATCGCGCAGCGCCACGGCATCGCCGGTCAGCACGCGGCCGATCTGCGACTGGTCGAGCACGCGGATATCCGGATCGATGAGCCTTGTGCCCATCAACTCGCTCTTGCGCAGATGGAAGATTGACGAATTGCTGTGGAACGCGCCGCCGCCCTCATATTGCCAGGAGCCGAGCACCGTGGCGATGGAGAGTGCGGCATGCATGGAGACCGCGCCGTTGCGGCTGCGGGTGAAACCGTAGCCGAGGCGGAAGAAGCTCTTCTTGGTGCGGCCGACGAGGGCGGCAAAGGTTTCGATTTCCTCGACGGTGAGGCCGGTGATCGCGGCCGCCCATTCCGGGTTGCGCGTCGCAAGATGCGCTTCGAGGCCGGCCGGGTCGTCGGCGAATTTCTCCATATAGGCGCGGTCGGCGTAACCATCACGGAAGGCGACGTGCATGACGGCGCAGGCGAGTGCCGCGTCCGTGCCCGGCCTCAGTTTCAGCGCGAGGTCCGCCGTTTTCATCGTCGGGTTGTCGTAGATGTCGATGACGACGATCTTGGCGCCGCGTTCCTTGCGCGCCTTCACCGCATGGGTCATCACGTTGACCTGCGTCGAGACGGCGTTCGTGCCCCAGATCACCACGCAGTCCGACTTCGCCATTTCGCGCGGATCGGGGCCGCGCAGCGTGCCGGCGCCCATGGTGAAGCCCGTCCAGGCGGGGTTGGTGCAGATCGAATCAAAGAAGCCGGAATAGCGTTTTGCGTGGCGCAGGCGCTCGATGGAATCGCGCTGCACCTGGCCCATCGTGCCGGCGTAATAATAGGGCCAGACAGCCTCCGTGCCGTGCGCCTGCTCGGCCTTGACGAAGGCTTCGGCAATCGCATCAAGCGCGGCCTCCCAGGAGATGTCGGCCCAGTCGCCGCTGCCCTTCTCGCCCTTGCGCACCATCGGCTTCATCAGGCGGTCGGGGTGGTAGAGGCGCTCGGCATAGCGGGCGACCTTGGCGCAGATGACGCCGGCCGTGTAGCTGTTGTCGGCGCTGCCCTTGACGCGGCCCATTCGGCCATCCGCGCCGATCTCGATGTCGAGTGCGCAGGTGGAGGGACAGTCATGCGGACAGGCGGAATGGCCGATCCGGGGTTTTCCGAGATTGGGGGTCGCAACGTTCATGGCTTTTCTATATGGCAGAGCGCAAAGTGCCAAAAGGCAAATCATTCTACCATCGCAACAATTCATCGTCGCATCAGCGCGGATGATCGTGGGTGTCGCACAATGAACTATCGCCACATCTACCACGCCGGCAATTTCGCGGACGTGCTGAAACACGCCGTGCTCGCCCGCCTCGTGCTCTACATGCAGGGCAAGGACAAGGCGTTTCGCGTGCTCGATACCCATGCCGGCCTTGGGCTCTACGATCTTTCGAGCGAGGAAGCGCAGAAGACCGGCGAATGGCTCGACGGCATCGGCCGGCTCATCGACGGCGACATGCCGGCGGCGGTGGCGGATATCCTCGCGCCCTACCTGAAGGTCGTTCACGAACTGAATCCGCATGGCGGGCTAACCTATTATCCCGGCTCGCCAAAACTGGTGCGCCAGCTCTTCCGCCCGCAGGACCGGCTCTCCGCCATGGAGCTGCATCCTGACGATTACGAGACGCTGCACCGGCTGTTCGACGGCGATTTCCAGAGCCGCGTCACCCGGCTCGACGGCTGGCTGTCGCTGGGCGCGCACCTGCCGCCGAAGGAAAAGCGCGGCATCGTGCTGGTCGATCCGCCCTTCGAGATCGAGGGCGAATACGAACGGCTGGTCGACGGGCTGCAAAAGGCGGTGCGGCGCTTTCCCGGCGGGGTCTATTGCCTGTGGTATCCGCTGAAGAAGAACGCGCCCATCGCCGCCTTCCACAAGGCGCTAAAGGAGACGGGCATTCCCAAGATGCTCTGTGCGGAACTGACCGTGCGCAGCGACCGCGAAACAACTGGGCTGACGGGCTCCGGCCTCATCGTCGTCAATCCGCCCTTCACCCTGAAGCCGGAGCTCGACGTGCTGCTGCCCTTCCTGAAGGAACGGCTGGCGCAGGATCGCTTCGCCTCGGCGCGTGCCTTCTGGCTTGCGGGCGAAACGAAGGCCTCTTGACCTTTGCCGTTCGGCGGCAACAATCGCGCGCCGAACCGGGAGACTTTCATGACGCCTTTCCTCGCGGCCGCCAATCGATGAGTCGGCCGCACTTCTCCACCGTTGTGCGATCCGTAAGCCTGCTCCTTGCCGGCCTGGCGACGCTTGCCGCTTGCAGCGAGGAGAAGCCGGCCGAGAAGCCGAAGACAAAAGTGAGCCGCAAGACGCCGGCGCAAAAAATTCCGCTCGGCAAGGGGTTCGATTTCTACGTGCTCTCGCTGTCCTGGTCGCCGACCTGGTGCGCGGGCAACGATGCCACCGGCAAGACCCAGCAATGCCGGCGCGGCGAGAACAACGGCTTCATCGTGCATGGGCTCTGGCCGCAGAACGACCGCGGCTATCCGGAATTCTGCCGGACCCGCGAGCCGGACCGGGTGCCCGACAATCTCGGCCGCACCGTTCTGGACATCATCCCCTCCATGGGCCTGGTCGGCCACCAATGGCGCAAGCACGGCTCCTGCTCGGGCCTCAGCCAGAAGGACTATTTCGCCGTCACGCGCGCGGCCTTCGAGCACGTCAGCATTCCGGCGGAGGCGGAGCCGCAGCGCGGCGGCGCGCGCCTTTCGCCCGATGCGGTGGAGCAGGCCTTCATCGCCGCCAATCCCGGGCTTGACCGCAAGGGCATCGCGGTGACCTGCGAGGACGGGCGGCTGGAAGAAGTGCGCATCTGCATGACGCCGGACCTCTCCTTCCGCCCCTGCCCTGAAGTCGACCGCGCGGCCTGCCGCGCCAAATCCATCGAACAACCGCCCATCCGCTAGCATGCCCCCTTAAATCGGAATCGATTTAAGGAAAGGATCATGCGTAAATTCAAAGAGCACAGGACCCTGCCGATGAAAATCTTCTATTCCACCACCTCGCCCTATTCCACCAAGGTGCGCATGGCCGCACATTTCGCCGGGCTGCCGGTCGAAGCGATCGCCACCGACACCAATGCCGACCCGGCCGAACTGCTCGCTGCCAACCCGCTCGGCAAGATCCCGGCGCTGGTGACCGACGACGGCCTCGCCGTCTTCGACAGCCGTGCGATCATGAACTATATCGACCGCCAGACGCGCGGCTCGCTCTACCCGCGCAATGCGGCCAAGCGCACCGAAGTGGACGTGCTGGAAGCGACCGCCGACGGCATCTGCGACTGCCTGCTCGCCATCGTCTATGAACGCCGCTTCCGGCCGGAGGAGAAGATCCACCAGCCGTGGATCGACCGGCAGTGGGAAAAGGCCGAGCGCGCGCTCGATCATCTCGAAGCCAACATGCCGCGCCTCGGCAAGAAGCCGAATGGCGGCCATTTCGCGCTCGCCGCCATGCTGCGCTACATCGAATTGCGTTTCGAAGGAAAGTGGCAGCGCGGCCGCCCGAAGCTGAAGCGCTTCCTCTCCCGCTTCGAAGCCGTCTTCCCGGACTTCGCGCAGTTCAAGGATTGAGCACAAACAAAAAGGCCGGGCTTTCGCCCGGCCTTTCCGTATTCCAGAGCCGTGAGGCTTAGAACTTCACGCCGAGACCGACGCGGACGCTGTGGTCTTCGAAGCCCGACTTGACCTTGTCGCCGCCGAGGTTGAAGCCCTTCTTCTGGTAGTCGCTGTAGCGGTATTCGACGCGCGCCGTGACGTTGTTGGTCACGAAGGCTTCTGCACCTGCACCGGCGGTCCAGCCGACCATGTTGCGGTCGTCCTTGCCGGCGCCGTTCTTCAGCTCGACGTTCGTGCCTGCAACACCGGCGGTGCCGTAGAGCAGGACCGGGTTCAGGTCGATACCGACGCGGCCGCGGATCGAGCCGTTGACGCCCTGCTTGGCCTTCAGGCCGTTGCGCTCGGCGTCGACGCCCGAGTAGTTCAGGTCGGCTTCACCGCCGTAGACGATCTGGCCGGACTGCATGTTGTAGCCGCCGTAGACGCCGCCGCCGAGGCCGTTTGCCTTGGCATCGCCCTGACGGTTGAAGTCACCGCGCTGCCAGCTTGCCGTACCACCGGCATAGGCGCCGGCCCAGTTGCCGCCCGAGACCGGCTCGGAATATTCAGCGGCCGGAGCCTGGGGTACTTCGTCGATGGCGTCGGCGGCGTGAGCGGCCTGGAAAGCAACGATCGAGACGGTCGAAGCGATGAGGGTGGCGATGAGTGTACGCATGATATTCTCCTTTACTGAACGACGCCCTCTGTTGGGAGGCTGTCGGGCGTCGTCATTTCTAATTCAGTCCCGCCCGGTTGAGGGGAAATTGAATAAAGATTGAGGAATTGAAAGAGCCAAAATGTGAAATGATTGTGGCAGAGACACGGCACAAATGGGATGTGACTTTTGAACAACAGGGAATTTATTAACCATGAATTCAAGAAGCGCGAAAACCGGTAAAATATACTTAAAATTACTTTGAAGTGGCTTTTGCAGTTAATTTTTCTGCAACCAATTGTCGGGGGGAGTTTAAGCCTGCGCTGGGATGTCTATATCTTGGGCCGGTTAAACAAATGAATCGGCAGGACGGATTTTCTTGAAGAACCCCCTCAGGACGGCCCTCGTGACGGGCGGCGCGAAACGCATCGGCAAGGCCATCGTGGAGGATCTCGCGGCGAACGGCTTTGCCGTCGCCATCCACGCAAACGAATCCCGCGACGAGGCGGACGCGATCGCCGGCGCCCTCACCGCGCGCGGCGTGACGGCGGCCGTCGTGCAATGCGACCTCTCGGACGGGGCTGCGACGGCGGAACTCATCGCGGCGGCGCGTGCTGCGGTCGGCCCGCTCGATCTGCTCGTCAACAACGCCTCGCTGTTCAAGCCCGATACGGTCGAGGCCTTCGACGATGCGCTGTGGGACCGCCATTTCGCCGTGCATGTGAAGGCGCCGTCGATCCTGGCGCGTGATTTCGTGCGCCAGCTTCCCCACGGCATGGCGGGCTCGATCGTCAACATCATCGACCAGCGCGTCTGGAACCCGACGCCGCGCTACTATTCCTACACGCTCTCGAAATCGGCCCTGTGGATGGCGACGCGCACCATGGCGCAGAGCTTTGCGCCGCGCGTGCGCGTCAATGCGATCGGCCCCGGACCGTCGCTGCCGAACGAGCGGCAGGACGACGCCGCCTTCCAGGCGCAGGTCGAGGGATTGATCCTGCGCCGCGGCCCTTCGCTTGGGGAATTCGGCCGAACAGTTCGCTTTTTGTTCGACACGCCATCGATAACGGGGCAAATGATAGCGCTCGATGGCGGGCAGCATCTCGCCTGGGAAACACCCGATGTCGGGGGAATAGCGGAATGAATGGCCGGAAGGTGGAGGATGGCGGCATCCTCTATGACGAGAACGAGACGGAAGAGGACGACGAGCTTCAGGAAAGCCCGCTCGAAGGCGTCATTGCGCCGGCCGTCGCGACACCCGGCATGGACTGGAACGAAGGCGGCGACGTGCCGGAAGGCGTTGTCGGCGCAGCGCTGATCGAGTTCTTCGTCAAGCGCCTGCCCAACAGCCCCGGCGTCTACCGCATGTTCAATGCGGATGGCGACGTGCTCTATGTCGGCAAGGCGCGCAGCCTGAAGAAGCGCGTGACGAACTATGCGCAGGGCCGCGGCCATTCCAACCGCATCACGCAGATGATTCGCCAGACGGCGAACATGGAATTCGTGACGACGCGCACGGAGACCGAGGCGCTGCTCTTGGAAGCCAACCTCATCAAGCGCCTGCGCCCGCGCTTCAACGTGCTTCTGCGCGACGACAAGTCCTTCCCCTATATCCTGCTGACGGGCGACACGCGGGCGCCGGCGATCTTCAAGCATCGCGGCGCGCGCAGCCGCAAGGGCGACTATTTCGGCCCCTTCGCTTCGGCTGGTGCCGTGGGCCGCACGATCAACTCGCTGCAACGCGCCTTCCTGCTGCGCACCTGCACCGACAGCGTGTTCGAAAGCCGCACGCGGCCCTGCCTGCTCTACCAGATCAAGCGCTGTTCCGGCCCCTGCACGAACGAGATCCGCGATGCGGACTATGGCGAGCTCGTGCAGGAGGCGAAGGATTTTCTCTCCGGCAAGAGCCAGAAGGTGAAGGCGCACATGGCCGAGGCCATGAACGCCGCCGCCGAGGACCTCGATTTCGAGCGCGCCGCCGTCTATCGCGACCGGCTGGCCGCACTCTCCCATGTGCAGAGCCACCAGGGCATCAACCCGGCGGGCGTCGAAGAGGCGGACATTTTTGCGATCCACCATGAGGGCGGCGTGTCCTGCATCCAGGTGTTCTTCTTCCGCACCGGGCAGAACTGGGGCAACCGCGCCTATTTTCCGAAGGCAGACCCGCAGCTTTCCGGCAGCGAGGTGCTGAACGCCTTTCTCGCGCAGTTCTACGACGACAAGCCCTGTCCCCGGCAGATCCTGCTCTCCGAAACCGTCGAGGAGATCGACCTACTAGCGCAGGCGCTCTCCGAACGATCCAACTACAAGGTGACGATTTCCGTGCCGCAGCGCGGCGAGAAGAAGGACCTCGTCGACCATGTGGTGGCCAATGCCCGCGAGGCGCATGGGCGGAAGCTGGCGGAAACGGCCTCGCAGTCGCGCCTGCTCGACGGTTTCGCCGCGACCTTCAAGCTGCCCACCGTGCCGCGCCGCATCGAGATCTACGACAACTCGCATATAATGGGCACCAATGCCGTCGGCGGCATGGTGGTGGCGGGGCCGGAAGGCTTCGTGAAGGGGCAGTACCGAAAATTCAACATCAAATCGACCGACATCACGCCCGGCGACGACTTCGGCATGATGAAGGAAGTGATGACCCGGCGCTTCTCGCGCCTCATCAAGGAAGAGGGTCTGCCGGACCGCACGGCCGAGGCCGGCGCGGAAGCCGCCGACCTGCCCTTCCCCGCCTGGCCGGACGTCATCCTCATCGATGGCGGCCAGGGCCAGATGACGGCGGTGCGCGCCATCCTGGAAGAGCTCGGCATCACCGACCAGGTCATCGCCATCGGCGTCGCCAAGGGGGCCGACCGCGAGGCCGGGCGCGAGCGCTTTTTCATGCGCGGCATTCCGGATTTTTCGCTGCCGCCGCGCGATCCCGTGCTCTATTTCGTGCAGCGCCTGCGTGACGAGGCGCACCGCTTCGCCATCGGCTCGCACCGGGCGCGCCGCAAGAAGGAAATGGTCAAGAACCCGCTCGACGAGATCGGCGGCATCGGCCCCACGCGAAAGCGCGCCCTGCTCCAGCATTTCGGCACGGCGAAGGCGGTGTCGCGCGCGGGCATGTCGGACCTGATGGCCGTCGCCGGCATTTCGGAATCGGTCGCCCGCATCGTCTACAACCATTTCCACGACGACGCGGCGGGATAGCGGTTGCGAGCCGGCCGGTGGCTGCTAGGGTGCCGGCACGACATTCCTCCATAGACAGCGAGGCGTCATGATCGTCTTCAAGCATAGCCTGCTCGCCATCGCCGGCCTCTGCCTGCTGGCAACGGGTGCCGCCGCGCAGACCCAGGTGGGCGATGCACAGATGCTGGGCGTGACCGGCACCTGCGAGGCGCTCGTCGTGGGAAAACAGCAGTTCAGCGACAGCTGCTCGGGAAAACTGCTCAACGTCTCCTATCCGAACGGCCGCGTCGGCTTCTATTTCGTGCTGGAGGATAGCCGCATCATCACCTTCAGCGGTATGGACGGCGCCAATCCGACGCCGGACAGCGACGTGATCGACCTCGACAAGGTGATCGTCAGCCGCAAGGACACGCCGGACACGCCCGATGTCTTCCCGGCAAAGGGCACCTGCGGCTTCGGCAATCCGATGAAGGGCGCCATGACGGTTTCCTGTGAGGGCACGCTGGCCGACGGCGAAGCCTTTTCCGCACGCTTCACTACGGACGGCAAACCGCCGACGTGACCACCCGCAAGGCGCGGTTTTTTGCAAACAGATGCGTCATTCGGCCCGGCTCCGTAAATTCGCCAAGAATTGCCGGAAACAAAGGTTGACGGCACTGTCACAAAGACCTCATCTAGCCGGAAATAGTCGAGACTGAAGAATCCATGGCTTCCCGCGCATACAATATCCCGAACCTCCTTACCTACGCCCGCATCGTGGCCGTACCGCTGATCGTGCTGTGCTTCTTCATCGAAGGACGGCTGGAATCATCGGATTTCGCGCGCTGGGCGGCCTTCGGCCTGTTCGTCGTCGCCTCCATCACCGACTATCTCGACGGCTATCTCGCCCGCATCTGGAACCAGACGTCGAATATCGGCCGCATGCTGGACCCGATCGCCGACAAGCTGCTGGTTGCCTCCGTGCTGCTGCTGATGGCCGCCGACGGCACCATCGCCGGCTGGACGATCTGGGCCGCGATCATCATCCTGTGCCGCGAGATCCTCGTCTCGGGCCTGCGCGAATATCTCGCCGACCTCAAGGTCAGCGTGCCGGTCACGCGCATCGCCAAGTGGAAGACGGCCATCCAGATGCTGGCCATCGCCTTCCTGCTGGCCGGTCCCGCCGGCGACAAGGTGCTGCCCTACACGACCGAGATCGGCATCAGCCTGCTGTGGATCGCGGCGCTCATCACCATGTATACGGGCTACGACTATTTCCGCGTCGGCCTGAAGCACATCGTGGACGAATGAGATGACGAAGCTCGTCTATTTCGCCTGGGTGCGCGAACGGATCGGCAAGGGCGAGGAAGAGATCGACCTGCCCGCCTCCGTGCAGACGGGCGGCGACCTTCTGCGGCACCTCAAGACGCTCGGCGACGACTACGCCCATGCGCTGGAGCACGAGAACGTCATCCGCATCGCGATCAACCAGGAACATGTCGAGCACGACGAACCGATCGCGGGTGCCCGCGAGATCGCCCTCTTCCCGCCCATGACGGGGGGCTGAACGGTGGCCGGCGACGCTCCGGTCATCGTGCGCGTCCAGACGGACGATTTTGACGCCGCAGCGGAGACCGCGCACCTCACCGGCGGCCGCGGCGATGCCGGCGCCATCGTCACCTTCACCGGCCTCTGCCGCGATGAGGGCGGCCTGCTCGCCGCACTGGAACTCGAACACTACCCGGGCATGGCGGAAGCGGAGATCACGCGCATCTGCCGCGAGGCGGTCACGCGCTTTTCCCTCCTCGGCATCGCCGCCATCCACCGGGTGGGCAAGATCGCGCCGGGCGAAAACATCGTGCTGGTCATCGCCACCGCCCCCCACCGCCACGCCGCTTTCGACGGCGCCTCCTTCGTCATGGATTACCTGAAGACCTCCGCCCCCTTCTGGAAGAAGGAACATTTCGCCGACGGCCGCACCGGCGGCTGGGTCGACGCCAAGGAGAGCGACGACCGGGCGCGGGAGAAGTGGGCGTAATTGGCTCTTTTGTTTTCGTTTGTCTTTTCGGGAAAACCGGTTCCCACTTTTCCCTGACAAACTCTACGGCACCGGCCGTTCGCGGCGGAAAATCACCAGCAGCAGCACCAGCGCGGAAAAGATCACCAGGTCGCGCCAGAGGAAATCGCCATAGGCGCTCCAGAGCGTCTCGGCGAAACCCATGGCCGCACCGCCGAGCGCCGAAAGCAGGGGCGCCCCTGCCCCGCCGATCGCGGCGATGAACAGCACCTTCACGCCGAAGACCAGACCGGCGCCGAAATCCATGTTGCCGTAGTAGGAGACCGCGAGGATGCCGGTGAGGCTGGCGATCAGCGCGGCGATGGCATAGGCGGCGAGGTAGACGCCGGCAGAATCCACGCCGCACAGTTCCGCCGCCTGCCGGTCTTCCGAGACGGCCCGCCAGCGCCGGCCCCAGGCGGAACGGGCGAGGAAGACGTGGCCGGCGAGGACGATGGCGACCATCGCGGCCGTATTGGCCAGTTGCAGCAGCGTCAACGCCACCGGAAAGGCCGGGTCGCCCCAGAAGACGATCGGCGTGTTGAGGAAGGGCGGCAGCCAGAGGCTGCGCGTATCCGAGGCAAGCCGCGCCGTCTCCATCAGCACCAGCACGGTGCCGACGGCGGCGACCACGACCGTGTTGTCCGAGGAGAAGGCAAGCGGGCGCATCACGAAGCGCCCGATGACCAGGCCGGCGCCGATGCTGTAGAGGAGCGCCACGACCGCGCCGAAACCCAGCGCCGCCGGCAGCACCAGCCACAGCCGATCCCAACCGAAACCGGCAAACAGGATGAACATCTGCGCCGCGAAGGCGAAGAGCGCGCCGTAGCCGATGTCCGCCCGGCGCGTCACGGCAAAGGCGATCGAATAGCCGAAGGCGAGCGCCGCATAGAGCGCGGCGACGGGCATGGCATTGGCGATCTGCTGGAGGAAATAGGCCATGGCGGTTCCGGACGGGTTCGATAAATTATAACTGGCAAAATTGCTTTTACCAGTTAGAATATCGCATGACCTTTTCCTGGACCCCGCATCGGTTTTCCGGCGGCGCGCTCGCCCTCGATGTCGCGAACTCCGTCGTGCTGCGCGCCGATCCCGAGCGGCGGATCGACCGTTTCGCCGATCCGGCCGTAATGGACGCCTTCCCCGACGGCGCGAACCGGCATGGCGCGGAACGCGCGCTTTTCGGCGCGCTGGAGCCGGTCGGCGCGGACGCCCGCGACGGGCTGGTGGCGCTGCGCGAGGCGATCGACCGCCATTTTCGCGCGGAGGTGCTGGGTGCGGGAAAGCCGGCGCTGATGGCCGACCTGCTCGATGCCATTTCAGCGACGCTGCGCCGCTCGGGCACCCGGCACCACGCGCTCGATACGGCCACCGCCCGCTCCGCCCTGATGCTGCTGACGCAGCCGGAGCCGGAGCGGCTGAAAATCTGCCCGAACTGCGACTGGCTCTTCCTCGATCGCAGCCGCAACCGGTCGCGCGCCTGGTGTGACATGGCCGTCTGCGGCAACCGGGCGAAGGCCAGCCGCCATTATCGCCGCAACCGCGAGGAGCCACGGCCATGAAGAGGTTTCTGCTGATCGCCCTGCTGCCCCTGATGCTCGCCGCCTGCCAGCGCGAGACGGGGGCGGACCCGCTGAAGCTGACTGGAAAAATGTTCGTCTTCAACTACCGGCTGGCTTACGCGACCTACATGATCACGCTCGACCGCATCGCGCCGGTGCCGGAGGGATCGGTGGTGAAGGCCGAGTTCGAGAACCCGGCGGGCGGCGCGCCGCTGACGCTGGAGCGCAAGCTCTTTGCCAATCTCAAGCGCGTCGC
Organism: Shinella sp. GW821-FHT10F02; assembly: GCF_058809275.1. NCBI lineage: Bacteria > Pseudomonadati > Pseudomonadota > Alphaproteobacteria > Hyphomicrobiales > Rhizobiaceae > Shinella > Shinella sp. GW821-FHT10F02. The sequence goes on along the minus strand of NZ_JBXASL010000010.1, from coordinate 302,908 downwards.
GCTGGAGAGCCCTGACCTTTCCTGTGTGAAGAAGGGCAAACCCTACAAGGTGGCGATTTCGGTCGTCGGGCCGGATGGCACGACGCTGCAAACCCTTGAGGCCGAAGTCACCTCCACGCTCGACCAGAGCGCCCTGCCGGCAAAGGCGCTGGTCGTCGGTCCCGGCTATGACAAGAACCCGGAAGTTTTCAAGGACGGCAAGACGCCGGAGCATTTCGAAATGGCGACGTGCCCGTTCTGAGCGAATATTCGCCAAGGCTCATGCGTTCCGCCTGAAATGGTTTGTCGCGGGAGGCTATGCGCATGAGGGTTCTGCCTGTCCTGGCCGCCGCCGGCCTCCTGGTGATGTCCACCGCGGCCCGCGCGCAGGAACCAGCCGCCTGCCCGGCCAAGGCCGCCATTCTCGCCCTTTCCGATATGGTGCTTGCCGAGCGGGAAACGTTGCCGCGGCTGAAGGCGCGCGGTGTTGGCGCCGAGGCCGCCTATCTCAAGATCCGCTACGGCGGGCTTTCGGCGGAAGACGCCACCACGCTTGCCCACGGCCTGCGCGAGGCCGGCGTGCGGGAGGCGATCGACCTTGCCGGTGCGCTCGATGCGCGGCGCGAGGGCTTCGCCGCGGTTGCCGACGATCCGGCAGGCCTGCCGCAGTTCGGCGTGCTCATCTCCACCGTCCGGGCGGTTCTGGAACAGGGCGATACGGAAAAGCTGCTCGCCGCGATCGCCGCCTTGAAGGGCGACCAGCAGGCGTCGATCGGCCAGCGCATCGTCGCGGCTGTCATCGACTGGCCGGACGAGCGAAAGGCAGCGCTTGCGGAGGCCGCAGGCAAGCATGGCCTCCTCCTCATACAGGCCGGCCTCATCGCCTCGCAGCGCGACCCGAAAGCCTGGGCCACCTTCGCCGCCTCGAAACCGGACAGGCTCGCGGATCTGGTGCAGGCCTGGAACTGGGCGCCGGGGTTTGTCGGCAATCCCGCCCTGCCGCGTCCGGCACAAGATGCGAAAGCCCAGGCGATGCGGAAATCCGTCCACACCGTCTTCATCGTCGCCGCCCGCGAGCCGGAACGGGACTTCCTGATGACCTACCTGAACTATACGGGCGACATTGCCGACACGGAGAAAGCGGCGCAGGCCGTGCTGGCGGAGATCGATGGCGGGGATATCCGGCCGGAGGGCCTGTTGGACCGCGCCTGGCTGACCGCCTATCGCAGCCTTCGCGCCACGGCGGCCGATCCGGCAAAGGTAGATACGGTGCTCACGGAAATCTCGTTCTATGCCGGGCGCTATTCGCGCACCGCCGAAGGCCTTTCCGTGCGCGATGTCATCGACCGCCTCATCGCGGTCGAGGCCCTGACGCCCTTCCTCAAGGGTGAAGCGACCGCAGTGCCGGAGATGCCGGAAGAGCTCAGCGCCAGGTTCCAGGCGCAATGGCCGCTTTGGGCGGAGATGGCGGCGGCGCTGAAGGCGGCCCCCCTGACGCCGCTCGCCAAAGACCCGCTGAAGGCGCCGATCGTCGCGGAACTGCTGCTTGCCGCCGGCGACCATGCCCGCCTCGCCGATGTCGTGCTCGCGGCAGAACCGGTGGAGGCGAAGCTTGCCATGGCGACCGACTTTGCCATGCGGCTCGACCGCGGCTGCGCCAGCACCATGTATCACCAGGCCGAAGCGGTGCTGCTCTCAGGCCAGCCGATCTTCAAGTTCGATACCCTAAAATGAAAGAACCGGAGCCTTACGGCCCCGGTTCTTCACACATATCAATCATGACCGGCCGGAGCCGGGCAATCTGATTCAGCCGACGATTTCGGTGTCGGAGAACCAGTACTTGATTTCCTGCGCAGCGGTTTCCGGAGCATCGGAGCCGTGAACGGAGTTTTCGCCGATCGACAGGGCGTGCGTCTTGCGGATCGTGCCTTCGTCGGCATTTGCCGGGTTGGTGGCGCCCATGACTTCGCGGTTCTTGAGGATCGCGTTCTCGCCTTCGAGAACCTGGACGATCGTCGGGCCGGAGGTCATGCCTTCAACCAGTTCGCCGAAGAAGGGGCGTTCCTTGTGAACGGCGTAAAAGCCTTCGGCTTCGCGCTTGCTCATCCAGACGCGCTTGGAGGCCACGACGCGCAGACCCGCGTCTTCGAGCATCTTGGTGATCGCGCCGGTCAGGTTGCGCTTGGTCGCGTCCGGCTTGATCATCGAAAAGGTGCGTTCAATCGCCATTTTCCCGTTTCCCTTGGTTTTCCGGTGAAAGTGGCGGTTCCATAGCCGCCAACGCCCGGCAAAACAAGGGGGTGACGGCGATTGGCGATGTCAGGGCCGAAGTTTCATGCAGCCGTCACACGGTGGCCTGGGCCGCCGTCACACGGTGGCCTGGGCCGCTGCAACGCGGTGGCCGACGCCGCCGTGCAGATCGAGGCAGCGGGCAAACCAGTCCGCCACCGGATCATCCTCGGCAAGCACCTTCGTGCCCGCCGTGGTGCGCAGCCATTGCAGCGCGCCGAAGACGATGTAGTCCGGGAAAAGCGGACCTGCGCCGCCGATGAACGGCTGGATCTTCAGCATGTTGCGCAGCGGCTGGAGCTTCCTGGCAAAGCCCTCGATCTCGGCCTTGCCGGCTTCTGCGATGTCTTCCAGCGAGGCGCCGAGGCGCTCCTCTCGACTGCGGCGGAAATAGTCCCGGTCGGCCGGCCCGAGCAGGTTGTGGATGTCGAGGATGGCGATGCGGGTGACCGCCATGTGCAGCGTCGATTGCGACCAGTTCTCGATGAAACGGGCCATCGCCACGCCGCCTTCGCCGCCGAACAGCGACGGCCGGTCGGGATAGGCCTCGTCGAGATAGAGCGCGATGTAGAAACTGTCGCGCACCAGCCGGTCGCCATCGCGCAGCAGCGGCACGGTCGGCGAGCTGCCGCCCTCGATCGCCGGGATCTCGGTGAAGCCGACCGGCACCGTCTCATAGTCGAGGCCCTTGTGGGCGAGCGACAATACCGTCTTCCAGACATGGGGCGAAAACTGGCGGGTTTTGTCGGCGCCGGAGAGCGCGTAGAGCAATCGGGTCATCGAAGCCTCGTCGTTTGGTGTCGGCGCATTGGAGCGCAGGGCGGCCCGTCGCGCAAATCAGATAATTTCATGGGTCGCATTCATGCAGGCGATGCAGGCTTCCGCTATAGTCCGGGCACATCACGGAGACCCCGATGCTCGACCACTACCGCATGTATGCCGCCTACAATGCCTGGGCCAACCGCGCGCTCTATGACGAAGTGGGCAAGCTCGACGATGCCGCCTACCGCCAGAATCTCGGTGCCTTCTTCGGCTCGCTGCACCGCACGCTGAACCACCTGCTCACCGCGGATCGCATCTGGCTGAAGCGTTTTACCGGCAGCGGCGACGCGCCGACCAGCCTCGACACCATCCTGCACGAGGATTTCGCCGGCCTGCGCGCGGCACGGGAGGTGGAGGACGCGCGCCTGGCGGCCTTCATCGATTCGTTGACGGAAGAGAAGATCGCCGCCGACTTCACCTATAGCCCGCTCACCAACCCGACGATCGTCACCCATCCGCTCGGACCCGCACTGACCCATGTCTTCAACCACCAGACCCACCACAGGGGCCAGTGCCATGCCATGCTGACCATGGTAGGCGGGCCAAGTATAACGCTAGACTTGATTTATTTCGTTCGTAGCCCTGCCGGTGGCGCGTTTCTTTAATCCTCGACTGGCGCGTTTTTGGCGTCATAGGGCGAAAAAAAGCGGCCTTACAGAGTTTGTCCAATGCTGCGGCGGCGGCCGTGAGGTAGGTCGGCGAGTGTGGCATGTACCGCAGGGTCATGTCGGCGCCGAATTTCTTGTGGCCCAACTGATTCGCAATCTCCGCGGTATCGACGCTCTCCATGCACATCCAACGGGCGCACGTGTGGCGGATGCTGTAGAGAGTGACCGACTTGTCCAGCCCCGCCCGCGTCCGCGCCTTCCGTACAACCGTCTCAGGCCGGTCCATGGGCTTTCCATGGAAGATGAGCAGGCGACCATCGGCATGGTCCTTGAAACGTTCCCGTGAGCCCTCTGTGAGCTTTACAGTCGGTCTGTACTTGTTGGTCTGCTTCCGGCCCTCGGGATTGAGATAAATCAGGCCCGCATCGAAATCGATTGCCCCTTGGTGAGGCTGGTGATGGCCTCGGGACGGGCGGCGGTGGCCGTCAGGAGGTAGACGAGGTCCCGCCAGTGCTTCTGCTCGCTGCCTAGGTAGAACGCCCGCAGCTCCTCGATGGACAGCGCCTTGCCCTTCTGGCCCTCCTCCCGAACCTTGAGCATGTGCACGAACGGCGCGGAGGTAATGGCGCCACGCTTGTAGGCACGGCGCATCGCTGCTCGACCAGCCTCAAGGCAACGGTTGACGCTGTTGTCCTTCAGCCCCTTGGCCGTCAGCCACTCTTGAAATTCCTCCTGCCGGCCGACCGACCGGACATCGGCGACGGTCGCCTCCTTCCAGAAGTCGTTCCAGTAGCGGAGGTGGACCTTCACCGTCTCGGCCGAGCGGAGCTTGCTGGCCTGATGGTTCCAGTAGTCGAGCAGGACATCGGCGAGCGGCATTTTGGCCGGCGAGAGGTTTTCCTCGCCGAGCACGCGGTTCGCATAATACCAATCGGTCAGGGCTTCTTGCGCGGACTGAAAATCCGTTGTGCCGAGTGATGCGCGCTTGGTGCGTCCGTTTTCAATCCAACACCGGTACCAAGCGGGAGAGCTGTCGCGCTGTCCGAGCCAGTAGGGACCGAGTTGGAATTCTCGACGGGTGTACTTTGCCATTTATCCCCCAGCAGGAGCATGTCGGCGATGTGGATGCCGAGGTAACGGACCATGCGCTCGCCAAGGTTGATTGCGGGAGTCTTGCCCGCACGACGCATCTTCTTCAGGTGGTCATGGTTGATGCGGAGGATATGCGCGGCCTCGGCTTCCGAGTAGCTCTCGTAAAGCTCGAACTTGTGATGCCTCGCAAGTTCCATCCGGTGCATCTGTCTCTCGTCCCTATCCACACGACCCGCCTAGTCTGAATAGAATATTAGCAAACTGCGGAATCCCTGTCACCAGCCCCAGCAATAAGGCGCCGGTCATGAATGAGGCCCACTTTTGGCGCATCGCGTAAAACAGCAGGAAGCCGATCAGGATGACGTTGATGAACTGGTACCATCCCTCGTAGATGGGCCAGAGCACCGGTGTCAGCCAGCAATGCAGGAAGGGGTAACCCACCGCTTGAACCGACAACCAGTTGGCGACGCAGAGAATAAGGACCGCGCCGGCCACCGCAACGGAAGGTTTTAGTGTGACTGCCTTCGCCATGGTCGCCCCGCTCGGAAAATGGGAGATAAAAACGACGATTATGAAAACTGGTAGGCCGAATTAAACACCGGCCGGAAATCGCAGGGGTGGACCCACTCCCCCCTGCACAGCACCGCCGTCTCCTCAAAGACCATCTGAAGCCCAAGGTTGTGGCCCGCAAAATAGCCCTTGAAGGTCTTGACCTGTATATCCTCGTCCCAGTCGAACATGCGCTCGGCCGGCATGAGGCCGATAGGAAAGGACGCCAGCCCTTTCCGGAACAGCTCAAGCAGCCAGTCGGCCATGTACTTGAAGGATACGTCGAGGAATACGATGGGCACGTCATCGTAAGACATGTTCATCATCGAGAGCGCCCGTGTTGGCATCGGCCACTGGCGCGCGTAATACGTTAGCTGTTCCGCCGTGAACTCACCCCGCGGCAGCTTCACCGTCGTGCAGACCTGTCGTGCGAACAGGTCGAATAGTTCCCCCGCCATGCAAACCCCATGTTGCAAGACTAGCCCAACCACACCCTAAGCCCGTTAAGCCCCGATAAGCAAGAGGCCGGCGAAAAGGATAGCTGGTAGCGTGATTGTAGTAGTGGAACCATACGACTTTCGAGGAAAGTCGGTTCCATTAGCAACGCGTGATAAGGTGGGGCATGGCGGCAACAATCGGCGTCTTCTTCAAGCACGACTTTATCGGCAAGAAGTCGCAGGCGAAGCCGTACACCGCCCGTGCCCACAGCCGGTACGTCCAGCGCCAGAGCGACCCAGCACGTCCACGTGCACCTCATGCCCGAGAACTACAATGCCCGGCAACGGTGGTTTTTCGACCACGAAAACGGCCTACGCGCCAATGGTCGCGTCATCGACAAGTTCATCATCAGCGTGCCGCGGGACGTGACCGAGGCGCATGCCATCTCGACCTTGAAGGCTTATGGCGAGCGTATCGGTCAGGGCGTCTGCCCCTTCATGTTCACCCTGCAAGGCTTCGACACCGGCAACCACCACGCGCACTTCATCTTCATCGACAAGTCGGTCGAGGACGGCAGCCGCGTCTACGGAACGACCAACCGCAACAGCACGCAAGGCCTCAAGCTGGAGTGGCAGCACGTGGCGAACGATATGTTCGCTGAGCTTGGATATGACGTGCGCGTCAAGGTGAAGGACTGGAAACAGGAGCAGGCCAACGACAAAACGCTTTCCGAGCAAGAGGCCGCTCCGGAAGCCCTTGAACCTTCCCCCGATACTGATACCGTGCCGGAACCCGAAACGCTTGCGACGGACGGCGTTGACAGCATGGAAGTCTTCCAAGAGGCCTACATCGAGACCGAGGACCTGGACGCCTACGACGGCACCGTCGGCGGCTACCATGTACGCAAGATTTACGACGCGCAAACCGAGCTGAACTACCTCCATCAGATGCGGACGCGTGTCGCCGAGGCCGAGGCGAAGTATGCCTCCGCACGCGAGGCGAGGGAGCGGGCGGAGCACGAGGCCGGCGCCTACAAGGCGGAGAGCCTGCCGGTTTTCCAAGAGGCATCACAGGCCGAGGAGAGCTTCCAGAAGCACACCACCGCCCGTGGGAAGCTTCGCGGAATCGGGCTGAAGGTGTTCAATTTCGAGTTGAAAACCGCCGCCCGCAAGCAGGCCGAAGCCGCCCAGACGCGAGCCGAAATCGCGCGCTATAAGGCGGGGCATGCGCGGCAGGAACAGGCCGGATACGATTACAACGCCGCATCGGCCGCTACTGCCGAGCGCGAGGCGGAGCGGGCCGCCCTCATGGCAAGGAACCATCTGGTTGACGCCATCGGAAGCGCGGAGGCCGTCGAAAAGGCGGAGCGCCTTTTTGAGAGCACCATCAAGCATCATCTGGACGAGTTGAGCGAGGGTGACATCACCGTCGAGGACATCTCGAATGCCATGCGCGACGGTGAGCTGACCATCGAGGAGGTGCGAACCTACCTCGAAGTGTCCGGACAGACGCAGTTACTGGAGACCTTGGAGGAAGCGCGGGATGGTCGAGACGAGGGTCTCGACATCTAGCCTACAGATATTTCAGGGTTCTGTTATCGCCGTCTCCGACGACTTTGGTGGTTTTCTTGAGCCGGACGCTCATCTGCGACATCACGGCCACCAGCTCGTCATTAGGCAGGGCGCGCAGCTGGTCGGCCTTAATTGCGCGAATCGCCTGCTCGCTCCAGCTTTGCTTTACCCCACCGTCGCTCTCGGCATAGCCTTTGTTGGCAATCGTCTTATCCCCGATCATACGGCTGACGTCCTCGTAAGTGGTCATCTCCGTACCTCCACCGAAAATCACAAGGTTGCTGCTGTTAGCGATGACGGATGCGCTTGGATAAATTTCGAACAGGTCGCGCATGCCCAGCATCCACATGCATAGGGATACGTCCATCTTGCCGGTCTCGGTCACGGCCGTGACCACGGCCTCACAATTTCCGAGCAGACGCGGCTCATCTAGGAGGATTTTCAGCTCCTTTGGAAACCGTGGTCGCCCTTCCCCATGATGCGCGTCGACGACGGTGGGCCACATTTTCACACGGGTGTTGATGGCATTCCCGATGATTAGCCGCGCCGCGTCGCCTTGGAGGTTCCCGCGTCCAATGGAAATGACCGTCAGTATGGGCTTGGGATTTAAGAAATTTTCTTCCCACGTGAACCCTCCCTCACTCGTAATCGCTGCGAAGTTATTGAGAAGCCACATCTGGAGCTTCCACGCCATTGTCGTCCCAAAGCTGCCACGCTCCTTTTCGCCTGCATCACGAAAGGCCGTCACGCCCGCAACTTCAATCGGACCACCCTCTTTCGCCATTTCGTCGAAAAGCTTGGCCCTATCCGCCTGCGAAGCGGTCAAGAGTCGGACAATCGAGGCCATGTTTGCGCCGGCGGGATCGGTGCGCAGCTTATAGGCAATGACGCCCGCAATCACCAAACGGGGAAACCTTGTAAAGTGCTCGTTCTCGCCCTTCTTGGCCTCCATGATGAGCTGGACGATCTGGTAGCAGTCGAGTGCCTGAAACATCGGATTACTGCTAACGAACGACAGCGGATTGTGCTTGTCGCTGGTTTCGGGCTTCTCGAAATTGAGGAACTGGGTCTCGTAGCCGGCGTCGATATAGTGCTGCAAAATCGCAGGGCGAATATCGCAGTGCGGGTCGAACAACAGCACGTCAGGCTTTTTGGTCCGCTCGGCCTGTGCCCGCAACATGGCCTTGGCCGCATTGGACTTCCCCGTGCGGCGCGGTGCGATGCCGATGACGCAGGCTTCGTTGTCGGTGTAGACGCGGCGCCCTTCCTGCAAGCCAATGTACCAGCCTTCCGGTCTGGCATGGGTTGTATTCTTCAGCTGCTTCCATGCCGCGAAGTGAGCGTCCCCGTGGACGGGCGACTTTTTCTGCAACCAGCTCCGGAAATTGCCAACGGCGTCCCGCGAACCCTTTATAGCGTCAATAGTTGCCGTGAATGCCCAGCGTATTACCAGAAAGGGTGCGAAAATAATGGTCCACATTGGCAGCATCCTTTAAAGTAACGCGTCTAGCCTGAACATCTTTAACCTTTCCAAAGCCGCGGGGATACCTTCGGCTAGATAATCCTGCATGGCCTTGCGAGGCTTAATCATGAAAGCCGCAGACCTCTACAACTCCGTTACCCAGCGCGTTATTGCTGACCTTGAGGCAGGAACTCCACCATGGACTAAGCCATGGAAGGAAAATAAACTCAAGGGTGTAGGCATGCTACCAAGCAACCTCATTACCGGCCGGCTCTACAGTGGAGGCAATATCCTCCTCTTGTGGCTGGCGGCGCAGTCCCACGGCTACCCGAGCCTCCAGTTCTGCACGTACCATCAGGTCAACAGCATCGGCGCCAAGGTGAGGAAGGGTGAGCGCGCCGTCCACGTCATCTTCACGAAGCACGTCCGGCGCGAAGATGCCGAGACCGGTGAGGAGAAGGCCGGGACGATGGTGAAGACCTATCCCGTCTTCCACCTGTCCCAGCTGGACAACGTTCCGGACAAATACCTCCTGCCGCAGGATGTACCCGACGAGGACATGACCCACGAGATGGCGCTCGACCTGCAAAAGGGGTGCGGCATCCAGACGGTCCACGGTTCGAACAAGGCGGCCTACTACCCCCAGCGCGACGAAATCGTCATGCCGAACTTCGGCAGCTTCGAGAGCGAGGATGCGTACTGGGGCGTCTGGAATCATGAGGCGACTCATGCGACCGGGCATAAGGAGCGCCTCGCCCGCGTCTATGGCAAGCGCTTCGGCGACGCCGGCTACGCGTTCGAGGAACTGGTGGCGGAACTGGGAAGCGCATTCCTGTGCGCCCGCCTGAACATCGCTCCGTCGTTCCGGTCAGCAAGCTACATCGAAAGCTGGCTGAAGGTCCTCAAGGGTGACAACCGCGCCATCTTCAGCGCCGCGAGCTACGCCGGCCATGCCGCCGACTGGCTTTGGGAGCAATCCTTCCATGCCGTCAACGACGACACACCTGAGGTGGAACGGCAGGCCGCCGAGTAGCGAAGTAAGACGCACCCTAGAGGTGCGTCTTTTTTAGACCCCGTAAGGCCGGCTCTCTAGAGCCTGCTGACGAGACGGCGACCCGAAGACCGGTGTGAGTTCAGCGTCTGGCTGCTTACTGTTCTCACGATCGAGTTTCGCTTCTTCATAGCTGTCAAACGGGCCGCATAAGACCCACTGCCCCGGAGGTCGCGGGATGATTTGCCGGAATTTGTAATAGTATTTGATTTCCATGGCGCGACATTACCGGCACGCCTCGTCCATCACAAGATCGAGATGCTGGACGCCTAACTGGGTGTCCATCGTGTCATCCTCGCTAATCGTTGCCCGATTTGCGAGATACACGATACAGCCCGCGCTGCTTGGCGCCGCGCAGGCGCTCATCGACAGACCGAGTGCTGTTGACCACAGCCATCCGCATCGCTTTATCCACGCGCTCAAGTTCATCTTCCGCGGCATTCCCCTGCGCGATCTCACGGCCGACCCAGCCGGCTACCAGCAGTTTGAGGGCTCCGGCAATCGACGGCCAGATGGCTTTCAGGAAGTCGAGGAGGGCCGGCCACATTACTGGACGGTCGTTGGGGAAATTTCTGCAACGGCCACGGCGGCATCCTGCGCGGCCTTCTCAGCCTTTGCCGCATGATATTGTGCTGCAAAGGCCGCAATCTGCGCATCGAGCAGGTTGGCGACCTCGGGATAACCAAACAGTTTGGCCGTTTGCACAGCGCCGCCCAGCACGAACACGACGGCAGCCGCCAGTGCGATTTTCTTAAACACGAGATTACCCTTTCATTTCAGGGTAATTCAATCACGTATTACGAGTATCGGGAAGAAGAAACAAGCGATGGACGGTCCGGCCGGAGCATCGCTCGCATCTCTTCGAATGTATATTCGGGGATACCATACGCCCATACGAGCAACTGAATCCTGCGTGTAGTCGATGGCCTAGATTTAAATACGGGAGTTTTACGTCGGCATTCGGGAGTCCGCGAAACCCGCTTGGATTTCGTCTTCGGCATGGTGCCCTCCATATAAAAGAGCGGGTCCACACCCGCTCCCCCAACATATTCGGAACGAAGGACAAAGGAGACCGTCCCAAATATGTCCATCCTAAACGTGTTTAAGCTCCTCGCCAACCGGAATCGCGATGGTCTTACCATTCACGTACTGCCAACTTGCACGACGCCCCTTGATGTCGAGGTGGATGAAGCTTTTAGCTATCCCGATGCCGGTGAAACCGAGTTTGATGGCATAAAGTATCAGGTCGCAGCGCTGGCGCTCCGTCCAGCCAACGGTGCGGATATCTACGGCTTCTCCAAACAGGTGCGCGGATGACGGCGCACCACCTACTGCCTGATTGCGCTCCGGCGTGCGGAAGCCACTGTTGACGACCAACGCCTTATCCATGAGGCCGCGAAGCGCATCGAGCATGAACACCACGCGCGGCTTCATGTTGCCACCGCTTCCCGGTCTATCACGGCTGTCAAATTCGGCGCGGGCAAAGTGCCGGACCTCCTTCCAAAGCGTTGCATGCATCATTGTCAGGTCTTTCAGTTGAATATCGCCGGCCAGTATTTTGCGAGGAACGCGCCTACCCCGCCGCCGCCCAGCCCGAGCGTGGCGCCGAACCCGATGGCGCGGTTCCGGTACTTGGCAATCTCGTCGTGCGCCTCCTCGGTCCGCTTATGAATTGCGCCCAGGTCGGTGCGGATGGCTGCCTGCTCAATCCGCATGTCCGAGCGAATCGCCTTTACGTCCTCACGGATTGGACCAAGGTGCGCTTCAAATAGCTCCTTAAGAAGCGATACTTGGATCGAGGAGAGGTCGTTGCGGCTCGTCATGTGATGAGCGCCTGAAACTCGCTGTCCGGAATGCGGACCGGAAAATATATGAGCCGTTGCACCCATGAGTAGGATACCTCGGTCGAGGTCTGGTAACGTCCGATCTTCAGGTTGTTCACTGAAGGTATGAGACCGGGGCTGGCGGCAACCACCGTGCCATTCATTCCGAATGCGGCATCGCCCTGCTTGAATGCAAAGCCCGCCTTCGTTGTCGTCCCTGCGACAGCAGCCGTTGAGCCGGTGTTTGCATTAACCTGCGCGACCCCACCGGCAAAAATCTGCGCGTTAAGCACGCCTACGCTGGATAGGCGGAGCCGTATGATGTTGCTGGTCGTACCATCGTCAAACGTCAACAGTGTTTTGTTGGAGACGTCCATTTGCTCGCCTATCAAGATGACCGTGCCTTCGGGCTGGTTATATCCGATGGTGGCGAGGTCGAGAATGGACGCAAAGTCGAGCGCACGGGTGGCCGTGGAGGCGCCTGTAGGGATGTAACTGCTAGCGAAACTGCCGGTCTCCTGCTGCGGGTGCGCGACGAAGAATGTTTGTCCCGTTCCGGCATAGGAGACCGCATTGGCTGCGCTAAGTCCCTGCACAGTTACGCACCGAAAGTTGGCCACGTTCGTCATGCTGATGGCTATCCACACGCGGTACCAGCCACCGCCTTCATTGATGATACCGTACTCGGTATAGGTGAACGCACTGATTATCGTCCCGTTGGACAGGTCAACCTTTACGTTGCTGTCGTTGGCGCTCCAGAACTGGTTTTTGAATGTTACCGCCACCTTCGTCAGCGTTCCGGCTTTGACCCGTACGGACATCGTGCGCATCTCCGTCGAAGCAGGCGCGTCGGCCCTAGCCGAAGCTATGACGTGGGCATCGCTTGTGCCGCCGTCGGTGACCTGAATCACCGTACCAAATCGCGGATCGGACACTTCAATCGCGGTGGCATTGTACAGGTTCCAGACGGTCGAGCCATTGCTGGTCCCGCCTGATGTCGGGGTGCCAAGCGTCTCGGAGTTGCGGATGAGGTTAGTGCGGGCCCCCTCAATGAGAAGACCGCGCGGGGCCAAGCTGGCGGGGTTGGTGTCGAGGCGGGCAACGTCAACCGCGGCGGTCTTATACATGGCCGCATTATCGAAATACGGCGCCGGTGATGCTCTGGAAAAGGCTATACGGCTGTCTAAGCTGCCGGAAGCAAAGTCAAATCCTACCAAGCGCCTTGCGCCTATCGGGTAAGGTCGCCCTACTCGCCCAACGCCCGCCAGCATGTCTAGACCTGCCGCATAATGTGGAGTGTACCGTCAGCAAATTTGCGGAGGACTGCAATTTTCTGGCCTGAGACGATTTTCTTGTAGTGAAGGATGCCAGCCGGTAAAGGCTCGCTGGCTACCGTCGCGGTCGGGTTCACTCCGGCTTCCCAATAGCAATCGACATCCGAGTGGATGCAGACAATTTCGAAGGGTCCGTCTCCGCCTTTGATGGCGGCACTCTGGGCAGACGCGCTCGTTACCGACCGCGTTATGGTTTGCGCGGTTTGCATGACGCTATCGGTGAGGGATGGCATTACATTAGCTTTCGTTGATTTACTCTAGCGCCTACGCGTTGGCTCGGCAACTGTTCGCGCAACCGGCACGGCGGTCGACTCCGTCTGGCCGGCGAGTTCCTGAAATTGCTGGCGGACACCCTTGTCGGGAATGTTGTTCGTAATCACTCGCATCGTCTTCTTGCCCATCGCGTCGCTCCCCGCCAATTTCGAAATGGCGGCCACGAGGTTTCGACTGTCGCCACCATTCTCAATCAGTCCAAGGACCTTCTCTGCCTTGCCGCGACCAAGGAGCTTCTGGAGATATCGAGCTCCGGTACCGGTGACGGTCAGAGCAACGGCAGCTCCTGGTCCGCCGCCAAAGGAAACGAGCCCACCGCCTACAAGCGGCATGAACACGTTATTGGGCTCGAAACCGAAGCGGCCGAGGCCTTTGGCCAGCCATTCCGCTGTCGAGTTTTCAGAAGCCTCGCGGAGCCCTTTGATTTCCTCTTCGGTGAAGCCTCGAAGGCGTTTGCGGTTCTCCAACAGGCGCTTGAGGCCCACTTTAATCTTATTTGGGTCGCCGTCGGCCAGCTTTACGATGTCCGACACGGCCTCAAACTTTCGGAAGGTGCTCCATTGGGACCGTGCAGAGAGGAGCTGCTCGACCGCAGCCGTGTCGCCACCGAGGATATCTGTCTTTCCAAGGCGGCCGACGGCATCGTCAATCGCTTCGATGGCCACGCTGGCCTTCATGGCATCGGCGTTGGCGCCGTCAAGCTTAGTGGTATTACGCTTGACCACATCACCAAAGAGCTGGCGAAACTGGTCCAGCTCCTCAAGGCCAAGGTTACCCGCGCGGGCTGCATTGCTAAAATCGTCCATCACGGAGAGTGTGTCGGCATGAAGCCGCGCGTTGAGCTTACCGGTATCACCCACCGCAGCCTGCACGCGGTTGCTAATGTTTACGCCGGTCGGCTTGGCTATTACGGCGCCCGCATCCTGTGCCGCGCTGTAGCTCGCTGATGCCTGTTGCTTGAGTGCGGAGGCGGCCTCGTCCAACTGGCTTGCCGCGCGAGACTTTGCACCGGCAGCCACGTTGGCCGACCCGGTCGCGGCAACACGGGTGCCCGACTTCACAATCTCCCCCACCCCCTGAGTCGCACCGCCGGTGGCGGCACCGACGACAGTGTTGGCGGAGCGGCTCTCACCCTCACCAACACCGGTCGCAAAACCCTGCGTACCGCCGCGGATGGCAGAATTCAGTATACGTCCGCCGACCTTAACTGCGGTCTCCACCCCCTCTTTCGCTTTTCCGCCAGCCCCAAGAAGCCAGCTCGCCGGATTGGACGCAGCTTCGGTAAGGGTTCCGACGACGTCGCCGCCGACACCGCCTGCAAGGTATTTCTCCCGCTCATCGTCAATAATCTGGCCAGCGGCAACCTTCGATTTCGTCAGGTCGGGCACGATGGGGCCCCCGACGCGCTCCATACCGAACATGGGCGTTGGGTCGATAAGCTCCATCACGGTTTGCAATCCGCTCACAGCACCCGCCTTGGTTGCCGGCAACAGGGTGTCGCGCATAAAACTCCGCTCTTTAGGAGCTTCAGCCTGAAAGGCCTTTACGGCTTCCACCGTCGTACCTTCCTCAGCAATGTAGGCGTCGATATCCTCTTCGGGCGCACCCATCTCGACCATCTTGGCCACGTTATCCTTCACGCGGGCGACGTCGAGGCTCACTTGAGGCCGTACTTTTCCTTCATGGAGGGCTGCGCAGTCGTTTCCGGAGGAAGCTCACCCTCTGCGAACATTTTTCGAAGGGTCTCAATAGCGTTCAGGTTGCTCTGTAAATCGCGCGACGGGTCGGTGGCTGCCTGCATGTAAAACTGCAACTCGGCGTTACTGTTCATCTGCTGAGCCGACATGCCGGTGGAGTTCTTGATCGCCGACATGAGAAGCGGAAGGCTGTTCCGAATGGATTGCCGTACGGATTGCTCGCTCGTACCTACAGCGCCTCCCGCCTTCTGCCCCAGCTCAGAGCTGCCGGCCTTCGCAACAAGATTTTGGAGGGCATTGTTTTCGGTGCTGACGATTCCCCCCATTTTATTCAAGCCCTGATAGTGACTGGAAATATCGTCGAGGATGGATGCCACGTCCTTCTTGCCCTTGGCCTTCTCATCGATTTTGGTCTGAACGTCGTAAGCCCGCTTCTGGCCGGCGCTCAGCTCTGGAAGGTCGCTTGCAGTGACCGCCGGAGGGGGTGCGATAAACTCCGTATCCGTTGAGGGAGAAGGACTTGCGCTAATCGGGGATGGCGCCCTGCGCTGCTCGGCCAGTGCGTCATAGGAGTTGGCCTGGGCTCGCTCGGTGGCAATTCTCGCCTCATTCAAGGCCAGTTTTGCCGCATCCTCCTGCGCCCGTAGCTGGGCCTCGGTTCGAGCGGTGTATGCATCCGGCGCGTAGCGCTGCAAAAGCCCGTCGAATGGGATTGACCGCCCTCGCACCTCTGTCCCGTCGGGGTTCGTCCATACCGCCCGCACCTGTTTCGTGCCGTCTTTCGGGTTAACGTCGAGGATGATGTTGTTGATTTCCATGCCGCCCGGACCATCATCGCCAAGGAGCGTCGCGACCTCCTGGTTCGCCTTGACGAAGTCAACGACCGGCTGGCTGTTGCCGAGCTCCAGCGTCTGAAGAACGTCACCTACGACCTTGCCATTCTGCATCATCAATTGGTCGGCAAGCTGGGCGTTGGCCAACTTCGTACGGATGGCATCCGTCTCCGCGGCCACCGCCTCCTGTCTCGCCACCTCTCCGCGAATAGCTTCGAGCTTCTCGTCGCGCTTGCCTGCTTCGGCTTCCTTCATGCCTTGCCCGACGCCACCTGCAAGACCGCCAAGAATTGCGGTCAAGGGAGTAAGGCCGCCGGACTGGGCAATACGGCCAGACGCATCAATTAGGCCCTGTGCCTGCGTCTCCCTTCCCGTCTGCTGTTTTGCGAGGTCAATCTGCGTGTTTACACGGGGCAGCGGCCGGTTGATGAGTTCGGAAAGGGAAATCGTATCAGCCATCAGAACGCTCCTCCATATTTTGCGCGCGCGGCGTTGGAAGCGGCTATGCTGACCAAGCTGAGCACGTTTGAAAGACCGTTCTGGCCCGCGGCATTACGCTGTTTCGCCGCATCAAGTTCGGCGTTGTATCGGTTCCACTGGCCCTGCATGTTCATGTTGGCGAGGGACAATCCGCTTTGCATATTGTTTGCGGCGGCACCGGTGAGACTGTTTAGGAGGGCGTCCTGCCGGCCGGTGGCTAGGCTGTATAGACTCAAGGCGTTGTTCTGCTCTTGAGAGCGGACGTCCTGCTTTATCTGCTCACCATCGCGGCCGATTTGCTCAAGGCCCTGAACATAGGATTTGTTGTTACGCGACCGCTCCTGCACGGCTGCGGTGCTGTCGTCCAGACCGCTGCGGGCGAGCGACCGCGTGGAGGCCTCACTTGCCGATTTGAAGGACTGATCAAGGATTTGCTTGTTGGTGGTGGTGAAAGCATCGACGTAGTCACGGAGGCCGTCGATCTGGTCCACATCGAAGTTGGTGGACAGTTCCTCGAAGCGGGCGAGGTTCGATTCGGCAATGCGCTTGAGGTTGTCTTCCTCCGCTTGCTGTTCGGTAGTGAGGGGAAGCCGGCGGGTGACAACGGTCCATGTGCCATCTGGCTGCTGAACCTTTACAGACTCGGTTTTATTGATTTCATCCCGCGAGTTGACGAAGTTATCGACCGCATTCTGTTGCGGAATCGCCGGGGTTTCGACCTTCGGTTTAAAGAGACTTCCCACGCATGACAAACTTCCGTTCAAATTCTTCGCGAGTGAGAACCAGCTTCACCCATCCATCCTCCTCACGGAGGTCTGCAAGCTCAAATCCCATTTTCAGGGCAGCCTTTATCCCCTTCGGGTTGTAAGCCTCCACCGTGATGCAATCATTCTGCGTCAACTCGAATCCAGCGGCAAGGATATCTTTGCATATACCTTTGGTTATGGAGGGTCGGCCGAGTGTAGGCGACATGACCAGATCAAGGCAGGGTTCGCCGCAGCCGTGATAGGCAGCCCATAAAACGACATGCCCGTCATGCCGGACTATGAAGGCGGTCGCGCTATCGAGTACGGGATGCGCGACGTCATAAGGCGGGAGATCCCGAAAGCGCACATCGTCCAGCAACGCATAGATGGCTGGAACGTCCGCCGTGCAGGCGCGTATGACCTCCACTACCCCAGCTCTTCGACGGTTATCGAGCAACTGGCAGCGCCTCCAAACAGGCGATTACCTGCGTTGTCGCCGTTGACATAGCTCGTTGCCGACGTTGTCAGACCATGTCGCACCTTGAACGTTGTCGCCGCTGTCGAACTTGCGGGCACATACGCGATAAGTGTCTTGGCCACGACTTGCGAAGGCGTACCAAAGGCGGCAGTCACTGCAATGGCATTAGCGCCACTATCCCTGAAAAGCGCGGCGACATGGCTCGCACCATTCCCTGAGGTGGAAAAGAAGTTGACCATCACCTTGAGGGTGGATGCCGCTTTTTTGGGCGTGTAGTTTACCGTGACGATCTCCGTGCCCTCGGTATTCTGCGGAATCGTGTCATCGAGCGGTATTTGACCCGTACAGGTTATGACTGCGTTCGTAGATGCTTGGGCGCCGCCGAGGTGCGCGACATTTTTGAAGGTCATGTCGCCAGCAAGGTAAGTTGTGGCGTTGGCCGTACCCGAGCCGATATCGGCTGCCACAATCGCACGAAAGGCGGGCTCGTCAGCGACACCGCTTGCGGGCCCCGCGTATATGAGGTTGGCCGCCTGATCTACTTTGGTCACCGCCAAGGTGCCGCCTTCGGTCACCGGACCACCCGAGACGCTGAACTCAGGCGGCATTGCCAGCGCGATGCTTGTTACCGTGCCCGGTGTCGCCTCCTCCAACGCGGTAATCCGCTCATCCTGCGTCTCGATCTCATTATCATGGTCGGTAAGTACATCAAAGGCCTTGTTGATGCCGCCATCCACCTTCACAGAAGAAACCTTGATGCCGTTGTTGCGGTCGTCCTGATATTTCGTGCTGTTAGTGATCGGGTTTGCCGGTGTGTAACCACCGGCGGGCCGAGTTATTGTTCCCACATACCTATCTTCCTATCGGATTTATACCAAGGACACTGAACGGTCCGCCAACTTCTGACAATTTAAACCTGAACCTGAAATCGTCACAGAGGAACCGGTCGCTGCTGATCGGGTTGATCACATCGCCGTCCCACGTATCCTCATCCCAATCGGATTCGTCCCACGTCGCGCCGGTTACGGTAACTGCGAACTCGACATTCACCGAGCTTCGGTCATTGGTGTTGATGAATCTCTCAATCACCATGGTGCCGGTCTGGGCTTCCTCCATGAGGATCTCCCATGCGCGATTGCTCCACCGGCTGCTGCCAAGGCGCATCCATGGGCTCTCCCAGACGCAGTCGAAGGCTGTTCCGTCGTCATTGTAGGAAATACCGGCATCGAGGTCGCTGCCGTTCGCGTAAGCGTAGAGCTGCCCGCCACGACCCACTAGAAGGCGCCCGTCCGTCGCGCCGAGGAAAGCGCGCGCGTCACTGAAGAACCCGCTGAAGAATACCCAACCGCGGGCGTCCTCGTTGATGACGTAGAGGGGCATGGAGATGTCATCGAGCTTGAAGCCGTAATAGCCGTCGCGGTCGTAGTAAAAGCTTCGTGCCTTCCGGTAGGCAGTGGCGCTCGCGGTCAGGATGGCGATTTTCTCGGACGCATCGCCCTCGATGTCGCTGCCGAGGTCGGCGGCAATCTGGAGATTCTGGGTTTCGAAGACGCGGCGCAGGCTACGCGCGCCGTAGGTCGTGAAGAACAGCGTGTCCGAGGGGAAATCCTGCACCAGCTTTGGATGGACGATACCCACGGGGATGGTTTTTACCCACGCCCAGTTCTGCGGGTCGGAAGGGTCGCTCCCCGCATACAGGTATAGCTGGTTGCGCCCCATGAACACCATGTTTCCGTCGGTAGAACGGATGGCGAGCAGCTCGTCAAAAATGCGGGCCTTGTTCTCTATATTAAAGAACGGCACCTCTTGTGTCGGATTCGTACCCGACTGGCTGAACCAAGCATTTTCGTTGTTGGGGCTGTCCGTATAGTAAACCTTGAGACCGTTGCTCCCACGATAGGTTTTAGGATGCTGTTCACCGCCGGACAACGCGAACAGGATGTCATGTTCGGCGAAGAGGTAGCTGAACGGCGGCGGCGTATCGTAGTACTCGACCCGCTTAATCGCCTGCGTTGAGGCGGGAAATGGCGTTCCGCTCACATTGACCGTCAACGTCTGCGTTCCCGAGTTGAAGCTCGTACTGGCGATGGTGGCAGTCACCGCGCCGGCCGATTCAAATGTGACGCGGATGCTTCGCCCGTTCGGGAACTTGTCGTTGCCGCCACTTCTGACAATCGTGAATGTGTTGTTGTCCACCCACACAGGGCTTGAGCCGAGGAATACGTCATTGTCGGCATCATAGTCGGATACATACTCGCCTAGATCGACAAAGGCCGATCCGTCCCACGCCATATTAGGGTCCAGCCCGTTTACGACAACGAGCTTGCCATTGAAGGCCTGCCAGAACAGCGTCCCGTCAGTATCCAGTCCGGCCTTGACTTGCGTGTAGGCGCCGGTTGTTTCGTCCAGCGTGTATATTTTGCCCGCGTCGGTGTAGACGAGAAGCTGGATGGAGCCGTCCGATTGGCGGTATTCCATTATCTCCAGAATGTTCTCTCCGACAATGGCGGCGCCCTTCTTACCGAGGCCGTTGCGCTGGCGCCCGCTGCCCGCCTTGGACTTGTTGGGCACGATGTTGAGGATGAGGGTGGCGTAGTTCATTCCCTGCAAAACGGTTGCGGAGCGCGCACTGTTCGTCAGCTTCCGCGGGAACAGACTGATAAGCCGTCCGTCCCAAAGCCCGCTCCTGATGCTCATTAGATGGCACTCCGGCTACGAACGGGCGCCTGCGCCGTGTAAGCGGTCAGGAACGTCCGCAACCGCTGCTCCACGTCATCGTACATACGTTCCGCCATCGCCATTTCCGCCGCGCTGGCTTTATCCCGCTCGTCGTACGCGATGATTTTCAGCGTTTCCCACACGAGGATGTCATGGAACATCGGCGGGATAAGAATGGCGCCCTCATCGGAATTACTCGTGAGCACGGCCACATTGGGCACCGCCCGCACGGTCAGCGTGGTCGAGTTGAGGGGGTAGGTCCGGATATTACCGAAACCCTCCTCGTACCAGTAGAACGGGGCGCCGCGCATATTGAGAGCGTTATCCTCTGCCTGTATCGCCTCTACGCTTTTTTTCTCCAACGGCTGCGAGGATGCACCCGTATTGCGGACAGAAAGGACGTAATATGGCACGGGATTGAGCGTCCCTACCCCGTCAGTGATGGTGACGACTTGCGTTGTGGCCGCGAAGAACGGGTAATCCCGCACGATGATGTCGTAGACCTTGCGGTACGCCATGTTCAGGTAATCGACCAGCTTTTGCGTATCGCTCGCGAGACCACTGTTCCCAACCAGCGCCTGGTTGCGGAGGATGCTTAGAATCTGGCTCGCATTCACGCGGCATGGCTTTCATTTAATTTGGTGGGGGCTTTGACCCGCCCCCGTGGGTTTACTGGTTACGATCCTACGAAATGTCGATCGTCACGAGCGAACCGCTGACCAGCGCTCCCGAAGTGCCGTTGCTACTGCTTCACGTAGAACGTCGGACTGACGAATACGATGGCAGGGAACAGCGGACGACCCGAGGTATCGCGCACATTCGCCGTCCACGCCGCAATGGGCACGGACGAAGGAGGCGCGTCGATGGTCAGTGCACCGGCCGAGACGGCAGCCGCGGTCACGGTTCCTTTCGCGTAACCGCTTACGGGTTTGGTGCCGACGCCGGTGTTCGCCTTGCGGACGACTTCCGTGACCGAAATGTCGGCCGCTTGGACCGGCAGCACGGGTAGGATTGCCACGACGAGCGCGGAAACGCCAAAGAGGATGTTCTTGATGAAGTTCTTCATTTTCTGTCCTCCTTATTCAACTGCCGCGGTGTAGTGGTGCATTACGCCGAAGGCCTGACCCGTGCCGCTGGTGTCTTCGACCAGTTGCTTGGCACCCGTAACCATGGAGAAGCCAGCCTGCACGATTTGACCGTGGTCGCTGTCTTCGATGGTGACGATACCGCGGTTGTCGGGCGCTGCCATTTTCATGGCGCGGTTGCCCGGCGCGAGCGCGGTCTTACCAAAACCGACACCAACAGCCTGAGAGCCGAGCAGAACGTTGTGCGCGATCTGAATGCCAGAGGCCTCGATCATTGCGTCATTGTTGAACTCGTACATCATCACGCCCTCGTACTCGCCGATGTAGTCGGAACCGGCGATGAGATCGAACTCCGGACGGTCCTTGTATTTCACGAGGTCCTTGAAGTTCGTGTCCTGCTTCAGGTCACGGATGGCGAGCGGGTGGCCGAGATAGATCCACTTACGGGCCGGAGCGCCGTTGGCGTTCACGACCTTCACGGGATTCATCTTCAGGCCGCCGGTCACGGTCGCACGCTTCGCTTTGAGGGCGAGAGCGGCAATGTCGGACAGCTTGAGCTTGTCATCGGTATTGTCGATGTTGCCCTTGGCGGTCGCTGCGGTGGCGTTCCAGTTGGTCTCGGCCGAGCCGTAACGGTAGCGGGATTGCGCTCGACCATCGGAGGTGTCGAGAAGGGCGGCCAGAATGATGGCCTCCATCTTCTCACCTACAGAGCGGCGCAACTCGATCTTGTCGCTTTCGAGCAGGTCGAAGGTGGTGCGCTGCTGGCTCATGGTGTAGCCGGCGATTTCCACTGCAACACGGTGAAGATCGATACCGAGTTGGTCGGTCACTTTGACGAGCTGCACGGCGGCGTCATCGAGACGCGTATTGCCGCTCACCCAGTCTTCCGGACGGACCTGACCGCTGAAGACGAATTTGAAGATATCGCCTGCGACCTTGTCGAACGCCTTGGTGAAGATCACCGCGTCGCTGTTGTTGCCCATCAACCGCTTGAAACGGTTGTCTTCTTTGTAGCCCCGGAACACGAAGTCCGCCACGTTAATGGGTTTGGCTTCATGCCCGGTGCCGATAGTCGGGGTAAAGGTTGTCATTCCCCGGTACTTTCATTGATTACAAGTCTGCGTAGAACCCTCCGGTCCGTCGGGTTACGACGGCCGGCGTGTTTACGCTCGTTTTCGGCTTATGGACGACGGTCTGTGTCCCGCCACCCTCGCCCCCACTGCCCTTAAGGGCGGCGATTTCGGCTTCCAGCTCGGTAATCCGCGCCTGCTGGTCAGTGGTTTTTTTGGTCAGCTTACGAATGACCGGCAGCGAGCGCCCACCAGCTTCCTTCAGGTCGCCGATTTCCGCGCCGATCTCCTTACCGCGGCTGAGGATGTAATCCACAATCACGGCATCGGGGGTCGCGTCGAGGCGGGCCCGTTCGTCAGGGTCAACACGCAGGAGGATGGAGTAGTTCTGGATGAGATCGTTCACATCGCCGTATTTGTCGTCAAAATACGCTTTCGAGTTCGACACCTGCTGGTCGAAATAACGGAGCTTATCGTCAACGGCGTCCTTATCGACGCCCTTTTCGATCCATGCCGCCACCTCTTTTCCGTCCACGCCATCAACGGCGAGGTCGGCATCTTCCAACAGGCCCTCATCCTTCTGTTTTTTCAGGAGACGCCGTAAGGTCTCGGCCCTCCCCTTAACGTTGGCAAGTTTGTCGCGGCCGGATTTATTCTCAGCCTCCAGAGCGCGGATTCGCTGGTCGCGTTCGTCTTCCGGTTCTTCTTCTTTCTTGCCGTCGCCTACACCTTCTGCTGTCGCAGCTTCCTCAGCATCGTCATCGTCGCCTTCGAGCGCGTCTTCAACCACATCCTGCGGCTGGTTATCGTCCAAAGGGTTCTCGATTTGATTGTCGTCCATATCAGGCACGTCCCACTATATTACTGGTTATTGCAGCGGGTATGGCCCCCGCTTGGCCTTGAGTTATCCCTTGCGGGCGTCCTGCAAGCTTGTCGGCGGCATCTCTCTGCTGGGCCTGCGCCTCAACTGCCGCCTGAACTCCGGCTTCAACTTCCTTACGGAGCTTGGCGTTCTTCAGAACGCCTGCAATGTCGAGTAGGCCGGGTGTAAATTTGTCGGGGCTAATGCCAGCCTGCACCAGCTCGAAGAGCTTGATCCGGGTTTCCTCCTGCTGGCTGGACACGTCCATCGTCTCTTCAATCGAAACGTCGTAGGCGCCAATGCGTACGTCCTGCCGCATGACGGTCTTGCCGTTCTCGCCCTTCACCGGCTCGTTAAGGCTGACCGACTGGACCACGCCCTCGTCGTCGGTGACGTTGATGACCTTGTTTTCGGTAAAGGTGGCGCGCACCAGCCAGAGTAGCTTGTCGGCCCAGCGGTACTTCGCGTCCATGAACCGGTCGAACATGAGGGCAATGGTGGTTTGGGATGCGGCCTGCCGGCGCTGGATCGCGATGCCGCTTTTAGCATTGGTCTCAACGCCCATCATCTCGTCGTAGATGCCGAGGGCTTTTTGCACGTCGCCGTCCGCGAGGTGCAGGGCCTCGTAAAGCTGGGCAACCTGACGCTCGTTGTTCTCGAAATCGAACCGCTTGCCCGCCTTCACCTCGATCATGGCGTCCGCGCGGTTTATCTCCTTAGCAACGGCTGCCTTGTTGTCTACCGCCCCCGTCTCCATGACGATGCGGTTGTTGTTCATGTACCAGTAGGCCTTGGAAAGCACCCGGTTATAGAGGTTCTGCGGGTCGCGGGCGGCGCGGACCAGACCATAAGGACGACCGGACATTTCCTCACGGAACGCCACGATGGGCGTGAGCATGAGATCGCCGCGTGCAGGGTTGAGCTGGTACGGGCTCTCAAACCAATCCAGCATCACGTCACCGGAAAAATAGCAGATGTAGGTCTTGTAGCCCTTCTGCTCGATGATCTCGTCGCCCTTGGCGCGGTTTTTCTCGGCCTCCTTCTTGTCGAAGGTCTGATAAACGGCGTCATTGTCCTTGGAGGTGTAGACGTAATATTTCGCAGCGACGCGGTATTCAAATTTGATCACGCACAGCTCGTCAAAATTCTTGTCGTAATAGGCGCCATTAGTGACGAGGCGCAGGCGTTCGCCCTGAACGCCATAATCGGAGCTACCACCGACAAGTTGCGAGCCATTCGCAGCAAGGGCATCGATCTCGGCCTCTTTCTCCTCGAAGATGAGCTTCCACTCCTCGCGACTCTTCCAGATCATCAAGGCGTTAAAGCCCTGGTTGGTCAGGTACTGGCTGCGGTCACGAACGTCCCACACGACGTCAAACACGCTCTCGCGGTTTTCACGGATGACACCGTCATCGACATCAAAGGCGTGCCACCCGAGCCCGCAAATGATCGCCGACACGCCCGCTTCGCCGATAATGCGCATGGACTTGTTCTTGTCCTGCACGAACATGGCGAGGGAGCTAAGACCCTCGGCCGTCTTCACTTCTTCGTCGGCGCCGGTGCGGCTCTTGTAGGTAATGGTGGTACGGGCCTGAATGGCCTTGCCGGCCACGCTGTTAATGCGCGGGCCGATGAGGTTGTGCTGGAATGGGCGAATGCACGACTCGTGCAGCTTTTCGAGGTCCTCGGCCGAGAATGACCGCCCCTCGTAATAGTCGTAATCGCGGCAGGCGTCGTCATGCCAGCCGCGATAGGCTCCGCTAAGTACCGTCGCCTCAAAAATGGACCGGCACTTTGCGAATTCGTCAGCGGCTTCTAGCTTCGCCAACCATGGCTACTTCCGCTTGCAAACCGTCATGCCATCGCGGTCGATGCGCGGCTCCAACAGCACGACAGTGCTGTTGGCCTTCACCTTGTGCGACGGGACAAGTGTGAGGCCGTCTTTTTCTTCACGGGCCTTGCCGTAGTTTTCATCGGAGACTCGCTGGTACTCTTGCTCGGAAGCTAGTCGGGCTTCTTCGTCCTTCTTTTGCTCTTCCACAATCCGTTCGGCCTCTGCCTGTGCATCAGCGGCTTCCTGCGCCTCATCGTTATTGGGAGCGGGCGCGCTAACCTCGCCCGACTGTCCTACAGCGTCAGCCCCTGTTGCGTCTTCGGGGCTGACGGCAGCGCTCACGGGGTCAACAGCCGGCTCCGTCTGGGGCTGGTTGGGGTTCGATCTACGGGACATGCTGATTACTTTCGTTACCGTCATAATATAAGCATCAGCTAATTATCATGTAAAGCAATTACCACGGGGAGTCGCGACGGCTGAACCCGGATGCGACGAGCTTCTCCGTTGACGCGATGGTCAAACCCGTCATCACCCCATAGCGCAGGGCGTCCAGCCGGTGGTCGTTGACCTTCTTGACCCTGCCCTTCTCGTCTCGGGCATAGGACCGGCGCTCGGAAAGGAGCCCTTCGCAGTTGGAGAAGATCTTAAGGCGGCCGGTGAGCATGCGCTCGAAGACCTCCTGTATACCCGCTTCGACCGAGTTATCGGCAGTGGTGAGCTTCAATCCGTGTTTCTCATAGGCGGCCAGCAATGCCTCTCCATCCTTCTGGCCGACGCTTTGTCCGGACGGGTCGCATGCAACCGGTATCCATGCGCCGCGGGCAAGGATATTGTTCGTATGGGTTTGGGGTGGCAGCTCGGATTGCGCGTATTCGCTGTAGGCGTAGACCGAGTCAGTGTCTGGATCGAGCGCCAGCCATATGACGGCAGTAGGGTTCGTCCACCCGAAGTCCATGCCGGCGCAGCGCTTGAAATGTTTGGGTATCTCGAAAGGGTCGCAGACAATCCGGCTCTCCTCAATGGGATAGATCATACCCGAACCAATGGACGGCACCCCGCGCATCCGCGCTTCCAGCTCATGCGGCCGGGACGCAAAGCGCTTCATCAGGTCGTGCCGCTCTTCGACAGAGAGGTGGTTGTTGTCTTCCCAGCCGGCCTGCACGAAGACGCGCCCATCCACCGGTACGCCGGAAACCATGCGGTCAAGGTAGTTGGCAATGAGCGGTGTCATACCGCCGAGCGGCGTCATGGTGGCGAGGATGACGCCTTGCACCTTCTCGCCGACGGCGGCGGTTTGCATAAAGCATTCGTCATACACATCCAGCGGCGGCTCTTCGTCGAGGTGGATGGCGTGCTTGTGCGTCCCCTGAAACTTCGCCCTCCCCTGGTCATAGGACTTAAACCCGAGTTGACTGACCCTGCCACTTATATGCCGGACGAGGACGGTATCGACGGCATCGGCAATTCCGCGTCGCGGGGACATGTCAACGATAAGACTGGGAAGGATTGCGCCCCGCGTACCCTTGCTGGGATTGCCGAGGTACTCGCGCTGGAGAATATCGCGGGTGGTCTCACTGGTATCAGAGGCGGCCCACGCATCAACGGGCTCTGTAAAACGCCGACCTACCCACCATGCCGGATACTGGCCGGTGAGGTGCATGGCCATTTCGTTGGCGCCGCAGAAGGTCTTGCCCACACGGTTACCGGCAAGAAACAAGCGCTCACGACATGCGGCACCAAGGCCGTGGAAACTTTCCTGCTTCGGGTGGGGCTGGTAATGGAGGAACCGACGACGATACTCGTCAAGGACGAGCTGTGGGTTGCTCGCGAGTATCGCGGCGTCTATTTCGTGACGCTTCCCTTGATTACCTTGCTGAGCGCCTCGATTAGTTCATCAGGCGCACCCTTCAATTCATCAGCTGTCGTGTCCACGTTCAGGTTCGTGTTGATGTTCTTGGTCGCCTGCTCCGGCTTCCCTTCCAGCCGGTCAAGAACACGGTCAATGCTCCAGCCCTCCCCCTTTTTGGCGTTAGCTACCATCTTGGCCAATATAAGATCCAGTTGATTAAAAGTTCCGGTGTGGCCAGTAAGCGGGCACACGCCTTCCTCTACAAGTTCCAACAGTTCGCGAAGGATGACTTTGCTTGCCCGAAGACCTTTAGGGCGGCCTGCGGGATTGCCTGATTGCCCTTTTGGAAACGGCCTACCAACAGAGCGCCCGTCCGGGCGAATCTTCGCTGCTGGTCCACTGTTTGGCATATCAAAAGCATACCTCCGTAAGACAGAGCTGACAATAGCTGTGGATAACATCACTATACGCGGTATGTATCCTTTTCACATAGCATCTGATATGTGATTGGTATGTTAAGGAGTGATGCTAATGTCCGACATGAACGCCTTGAAACGTCGCCGTTCAGAGGTTCTAGCTCAAATTGACGCGCTACGCGATGATTTACAGGCCCTTGAACGGGAGCTGTTCGAGTTGGATATGGCGGGGAATGTTCTGTCGCGGGTTACCGGTGCGGCTTACGTCGATGATACCGTTGTAACCGTTAATCACACCAACCGACGTGCAGAGCGTTACTTTTGCGCCAATTTCGATGGTATGACCAAACTGTGGGGGCGCACCAATACGAAATCCTATTCATGCGACCATCTATCGAAGCTCGGGCGCAGTGTTTCAGTTGATCAGTTTTCATTCTGGCATGAGCTTTATGGAAAAAAGCGCACGATGCCGGTTATGATTGAGGCCGCGCTACGCTTTGCTCACAGTCAGGATAAAAAAGCCCTGACACCAAAAGAGATCGAAGAAAACATCTGCCTCATTTTCGGGGCCGTTCCCGAAACACAGAACGTTAACAGCGTCGCTTGGCGCATGGCGAAATCGGGGACTCTGTGCAAGGCGAAAGATGCGCCTCAGTACTGGTTGGCCGATATGGATAAGGCCGCTGACGGACCTTTGCGGGGCACCTCATCAGCGGCCTCCGATAAACCCCGCGCGCAAGGGCGTGAAGCCGTTCCGGGGGGTGGTACATGATAATAGCGTAAGCCGTCATCACGGTCGGTCTCGCCCAATCGGCGGGGCCGACTTTCGCAATATATGACATCGCCCATCCAAATTCAAACGAGCCCCCCCCATGAGCGAAGACACAGCAGCGAAGATCGTCAAGGAGCTCGTTGACCAACTCCCCGTCAAGGAAGCATACGACGACGCCCTCGCCCCCGGTATGAAGCAGACCGGCAAACTGATCGAGGATATCGCCAAGACGGTTAGGCTGATCCTTTTTCCTCTACAGATCGCCGCGGTACTTCAGGATAAGTTCTCTGCCTTCCTAAAAAAATCCGTTGAGGCTGTGCCCCAGCCGCAGCGTATTCCGCCGCCTCCCCAAGTCCTTGGACCCGTCCTTGAAGGAATCAAGTACGAGGATGAAAGCGGTGACATATGGGAGATGTACTCGAATCTTCTGAGCAACAGCATGGACACCGAGGCGGCAAATCTCGCTCACCCTGCTTTCCCATCCATTATCAGGCAGCTCGCGCCCGATGAGGCTCGACTTCTCATGTCTTTGTTTGGCAAAGAAGGTGAAGAGGGTAAGATTTTTGCTCAGCTGAAGGGCGACAAAACGGGCCGATTTGTGTTCAATGATTGGCTAAATATCACCCAGGGTATCGAGCGCGAATACCTAGATTTTTCACAGAACTTTGACCTGTACTGCCAGCATCTCGTCGCTCTGAACCTTCTACAGCAAACCTATATCCATGATCAGAAGAACAGTGTGTACGGGTTCACTGTCTCACCACTGGGGAATCATTTTTTGCGTGCGGTCACCCGCGCATCAGCTGCATGATCCGTAGGAGACGCCTGCGTTCTGTTCGTCGGGAC
Source organism: Shinella sp. GW821-FHT10F02 (assembly GCF_058809275.1). Taxonomy (NCBI): domain Bacteria; kingdom Pseudomonadati; phylum Pseudomonadota; class Alphaproteobacteria; order Hyphomicrobiales; family Rhizobiaceae; genus Shinella; species Shinella sp. GW821-FHT10F02. Next base: position 273,928 of record NZ_JBXASL010000010.1, on the reverse strand, counting down.
ACTTCTTCACGGGATAATGATGGCGCAGCTATGGGTTGTTTGCAACTATTCTGATAACTGATTTCCTTAATCCACTTTCAGCGCAAGGCCGGGCCATGAAAAGTCACGCTTCAACCATGTTCATCGCAACGTTCCTAGCCGCGATTGCAGCTCAGTCACCCGCTAACGCATATGACTTCGATTTGGACACCCGACACGAATTTTTACAGTCTCAAGTAGATAAGATTTGTCGAACGGGAGCGTTTAATTTCGACGCGAGCCCTGTGGAAGATACCACGTTCATGCTGTGTGAGATTCTCAAGGTGGTGGATAGGCAAGCCGAGAAAATTAAATCGCTCGAAGAAGATGTCAGAACCATACGACGAGAAATGCCCTAAGGCTCCGCCCTCGCGGCAAAACGCTTCGACGTCCTCAATGTACTCAAGCTTTTAGGCACTTGGCCCGTCCAAGGGCTCGGCATTTCCTCAATAGACATATCTTTCCCCAACTAACCCCCACTTTCATGCATAACACGTACGACATCAAGTCACATCTTTAGGATGCTCCAATACGCTATGCAGTATTTTTGAACCGTCATGACTTCCATCTTCAATAGATAGGTTGTCCTTTTTGGTCTCAGCAGCACTTTCCGACACCTTTGACAGTAATGCTCTTCGCTCTTCAATGCGTGCATTTCGATAATCCAATGCGTCTTGATTCCACTTCTTCCATTCATACAACCTTTGAGCCGCCTTGTTTGGGTGCAACCTGCTGCTCAATCTATCTTCAATGCTGTCTTTCTCCAACCACTCATATAGCTTCCGCAACTCCCGATATGCCGGTTCCCACGTTTTAAAAGATTCCTCAAAGTACACTTTCCACCACCAAACAAATGTTGGACCGAAATAGGGCGTAACGAGCTCTCTTGGGACAGATCCACGCCGCACAACCGCCGACATCCTTTGAAAGAACCGCATCACAACGAGCAAAGGTAATACCTCATCCTCATCATTATTTTTGCGAGCCTCTTTTAGAACTGTATCTATGTCTTCAAGGACATGCTTATCAGCTACGCGATTTGCTTTGTTCCTTAGACGTGTCATTGCCTCGCCATTAAATTCTTTATGCAAATCGTATATTGTTCGTTCGCGTCCGATCTGCCTCGAAAGCTGCGACCGAAACCGATAAATAACATAATTCGAGATCAGCATCGCTAAAGCGATTGCCAAAAAAACAACATAAAGCCCGAAGTTACGATATAGCTCTTCCCACACAATCGCCTCCATTCAACGAAATTTGTTGCGATTATGCTTTGATTTTATTTTCGCACTAATGAAAATAGATAGGACCTGCTATGCGTTTTCAATCGGTCGAAAGGGAGAAGTAAACCAACGAATAAATCACAGGGCTCCGCCCTCGCGCGCATCAATACCCTTCCGCCCATCTTCGATGGTTCCCCGCGAAGGATATTGACACTTGCCACCCGCCGTTCGCCACGAGGCAGGAGTGCTGGCACTCCGACGCCAATCAAATTCCCGCAAGTTTAATTTTCAGAAGTTTCGTTAGCTGCTTAACTGTGTCAGCGTTTAACGAGCTGAATATTTGATCGTGCAACTCTTTAGCAGCCTTTAGGACAGATGCCTCTTCATTGAAGGCCTGACCGTCATATAAATTTCGATGCGAGGTCTCTAATAATTTGCCCGGAGGCAAGTTATCAAAGAGCGCATACTTTTCCATGTATACCTTGAATTTTGCCCCTTGGTCAGTCAATCCATTATAGAACATGAGAAGCAGCTCAAAGTCAGATATCTGCGCCCTCAAAATCCGAATATAACGGATTTTATCGACCTGACTCTCATCTATTAGCCTAACAATATTATAAAGGTACCTGTAATAATGACCGAGGTCTTGGCTGCAATCTTTCCAGAATATTTGGTGCGCAGTAACTATCCTGTCATGCTCCGTTCTGGTGACACTGGTCCTTTGATAGTTTTCGTCCAGCTGCTTATAAAAATGGCGAAAGCAGTCACGCCCCCGCATTAGGTTCCCGTTCGCGAGCTGGATGTCCATCGAGTTCACGATGGTGTTGTGAAGCGCCAGCATCTGGAAAAAAGTAGATTCGAAGTTTTGGACGGCCAGAGCAGACAATTGCCCCTCCAGCGCGGCGGCCGAGCGTTTAAGCTCCAGGCGCGTGTCCGCTAGCTCCTGTTGCTGGAGCACAATCGTTATAAGCAAACCCATGAAGGTGAGGAAGGTAAGCAGGGGATTCAGGATGCCGCCCACGAAATCGCCAAGCGTTCCTACGTCTGTATCTTTCGGATGCAGGTAAATGCCAAGGACAAAGACGATGACGACCAGCGCCGCCGCTATCACGAAAAGCCAGAACAGTGTGACCCGCGAACGCTGATTCCTAGGGTCGATCAGACGATTAAACGCCCGCCAAGGTGCGCACCCAAGTTTCCGCATGTCGTTCCCCGAATCAATGCACTGCACCACTCTCGCTATTCGTCGGGGATAATACAATGATGGGTTGTCATAGGCGGCTTCACAGCAGCCTCAATCTCTTCTCGGCAGAGAGAGAGCGCTACATGGCTTGGCAAAGGACAGGTGGGCGCTTAAAAAAATACTCCGCTACCATACTTCCATTTTAAATTGCATTTGCTAATGTCTGCTTCATAAACAACAGGGGCGAAAAATGAAACAGGCGCCAGTCGAAGAAAAATCACCTCCATACAGCTGCGAAGAAACTACAAATATAGCCCGAGGTATGGGGCGCTGCATGTTATGCGGCTGTGGAGGATACAAGGGTCATACAGGCGCGGGATGCGGCAGGTGCGGTCACTCTCCATACGATCATGAGTAAAGGGGACGCCAAAGATGTTTGATTTTATCAAGAGCTTCTTTTCGCAATCCGTTCCTGATCGTTCATTTACCGCACAACCGGCAGCACGACCGCCGCAGCCCGTCATTCGCCACAACCTCACTAATATTGTTTGCACTGTAGCGGGCCAACCATCGCGGTATCGCCGACCCAATTACAATGGATCGATCTTTTTCGAAGGAACAGAGCTTAGGTTACAAAGCCTTGTGAGTTTCGATAAGTTCGATCTAAGCTTTCAGAGCATATTTGACTTCGCAGATAACGGCGACGCACTGTACGTAGTAATGTGCGCATTCGAGTTTTTAGGGGCTCAACGCCACCTTCCGGTTGCGGTTGTAAACCGCACAAACAAGAGCTTCCACATTGTTGAGGGGTACATTTCGCAAGCAAGCGAGAGCGATCGTGGAGGCGATTCTCAACTCCGGATCGATATTGAAAACTATTGCCGCTCTACGCTCAAAGTGACGATCGAGTAACTACCGTCCGACGAAAGCGGTACAGTCACCCCGTATTTTCCGGTTGGTGGGCATGGCAGAAGCTCAATCCGTTCCGGCGTAACGTGCATGGCCTCGCACTCAACCGGATGCGCCGACCGCGCGACAATAACCCCGCTCTCGTCATAAATATCCACATCCGTTACTTCCCTTGGGTTTTGTCTTTGCGGACGTAGACCGTGACCGGCTTCAATCCGTCGTGCTCCAGCATTTTGGGAGGCGGAGAGCTTCGGCCCGACATCACACCGGCCAGCTGTTGGGCATAAATCCCGTACATTTCAGCCGTGTCACGGTGCCCTCCTCGCCGGTTGCCGGTTGAAGTTGTGGCATGCGCCTCCTCAATGCGCTTGGCGATAGCCGCAAGGTAATCCTCGCGGGTCACGCATTCGAGTTTGGTGGTTTTCACATGATGGTCTTTCGTTGATTATTTGCAGCCGCGCTGGCGTGTGCGCCGCTCGGTCTTGGGCTTTTCCCAGTTGGCCGGCAGCTTGTTGGTCCACTTGTAGACCTTGTGTTTGCCGTGACCGGACTTGTTATCCACCAGCTTCTCGCTTTTGGGGTGCCCGAGGGGATACAGAACTCCCATGGCACGCAGACGGAAGATCATCTTGTATGCGTCGTTTGTCCGCATGTTCAGGATGTCCCGCACGGTGATGCTGCCGTTGGCGACAAGGTGACGGATGGCACGGGCCTGCACGCCGGTTTGCGAGACCGTGGGTTCGTTGGGCGGAGTGAGGCCGAGGAAGGTCTGGAGGGAGACCATAAAGGGGAGTTTCATCACTTACCGCCCTCCACCAGCAGGCCGGCACCCTTGCAGAACGGGCACGCGCGCGAGGTTACGGACCAACCTTGCTTCTGGTGCTTCTTCGCCTCCGCGCCGGTGAAATCTTTGTATACCGTATGGGGGGGCTCGCCGGACCGCCATGCTCAACCTTTTGGGCGGAGCAGATGGTACCGGTGCCCGCGCATGTCGCACATTTACCAAGGGCAGCGCCGTCGCCGTTGGTGAACGGCACTTCCTTATATCGCAGCGGGAGCGGAGCGCAGCCGGGCAGTTCGATGGGCTTTGTAGAGCGAGCCATTACGCTGCCTCCCCTTTGCCGATAAGCGCCATGAACTCGTCAATCCATTGCAGGGCGAGTTTGGCAGGCTGGCTGGTCTCGGGCGTGTCGCCCTTGCGGATGGCAAGAAAGAACCGCTCGGCCGGAGAGCCGGAATCGGTCTTGATGTCCGCCATGGTGAACGGGGATACGCCGCGCGTCTTCGCAATCGTTCCGCAAAGACATGCGCAAGGGCCGGAGTAAGTCGATCCGTCTACCCTGCCCTCGATGAGGGCCGTGCGCAGCGCGGGGACCTCGGGAATGGCATGGGCGATGATGCCCCATATGTCGTGCTTGATGATGCGAAGGTTCGCCTCCGACAGGTTCGCCCACGACAGGTCCGCCTTCGACGCGAGCGCCGCCTTGACGGCCAGGCCGAGCTTCACGCCGTACGAGGCGCCATCGTCGCATTGGATTTCTGCCTCAAAAACCACCGACCCATTGAACCGGTGCATAATGTTGAATTTCACGTTCCTCGCTTTCTCTTAGGGTTACAGGCTGGCCAACCATGCGGCGGCCATGACGGCGCCGAATGCAAAGCCGACGATTCCGGCGTGCACGGTCATGCGGTTGCTCCAGTAAAAATCTGACGCTTTATCCAGCAACGTGAGCGGATGGACAGGATTATATGTAGTCATTGTGTTGCTCTCCTTTGTTATGGGAGAACGCTGACACGTATATTTTGGGTTGTAAACATATTTTATATGTAATTTTTTGCAGACATATCTTTTGCGCTGGGGGATGATGCTTCCACCCAACAAAGGAGAAACGAAGAATGAGCCGTGCTTCGCGCGACTATGAAGAGCATATATTTGCTGGGAGCTATCCGCTCTCCGGCATCCAGACCGAAAAGTGCAATGCGGAGCGCGTAACGCGCGCTATCCGCATAGCTGAAGAAGCAGGTTACAGCGTAACCACACACACCATCAAAACTGAAACTGAATAACGAAAGCGAGGAAAATGGGATTAATAGCAAGCAATAACGGCGGAAACTTTGAACAGCCGCCCGCCGGCATCTTTCATGCCGTATGCGTCCAAGTCATCGACTTAGGCACCCAGACCAACGAATACCAAGGCGAAACGACCAAATCCCGCCAAGTGCGCATTGCATGGGAGCTGCAAGGCGCAGACATCCTCGGCGGCGGCGCCAGCGGCTTCATGTCGAACGGCGAGCCCTTCTTGGTCTCTGAAATCTACACCTTGAGCCTGAACGAGCGCGCGAACCTTCGCAGCATTCTTGAAGGCTGGCGGGGCCGTCCTTTTACCGAGGAGGAGCTTGAGGGCTTCGACATCGCCAATCTCCTGAACAAGCCTTGCCTCCTCGACATCGAGCACAAGGCCAAGCAGTCCGGTGGGACTAAGGCAAAGGTCAAATCCGCCAAGAAATGGCCTGCCGGTCAGGAGCCGAAGATACCGGTCAACGAGCTTACTTATTTCGAGCTGACTGATTTCAGCGCCGAGATCTATAAGGGGCTTGGCCAATGGTTGCGGGACAAGATCGCCCTATCGCCGGAGTATGCAGCGGCCACCGGCACTCCTACCCCTGTGGCCAAGGCTGCGATGGATGAAAAGCCGTTTGACGACGAAATCCCGTTCTAACGGCTATGCTGTACATCATCGACAGCAAAGAGAAGAGGAGGCAGGTGGCGGAAATCGTCGCCCGCCTCTCCTCGTCTCCCGTCCAGTGCGTGGAAATCAAGCCCTACAAGCGCAACCGTAGTCAGGCGCAAAACCGGACGATGTGGATGTGGTACGGCACCCTTGCCGACCATCTCGACTGCGAGCCGGAGGACGTGCACGAGCAGATGAAAATCCGCGTGCTTGGCGTCGAGAAGAAGGTGGTTGCCGGACAGGCACTCATCATGCCGCGCAGCACGACGGACCTAGACGTGGATGGCATGTCCCGCTTCATGGAGGCGATTGAGGCCTTGGCCGCCGAGCTGGAGGTCACGCTTCCGATGCCGGACGACTACAAATATGCGCGGTACGGCGCCGCCGCATGACCGACACCCCACCCCTTCATGACGATGCCCAGCTGCAACAGCTACGGGACACGTGGATTGCGGCCGAGAACGCCCGTACGGAAGCGTACCGCGCGTTCATGGAGGCCAACAGGAATTCCCCACTTAGGCGCGAATTAAACGCTGCCGATGCTCGGGAGAAGGACGCGCAGGCCGCTTACGCCCGCGCTTTACAGCAACAAAAGAAGAATACCCCTGATGGAACTGATACGAGGCTTTAAGCAGCTGACCGAGGTTGAACGGACGTTTATGGCTGGAAAGCATCTGGAGTTGAAGCGCGAGGCCCTCTGTTTTCAGGCCCTAAATCCGGGGCCGATAGAGTACCGGCGTGGCCATACATATGGTGGAACACTCGCCGCATCGATCAAAACTCCCCGCGAATTGAGTTCCTCAGAAGAGAAACGCGAGAAGCTCAGGCGATATCAACGGGAATATTACAGGAAATGGCGGGGGGTGCCTAAAGCACTCCGACAGCTTCCATAAGCTCTACCCGACACTGGCCTGCACCCAACTCGCCCATACCACTCCAGCGCAGTCGGATATCGACTATCTGACTGTCATCCTCCAGCACTCCCCAGCGCGTCATCGTGTCGGAGGCCGCCTTTTCGAGGTTGGCAACATCACGGCGCCGCTTGTCCGGTCTGCCGAACGTATAAACGGCTACGACGTCCCCACGCAGCTTCACGATGCCGGAGGGCTTGGCGGCATCGGCCTCTTTTTCCCATGAGCGGTATTTGGCGGTTTTGACCCGCCCGCCACGCGAGACGTTGAGGAACAGGTTGTTCACCGATGGAGGGAAAGGCAGGAGGGCAGAGAACGAAGCGATTGCCGGTGCAGTCGTTGGTTGATGTCTGATGGCAGAATACGCTATTTCAACGGGAGGGGCACGAGTTTTCGGGGGAAGTCATGAACATCGCGCGGGGGATCTTCAGGCTATGGGTGGTCCTCAGCCTGTTGTGGGCCGGGTTTGTTATAGTCATGAGCTGGGAAGACGTTCAAAACGACCGCGCATGGATTGCCGATCCGTGGTGGGAAACTAGTGCATTGGCTTCCCTCCCTGTGAAATGCGAGGACGCACGGGGCACTATAGGCAAGGATTACGCCAAAAAGGACGCGCAAGAGCCTTGGAATCGTTACCGCAACATCGGCGGCGCATGTTGGTATGACTACGCCCGTTTCCGCCAACTCTGGCCCGAGTATTCCGATTTAGATCACAATGCTCTGGAGTCGAAGCTCTACGCATCGTTGGGCTGGACCATACATGAGGACCGCGATCCCCTCTTTTTCACCAAAAAGGCGGCCCTTGTAGCGATTGTTCCGCCGATGGCATTGTTCGCGTTTGGCCTTTTGATGGCATGGGCTTTTTCCGGCTTCAGGAAAACGGCCTGACTATCGCCTCTGCATAGTCCCCTTGTACCACTTGAACCACTCGGAGCCCCGCCCCTTCTCCCGCGGGTCGAACCACTCACCACCGAAGTGGTTCATAAAGGCCTGCGCGTCCTCACGGATTGAGAAGCATTTCACATTGTACCACTCGTCATTCCAGAAGACGCGGTGACCCCGGACGCACAGGGAAAGGCCCTTGCAGAAGTCGGCTTGCGCCACCCCTAGCTTGCCAAGGCACAGCTCGCCGCGAATGGCCACCTGATGCGGCCAGCCGCGGTCAACGCCCGCTGATGTGAGTTCGCCCTTGCGATTGCTCATGGGAGCACCCTGTTGCTGCGGGGTTTTTGTTCCCATTTTGTTCTACGCGAGTCAACCTGACAGGCGATGAGTCCACAGCGATTTAAGCTGCATGGCCGCTTTAGAGGTGAGCCCGATGTGGTGGCAGATTAAATTTTTGTTAACCACTGGCGCGACGGCCGAAGGATTACAATATCAGCAGCGCATGATGTTTATTCCGAGTGAGGGGAACGAGCATGAACCAATTCAATTCGCCCATTGGCCTTTCCACGAGCCGTCTTGTCATCGCTGGCGCCGCAACGCTCATTGCTGGCGGCGCGTTCGCCGAGATAGGCGCTGAACTCTATCGCAGGACCCAAGCAGCCTCTAGTCAGGTCTATGAGGATTTCTGCCAACTGCGAGACTGCCGGGGTGAGGGCGCGCGACGCCTTGCAGACAGAAATGCTGTTACCGAACGGCGCCATGCCTACTCTTTCACGTTTGCGAATACGCGACAGACGGAGATTGAGGCGTTCAAGGCCGCAGAAATTGCCAGACAGGCAGAAGAGGCTGCGGAGAAAGAGCGTATCCGGCTCGCACAGCTGAAAAAGGATCAGGAAGATGCGGATGCAGCTGCTGCGGCACAAGCAGCGGCAGAGGCGGAAGCCGCTCGCATTGAAGAGGAACAGAGGCTTGCTGAGCTAAAAGAATACAAGGACGCTAGCGACCCTCGCCGCAGCTGGAAATTCTAAACTCCGCTCGGGAGATGATCCTCATGAACAGCAAGGGCGCCGTGCTGCCTTACAGAGGCGGCATATCGCTCTTGCCGTTCACGCATACGGGCGAAGTATTCCTTGGCCTTATGGTCAAAGCCGTTGGGAATTTCGCCTTGCAGCCATGCGTGGGTGAGAAGCCATGCAAAGCTCCGGCCGCGATACTCCGCCTTATTGGCGCCAATCACGTCCGAGAGCACATCCTGCCATGAGCTTGGCCATGCACCTTGCGGCAAGGGGCTGGCAACAAGCTGCTGATACCAAATGGACGCGCTATTGGCGGCGTCTCGCGTACGCGGAGACATCTCAATCCTCCCCCTCGCCTCCGGCTTGGCACCAAAGCTCCGGAGGATTTCCAGAACCTCGGCAGGCTCCGGCCAGCGTGGGTATTTCGTTGACGCCATCCATTGCTGGCAGGCTGCCGATAGGTCGGCGGCGGCGTATGGGCTCAAGGCACTTTCGAAGCTAAGAGCTATCGCCTTTATCTCCTGCCCTTCCTTGGTTTGTGGTTTGCCGTAACGGGCCGTCAGGGTGGCGAAAATGGCCTGGGTCTTGTTCATACGAGTTGCTTTTGATTGGTTCTATTGCCGATGAAGTCGTTCCAAAACTCCTCGTTTCGGCGCTCAAGTTCGGTTTTTGGACCCGCCATAGAACGCGGCAAGTCATTATAACGCTGCTGATTGAGGAACGTTGACGGATGCGGGACAAAGCGGCCACCATCCTTCTGCCAATCTTCGCTTTGCTTCCAGCGCTCCACACCAGCGATTATATGCGCGGCGCCCGCCCCCTTGAGAGCCTTCTCAAAAGCACGGAGGGCCACCGGCTTGCCAACCTTTTTGGGGTAGGCCTGCCAGAAGTCGTCAAAGTCGCCGTTAACCGGCTCCGCCCCCTTGGGGGCTTTGGGGGGTATTACCTTACTCGTAGTATTCTCTTCACTTGTATTATTATGCTCGCCATTTTTGGCCTGCCATTTTTGGCTGGCCACTTTTGGCAGGGCAGATGCGATGAAGATACGACGCTGGCCATGTTGGTTGACGGCAGGTTCAATGCGGATGAAACCCGCTTTTTCGAGCTCGGTCAGCCAGCGCGAGACAGTGCGCTCGCCCGCATCATAGAGCTTGGCAAGATAGCCGTTGGAGGCCCAGCAGAAGCCCTCGGTTTCACAGAGACAGGTAATTTCGCCAAACAGGAGCTTGGCGTTGGCGCTCACATTCGAGTAGCGCACCGGTGCGGGTATGACCGCGTAATAGGATGGTTTTTCCACATCCCAGAACTTTCGTTGTTTTGCCTCCCAGACGCGTAAGACAGGCGGGGATGCGGGTCTGGGGCCGCACCCCTTGCCATGATGCTGAGGCAGGTAGTGGATTGCCGCAACTAAAAGTTATCCCCAGCCTCGCGAATTAGCGGCTGTGATGCGGCCTTGGTTAGAAGAGACTGCCCTCGCGAGGAGGCAGCTGAGATTTTACGCTATATCCCTTTGTTCTGAGAATATCGGCAAAAGTCTGGGCCCCGTGCCGGTTTTCCAAAGTGTCAGTCACGTTGACTTCCACAAAGCTTTCCATCTGGTTAGCAAAGCTCACCGTTTGAGCTGTGAAGCAGGCCGCAGCGACGGATTCAACGTCGTCATAGAGTTGCCGGGTTGACTGGGTTGAGGTTGCTGATACTTGCAAGCGCAGAATTACATCATCGTGGCTTGGCGCTTTCCGCATCAACGCATCAATTATTAAAGTCCGGTTTTTCGACGCGAAACTACTTCTTTCCAACGCCGAAATCCGATTTAGAACGGCCTCCAGTTGCTCCTGAACAACTTTTTCAGAGGGCGTCGCGTGCTTATCAAACTCGACACGCCCTCTTGCGAAAGTTACGGGATTATCCACCTGGTGCTCGGGGTCGAGCGCTTCCCTGACGAAGGAGAGCAAAGTTTCGCGTGCCGCCCGGATGTCTACAGGCCTCCGGCGTGAGAACTTTATCGAGCGGAAAGGCGCGACATCGAACGGTATCCGCTGCCCTTCAAGGTGCATGTGGATAATCGGCTTCTGCAAAACGTGTCGGATACCGACCTCGTAGAACGCATTTGGGTTCAGCGTGGTCAGGTCGGCAATCACCAAATCCGCTTCCAGCAACGCCGTGATGACCTGTGAGGTGATTAGTCCCGGGTTGGACACCTTATCGGCGCGGGTGACGTCGAAATCAGTGTAATGCTCCTGAAAGACGGGCAGGATGATTTCCTCAAGCAGCCAGTCCGCGTGAATCCGGTCCTCGCTGTCGTCATCGCCAATCGGGCCGACGACAAAGCATTGCTTCCTATCTTGCTTCTTGGCCACTCATCCCTCCCGACCCGTAGGCATCCATCTGCCCTGTTATACACGTTGAGGTATACCATTCCAGACCGCGTCATCAGCTTTAAAGACGCACGAGGCGGCGCCTCATCCTATCTCTCCCGTGCAGATTCAGGCTGTGGATTGTTACAACTAAAAGTTAGGAGCTGGCTGGCGCTGAAGTAAAATGCGCCCTCCTGCTTGCGGAGTTGCCATGTTCAGCAAACCAACCGTTTTCGTCATCGGTGCCGGTGCCGGCGTCGAGTACAACATGCCGCTCGGATACGAGTTGAAGGAGAAAATAGCCAAAAAGCTCCAGTCCAACGACGAAGCGATGATCCATGCGCTGGCACCGGTGTTCTCAATCGGCAACCAGCACGATTTCTCCGAATACAATCGCATCAAGGAATTCATCGCCTCGAACATGCCGATTGCCGAGTCGATCGACAATTTCCTGCACACGCACTCCAGAAACGAGAAACTGGTCAAGGTCGGAAAGGTGGCCATTGCCGCCTGCATTCTTGATGCCGAGAGGGGCAGCCACGTTGCTCCGCCTCCGCGGGGCTCGGACGATTATCTTGTCTACAATCGCCGCCGCGACACTACAGCAACTTGGCTCTCACGCTTTTGCACGATGGCCCTTACGGGAATTCTGGCGGAAGACGCGGCAAACGCCTTCGACAACGTCACAATCGTCACATTCAATTATGACCGGTGCATTGAATTCTACCTTGTAGGTCACCTGACATCGTACCTTGGAATTTCGAATGGAGCCGCTAAGGAAATCGTCAATTCCATCAACATCATCCACGTCTACGGAAGGGTTGGAAAACTCCAATGGCAGGGTGGCAATGGGGTGGACATCGAGTTCGGCGGAAAGGCATCGCATGGCCACCTTCTGTCCCTCGGCAACGAAATCAGGACGTTTACCGAGCGATTGGCCGAAGATGACACCCAGCAGAGGATTGAAGAAGCGCTCGCGGCGGCCGAACTTGTGGTGTTCACCGGCTTTTCATTTGGAACGTCAAACTGGGAGTTCCTGCAAAATCGGCAGGTTTCGGCTCCCAAGAAAGCGATTGTCGGACTATTTGAAATGAGTAAGCCCAACCAGACGAACATAATCAATCGTCTGCGATATGAACTTCACCCCACTGGAGAGGTTGAAGCCTATGTGAGCGAAAAAGGCTCACTTGCCATGTTAGGCGAATACTCGACTTTCTTCGGCTAGCACTAAGCCCATCGTTACGCCACGTTAAATCGGTTGCCGGATTCAACGTATCCGCGCATCATCAGTCCTGCGAGCAACATCGCAGGAGCCATCCCAATGAAACTTTCCCCCGAAACGCGGGCGCGCGAGCGTCCGCAGCGATACCCTATGACTGATGACCAGCCGGAGTTGCCCAACATGCCGGCACCCATGACGGCGAAACGCGCACAAGACTTCCGCAAGCCCTGCGGGTCCTGCGAGACGGCCGCGTGCCGTTGCATCGGTTGGCAGGCCTTTGACCCGCCCAGCAAGTGAAGAAAGGAGGCATCCGCATCTAGGCAGCAGGAAAGTCGCCTAAACCTGCCGAGCGGCCGGACGCTCGTAAATGGTTGCCGACCATTTCGTTGACGTCACCTAAATGATTGCCGCTCGGCGTCACCCTCCCCGCCTTGAGTGGCTTAGCCTCCGGCACGCGAATGTGTCGGAGGCTTTTTCATGGAGCATCCCATGCATCTGGAGATCTACCTCAACGGCACGAATATTCCGGCGCTGTATGACTTCTACGTGGATGTCGAGGGCAACGTGTTCACGATGAGCCCGCCTCCTCCCTACGACCCCATCAGCATTTTCCAGATGGTTGTGGAGCCTGACGTGGAAACGCCGAACGCCAACCAGCGCGCAGCGATTGAAGGGATGGTGGCGGCCTATCACATGACCGTCTTCATGTTTCCCCCTTTGAAAGCACTGTAAGCCCCCGCAAGGGGGGGTATTTTCCACCCGTGCTTCGCACCCGCCCGCTTCCGCCCTATTTGGGTGTAATGCGCGCAGAACCGTGGTGCCAAATTTGAGACGCCAGATTCTGCACTGGCGACCCCTCCGAGTAATTAAGGGTTGTAAATTGTGGATTTCCTCGCCTTTGGCACTTGCAAAGCATTTTACTCGTTATAAAGTTTAATTTTCCTGCATGGAGGCTGGAGTGCTAGAACTAATCAGATCATTTTTTCCTGCCCCTCAGGTCAACGAAGACACCATACGCGCTAGCTATAAGGACAGCGAGTACTTCAGAGTCGATTTGCCCGGACCAGCAGGGATGTTAGTGGCGCATTGGAAAGTGGCAACCAATCTCCTGACAGCAGACGAAAAGAATTTATTTATCTTGGGCCAGATTTTGGTCGCCCATCGGATTATCTCGAAGAAGACCAGCAAATTTTGGGTAAAATTTTACATCATTCGCGGGCATGGAACTTATAGCTATTCATTTAGCCCGACCAACCAGCGTCGCGTCAAAGAGCGGCCCTACGATTACATGTTGTATGGCAAGGAGTATGACGACGAGCGATACTTTGAGAATACGATGTCGTCTGGAATAGGAGGTAGCGCAAGAAATGCGTATAATATCTGCGCTAACTGTCTGACAAAAAGTAAGCACAAGGAAAAAGAGCGCCTTCTGGGCGAGCTGGCTAAGATCAACTCACACTCGTTAAAATAACACATATTTTTTGTTTACAACTTAAAGTATATGTGTGATTATGCTTTTACAAAGAAAGCAATCCACATGTTCTCCCCCGACTTCGCCGACAGCGACCCGCGCAACCCACTGAACGCCGAGGACGACGCGAAGGCCGCCTTTTACATTTCGCCTGACCAGCTCACAGAATACGAGACGCCGGACAGCGCCATCGACCGCTGGATCGAGGAGGAGAGCGAAGCTCGCAGCGAGGCGAAACGTCTCGCAAAGGTCACCGGCCACCGCATCGTCGTTCAGGAGCATCTTGAGCGCGACGACGGCACGCATGAGCTTGTCAGCAGTTTCACGGTCTTCCCTTGGGGTGAGTAAGATGGAGCGTGGCAACCTAACCGGCGCGGATGCGGACTACTGCTTCCGCCGTGCAACGTGTGCCTACTCAGGGGCGGAGAAGCGGTGGGCCGAGCGGTCGAGTCGTCCGATGTCCGACGGCGAGATAATCGAGGCCCTCAAACAGGAGCTTTCGGGAGACGGCGGCGGTGGCGACAGCTTCGATAAGCCGTGGTACGGATGTCAGGCGAACGGATTGAAAATCTGGGGCGGGTGGAAGTATCCCAACCCATTTACCACCCCGCCCCTTTGGAAGGGCGTCGAGACCGTCCGGAAGGCCCGCGCGTTCTTTCACATTCCGGCGCCGGACGATAATGCGCAATTGTGTCTCTTCCAATGAGATGCTTACTCGCCCTCCCCCTCATGGCCTGCGCGACGGCGCCGGTGGAACTTGAAACCATCAAGCAGGCTGTGGATGGTCGCGCCTCCTATGCCTACTACACCGGATGGGACAAGCGCCTCCTGTCAGAGGGCGATTCCGGCAACTGCGCGGCCTTTGCCCACACCTACCAGCAAGAAGCGCTGGCGAAGGAAATCCCCCTTTCCGTAACAGCCTGCAAATTAACCAGTGGACAAACCCACGCCTTCGCGATGACATACGACCGGAAGTGGGCACTAGATATCAGGCACAAATTTGTAGTGCCGCTTGACTCCGTGGGGTGCGAATAAGGTGGCGCGTGACTGGCGCGTAAACCTATTGCCCCACCGGTCCCGTAGGCCCCCGTTACGCTCCAGTACAAAACGCTAAGTACCGCTGTGTGCTTGACATTTTCCTGCCATACGTGCTCAACCACCAGACCCACCACAGAGGCCAATGCCACGGGATGCTCACGGCTTTGGGCGGTTCAAGTATTACGCTGGACCTGATTTATTTTGTGAGGACCGAGGGCTCGAAATTCCTATAAATTTTAGGGAGAGTGCTATCTTCGGTTCCTGCAATAGTGGTGATACAGTTGTGCGGTATGGGAGCGCTCTACATCGACTGTGAGGGCAGCCCCGCCCTGTCACTCAGGTGACAGGCACGGGCAATCGGTGATGGGATAGTCGCTGCCATGGGGTGGGTGCCAGGAGGGCACTTTCCCCTCCTGGAAGAGGGAAGAAAAATGGCAAGAACGACCGAAGAGTGGGCAGCCCTGCTCGGCAGTACGCTTTGCAAGATGGCACGGGTCTATGGCACGGACGCCCCCAATGCCTACCTGCCGGAAGAATGCTATCCGGTGATCGAGAAGACCTTGGAGGTGGCCCTGAAGGACGCCCGTGCGGAAGGTTATGCCGCCGCAATGCGCGACCTCCAGCAAAACCGAACGACCCGCGCCAAGGAACCGACCCGCGCGACCGTCATCGGGCAGGTGATGCGGGTTATCCCGCTCGCCCGCCGAACAGCCTGAATTCACGCGACACCCTTCGTGCGGCTGCATCGGGCGATGCGGCCGCACGAGGCGTGGGAGATGCTTGCGTTTCGTCAAGTCCGGTTGAATTTCTTCATCAGCACACGCAAAATTAACCGTGCAATCCGATAGTTACGCCGACTGACATCATTATGGCGCAGGCGGCTTCCGCGGCGCCCAGCCGACGGCGTTTCATGACCAGCAAAGCCTCCCCCGCCCCGAAAGACCAGCAGCCGGCCGTGCCGCCGATCATGGCGCGCATCGCGCATGTGATGGCCAATCTCGGCATTTCCGGCCTGCCGCGGAACTATGAGCTGCTGTTCGAGGCGTTGAACGGCAATGCGAGCGTGGCGCGCGAGATCGCCGCCCTCGGCAAGTCGCCGGAACAGGCCGCGCTCGATTCGATCGCGCTACGCCACTCCTTACCGAGCCACAATGTGCTGGCCGCAGGCCAGGCCGCGGGAGAAGCCGTGCGCGTGCTTGCGGAGATTTCCCAGACCGCGGAAACGAGCCGCCGCGACCGCGCCGTCGCACTGCACGAATTGCAGGAGATCGCCGACCGCATGCGCGCCGATCCGGTGCTCGGCATTTCGGATTTCTCCAGCGACACGGTGCGCCTGCTCTCGCTGGTGCGCGACATCCTCGGCATGGACCGCTCGGCGGCGACGAAGATCGACGATCTGCAAGCCCATCTCGACGGGCTGCGCACCGGCCTCTCCGTCAGCCGCGAGGCGCTGACGCACGATCCGGTGACGGGCCTCGGCAACCATGCCGCCCTGCTCGGCCGGATGAAGGGCGTCTTCCAGGGCGAGGCAGTAGGCACCTCGGCGCTGCTGATGTTCCGCGTCGAGCAGCTCAAGGAGTTTGCCGAGAGCCATCCGGCGGGGGCGGCGGAAAAGACGCTGAAGCGGCTTGCCGCCATCTTCCGCCGCTCGGTCAAGAAGGACGATTTCGTCGCGCGCACCGGGCCGGACCTGTTCTGCCTGCTTTTGTCCGACGTCAGCCGCGAGATCGCGGTCACCATCGCGCGCCGCATCGCCGTTCGCGTCGCGGAAAAGCCGTTTCCCTTCATGGACCGCGAGCTGCCGGCCGGCTTCCTGACGCTGACGGCCGGCGTGTCGCTCAGCGATTCGGCCAGCGCGCCGGCCATGCTCTACGAGCAGGCCGACCAGGCACTCGCCTATGCCGCCGAAACCGGCATTGCGCTGCGTATCTACTCCGCGGAAGTGGCCGATCGGGCGGGCCGCGGCTATCGTTCCGGGTCGGCCGCCTGAAGAGGCGCGCCTCACCCCTTGCCTTGCCCCCTTGCCTTGACTGGTCGCCCCGCCCTATAGACCCGGAATGATCACGATTTCCGGCCTCACCGCCCGCATTGCCGGGCGTCTCCTCATCGAAAACGCGTCCCTCTCGCTGCCGAGCGGCGTGAAGGTGGGTCTCGTCGGTCGCAACGGCACCGGCAAGTCCACGCTTTTCCGCATCATCACCGGCCAGTTCGCCTCGGAGGCCGGCAGCATCTCGCTGCCGAAGAACGCGCGCATCGGCCAGGTGGCGCAGGAAGCGCCGGGCACGGACGACGCGCTGATCGAGATCGTGCTTGCCGCCGACAAGGAGCGCGCCGCGCTGCTCAAGGAGGCGGAGACGGCGACCGATCCGCACCGCATCGCCGAAATCCAAACGCGGCTCACCGATATCGGCGCGCATTCGGCGCAATCGCGCGCGGCGAGCATCCTTGCCGGCCTCGGCTTCAACCACGAGGCGCAGCAGCGGCCGGCCAAGAGCTTTTCCGGCGGCTGGCGCATGCGCGTGGCGCTGGCGGCCGTGCTCTTTTCCGAACCGGACCTGCTGCTGCTCGACGAACCGACCAACTATCTCGACCTCGAAGGCACGCTGTGGCTGGAGGATTATGTGCGGCGTTATCCGCACACCGTCATCATCATCAGCCATGACCGCGACCTCTTGAACACCGCCGTCAACGCCATCGTGCATCTCGACCAGCAGAAGCTCACCTTCTATCGCGGCTCCTACGACCAGTTCGAGCGGCAGAAGGCGGAGAACGACGAATTGCAGATGAAGGCGAAAGCGAAGAACGAAGCCGCGCGAAAGCATCTGCAAAGCTTCATCGACCGCTTCAAGGCCAAGGCCACCAAGGCCAAGCAGGCGCAGAGCCGCGTCAAGGCGCTGGAGCGCATGGGCACGGTCGCGGCCGTGATCGAGACGCATGTGCAGCCGATCACCTTCCCCGAGCCCGAGCGCCAGCCCGCCTCCCCGATCATCGCGATCGAAGGCGGGGCGGTCGGCTATACGCCGGGACAACCGATCCTAAAGCAGATCAACCTGCGCATCGACAATGACGACCGCATCGCCCTGCTCGGCTCGAACGGCAACGGCAAGTCGACCTTCGCGAAATTCATCGCCGGCCGGCTGGAGGCGGAATCTGGCGCGGTTAAGCGCGCGCCGGGCCTCAAGATCGGCTTTTTCGCGCAGCACCAGTTGGACGATCTCATTCCGGACCAGTCGCCGGTCGAGCATGTGCGCCGGCTGATGCCGGAGGCGACGGAGGCCAAGGTGCGCGCCCGCGTGGCGCAGATGGGGCTTGCGACGGAAAAGATGTCGACGGCCGCCAAGGACCTGTCCGGTGGCGAGAAGGCGCGCCTGCTGATGGGCCTTGCCGCCTTCGACGCGCCGAACCTGCTGATCCTCGACGAGCCGACGAACCATCTCGACATCGACAGCCGCCGCGCTCTGATCGAGGCGCTGAACGACTATGAAGGCGCCGTCATCCTGATCTCGCACGATCGCCACCTGATCGAGGCGACCGTCGACCGGCTGTGGCTGGTCAACGAGGGCACGGTCAAAACCTTCGACGGCGACATGGAGGAATATCGCAGCCTCATCGTGCAGTCCGGCAAGAAGGACGACAGGGAAAAACCGGCCGGCAACGGCGAGCAGGCGAACAAGGCCGACCAGCGCAAGGCGAATGCCGACCGGCGCGCCCAGTTCGCGCCGCTCAAGAAAAAGATCAATGAAATCGAATCCCTGACGGCAAAGCTGCAGAAGCAGATTCAGCTTCTTGATGCGGAGCTTGCGGATCCGGTGCTCTACGAAAAGAGCCCGGCCAAGGCAGCCGAGAAAGCGAAGCTGCGCGCCATGGCGGTCGACAAGCTGCACGACGCCGAAGAGCAATGGCTGGAGCTTTCGGCCGAATACGAGGAGGCGATGGCGGGATAAGCCCGTTCCGCCCGCCGCCTCAACGCTTCATTAACCATGATCGGACAAAAGTGCTTGCAAGATCATCATCTTGCCGAGTGCGCCCATGCGTTGCCGCCTGCTTCTTGCCGCATTGGCGCTGCTGCCCCTGATTGCCGGGTGCAACACGACCAAACCGCGCGCCTCCACCGAGACCGCCTTCGTCGAGGCCAAGCAGGCGAAGGTGCTCGACGCGGATGATCCCGTGCCGATGTCGCCCGCCCGCTGGGCCGGGCGCACGGGGCTTGCCGGGCGCACGCTCGCCGTCGCCTCGCTCGCCGACCTGAAGCTGCGGCACAAGGAGGTCGTTTTGACCTTCGACGACGGTCCGGTGCCGGGCCGCACGGAGGCGATCCTCACCACGCTCGACGCCTATCGCGTCAAGGCGACCTTCCTGATGGTCGGCCAGATGGCGGATGCTTATCCGGCCATCGCCCGCAAGGTCGTTTCCCGCGGCCACACGATCGGCAGCCATACCTATCGCCATGCCAACCTGCGTTATCTCGCCTTCGAGGCGGCGATGGCGGAAATCCGCAAGGGCGAAAAGGCCGTGCAGCGTGCCACCGCCCGCCAGCCGGATTTCTTCCGCTTCCCCTATCTGTCGGACACGTCGGCGCTGCGCAGCGCGGTCTCGCGGCGCGGCACGATCATCATGGATATGGACGTGGATTCGAAGGACTATTTCAAAGTCTCGCCGGCATCGGTCGCGAGCCGCACGATGGAGGGCCTGCGCAAGCGCGGCCGCGGCATCATCCTGCTGCACGACATCCACAAACGCACCGCCGACGTGCTGCCGGCATTGCTCGCGCAGCTGAAGGCCGAGGGCTATTCCGTCGTGACGCTGCGCCATAAAGGCATGGGCGGATCGGATCTGCTCGCCATGGCGGGCGGCTGAGACAGGTCAGCCAAGCTCGAATGTCGTGACGCCGAAGATGCGGTTGAGCGGCAGGTCCGGCATCGTTCCGCGATACATGCGCGCCGTCTCGAAGACCGGCGACAGGCCGTGGCGCACGCAGAGCGCCTTCGCCTCGGTGTTCGGCGCCGGGATATCGAGGAAGATCCGGCCGCCACCGACATTGGCGACGAGTGCGCGGAACAGCAGGTCGGCGCCGACATCGGTGTCGGAGAACAGCGGGCCGATCTTGAAGCCCTCGCGGCAGGCGCGGATCGTGCCGTAGCCGGACACCTTGGTGCCCTGGAGCAGCGCGAAACTCTGGCGCGTCTCCTGTTCCTTCAGCCATTCGCGAAGGAAGGTCTCTCGGCGGGCGGGATTGAACCGTTCATCGTAATCGGCGATCAGCGGCACATGCACGGGCGAGACCGGCGTCAGCCGCGGGTCGTTCGGCACCGTGCATTGCACCCGGCCGCCATAGCGCACATTGGCGTGCGCATAGACGAAGCCGGACTTGCGGTAGTTCTCCTGCTGGGCGACGACGCCGTCGAGGCCGACTACGCGGTCTTCCGCCATCGCCATCGCGGCTTCCCACAGGCGCAGCCCCACCCCCTGCCCGCGCACGTCCTTGTGCACGATGTAGAAGCCAAGGAAGGCGTAATGCGCGCCATAGCGGACGAGCGAAATCGCCCCCACCATGCGCTTGTCCGCCTCCGCGACGAGATAACCCTCGGGATCGGCCACCCAGAAGGGCGCTGCGTCGCCAAGCCCCGGGTTCCAGCCCTCCGCGGCCGCCCAATCCAGAATGTCGACCAGTTCGTCGCGATAGGCCTTGCGAATCTGGATATCCATGCCCTGCCCTTCGCCCTGCCGCGTTGCTGCCAATCTTTCAACCGGAAAGAGGGCTGTCAACCATGCAGGAAAAGGAAGAAACGCTCAAAAAACAGGCAGATAGCAAAATGCTGCACGTAAGACGAAAGTCGTAGGGGTCCCATTCACCCTTCTTTCTCCCTGCGACTTGAAACACCAAACCCGACATGGTTAGCTTCCGCGCGATGACACAAGGGTGGGGAAGAGGAACCCTGCCCGCTATTGGGAGGAAATCTATGGATCGTCGTTCATTCATCAAGAAGGCCGGTGTCGCCGGCATCGGTGGCGCGGCTGCGACCGTGCTGGCCGCTCCGGCGCTGGCGCAGAGCAACCCGAAGGTCAACTGGCGTCTCGCTTCCTCGTTCCCGAAATCGCTCGATACGATCTATGGCGGCGCGGAAGTGCTGTCGAAATACGTTTCCGAAGCGACAGACGGCAATTTCCAGATCCAGGTCTTCGCCGCCGGTGAAATCGTGCCCGGCCTGCAGGCCGCCGACGCGGCATCCGCCGGCACGGTCGAGGCCGCGCACACGGTTTCCTACTACTACTGGGGCAAGGACCCGGTCTGGGCGCTGGGTGCCGCCGTTCCCTTCGCGCTCAACGCGCGCGGCATGAACGCCTGGCAATACCATGGCGGCGGCATCGACATGTTCAACGAGTTCCTCGCCACTCAGGGCCTGATCGGCTTCCCCGGCGGCAATACCGGCGTGCAGATGGGCGGCTGGTTCCGCAAGGAGATCAAGACCGTCGCCGACCTTTCCGGCCTCAAGATGCGCATCGGCGGCTTTGCCGGCAAGGTCGTCGAAAAGCTGGGCGTCGTGCCGCAACAGATCGCCGGCGGCGACATCTATCCGTCGCTGGAAAAAGGCACGATCGACGCCGCCGAATGGGTCGGCCCCTATGACGACGAGAAGCTCGGCTTCTACAAGGTCGCACCCTACTACTACTATCCCGGTTGGTGGGAAGGCGGCCCGACGGTTCACGCCCTCTTCAACAAGGCCGCCTTCGACGGCCTGCCGAAGGCCTACCAGTCGCTGCTGCGCACTGCCTGCCAGGCGACCGACGCCAACATGCTGCAGAAGTATGATTACCTGAACCCGACCGCCATCAAGCGCCTCGTCGCTGCCGGCGCGAAGCTCAGCCCCTTCAGCCAGGAAATCCTGTCGGCCTGCTTCGACGCGTCCAACGAGGTCTATGCCGAGATGGAAGCTTCGAACCCGACCTTCAAGAAGATCTGGGAATCGATCAAGGCCTTCCGCGGCGAGTATTACCTCAACGCCCAGATCGCCGAATACAACTACGATACGTTCATGATGATCCAGCAGCGCAGCAACAAGCTGTAGCGCCACCGAAAACCGGACATGAAAAACCCCGGAGCAGCGATGCTCCGGGGTTTTTCTTTGGAAAGGGCCGGCTATGCCGGCCCAACACAATCAGTTGAAGGATGGCGGGCTTGAAAGGTCGTTGGTGGGCTTCTGCTCCCCTTCACCAGCCGGCTTCTGTTCGCCGCCTTCCAGCGGATTGCCGGCAGGAAGCTGCAAGCCGCCCGGAAGGCCGAGGCCACCGCCATTGTCGGGCAATGTGAGGCCACCGCCGAAGCCAGGCACCTCGATCTTGATTGTCGACGGATCGACGCCCGTTCCCTCGCCTTTGTAGTGCATGACCATCTGCGGGAACATGATGGTGAGCGCCACCATGACGATCTGGATACCGACGAAGGGAACCGCCCCCCAATAGATTTGCCCGGTCGTCACCGGCTGGGTCATCTTACCTGTGACCTTGTCGAGATAGGGCACCTTGGCGGCAACCGACCGCAGGTAGAACAAAGCGAAGCCGAAGGGCGGGTGCATGAAGCTCGTCTGCATGTTGATGCCGAGCAGCACGCCGAACCAGATGAGGTCGATGCCGAGCTTGTCGGCCGCGGGTGCGAGCAGCGGCACGATGATGAAGGCGAGCTCGAAGAAATCGAGGAAAAACGCCAGGAAGAAGACCAGGATGTTCACCGCGATGAGGAAGCCCGTCTCGCCGCCCGGCATGGCGACCAGAAGGTGCTCGACCCAGAGGTGCCCGTTCACGCCATAGAAGGTCAGCGAGAAGACGCGTGCACCGATCAGGATGAACAGCACGAAGGCGGAGAGGCGCGTCGTGGCGGCGAGTGCCGAACGCATCACCTCCATGCTGAGCCGCCCCTTGGCCGCTGCCATGACCAGCGCACCCACCGCGCCCATGGCACCGCCCTCAGTCGGCGTCGCAATGCCGAGGAAGATGGTGCCGAGCACGAGGAAGATTAGGGCGAGCGGCGGGATCAGCACGATGATGACTTGCTGGGCAAGCCGGGACATCATGTTGATCTTCATGCCCTTGTCGACGAGCGCGACGACATAGATGAAGGCAACGCCGCAGGTGGCGCCGAGGATATCGGCATTCGGACCCTGCGTCGGGTAGAGATAGATGTGCGCCGCATAGGCGAAGCCGGCCGCGACGACCAGCGCGATGATGAGCGACGTGACGCCGGAGCCGAGCGAGCGCGCCTCCAGCGGCAGCGCCGGCATGGAATCCCGCTTCACGAAGGTCATGATCAGGATGTAGAGCATGTAGAGGCCGGTCAGGACGAGGCCCGGGATGAGCGCGCCGGCATACATGTCGCCAACCGAACGGCCGAGCTGGTCGGCAAGAACGATCAGGACCAGTGACGGAGGGATGATCTGGGCGAGCGTTCCAGAGGCCGCGATGACGCCGGAGGCGACGCGGCGGTCATATCCGTAGCGCAGCATGATGGGCAGAGAGATGAGGCCCATCGCGATGACCGAGGCTGCGACGACGCCGGTGGTGGCCGCCAGCAGCGCGCCGACGAAGATGACCGCATAGGCGAGACCGCCGCGGATCGGCCCAAAGAGCTGACCGATCGTGTCGAGCAGGTCTTCGGCCATGCCGGATCGTTCGAGCACGATCCCCATGAAGGTAAAGAAGGGGATGGCGAGCAATGTGTCATTCGACATCACCCCCCACAGCCGTTCCGGCATGGCGTTCAACAGCGGCCAGGAGAGGTTGATGGAATCAGACAGCGGCGCAAGCTCCACGCCGATGATGAAGAAGAGCAGGCCGTTTGCCGCGAGCGAGAACGCCACCGGATAGCCCAGCAGCAGGAACACGATCAGCGACACGAACATGATTGGCGCGAGGTTTTCTGCGATGAATTCGATCATGCGCCCTTCTCCTCCGCCACGGCGGTATCGAGCGGCGCGTGCGTCGGCACGTAGGGCGTCGGGTCCTCCATGTCACCGCTCATGATGGCGATCTTCTTGATGATCTCCGAAACGCCCTGGGCTGCGAGCAGCACGAAGCCGGCAAGCAGGATCGCCTTGGCCGGCCAGACGATCAAACCGCCGGCACTGGATGAGCCCTCACCCGAGCGATAGGACATCAGCACGTAGGGCACGAGGAAATAGACCATCAGCAGCACGAAGGGCATCAGGAACAGGCAATGGCCGAGAAGGTCGATCCAGTGCTGCACCCGGCGCGAAAACTTGCCGTATACGACGTCGATGCGGATGTGCTCGTTCTGCGACAGCGTATAGGCGGCGGCGAGCATGAAAGCCCCGCCGAAGAGATACCATTGCGCCTCAAGCCAGGCGTTTGACGACATATTGAACATTTTCCGGATAACGGCATTTCCGGCGCTGACAAGCACGGCGATCAGGATCAGCCAGCCAACGGCTTTCCCGATGTTTTCCGTAATCGTGTCGATAAGCCGGCTGAAAACCAGCAGCGTCTTCATAAGAACTCCTCCCCGCTTGGCGTGTTATTGCTGTTGTGCCAAGCACAGCCAGAGTGCCGATTTCAAGGCTCGTTTCAAGTCCGCGGCCCAGTTTTCCCGGCCTGAGGCGGGGCATTAGACGAAAGGCGAATGCCCGTTTGTCCGCGTTGCACAAAGGATAGGCAAGCACCGACGCGGAGGCACTCTTGCCCCGAACCGAGGTTCTGCTACAACAGCGCCAAATCATCATACAAATGAGGGTGGAGCCATGTCCCCGATCAATCTCGCAATCGTCGGCGTCGGCAAGATCGTGCGCGACCAGCATCTCCCGGCCGTCGCCAAGAACAGCGATTACAAGCTGATCGCCGCTGCAAGCCGCCACGGCACGGTCGACGGCATCGACAATTTCAAGTCGATCGACGCGATGCTGGCGGCCGTGCCTGATATCGACGCCGTCTCGCTCTGCATGCCGCCGCAATATCGCTACGAGGCGGCGGAAAAGGCGCTTTCGGCGGGCAAACATGTCTTCCTCGAAAAACCCCCGGGCGCGACGCTCTCCGAAGTCGCCGACCTCGAAACACTCGCCGCCGCCAAGGGCGTTTCGCTCTTTGCCAGCTGGCATTCGCGTTACGCACCGGCCGTCGAGGCAGCAAAAAGCTTCCTTGCCGGCACGACGATCCGCTCGATGCAGGTGATCTGGAAGGAAGACGTGCGCCACTGGCATCCGAACCAGGACTGGATCTGGCAGGCCGGCGGCCTCGGCGTCTTCGATCCGGGCATCAACGCGCTCTCCATCGTCACCCATATCCTGCCGCGCCCGGTCTTCATCACCGCCGCCACGCTGGAATTCCCGGAAAACCGCGACGCGCCGATCGCCGCCGCGATCACCTTCTCCGACGCCAAGGGCCTCGACCTCAAGGCCGACTTCGACTGGCGCCAGACCGGCAAGCAGAGCTGGGACATCGTCGCGCAGACCGAAGCCGGCGAGATGGTTCTGTCCGAGGGCGGCGCGAAACTCTCCATCGACGGCAAGCTGGTGCACGAGGAGCCGGAGCAGGAATATCCGATGCTCTACAAGCGCTTCGCGGAGATCGTGAAGGCCGGAAAATCCGACGTCGACCTCGCGCCGCTCCGCCACGTCGCCGACGCCTTCATGCTCGGCCGCCGCAAATTCGTCGAGGCGTTTCACGACTAAGATAGGCGTCGAGGGCGGCAGGTCGCCGCCCTCGGACCGTCGTCACGCCTTCAGCGCGGCCGCGTTGTCGCGCGCATAGGTGACGAGGGACCGTGGCGCTTGGCCGGTCAGGACCTCGACGGCATCGGAAACCGCTGCCGTCCAGCCCTGTCGCACCGGATAGAAGATCGCGGCGAGGAAATTGGCGTAGTCCGCCGGAACGCCGGCGCCCGTCAGGATGCCGACGAAGGTCGCGTCATCCACGGCCTCATAGGCGACCGGCTTGCCGATGGCTTCCGACAGGATTTTTGCCGCTTCCCCATAGCTGTAGGCCTCCGGCCCTGTCAGGTTGAACGCCTTGCCGTCGAACTGCGTGGTGGTGAGCACGGCGGCGGCGCTCGCGGCAATGTCGCGGGTATCCACAAAACTCGACTTGCCCTCGCCCGCCGGCACCGCGATCGTGCCGTGGTCGATGCCGGCCTTCCAGTAGGTCTGGAAATTGTTGGCAAACCAGTTCGGCCGCAGGATGACATAGGGCGTGCCCGATTTTTCCAGCGCGATCTCGACCTGGCGATAGGGAATGCTGTCATCCGCATCCACGCCGAACACGCTCTGGAACACCACCTTCACCTTGCGCGCGGCAACCGCCTCGATCACCGGCAGCAGCAGCTCCGTGATGTTCACATAGCCTGCCGGCAGCATCACATAGGCCCGGTCGACGCCCTCGAAGGCGGGGCCGAAGGTCGCCTTGTCGGCATAATCGAAGGCGACGCCCTCCGTGCCCGCGACCACCTTGCCCGAGCGCGATGCCGCCTTCACCTTTTCACCCTTTGCGACGAGCGCCTTGACGAGGGGCGTGCCGACATTGCCGGTCGCGCCGAGAACCAGAATCTTTCCAGCCATTGTCATCTCCTAAGTATCCATTGGAAACCAACTTCCGAAATGATACATAATGAAGAATGGAAAGCGGCGTAAGGAGGCACTTTGCCGTCAGGTAGTTCCCTGCTGGAAACCGGGTGCCGCATGCGAGGTCACGATCGAATGGCTTATATCTATGATATCTATGAGGAAAACTGCCCGACACGGCAGGTGCTCGATCGCCTCGCGGACAAGTGGGCGCTGCTGATTCTCGACCAGGTGCAGGCCGGCCCGAAGCGCTTCAACCACCTCCGGCGCGACATCAAGGGCATCTCGCAGAAGGCCTTGTCGCAGACATTGAAGAAGCTGGAGCGCGACGGGCTCGTCTCGCGCACCGTCTATACGAGCGTGCCGGTCACAGTGGAATATGCGCTGACGCCACTCGGCGAGACGCTGAAGGACACTGTCGCGGCCATCGCCCATTGGGCGGAACGGCACATGGATTCGGTGCTGGAAGCACAGCAGGCCTACGATACAGCGCTTGCCGCGCGCTAGGCCTTCTTCTGCCAGCGCCCGTCGCTGTTCTGCTGCCAATAGGTAAGCTGGTGCCCCTCGCCCTTCAGGCGCTTCCAGTGCTCGCGCGCGGTCTCGACTTCCGCCTGGTCGTAGCCATCGAACATGAAGATGACGCGGTCGTAAGGATCGAGCGGCGGCGGTTCGGCGCCGGCGACGAGGAAGCGCACGGTGGCGGCGTTGGCATTGTCGGCCGTCATGGTCAGCAGCACCGGCTGCTCGGCGGGAAACGCCTGCTCGTCGGTGCCGTGCGGCAGGAAACTGTCCTCGCGGAAGGTCCACAGATGCGTGTCGAGCGCATCGCGGCGCTCCGCGTCGCCGGTCTGCACGACGACGCGCCAGCCGCGTTCGAGGCTCTTGTCGAGGAGCGGCGGCAGCGCGTCCTCGAGCTTCGATTCGGTCAGGTGGTAGAAGAGGACTTCGCTCACCCGCTCCTCAGCTTTCGTAATTCGCGCGCACCAGCTCATCGAGCAGGCGCACGCCGAAGCCGGAACCCCAGGACTGGTTGATCTCGTCGGTCGGCGAGCCCATGGCGGTGCCGGCGATGTCGAGATGCGCCCAGGGCGTTTCCTTGACGAAACGGTGCAGGAACTGCGCAGCGGTGATCGAGCCGGCATAACGGCCGCCGGTGTTCTTCATGTCGGCGAACTTGCTGTCGATCATCTTGTCGTATTCGCGGCCGAGCGGCATGCGCCACAGGCGCTCGTTCGTCGAGAGGCCGGCCGCGGTGAGGCGTGCGGCGAGCGTGTCGTCGTTGGAGAACAGGCCGGCATGATGACTACCGAGCGCCACCATGATCGCGCCGGTCAGCGTCGCGAGGTTGATCATGAACTGCGGCTTGAAGGTCTCGTTGCAGTACCAGAGCGCATCGCACAAAACGAGGCGGCCTTCGGCATCCGTGTTGATGATCTCGATCGTCTGGCCGGACATGGACTTGACGATGTCGCCGGGGCGCTGGGCGTTGCCATCAGGCATGTTTTCCACAAGGCCGAGGATGCCGACGACGTTCGCCTTTGCCTTGCGGGCGGCGAGCGTGTGCATGAGGCCGATGACGGCGGCGGCACCGCCCATGTCGCCCTTCATGTCCTCCATGCCGGCGGCCGGCTTGATGGAAATGCCGCCCGTATCGAAGACCACACCCTTGCCGATGAAGGCGATCGGCCGGTCCTTCTCCTTGCCACCCTTCCAGTGCATGACGGCCAGGCGCGGCGGGCGCACGGAGCCCTGCGCGACGCCGAGCAGCGCGCCCATGCCGAGCCGCTTCATCTCGCGTTCGGTAAGAATTTCCACCTCGACGCCAAGCTTTTCGAGCGCCTTGGCCTTTTCGGCGAATTCGACCGGGCCGAGCACGTTGGCCGGCTCGTTGACGAGGTTGCGGGCGAGAATCACGCCCTCCGCAACGGCGTCGGACACGTCGTTCGCCTTCTTGGCGGCGCTGGCGGCGGCGGTGACGATCGTCACTTTGGCGGCCTTGCCGTTCTTGGCGTCGTCGTCCTCGCCCTTCTTCGTCTTGTAGATATCGAAGCTGTAGGCGCCGAGCTGCATGCCGAGCGCGAAATCGGCGGCGTTCTTCGCCGTGACCGTGGCGCCCGGCGCATCGAGGTAGATCGTCGCCTTGTCGGCGCGGCCGATCTTGCCGGCGGCGGCGCCACCGGCCTTCAGCCAGTCGTGCGCGACGAGCTTGTCCGCCTCGCCGAGGCCGAGAACCAGGATACGATCGACCGGGGCGCCGTGCGGCGCCAGCACGTCGAGGGTCTTCAGCGCCTTGCCGGTGAATTTCGCCACGCCCGCGGCGCGGGTGACGATGCCTTCCGGATCGACCTCGCCGAGACCGGCCGCCGTCTGGTCGGCAATCTGCAGGAGGATCGCAAGACCGCCCGAGGCGCGTGCCGTCTTTGCGAAACCGATGTCGAATCTGGAAGCCATGACTTACTCCGAATCTGTGGCCGGCGGGCCTGTCGTCCGATAAGAGACGGCCGCCAATCTCATCAATTCCTTGTCGCTTTTGCGGCGCTTGGCAAGATGCGGCACCTTGTTTACAGATGGTTAGTCATGCTTGTTCGCCATAAATTTTCCTGGGCCGGAGAGACTCCCGGCTATGGCATCAGCCTGAAGAAAGCTTATATGCCCATGGCTGTTCCGAGGGGTGCCCCTGCACGAAGCCGGAGCCGCCTGTCGGAAACGCGGACGAAACGATGAAATTGATCGAGCGCTATATCCTGCGGCGGGCGTCGCTCATGTTCGTCGCCACGCTCGTGCCCCTGCTCGGCATCGTCTGGGTCACGCAGGCGCTCGGCAGCATCAACCTCGTCACCGACAGCGGCCAGTCGATCTTCGCCTTCCTCCGGCTCGCGACGCTCATTCTCCCCTCCGTCATCCCGATCATCCTGCCCTTCGCGCTCGTCATCGGCGTGTCGCAGACGCTGACGGTGATGAATGCCGATTCGGAGCTGACGGTGCTGAACTCCGCCGGCGCCTCGCGCATGACGATCATCCGGCCGGTCATGATCCTGGCCGTGGCGATGAGCCTGGTGTCCTTCGTCGTCGACAATTTCGCCGAACCCTATTCGCGCACCGCCGTGCGCAAGATGATCGCGACGGCGCATGCCGACATGCTCTCCTCCGTCGTACAGGAAAACACCTTCCGCAAGATCACCGACGGCCTCTATGTGCAGGTGGCCGAGCGGCGCAACGGCGGCGTGCTGGAAGGCCTGTTCGTGGCCGACACGCGCGATCCGCGCTTCGAGCTCGTCTATTATGCGCGCGAAGGCGCCGTGGACGAAAACAGCTCGGCGCTGGTGATGAAGGACGGCGAGGTGCACCGCAAGCTGCCCGACGGCAATGTCTCGATCATCAAGTTCGATTCCTATGCCTTCGATCTCGCGGACCTGACACAGAGCGTCGGCAAGACGAATATCCGCGCGAAGGACCGCGACCTCTTCTATCTGTTCGATCCGGACCCGAACGATCCGCAATACCAGCGCAATCCGGGCGCCTTCACCGCGGAAATCCACCGCCGCTTCACGGAATGGCTCTTCCCGGCCGTCTTCGGCCTCATCGCGCTCGTCGTCAGCGGCGATGCGCGCTCGCACCGCGAAGCCCGCGTGCATCCGATGATCACGGCGCTGCTCACCGCCCTCTTCGTGCGCTGGGCGAGTTTCTATGCGTCGAACAATGCGGAAGACTCCGCCTATTTCATACCGATCATGTATCTCATCCCCGGCGTCACCGCCGCACTGGCGATCCGCTATCTCGGACGCAACAAGAGCCTCGACATTCCCGTTACGCTCGGCGAGCGGTTAACCGAGATCGGCAATCGGTGGCGGGCTGGCCCGGCGTCGACCGGCGGGAGCGGCCAGCCATGATCCCGACACTCGGCTTCTATTTCTTCCGCCGCTACACGGTAACCACCGTCTGGTTCCTGCTCGGCATCTTCTCTTTGATCTTCATCATCGATTTCAGCGAAATGTCGAACCGCGTCGGCGCCCTGCCCGGCTATACGCTGACCAGCGGCCTGCTGGTGACGGCGCTGCGCATCCCGACGATCCTGATGCAGACCGTGCCCTTCGTGGCGCTCTTTGCCGGCATGGCCTCGCTGATCTCGCTCAACCGTCGCTACGAGCTGGTCGTCACGCGGGCGGCGGGCATTTCGGTCTGGCAGTTCCTGCGCCCCTTCATCATCGGCTCCTTCCTGTTCGGCGTGCTCGCCGTTCTCGCCATCAACCCGATTGCGGCCTGGAGCAGCAGGAAGGCCGTGGAGCTCGAAGCGAGCTGGGGCGCGGCGAACGCCTCGCGCACCGAAAACGCCGTGCCGTGGCTGCGCCAGATCTATGGCGACGACCAGGCGATCATCGGCGCCAAGGCGGTTCTCGACGAGGGCACGCGGCTGTTGAACGTCACCGTCATCCACTTCGATACGGACGGCCGCATCGTGCTGCGCCAGGATGCCGATTCGGCAACCTTGGAAGATGGTTACTGGCTTCTTAAGAACGTGCACGAGACGCGCAACGGCGAGTTGCCGGTTCGTCTCGAAGAGGTACAGCTGCGTACCAACCTGAAACGGGAATTCGTCCAGGAGAGCCTCGAAAAGCCTGAATCCATTCCGTTTTTGAGCCTTGGGCGCAAGATCGAGGCGGCAAAGTCCTTCGGTTTCCCCACGGACGCGATGGAAACGCAGTTCCATTCCCTGCTCTCGCTGCCACTGCTCCTGGTTGCCATGACGCTGATCGCAGCCTGTGTATCATTGAAATTTAGCCGGTTTAATCAATCGCGTGCGGTGATTCTGGGTGGAATCCTGTCAGGCTTCATGCTTTATGTCGTCACCGTGCTTGTGAAAGCATTCGGAAGCAGCGGTGTTGTACCTCCGTTCGTTGCGGCCTGGCTCCCAGTGGTCGTCGCAATGTCGTTAGGGGCGACGATTCTTCTCCATCAGGAGGATGGCTAGTGGCGGCAGGCGACCGCAAAACGAATAGGTGGTTGAGAGCCGCCCTGCTTGCAGGTGCGGCCATGTGCGCCATCGTGCCCGCCTCCGCGCTCCCCGCCCGGGCGCAGGCACCCGACATCCAGTCGATGGAACCGAATATCCCGGACGACGCCAAGCTGCTTCTGGCGGCGAACGAGCTCGTCTATAACAATGACTCCGAAAAGGTGATCGCCCGCGGCGCGGTGCAGATCAACTATGGCGGCTACAAGCTCGTCGCCCGCCAGGTCGAATACAATCAGAAGACCGGCCGGCTGACCGCCTTCGGCAATATCGAACTCATCGAGCCGACGGGCAACCGCGTCTACGGCGAGCAGATGGACCTGTCGGATGATTTCGCCAACGGCTTCGTCAATGCCCTGCGCATCGAGACAACCGACCTCACCAAGCTGGCGGCGACCAGCGGCGAGCGCGTCAACGGCGAGGAGATGATCCTCAACCACGCCGTCTATACCGCCTGCACGCCCTGCGCCACGGACCCGACGCACCGCTCGCTCTGGCAGATAAAGGCCGAGCGCGTCGTGCAGAACGGCCGCACCAAGACGATCCGGCTGGAGCGCGCGCGCTTCGAGATGTTCGGCCGGCCGATCGCCTATATTCCCGTGCTGGAAGTGCCGGACCATACGGTGAAGCGCAAGAGCGGCTTCCTGTTCCCGCAGTTCAGCTACGAGCAGAAGCTCGGCCTCGGCATCACGACACCCTATTATTTCGCGATCGCGCCCGACATGGACGCGACGATCTCGCCGAGCGTCTTGACCCGTCAGGGTTTCCTCGTCGAGGCGGAGTTCCGCAAGCGCTTCCACAACGGCCAGATCACGCTGCGCGCCGCCGGCATCGACCAGTGGAACCCGGGCGTGTTTTCCGCCGGCACAAGCGACCGGCGCGACGATTTCCGCGGCATGGTCGCCTCCGAGGGCCGCTTCAAGATCAATCCCCGCTGGGCCTTCGGCTGGGATGTCATGGTGCAGAGCGACAACAACTTTTCGCGCACCTATGATCTGGACGGCCTGGAAGACCGCATCCACACCAATCAGGTCTACCTGACCGGTCTCGGCCGCCGCAACGTCTTCGACATGCGCTCGTTCTATTTCGACGTGCAGGATGCCGATCCGCAGGACCGGCTGGAGCGCAAGCAGGCGATCGCCCAGACACTCGACTACGAATATATCGCGCCGCAGCCGGTCCTCGGCGGCGAGCTGTCGATCACCACGAACATCACCAATATCGAGCGCGACCTCTCCGACCGGTACAGCGTGCGCGGCAACGAGCGGTTCCGCGGGCTTGCCGGCGGCACGACGCGTCTGACCAGCGAACTCGAATGGAAGCGCCAGTTCGTCGTACCCGGCGGCCTCGTGCTGACGCCCCTGCTCGCGGCCCGCGGCGATATCCACCGCCTCGACATGAATGACCCCGGTCTCGCCTATGCCGGCATCTACGAGGACGACAGCAGCGCGACCCGCTCGATGCTGACCGCCGGCCTCGAGGCGCGCTACCCGATCCTGGCGACGACCGACACCAGCACCCACCTCTTCGAGCCGATCGCGCAGATCTACCTGCGCCCGGACGAAGATTATCCGGGCGGCTTGCCGAACGAAGACGCGCAAAGCTTCGTCTTTGACGCGACGAACCTCTTCGAACGCGACAAGTTCTCCGGCTTCGACCGCATCGAGGGCGGCTCGCGCGCCAACATCGGCCTGCGCTATACCGGCACCTTCGACAATGGCGTGCGTCTGCGCTCGATCGTCGGCCAGTCCTTCCATCTCGGCGGCGTCAATTCCTTCGCGACGCCGGACCTCGTGAATGCCGGTGCCAATTCCGGCCTCGAACGGGATACGTCGGACTATGTCGGCATGGCCGGCTTCGACCTGCCGAACGGCCTTTCGGTCGCCCATAGCGCCCGCCTCGACAAGAACGACCTGTCGCTGCGCCGCTCGGACACGTCGGTGCGCTTCGATGGCGCCCGCTTCGAGACCGAAGTCACCTATACGCGCATCGCCGCACAGACGCTTTACGGCCTGACGGAGAATGCCAGCGAAATCCAGAGCGCCGCGGCCTTCAAGTTCGAGAACTACTGGTCGGTGTTCGGGTCGCTGACCTACGACATCAACCGCCAGAGCCTCTCGCGCAACGGCTTCGGCTTCTCCTACGACGATCGCGACACGGTCTTCTCGGTCGTCTACGAGCAGACGCGCGACAAGTCCGGCACGACGGCGAACGACTGGTCGATCGGCGCGCGGCTGATGTTCCGCACGCTCGGCGACATCAATGTCGGCGATACGACGCTGACGGGCTTCGAATAGGCCGCGCGGCCGCTCTTGTCATCGTTTGGCCGCATGTATTATGCACATCCGGGAGAGCGCCCGCTGGTGAACGCCTTCCGCATGGGAGGCGCGCCCGCACGGATGACACCGGTGGACGCGGCAATGGGTTTGGGAAAGGGACTGGCATGATGGGCAGACAATCTCTGGTGCGCTCCATGATGATGGGCGTGGCACTTGCCGCCGCCGTGACAATCGCGGCCCCGGTCGGCACCGTTCAGGCGGCAAGCTCCGTCGTGGCTGTCGTCAACAACATGCCGGTGACCTCCGGCGAGATCGAGCGCCGCGCCGCCTTCCTCAGGCTGCAGCGCGCCAAGGGCAACCTTCGCGCCATGGCCCGCGAGCAGATGATCGAGGACGCGCTGAAGCGCACGGAAATCCTGCGCGTGCGCAACTCCGTCAGCAGCTCGGACGTCGAAGCAGCCTATGCGCGTTTTGCCTCTTCGAACAAGATGACGACCCAGCAGCTCGGCCAGGTCCTCGACCGCGCCGGCGTCGGCGTCGAGCATTTCAAGCAATATATCGCCGTGCAGATGAGCTGGCCGCGCGTGGTCAACGCTCGTTACAGCGGCACCGCCACCGGCAAGACGCTCGTCGAGCGCATGCAGGCAAACGGCGGCAAGAAGCCGGTGACGACGGAATATTTCCTCAAGCAGGTCATCTTCGTCGTGCCGGAAAAGCGCCGCAACGCCATTCTCGGCAAGCGCAAGGCGGAGGCGGAAGCCTCGCGCTCGAAATTCCCGGGCTGCGACCAGGCAAAGGTTTTCGCCGCCACGATGCTCGACGTGTCGATCCGCGACCTCGGCCGCGTGCTCGCCCCGGAAATGCCGGAAGACTGGAAGCCGCTCGTCGAAAAGGCCGACGGCCTGACGACCGGCACGCGCGTCACCGAACGCGGCGTGGAATATCTCGCGATCTGCAAGAAGCGTGAAGTCAACGACGACGTGGCCGCCGAAATGGTGTTCCGCGCGGAAGACCTCGCCAAGTCGAACGGCAACGAGAACGACGAGAACAGCAAGAAGTACCTCGCCGAACTGCGCAAGAAGGCGACGATCACCGAACGCTGATGTCTCGGCCGTAAGCTTCCGGCCGGTCCGCTCTCTCCAACCCGCTGACGGCAGGTCCCATGACGACGACGAACATTCCTCCGCTGGCGCTCACCATGGGCGATCCGGCGGGGATCGGGCCGGATATCACGCTCGCGCTGTGGTCGGCCCGCAAGACGCTTTCTCTGCCGCCCTTCCTGTTCATCGGCGATGCCCGCGTTTTGCGCGAGCGCGCAGCCCTGCTCGGCCTCGACGTCGCTATTGCTGCGGCGGAGCCGGAGACGGCAGCCACCCTCTTCCCCGATGCCCTGCCGGTTCTTGCCTGTGACTGCGCGACCGCCGTCGTGCCCGGCGCGCCCAGCTCTAAGAATGCCGCCGCCATCACCGGCGCGATCGAGACGGCGGTTGCGCTCACATTTGCCGGACGCACATCCGCCGTCGTGACGAACCCCATCGCCAAGGCCGTGCTCTACGATGCCGGCTTCGGTTTCCCCGGCCATACGGAATTCCTCGCCAACATCGCGGCCAAGGCCACCGGCAAGCCGGCGCTGCCCGTCATGCTGCTTGCCGGACCGAAGCTGCGCAGCGTGCCCGTGACGATCCACATCCCGCTAAAGGACGTTCCCGCAGCGCTGACGGAAGAGCTGATCGTCGAGACCGCCGTCATCACCGAACGGGACCTGCGCCAGCGTTTCGGCATTGCGCGCCCGCGCCTTGCCATTGCCGGCCTCAACCCGCATGCCGGCGAAGGCGGGGCGCTCGGCCTGGAGGACGACGCGATCGTGCGCCCGGCCGTGGAGCGGCTGAAGGCCGCCGGCATCGACGCCGTCGGGCCGTTGCCGGCCGATACGATGTTCCACGATGCCGCGCGGGCCACTTATGACGTGGCGCTCTGCATGTATCACGACCAGGCGCTCATCCCCGCCAAGGCGCTCGGCTTCGACGATTCCGTCAATGCGACGCTCGGCCTGCCCTTCATCCGCACCTCGCCGGACCATGGCACCGCCTTCGCCATCGCCGGCAAGGGCATTGCCCGGCCGGACAGCCTGCTGGCAGCGCTCCGGCTCGCCTATGACCTCGCCATGCACGAAAGGACCGCGTGATGGCGGCACTCGACGGACTGCCGCCGCTGCGCGACGTCATCCAGCGCCACGGGCTCGACGCGAAGAAGGCGCTCGGCCAGAATTTTCTGCTCGACCTCAACCTGACGCAGAAGATCGCCCGCACCGCCGGCCCCATCGAGGGTCATACCGTGATCGAGGTCGGCCCGGGACCGGGCGGGCTGACACGCGCCATCCTCGCGCTCGGCGCCAGGCGCGTGATCGCCATCGAGCGCGACGCGCGCTGCCTGCCGGCGCTGGCGGAAGTTTCCGAGCATTATCCGGGCCGGCTGACGGTCATCGAAGGCGACGCGCTGAAGACGGATTTCGAGGCGCTGGCGCCCGGCGAGCCGGTGCGCATCATCGCCAACCTGCCCTACAATGTCGGCACGCAGCTGCTCGTCAACTGGCTCTTGCCGAAGGCCTGGCCGCCGTTCTGGGATTCGCTGACGCTGATGTTCCAGCGCGAGGTGGGCCTGCGCATCGTGGCGGATGAGAGCGACGACCACTATGGCCGGCTCGGCGTGCTCTGTGGCTGGCGCACCGGCGCCCGCATGGCCTTCGACGTGCCGCCCCAGGCCTTCACGCCACCGCCGAAGGTGACCTCCTCCGTGGTGCATCTGGAGCCCATCGCCAACCCGCTGCCCTGCGACGTGGCCAAGCTGGAGCGCGTCACCCATGCCGCCTTCGGCCAGCGCCGCAAGATGCTGCGCCAGAGCGTCAAATCCCTCGGCGGCGAGGCGCTGCTGGCCCGCGCCGAGATCGATCCGCAGCGGCGGGCGGAGACGCTGAGCGTGGAAGAGTTTGTGCGGCTGGCGAACGCGCTCTGAGGTCGCATTCGTAGCTACCCCCCTCTGCCCTGCCGGGCATCTCCCCCTCAAGGGGGGAGATTGGATGGGGCACCGTTTCGCCTATCTCCAGCGTTGCTGATTGAGCAAGGTTTTCGCTCCTTGCCGATCTCCCCCCTTGAGGGGGAGATGCCCGGTAGGGCAGAGGGGGGTATCGCTCCGCCGGCTTTGCTACCGCCTAAAGAACCGGCTTCTCCGTCACCAGCTTCGTCACGAACTCGAACAGCCCATGCCGCCGATCGCGCCTCAGGCGTTCGGCCTTCACGATGCTCTGCACCGCGTCGAAGGCGACGGAGAGGTCGTCGTTGAGGATGACGTAGTCGTATTCGCGCCAGTGCTCGATTTCCGCGCAGGAATTGGCAAGGCGCGTCTGGATGACCTCCTCGGTATCCTCGGCGCGGCGGTGCAGGCGCGATTGCAGTTCGGTCATCGAGGGCGGCAGGATGAAGATCGAGACGACGTCGGCCGGCATCTTTTCCTGGAGCTGCTGGGCGCCCTGCCAGTCGATGTCGAACAGCATGTCGCGGCCGACGGACATCGCCTCTTCCACCGGCTCGCGCGGCGTGCCGTAGAAATTGCCGTGCACCTCGGCCCATTCGAGCAGCGCGTCACTGTCGCGCAGGCGCTCGAATTCCTTGTGGTTGATGAAATGATAGTGCCGGCCGGCGATTTCGCTCGCGCGGCGCTGGCGCGTGGTGACGCTGACCGACAGGCTCAGGCCCGGATCGGCCTCCAGCAGGTTGCGCGCGATCGTCGACTTGCCGGCGCCCGATGGCGAGGAGATGACGAGCATGAGCCCGCGGCGTTCGATTTGGATATGTTTCGACGGCTCGGCCATGGCCTACTCCAGATTCTGGACCTGTTCCCTGAACTGATCGATGACGACCTTCAGCTCGATACCTGCAGCCGTTACAGCAGCGGCGTTCGACTTGGAACAGATCGTATTCGATTCCCGGTTAAATTCCTGTGCGAGAAAATCGAGCTTGCGGCCGACCGGCCCGCCTTGCGCCAGAAGTTCGCGCGCCGCCGCGACATGCGCCTTCAACCGGTCGATCTCCTCGCGCAGATCCGCCTTGGTGGCGATGAGGGCGGCCTCCTGGTGCAGCCGGTCGCGATCGAGCGCCGTCGTGCCCTGCATGAGCAGCGCCACCTGTCCCGAAAGCCGCTCGGCAATCGCCGCGACGCTGCGCGACGGATCGGCCTCGACCACGGCGGTCAGCGCCTCGATGCGGGCGACCTGACCGAGCAGCACGCCGGCAAGCGCCGTGCCCTCGCTCGCGCGCATGTCGGCAAGACAGCGGATCGCCTCGGCAAAGCCCGCGCGGATATCGCCGTCGCGCACCGCGCGCTCCGTCTCGCTCTCCTCGGCCTCGCGGAAATCGACGATGCCGCGCACCGCCAGCAGCGTGTCGAGCTTGAGGGGGGCGGGATCGACGATGCCGGCAAGCTGGTCGCGCAACGCCAGCACCGCGGAGAGCGCGCCCTGGTTCACCACCGCCTCGATCTGCGGCTCGCTGACGCTGACGGCAAGGCCGATCTGGAGATTGCCGCGCGAAAACGCTTCGCCGGCTAGGCGCCGTATATCGGCCTCCATGGCCTCGAAACCGGGCGGCATGCGGAGCCTGAGGTCGAGGCCCTTGCCGTTGACCGAGCGCAGCTCCCACGCCCAGCGAGTGCGCCCGCTGGTTCCCTCGACCCGCGCAAAGCCGGTCATCGATTGCAATGTCATGTCGTCCTCCCCTGGCGCCCGCCGGGGTTCGCCAACAGCTGCGCCGAAACCGCGCGAGGGGCCTCGCACGGAATCACGCGCTCAAAGTGAAGCAGTTTGCCGGGGTTGGAAACGGCCAAGCCGGCGGATCGCGCGGCGATCCACATCAAAGGCATCGCCCGGTCGCCCACCGGCCCCTTTTACTGGGAGCCGGCCGCTTCCGCCTCTTTCGCAGCCTCTGCCGCCTTCTCCG
This sequence comes from Shinella sp. GW821-FHT10F02, assembly GCF_058809275.1. Lineage (NCBI taxonomy): Bacteria > Pseudomonadati > Pseudomonadota > Alphaproteobacteria > Hyphomicrobiales > Rhizobiaceae > Shinella > Shinella sp. GW821-FHT10F02. Next base: position 235,127 of record NZ_JBXASL010000010.1, on the reverse strand, counting down.
CTTCCAGCTTGCGCCAGCGGCGGACGTTCTGGTTGTGCTCGTCAAGCGTCTCGGCAAAGACGTGCCCGCCGGTGCCGTCGGCGACAAAGTAGAGGTCCGGGGTGCGCGACGGGTTTGCCACGGCCTCAAGCGCCGCGCGGCCGGGATTGGCGATCGGCGTCGGCGGCAGGCCCTTGATGATGTAGGTGTTGAACGGCGTCTGCTTTTCGAGATCCGACTGGAAGATCGGGCGGTCCGCCGGCTTACCGTCGCCGCCGAAGATGCCATAGATGATCGTCGGGTCGGACTGCAGGCGCATGCCCTTTTCCAGCCGGTTCAGGAAGACCGAGGCGACGCGCGGGCGCTCGTCGGCCCTGCCCGTCTCCTTCTCGACGATCGAGGCAAGCGTCACGAATTCCTCGCGCGTGGCGACCGGCAGGTCGTCGTCGCGGCGCTCCCAGATCTGGTCGATCAGCGCCTTCTGCGCATCCTGCATCTGGTGCAGGATATCGGCACGCTTTGTGCCGCGCGAGAACTTGTAGGTATCGGGCATCAGCGAGCCTTCGGCGGGAAGCTCGGCCGGCAGGTCGCCTTCGAGCACTGGGTCGTCGGTCAGGCGCTTGAACACCTGCTTGACCGTCAGGCCCTCCGGCACGGAGACGGAATAGAGGATCGACTTGCCGGACTTCAAAAGTTCGACGATCTCGCGCATCGTGGCGCCGGCCTTGATCTCGTATTCGCCGGCCTTCAGCGTGTCACCGTCGAGATAGACGCGGGAGAGCACGCGGAAGACGCGGCTGTCGCTGATGACATTGTTGCGTTCGAGGTTGGCCGCGATCTCGTTCGTGCCGGCGCCGGCACGCACGATGAAGTTCGTGTTGGCGGTGAGCGGACCCGGCTCCTCGTAGCTCTTCACGCCGTAATAGAACACGCCGATGCCGATGATCGACGCGAAGACGACCACGGTCATGACAAAATTCAGGAAGATGACGATCTGGCTGCGGGCCTTGCGCGAGCGCTTGCGGCTCGGCGGCTGCGGCACCTGTTCCGGCCGAAGGGCCTCGCTGGCGGACTTGGGAATGATGCGCGGCTGGCCGGATGCCTCGCCGCGGCCAAACTGCGTCTCGCCGGAATCGTTCGTGTCGCTCACGGACTGTCCTCATGTTCGGGCATTGCCCCTGCATCATTCGCCAAATCCACGTCGATTTCACGAATCATGCAGAAATTTAAAAAATGCTACGGCGTGGTTTACGCATCATGACGGACGCGCGGCGCTGTAGACGTCTTCCAACAGAGCAATACGGCAAAAGCAGGATCGACCCCGCTCTTCGCATTCGGGTGTGTGGCGTGCCGGGTTTTTATCCCCGGAATCAGGCGTATCGCTTCAAAACGATGGACGCATTCGTTCCGCCGAAGCCGAACGAGTTGGACAGCGCCACGTTGATCTCGCGCTTGCGCGCCTTGTGCGGCACCAGGTCGATCGCCGTCTCGACGTCGGGATTGTCGAGGTTCAGCGTCGGCGGCGCGATGTTGTCGCGGATCGCCAGCGCCGTGAAGATCGCCTCGACCGCACCGGCGGCCCCGAGCAGATGCCCGATCGCCGACTTGGTGGACGACATGGAGACGCGGGGGGCAGAATCGCCGACCAGGCGCTCGACGGCGCCGAGCTCGATCGTGTCGGCCATGGTGGAGGTGCCGTGCGCGTTGATGTAGTCGAGCTCGCTTGCCGGAATGCCGGCGCGCTTCAACGCCATCTGCATGCAGCGATAGGCGCCGTCGCCGTCTTCGGCCGGTGCCGTGATGTGGAAGGCGTCGCCGGACAGGCCGTAGCCGACGACTTCGGCATAGATCTTCGCGCCGCGCGCCTTGGCGTGTTCCAGCTCTTCGAGGATGACGACACCGGCGCCCTCGCCCATGACGAAGCCGTCGCGGTCGCGGTCATAGGGCCGGGAGGCGGCGGTCGGGTCGTCGTTGCGTTCGGTCGAGAGCGCCTTGCAGGCGGCAAAGCCCGCGAGCGCGATGCGGCAGATCGGCGATTCGGCGCCGCCCGCCACCATCACGTCGGCGTCGCCGAGCGCGATCAGGCGGCTGGCATCGCCGATGGCGTGCGCGCCGGTCGAACAGGCGGTCACGACGGAATGATTGGGGCCGCGCAGCTTGTGCTTGATCGAGACCTGGCCGGAAGCGAGGTTGATCAGGCGGCCGGGAATGAAGAAGGGCGAGACGCGGCGCGGACCCTTGTCGCGCAGCGTGTAGCCCGCCTCGACGATGCCTTCGAGGCCGCCGATGCCTGAACCGATGAGCACGCCGGTCGCGATCTGGTCTTCGTTGGTCTTGGGATGCCAGCCGGCGTCGGCAAGCGCCATGTCGGCGGCAGCGACGGCGTAGACGATGAAGGGATCGACCTTGCGGCGTTCCTTCTGCTCCATCCACTGGTCAGGATTGTAGGTGCCATCGGTGCCATCACCCAGCGGGATGGAACAGGCAATCTTTGCGGGAAGGTCCTCGACCTCGAAAGTGGTGACCCTGGCTGCGCCGCTACGGCCTTCGAGAAGCCTGGTCCAGCTGATTTCAGTGCCACAGCCGAGCGGGGATACCATGCCGGTCCCCGTGATAACGACACGCCTCATCGTTCGTGATCCACCCTACCTGCTTTTATCTTTATCGCCTCGACGAGGAGGTGCGGCCTCCCGCGGGAGACCGGGACGGGCCGCACAAAGCGGCCCGCCGGAAGTCAGATCAGGCCTGGGCCTTCTCGATGAACTTGACCGCGTCGCCGACCGTCAGGATCGAGTCCGCAGCATCGTCCGGGATCTCGACGCCGAATTCTTCTTCGAACGCCATGACCAGTTCGACGGTGTCGAGCGAGTCCGCGCCAAGATCATCGATGAAGCTTGCGCCTTCGCTGACCTTTTCGGCGTCAACACCCAGATGATCAATGACAATTTTCTTTACGCGTTCTGCTACGTCGCTCATGTCGGATTCCTCGACCTTTGTTTTTGATCGGCGCCTGTCACGGCACCGGACACTCAACACGCCCGATGTGCCTCAAGAACACATCCGGCAATCCCTTCAACCGGCAATGCGGCATTGGCGATACTGTTTTGTACCGCCTGAACGCGCAGGCATTTCACGGTCGACTGCTGACAGTCATGGCCCGATTAACACGGTTTATGTCTGTCGCAAAGTGCGAAAATGGCTGGGGCTCCGGCGGTCAACATGCAATTTCAGCTGGTTGACCGGGCGCTTTGCCCCTCGTCAGATCATCGCCATGCCGCCGTTCACATGCAGCGTCTGGCCCGTCATGTAGGAGGCTTCCGACGAGGCAAGGAAGGCGACGGCCGAGGCGACTTCCGCCCCGGTGCCCATGCGCTTCATGGGGATGGCGCCCATGATGGCGTCCTTCTGCTTGTCGTTCAGCTTGCCGGTCATCGCACTTTCGATGAAGCCGGGGGCGACGCAGTTGACCGTCACGTTGCGGGTGGCGATCTCGGCGGCCAGCGACTTGGTGAAGCCGATCATGCCGGCCTTGGCGGCGCAATAGTTAGCCTGGCCCGGATTGCCGGTGACACCGACGACCGACGTGATGTTGATGATGCGGCCGTAACGGCGGCGCATCATCGGGTGGGTGAGCTCGCGCGTCAGGCGGAAGACCGCCGTCAGGTTCACTTCGAGAACCGCATCCCAGTCGTCATCGCTCATGCGCACAAACAGGCCGTCCTTGGTGATGCCGGCATTGTTGACGAGGATATCGACGCCGCCGAGCTCGGCTTCCGCCTTCTCGCCCAGCGCCTTCACCTCGGCGCGGTCGGAGAGGTTGGCCGGGAAGATATGCACGCGCTCGCCAAGTTCGTTGGCGAGCGTTTCGAGCTTCTCGACGCGCGTGCCGTGCAGGCCGACGATGGCACCCTGGGCGTGGAGGATGCGGGCGATCTCTTCGCCGATGCCGCCGGACGCGCCGGTAACGAGGGCCTTGCGGCCGGTAAGATCAAGCATGGTTGCGCTCCTTTAAAGAGAGATCAGCCGATGAGCGCGGCGAGCGCGCTGTCGATATCGGCGGGGGTGTTGATGGCGATGCCGGTGACGGACTTGTCGATGCGGCGTGCGAGGCCGGTCAGGACTTTGCCCGAGCCCACTTCATAAAGCGTGGTGACGTCGTTCTTCGCGAACCATTCGACCGTCTCGCGCCAGCGCACCTGGCCGGTGACCTGCTCGACGAGCAAGCGGATGATGTCCTGGGGATCGCTGACCGGCGCCGCACGCACATTGGCGACGACCGGCACGACCGGGGCCTTGGCCGTAACACCGGCAAGCGCCTCGCGCATGGCGTCGGCGGCGGGCGCCATCAGGGCCGAATGGAAGGGGGCGGAGACGGTGAGCATCAGCGCGCGCTTGGCGCCCTTCTCCGTCGCGAGCCGGGCCGCGACCTCGACGGCGGGCTTGGAGCCGGAGATGACGAGCTGGCCGCCGCCATTGTCATTGGCGATCTGGCAGGAACCGCCCTTGGAGGCTTCCTGGCAGACGGCTTCGACATCCGCCTGCTCCAGGCCGATGATCGCCGCCATGGCGCCCTCGCCCACCGGCACGGCCGACTGCATGGCATTGCCGCGGATGCGCAGCAGGCGCGCGGTATCGGCCAGCGAGAAAGTGCCGGCGGCACAGAGCGCGGAATATTCGCCGAGCGAATGGCCGGCGACATAGGAGACCTGATCCTTCAGCGACAGGCCGCGCGCTTCGAGCACGCGCATGACGGCAATGGAGACGGCCATCAGCGCCGGCTGGGCATTCGCCGTCAGCGTCAGCGTCTCTTCCGGTCCCTCGAACATGATGGCGGAAAGGTTCTGGCCGAGGGCCTCGTCGACTTCCGCGAAAACGGCGCGCGCTTCCGGAAAGGTTTCGGCGAGATCCTTGCCCATGCCGACGGCCTGGCTGCCCTGGCCGGGGAAGGTGAATGCTACGCTCATCGGGGGTCTCCCATCTTATGTTTTCTTTTCCATTCACATTCCGGAAGGCCGAGTCAAGGCGTCGGGCCAATCCCGCAAGCCGCGCGGCCGGCATTTCCAAGGGCTTCGCACAGACTTCCGGCTTGCACTTTGCGGCGACCGGCCTACATTCGCGCCGTTCCCACAACAGGATTTCTCCTCCCATGAAATATAATCCGCTCGGCAGGACCGGCATCAGCGTGTCGGAAATCTGCCTTGGCACGATGACCTGGGGTTCGCAGAACAGCGAGCAGGACGCGCACGACCAGCTCGACTACGCCTTCTCCCAGGGCGTGAACTTTATCGATACTGCCGAACTCTATCCGACCACACCCCTCTCCCCCGAAACCTACGGCGATACCGAACGCTTCATCGGCTCCTGGATGAAGGCGCGCGGCAACCGCGACAAGGTGGTGCTCGCCTCCAAGGTCGCAGGCCCCGGCCGTCCCTATATTCGCGGCGGCCAGCCGATGAGCCGCGCCGGCATTCTGGAGGCGATCGACAACAGCCTCTCCCGCCTCAAGACCGACTATCTCGACCTCTACCAGCTGCACTGGCCGAACCGCGGGCATTATCATTTCCGCAATGCCTGGAGCTACGACCCGTCCAAGCAGGACCGCGAGAAGGTCGCCGCCGAGCTTCTGGAAATCCACGAGACCATCGGCGACATCGTCAAGGCCGGCAAGGTGCGCGCCTTCGGCCTTTCCAACGATACGGCCTGGGGCACGATGCAGTTGCTGAAGCTTTCCGAGGAGAAGGGCCTGCCGCGCGTCGCCTCGATCCAGAACGAGTATAACCTGCTCTACCGGGCCTACGATCTCGACCTCGCCGAAGTTTCGCACCACGAGGATATCGGCCTGCTCGCCTATTCGCCGCTCGCCGCCGGGCTCCTGACCGGCAAATATCTCGACGGTGCCCGGCCGGAAGACTCACGCCTGACGAAGAACGGCGATCTCGGCGGCCGCTACCAGCCGCACCAGGAGCCGGCGGTTCGTGCCTATGTGGCGCTGGCGAAGGAATATGGGCTCGATCCCGCCCAGATGGCGCTCGCCTTCTGCCTGACGCGGCCCTTCATGGCCTCCGTCATCATCGGGGCGACGACGATGGAACAGGTGAAGACGGACATCGGGGCGAAGGACCTGGAGCTGTCGCCCGAAGTGCTGAACGGCATTCGCCGCATCCACCGGCTCTATCCGGCACCGATGTAAAAGACGGTCCGGGCGGCTTTGGGCCGCCCGGACCGATGATCAATGGATGGGCTTCGGCTCCTGCGTTTCCGGCAGCAGCCAGTTCAAGAGCACGGCGCAGAGGCCGCCGGTCGCCACACCCGATTCCAGCACATCCTTCATGAAGCGCGGCATGTGCGAGACGAATTCCGGCACCTGCGACACGCCAAGCCCGAGCGCCAGCGAGATGGCGATGATCAGGAGCGCGCGGCGATCGAGCTGCACGCCGGCCAGGATATTGATGCCGGAGGCGGCGACCGCGCCGAACATCACGATGACCGCGCCGCCCAGCACCGGCTCCGGCACCGCCTGGATGACGCCGGCAATCGCCGGGAACAACCCGAGGATGACAAGCACGCCTGCAATATAGACGCCGACATGGCGGCTGGCGACGCCGGTCAGCTGGATGATGCCGTTGTTCTGCGCGAAGACCGAGCTCGGGAAGGTGTTGAAGATGCCGGCGAGGAACGAGTTCGCGCCGTTGACCAGCACGCCGCCCTTCACGCGCTCCATCCAGACCGGGCCTTCGACCGGCTGGCGCGAGATCTTGCTGGTGGCGGTAATGTCGCCGATCGCCTCGAGCGAGGTCACCAGGTAGATCACGACCATGGGCGCAAACAGCGTCCAGGAGAAATCCAGCCCGAAATGCAGCGGCGTCGGCACCTGGAACCAGGCGGCCTGGTGGATGCCGGCAAAATCGAGCCGGCCGAGCCAGGCGGCCAGCGCATAACCCACGCCGAGCGCGATGATGATGGCGCTGCTGCGCACCCAGACGACCTGGATACGGTTCAAGCCGATGATCAGCGCCAGCACGGTGCCGGACAGCAGCAGGTTCTCGCCATTGGCAAACGTGCCCGATTTCATCGCGCCGAAACCGCCGCCCATGCTGATGAGGCCGACCTTGATAAGCGTCAGGCCGATCATCAGCACGACGATGCCGGTGACGAGCGGCGTGATCAGCTTGCGGATGAAGGGCAGCACGCGCGACAGCCCCATCTCGATGAAGGAGCCGGCGATCACCACGCCGAAGATGGAGGCCATGACCGCCTCGACGGGCGTGCCTGAATTGACCATCAGCACGCCGCCGGCAATCAGCGGGCCTACGAAGTTGAAGCTGGTGCCCTGGACGATCAGCAGGCCGGCGCCGAGCGGACCGAACCGGCGGCACTGGACGAAGGTGGCGATGCCCGAAATGACCAGGGACATCGAAACGATCATGTTCGTATCGCGTGCGGAAACGCCGAGCGCCTGACAGATCAGGAGCCCCGGCGTGACGATCGGCACGATGATGGCGAGCAGGTGCTGGATGGCGGCGAGAAGCGCGATCGGCGGCTTCGGCCGATCCTCCAGCGCGAAGACCAGTTCGCTCGATGGCGACGGCGGCAGATCCGGATGCGTATGGGCGTTCATGCGCGGACCTCGCTCAAGATCCCGCTTTTGCGCGCGGCTTCACGGCGTCGTGCTCGCGCACGATCGTTGCGGTAAGTCATGCCTTCTCCTCCCGGCTTGGTCGTTTTCGCCCCAAGGGCGCGCCCGAAACCTCCAGACTTCGGGCGGATCAGGCTAGCCGAGTTCGTCGAAAGCAATTCTTCAAAAAAACCGGAAAGAGTTTCGCGCAAATGGCCGGTTCGGCCTCACAGACGAAAGAAACCCGCTGTTTCCGGCGGGTTTCTTCGTTTGCGCCCCTTTCGGGTGAATGTGGGCGGGTAACGTTACGGGGTGGTCGTGGTTGCACCACCACCTTCAGCCGGCTGGCCGCCACTCGGCTGGGTTTCCAGCGTCTGGGTGCCGCCAGTCTGGCCTTCGGTGGTCGTGCCACCGGCCGGTGCCGTATCGGTCGTGCCGATTGCCGAGGTGTTGGCATTCGGGTCGACGCCGTCACCCGGCGTTCCGCTGCCGACGAAATAGAAGATGCCCACGGCGACGAGGACAGCCAGGATTACGGCGACGGCCCAGCCGCCGGTGCCACTGCCGCGGCTCGTCTGGTTGACGACGGTCGGGCCACGGTCATCCACCGGACGCGTCAAGCGATCTTCCGGGGGACGATTGACAAGGTTCGGGTCTTGCATGTCGGTCACTCCATCTGGTTGGATCGGAAGGAAGAATGCGGCATTCGCGATTTGGTTCCCGCCCCTGTTGCAAAACGGGGCAAGGCTTTCGCCCGCCAGCCCTTGCGTTCGGCGCAAAAATCCGTATAAGCGCGCTGTTCAACACACCCGGTCAATCGGCTGGTGGCTGAACGGAGGGCCGGCTTTCCTTTGGGAATGCCGTTTGGAGCCAAGGGCTCCAGCCTCCCGTGTCTCCGCTCTCGACCGTCTGGATTAACGCTTTTCTTGCCCCGGGCCTCTGGCCCCATAAGAACTGTCGTTGAGGCTTGGCGCCGGTTTCGGGTGTAAACGCAAGAAAGGCAAAGCCACATGGCTCTCTACGAACATGTATTCCTGGCCCGCCAGGACGTGTCTGCCCAGCAGGTCGACGGTCTCGTCGAACAGTACAAGGGTGTGATCGAAGCACACGGCGGCAAGGTCGGCCGTATCGAAAACTGGGGCCTCAAGTCCCTGACCTACCGCATCAAGAAGAACCGCAAGGCACACTACGCCCTGATGGACATCGATGCCCCGGCTGCTGCGATCCACGAAATGGAACGCCAGATGCGCATCAACGAAGACGTTCTTCGTTACATGACCATCGCCGTGGAAGCCCACGAAGAAGGCCCGTCGGCCATGATGCAGAAGCGCGACCGCGACGACCGTCCGCGCCGCGATGGCGACGACCGTGGCCCGCGCCGCGACTTCGGCGACCGTCCGCCGCGCCGTGACTTCGGCGATCGTCCGGACCGTGGTGGCGAACGCCGCCCGCGCGAAGACCGCGCGTAATCGAAGCTGAAGGAGAATTAAGACAATGGCTGATACTTCCTCCGCTCCGGCACGCCGTCCGTTCCACCGCCGCCGCAAGACCTGCCCCTTCTCGGGCGCAAACGCTCCGAAGATCGACTACAAGGACGTCCGTCTTCTGTCGCGTTACATCTCCGAGCGCGGCAAGATCGTTCCGTCCCGCATCACGGCCGTTTCCCAGAAGAAGCAGCGCGAACTCGCCAAGGCGATCAAGCGCGCCCGCTTCCTCGGCCTGCTGCCCTACGTCGTAGCGTAATGACGTGACTCTGCGGCCTGACTCGACGTCGGGCCGAGGCACATGACTCCGGGGAAGACGGTTCGCGCCGCCTTCCCCATTTCCCTTCCGCGTTGGGCGCGGATCGGAGCCGCCGGCTTTTTTAAAGCCAAAACCCATGTTGGGGAGACGGTCCTGAATCAGTTTGTCAGGAAACTCCTCTAACTGTCTGACCAGACAGGACAGCGAACCGTGAAGAACCTGACGCCGACATCGATTGCGACCGGCCTGATTGCCGGTGTGACCGCCGCTCTGCTTTCGCTGAGCGCGAACGCGCAGTCGTCGTTTGCGATCGTGCTTTACGCCGCGTCCGCCCTTCCCATTCTCATTGCCGGCCTTGGCTGGGGCAATGCCAGCGCCTTGATCGCGGTCGTCGCCGGCGGCGCCATCGCATCGGCCCTCGTCTCCTCCTATTTCGCGCTGTTGATCGTCATCATCACGCTGATCCCGGCCGGTTGGCTGTCCAACCTCGCGAACCTCGCCCGCCCCGCCTCCGAGCTCGGCGGCCCGGACAACGCGCTCGCCTGGTATCCGCTGTCCAACATCCTCGTGCATCTCGCCATCATGGTGACGCTCGGCATGATCGCCGTCGGTGCGATCGTCGGCTACGACAGCGCCATGGCGAGCCAGCTCGTCGATATCGTCATCCAGACGCTGAAGGCGCAGGAGCCGCTCTACAATCCGGATGCGACGGCGATCGCCCAGCTCAAGGCCGTGTTCGCGCTGGCGCTGCCGCTGGTGCAGGGCGCGCTCTGGGTCTTCCTGCTGTTTGCGGCCTACTACATCGCCAGCTTCATCGTGCGCGTTTCCGGCAAGGGTCTTCGCCCGCGCGAAGACATGCCCTCGACGCTGCGCATGCACCGCAACGCCATCTTCTTCTTCCTCGCCGGCCTCCTCGTCGCCTTCTTCGGCGGCGTACCGGCGATCATCGGCGCGCTCGTCTGCGGCACCTTCGGGGCCGGTTTCGTGCTCGCCGGCTTCGCGAGCCTGCACTTCAGGACGCGCGGCAAGTCCTGGCGGCTTCCCGTCCTGTGGCTCGTCTATCTCTCGGTATTGCTCTTCACGATACCGGTCTTCGTCATCCTCATTCTGGGCCTGATGGACACGCGGCGCACCATAGCGCTGACGCCCACCGGCCCGGCGGAAAAGAAAAACCAGAACACCTGAACGTCACGAAAGGAACTCTAAAATGGACGTCATTCTCCTCGAACGCATCGCCAAGCTCGGCCAGATGGGCGAAACCGTAAAGGTTCGCGACGGCTTTGCCCGTAACTACCTGCTGCCGCTCGGCAAGGCGCTGCGCGCCAACGAAGCCAACAAGAAGCGCTTCGAATCCGAGCGTTCGACGCTCGAAGCCCGCAACCTCGAGCGCAAGTCGGAAGCCCAGTCGGTTGCCGAAAAGCTCGACGGCAAGTCCTTCATCGTCGTGCGCTCCGCCGGCGAAACCGGCCAGATGTACGGCTCGGTCGCTGCCCGCGACATCGTTGAAGTGCTCGCTGCCGAAGGCTTCAACATCGGCCGCAACCAGGTCGAGCTCAACACCCCGATCAAGGCGATCGGCCTGCACAAGGTCGTCCTGCACCTGCACGCCGAAGTCGAAATCACCATCGAGCTGAACGTTGCCCGCTCCGCCGACGAAGCCGAGCGCCAGGCCAAGGGCGAAAGCCTCACCTCGGCCGACGCCATCTACGGCATCGACGAAGACGCCCTGAAGCCGGAAGATTTCTTCGATCCGGAAGCTGACGGCGAAGACGAAGACGCTTGATCGTCAGGCATTTTCCAGGGCGGGCCGGCTTTGCCGGCCCGTTTTCGTTTCAAGGGCCAAAAAGCACGGCTTGAAATCCGGCTTCCCGCATCAATATTTATACTTCGTTAGACTGGATTGGCGGTCGGGCCGCTTCCCAGGCCGGTTTCCGACCCAGACCCGTCCCGCCACGTTTTTAAGCGCGACGGAGTTTAGCGAATGAAATTCATTGTACAGGCTCTCGTTTCCCGCCTCGTCGAGACCGGAAACCTGACGATCACCTACCCGGACGGAACCCGTCAGGTCTTCGGCGACGGCACGGGCAACCCGGTCCACATGCGTCTCAACAGCAGGAAGGCCGTGTGGGGCATCGCCCTCGATCCCGCCTACTATCTCGGCCATCACTACGGCACCGGCGATATCGACATCATCGAAGGCGACATATACGGCCTGCTCAAGGCCGTGTTCACCGGCAGTCCCGACTTCAAGTATTACGACACATTCTGGAGCCGCATGCTGGAGCGCGGGCGCTATCTCCTGCGCTGGGCACGCGAGAAGAACAGCATCGTGCGCTCGCGCCGCAACGTCCAGCACCACTACGACCTCACCGGCGCGCTCTACGACCTGTTCCTCGACCAGGACCGGCAATATTCCTGCGCCTATTTCGAGCGGCCGGACCAGACGCTCGACGAGGCGCAGCTTGCCAAGAAGCGCCACATCGCGGCCAAGCTCAACATCAACCGGCCGGGCCAGAGCGTGCTCGACATCGGCAGCGGCTGGGGCGGCATGGCGCTCTATCTCGCCCGCCAGCTCGGCGCCAAGGTGACGGGCGTGACGCTGTCGGACGAGCAGCACGCGCTTTCCGTGAAGCGGGCGAACGAGGCAGGGCTTGCAGGCGACATAGAATTCCTGCTGCAGGACTATCGCAACGCGGAAGGCCCCTTCGACCGCATCGTCTCCGTCGGCATGTTCGAGCATGTCGGCCGGCCGAATTACCTGACCTTCTTCAAGAAGAGCGCCTCGCTGCTGAAACGTGACGGCGTCATGCTGCTGCACACGATCGGCCGCACGGACCGGCCCTCCGCCAACAACCCGTTCATCGAGAAGTACATCTTCCCGGGCGGCTACATCCCTGCCCTTTCCGAGGTGATGCAGGCTGTGGAAAAGAGCGGGCTGGCGGTCACCGACGTCGAGATCCTGCGGCTGCACTATGCCGAGACGCTGCGCCATTGGCGGGAACGCTTCATGGCAAGGCGCGACGAGGCGAAGGCGCTCTATGACGAGAAATTCTGCCGGATCTGGGAATTCTACCTGGCAGCCTCCGAAAGCGCCTTCCGCTGGCAGAACCTCGTCGTCTTCCAGCTCCAGCTTGCGCATGACCAGGAGGCCTTGCCGCTGACACGCGAATATATCGGGCGCGGCGAGGATTGTCTCAAGGCGCACGAGGGCAATCCGAAGGGCGACCGGCGCGGCGCGCGGCAGTTCCCGCAGGAGGCCTCGCTCTGAGATTCGGCCTCGCCTTGAGATTCGGGATGTGAGTCAACCGAAAGCCAGCAGGCCCGGCGCAATCCGGACTTGCTGTGTCCCCGCCGCCTGTGGAAAAGTCTAACAACGGGCTTAAACGGCGAGAGCCTGCGGAAGCGCTTGACCCCTTCCGGCAAAGCGAAGAAACCAGCGGGCTTCGGAAACAGGGACGGGGAGATTCGGGACGATGAACGACGCTGCGCGAAAGCTCAACCAGCAAAATCGCGACAATGCGGAGCTGCATCACCGCGAGTCGCCGAACAACATCGAGGCCGAACAGGCGCTGCTCGGTGCCATCATCCTCAACAACGACGCCTATTACCGCGTTTCGGATTTCTTGAAGCCCGTGCATTTCCACGAGCCGCTGCACCGCAAGATCTACGAAGTTGCCGGCGACATGATCCGCATGGGCAAGATCGCCACGACGATCACGCTCAAGACGCACCTGCCGACGGATGTGAAGGTCGGCGAGCATACGGTCTCGCAATACCTGGCCGCCCTCGTCGGCGGCGCCGTGACGATCATCAACGCGGAAGACTATGGCCGCGCGATCTATGATCTCGCGCTGCGTCGCTCGCTGATCAATATCGGCGAGGACATGGTCAACATCGCCTATGACGCGCCGCTCGACATGCCGCCGCAGACACAGATCGAGGATGCCGAACGGCGCCTGTTCGAGCTCGCCGAGACCGGCCGCTACGACGGCGGCTTCCAGTCGTTCAACGACGCGGTTGCCCAGGCGATCGACATGGCGGGTGCGGCCTTCGAGCGCGACGGCTCGCTCTCCGGCATCTCCACCGGCATCCACTCGCTCGATGCCCGCATGGGCGGCCTCCAGCGCTCGGACTTGATCGTGCTCGCCGGACGCCCCGGCATGGGCAAGACCTCGCTTGCCACCAACATCGCCTACAACATCGCGGCCACCTACGAGCCGGAAGTGCAGGCGGACGGGTCGTTCAAGCCGAAGAACGGCGGCGTCGTCGGCTTCTACTCGCTCGAAATGTCCTCCGAACAGCTCGCCACCCGTATCATCTCCGAGCAGACGGAAGTCTCCTCGTCGAAAATCCGCCGCGGCGACATTTCCGAGGCCGACTTCGAAAAGCTCGTCGCCTGCTCCCAGATGATGCAGAAGGTGCCGCTCTATATCGACCAGACGGGTGGTATTTCCATCGCCCAGCTTTCCGCCCGCGCCCGCCGCCTGAAGCGCCAGCGCGGCCTCGATTGCCTGGTGGTGGACTATATCCAGCTGATGACCGGCTCGGGCAAGTCGAGCGACAACCGCGTGCAGGAAATCACCCAGATCACCACGGGCCTCAAGGCGCTCGGCAAGGAACTGAACGTGCCGATCATCGCGCTCTCCCAGCTTTCCCGTCAGGTGGAAAGCCGCGAGGACAAGCGCCCGCAGCTCTCCGACCTTCGCGAATCGGGCTCGATCGAACAGGACGCCGACGTCGTGCTCTTCGTGTTCCGCGAGGAATATTACGTGAAGAACATGGAGCCGCGCGACGAGTTCGACCCGAAGTACGAAGAGTGGAAGATGAAGTTCGAGGCCGTGAAGGGCACCGCCGATGTCATCATCGCCAAGCAGCGTCACGGACCGACCGGCACGGTAAAACTCGCCTTCCAGTCGGAATATACCCGCTTCACCGACCTCGCCGACCCGTCCTTCAGCCAGTACGAGCACTGAGGCGGACCGCTCCAAAATTCGGCACACCTCCTCCTCCGTCATCCTCGGGCCTGACCCGAGGATCCAGGCCGCGGGTGTGGCGTGGATGGTCGGGTCAAGCCCGACCATGACGAAAAGAAAGGTTGTGCGGATAGTCTAGGCCGCTTCCGGCCCTCACTTCTTGCCGAAAGCCGGTGCCTTGCAGAAATCCGCGACGATGGCGAGAGCGCGTTTGGCGCGTGCCTTCTGCTCCTCGTCCATCATCGGCAGGTCGAGCCTGTCCGCACACATGTCGTCAGGCGCGCCGCTCTCGCCGGAGAGCGACATGCGGCTGGTGCAGAGCAGCCCCTTCCCCGTCAAAACGATCTGCTGCGCCTCCGGCGCATCGAAGGCGACGGGGTTTCCTTCTGCGATCATGTCGTCGACCGAGGCATAGGCCGTGACGGCAGTGACGCGGCTGAGGTCCACGATGCCGAGCGTCAGGCTCGCCCATTGATCGGGAAATTGCAGGGCGGATGTGGTGCGCGCGCGGCAGGGCGCGCCGGAGACTTCGAGCCGTGTGACCAGCCGCGGCGCATTCGGGTTGTCGACGATCGAATAATAGATATCCGCGCTGTCGTCGCGCTCCGGCACGGCGCCGTCCTGCGCAAGGCCGAGCAGCACCGCATGCGCCTCGCGCATCTCGGCATCCGTCGGCGCATCCTGCCCGGCGGCCGGCGCGAAGCAGGCTGCGGCCAGCGCCACGCCCAAAACGATCGTCCGTGTCCGCGCCCGCATATGCTTCCCCGTTTGCTTCCCGGTTTTTTGGGCCGCACCATAGAGGCGCCCTTTCGCCCCGGCAATGCGGCCGGCGGGCGTATTGCCGCCATGATCCACAGGCTGTATCTCAAAACCATGAGCACGCATCACACGCCCGCCCGTTCCACCCTTCCCGTCGCCGGCGAGGACCATGCCCGCCTGACGATCGATCTTTCCGCGCTCTTCGACAACTGGCGCGCGATGGCGCGGCGCTCGGGCGCCGCGCGCACGGCCGCGGTCATGAAGGCCGACGCCTATGGCATCGGCCTGGAGCCGGCGGCCAAGACCTTCCACCAGGCGGGCGCACGCGATTTCTTCGTCGCCACCCCGGCGGAGGGCGCCGCTCTTCGCACCCTGCTCCCGGATGTCCGCATCTATGTTCTGTCCGGCATGTGGGCCGGCTCGGAACGGCTGTTCTTCGAATTCGACCTTGTGCCGGTCATCGTCTCGGAGGAACAGCTCGTCACCTTCATGGCGGCGATCTCCGATGGCGGCGACCTGCCCTGCGTGCTGCATGTCGATACCGGCATGAGCCGGCTCGGCCTCCGGGTCGAGGATGCGCTGGCGCTGGCGGGCGACGTCGCGCGCCCGGCGAGTTTTTCGCCGATCATGCTGCTCAGCCACCTTGCCTGCGCCGACGATCCGAGCCACCCGCTCAACCGGCAGCAGCTCCAGCGTTTCCGCTCCGCCATCGAGGCCTTCGACGGTATCGATGCGACACTCGCCAATTCCGCCGGCATCTTTCTCGGCGAGGACTATCATTTCACGCTGACGCGCCCGGGCATCGCGCTTTACGGCGGCACCGCCGTCAACGACGTGCCGAACCCGATGAAACCCGTCGTCACCGCCGAGGCACGCATCCTGCAGGTGCGCGAGGCGAAGGCCGGCGAGAGCGTCAGCTACGGCGCGTCGATGGTGTTCACCCGCGACACCCGCATCGCCGTCGCGGCCGTCGGTTACGCGGACGGCTACATGCGCAGCCTTTCGGGCTCCGGCGTGCCGCTGCGCACGACCAAAATCGCGGGCGCCAGCGGCGTGCTGCATGGCCGCACCGTGCCGCTGATCGGCCGCGTCACCATGGACCTCACCCATTTCGACGTTACGGACCTGCCGCCCGGCAGCGTGCGCGCTGGCGACTTCATCGAGCTCTTCGGCCGCCACATGCCCATCCAGGACGTGGCGCGCGCCGGCGGCACAATCGACTACGAACTCCTGACGAGCCTCGGCCGCCGCTACGAGCGGCGCTACGAGGCGGTGAAAAAATAGGACATGTTCCCGTTTTGTGCTAGAGGCTTCCGGGTCGATTCCCAAACCCTTCCGGAAAGCGCGATCTGATGGTGAAACCCCGTACCCAATTCATCTGCCAGAACTGCGGCACCGTGCATTCCCGCTGGGTGGGCAAATGCGAGGGCTGCGGCGAGTGGAACACCGTCGTCGAGGAAGACCCGATGGGCGGCATCGGCTCCGGCCCCGGCAAGGTGCCGAAGAAGGGCCGGCCGGTGGCGCTGACGGCGCTGTCGGGCGAAATCGAGGAAGCGCCGCGCATCCACACCGGCATTGCCGAACTCGACCGGGCGACCGGCGGCGGCTTCGTACGCGGCTCCGCCGTGCTGATCGGCGGCGACCCCGGCATCGGCAAGTCGACGCTGCTCATGCAGGCCGCCGCCGCCCTCTCCCGCCGCGGCCACCGCATCATCTACGTTTCGGGCGAAGAGGCCGTGGCGCAGGTGCGCCTGCGCGCCCAGCGCCTGCATGCCGCCGAGACCGACGTGCTGCTCGCCGCCGAGACCAATGTCGAGGACATCCTCGCCACCGTTGGCGAAGGCAAACGCCCGGACCTCGTCATCATCGATTCGATCCAGACGCTGTGGAGCGACACGGCGGACGCGGCCCCCGGCACCGTCACGCAGGTGCGCACCGGCGTGCAGGCGATGATCCGCTTCGCCAAGCAGACGGGTGCCGCCATGGTGCTGGTCGGCCATGTCACCAAGGAAGGCCAGATCGCCGGCCCGCGCGTCGTCGAGCATATGGTCGATGCCGTGCTCTATTTCGAGGGCGACCGCGGCCACCACTACCGCATCCTGCGTACCGTCAAGAATCGTTTCGGCCCGACGGACGAGATCGGCGTCTTCGAAATGTCCGACAAGGGCCTTCGCGAGGTCAACAATCCCTCCGAACTCTTCCTCGGCGAGCGCAACGAAAAATCGCCGGGCGCCGCCGTCTTCGCGGGCATGGAAGGTACGCGGCCCGTGCTGGTCGAGGTGCAGGCGCTCGTCGCCCCGACATCGCTCGGCACGCCGCGCCGCGCCATCGTCGGCTGGGATTCGGCGCGGCTCTCGATGATCCTCGCGGTGCTGGAGGCGCATTGCGGCGTGCGGCTCGGGCAACACGATGTTTACCTCAATGTGGCGGGCGGTTATCGCATTTCGGAGCCGGCGGCGGACCTTGCCGTCGCGTCTGCGCTGGTTTCGTCGCTCGCCGGACTTGCCCTTCCCGCAGATTGCGTCTATTTCGGCGAAGTCAGCCTGTCGGGCGCCATTCGCCCGGTGGCGCACACCGCCCAGCGCCTCAAGGAGGCGGAAAAACTGGGGTTTTCGCAGGCCGTGCTCCCCGCCGGTTCCGCCGATCTGCCGAAAGGCACGGGCGGCCGCTGGAGCGAGATCGACAGCCTGCCGGATCTGGTGGCGCGCATTGCCGGATCGAAGGCCGCCCTCAAGCGGGAGGACGAGGACGTTTGACGCCCTGCGGCGCGCGGCAAAGGCCTGTGGGAAACATTGGCCGCCGGCGTGCCGAAGCGGGACGACGGATAGGCCTTGCGTTAAGGTGCCCCCGGCTTTAGGCGACGTGGGCCCGGCGACATTTCGGGTTTGGAGTAGGACGAATATGCCCATCACAATTCTCGACGGTATCGTCATCGGCGTCGCGCTGTTCTCCGCCGTGCTGGCGATGGTGCGCGGTTTCTCGCGCGAGGTGCTCTCCGTCGCAAGCTGGGTGGGTGCCGCGGCAGCCGCCTACTTCCTCTATCCGGTCCTCCTGCCCTATGCGAAGGACTATACGACGAGCGACACGGTCGCGATGGTCGGCTCCGCCGCCGCCGTCTTCCTCGTCGCGCTCATCGTGATCTCCTTCATCACCATGCGCATCGCCGATTTCATCATCGACAGCCGCATCGGCGCGCTCGACCGCACGCTCGGCTTCCTGTTCGGGGCCGCGCGCGGCATCCTGCTCGTCGTCGTCGCCATGCTGTTCTTCAACTGGCTGGTCGCACCGCAGCAGCAGCCGTCCTGGGTCACCACGGCGAAATCGAAGCCGCTGCTCGACAATCTCGGCTCGCGCCTCGTGGCGCTGCTGCCGGAAGATGCCGACGCGACGATCCTCGACCGCCTGCGCGGCAAGCCCGTCGAAGGCCAGCCGACCGAGGGCGAAGGCGGCGCGGAAGACCCGGATGCCGCCACCGGCACGGGTCAGGGTACGGGCCAAGGTACGACGGGTCAGACGCCCGCCGAAGAGGTTCCGGCCACGAACGGATAAGTGATCAGGGGCGCCGCCACTCGCGATAATTGACGAAGGCGGGCACCCCGATTTTTTGATAGGATGAGACGATCGCCACTGATGCTTCCGGGCCTCGGTGGCAAATGCTTTAGGCCATACCCATATGGGCGTGGCCAGGACGCAACGAAGACCAGACCCGTGCAACCTCCTACGGTCCCGAGCAAAGGCTTGCAGCAATGAGCGATTTCAAGTTCCCCGGCCGCCACGATGACGATCTCGACGGCGACACGCTTCACGAAGAGTGCGGCGTCTTCGGCATTCTCGGCCATCCGGAAGCAGCCACCCTCACGGCGCTCGGCCTGCATGCGCTCCAGCATCGCGGCCAGGAGGCGGCCGGTATCGTCTCTTTCGACGGCAAGCAGTTCCACACCGAAAAGCACATGGGCCTCGTCGGCGACCACTACACCAACCCGGTGACGATCGCGAAGCTGCCCGGTACCATGGCGATCGGCCACACGCGCTATTCCACCACCGGTGAAGTGGCGCTGCGCAACGTGCAGCCGCTTTTCGCGGAACTGGAAGTCGGCGGCATCGCGGTCGCCCATAACGGCAACTTCACCAACGGCCTGACGCTGCGCCGCCAGTTGATCGCCGGCGGCGCCATCTGTCAGTCGACGTCGGATACCGAAGTCGTGCTGCACCTCATCGCCCGCTCGCGCTACACCTCCACGACGGACCGCTTCATCGACGCGATCCGCCAGATGGAAGGCGGCTATTCGATGCTCGGCATCACCCGCACCAAGCTGATTGCCGCGCGCGACCCCACCGGCATCCGCCCGCTCGTCATGGGCGAGCTCGACGGCAAGCCGATCTTCTGCTCGGAAACCTGCGCGCTCGACATCATCGGCGCGAAATACATCCGCGACGTGGAGAACGGCGAGATCATCGTCTGCGAAATCCAGCCGGACGGCTCGATCTCCATCGAGGCGAAGAAGGCGGGCAATGTGCAGCCGGAACGGCTCTGCCTGTTCGAATATGTCTATTTCGCCCGCCCCGATTCTGTCGTCGGCGGCCGCAGCGTCTATGTTGCGCGCAAAAACATGGGCATCAACCTCGCCAAGGAACATCCGGTCGAAGGCGACGTCGTCGTGCCGGTGCCGGACGGCGGCACGCCGGCAGCGCTCGGTTATGCGCAGGAGAGCGGCATTCCGTTCGAATACGGCATCATCCGCAACCACTATGTCGGGCGCACCTTCATCGAGCCGACGCAGCAGATCCGCGCCTTCGGCGTCAAGCTGAAGCATTCGGCCAACCGCGCGATGATCGACGGCAAGCGCGTCATCCTCGTCGACGATTCGATCGTGCGCGGCACGACGTCGCTGAAGATCGTGCAGATGATCCGCGATGCCGGCGCCAAGGAAGTGCATGTGCGCGTCGCAAGCCCCATGATCTTCTACCCGGACTTCTACGGCATCGACACGCCGGACCGCGACAAGCTGCTCGCCAACCAGTACAACGACGTCAAGGCGATGGCGAAGTATATCGGGGCGGATTCGCTGGAATTCATCTCCATCGACGGGCTCTACCGCGCCGTCGGCGGCGAGGACCGCAACCCGGCCCGCCCGCAGTTCACCGACCATTACTTCACCGGCGACTATCCGACGCGCCTCCTTGACAAGGAAGGCGAGACGATGGGACGGAAGATCTCGGTAATGGCAAGCAACGGATAATTGACAGCAGCATGAGCATCGACCTGAAAGACCGCATCGCGCTGGTCACCGGCGCGTCGCGCGGTATCGGCTATTTCACCGCCCTCGAACTCGCAAAAGCCGGCGCCCATGTCATCGCATGCGCGCGCACCGTCGGCGGGCTGGAAGAGCTGGACGATGCGATCAAGGCCGTCGGCGGCAGCGCGACCCTGGTGCCCTTCGACCTCACCGACATGCCGGCGATCGACAAACTCGGCGGCTCGATCTTCGAGCGCTGGGGCAAGCTCGACATCCTAGTGGCGAATGCCGGCATTCTCGGCGTGATCTCGCCGATCGGCCATGTCGAGGCGAAGGTGTTCGAAAAGGTCATGGCGATCAACGTCACGTCGACCTGGCGCCTTATCCGCTCGGTCGAGCCGTTGCTCTTGAAGTCGGATGCCGGCCGCGCCGTCGTGCTGTCGTCGAGCGCCGCGCACAAGTGCAAGCCCTTCTGGGGTCCCTACTCCGCCTCCAAGGCCGCCGTCGAGGCGCTGGCGCGCACCTGGGCCGCCGAAACGCAGCGCACCGCGCTTCGCATCACCTCCTTCGACCCCGGCGGCACCCGCACCGCCATGCGCGCCCAGGCAATCCCCGGCGAGGACCCGATGACGGTGCAGCACCCGTCGGAAGTGGCGAAGGCTATTCTGCCGCTGGTGGCTCGGGACTTCGCCGAGACGGGCAAGCTGTTCGATATGCGCCAGGGGCGGTTGCTGGATTATCGTTTGCCGGAGTGATCGGGCTGGTTCTTGCGGTCAGGCCGTTTCAACCAACCACGTCGCGCGTGCCGTGTGGATCCTCGGGTCAAGCCCGAGGATGACGGAGGGTGGGGTGACGGTTGGAAGGTGAACCACGAGCGTGTGTTGGCGGATAAGCCATTGGCGTTTGCGAGCGCGGGAGCCGTTGATGTTTATTGGTTGAGCGGCACGTATCTAGAGATTGCCCGCCAACCTCTCATCCGTCATCCTCGGGCTTGACCCGAGGATCCACGCCACACCCGAAAACAGCGCCTTTCGCCTATTCCCCCACCACCGTCCTCACCACCACCGACAACCCCGGAGCCAGGTGCTTCGCCAACTCCTGCCCCTCGTCGATCGCGATGCGCACGGGCACGCGCTGGGCGACCTTGGTGAAGTTGCCGGTGGCGTTGTCCGGCTTGATGACGCTGAATTCGGAGCCGGCGGCGGGGGAGAAGCGCTCGACGTGGCCGGTCAGTGTCGCGTGTTTCAGCGCATCGACGCTGACCTCGACCTTCTGGCCGGGCTGGATATAGGCGAGCTGGGTTTCCTTGAAATTGGCGATGACCCAGGTGTCATGCGGCACGACGGCCATGAGCTGCGTGCCGGCGGCGACATATTGGCCGAGCTTGACGCCCACCTCGCCCACCACGCCGTCGCGCGGCGCCGTGATGCTGGTGTTGGACAGGTCGATCTTGGCAAGCTCCACGGACGCTTCCGCGCCCGCCACGGCGGCGCGCAGCGAATCCCGGCTGACGATGATCGTCTGGAGATCCTGCTTGGAGACTTCGAGGTTCGCCTCGGCCTGCGAGACGGAGGCGTTCGCCTGGTCGAGCGTGGTGCGGCTCTGCTCGCGGTCGCTCTGGGTGGCGATGCCTTTGTTGGACAGTTCCTCGATGCGGTTCCAGTTTTCCTCCGCCCGGCGCTTGGCAAAGCGCGCGCTGTCGAGGGCGGCGTCGCTGGCGCCGATGCGCGCCTTGGCGGCGTTTTCCTGCTGCACGGAATTGGCAAGGGCCGCCTTCTGGGTGGCGAGCGTCGCATTGGCCTGCTCAACCTTCTGGCGGTAGATGCGATCGTCGAGGCGGGCGAGCACGGCACCGGCCTTGACGGTCTCGTAGTCCTTGACCGGCACATCCGTGACATAGCCGCTCAATTGCGGGCTGATCAGTGTCACGTAGCCGCGCACATAGGCGTTGTCCGTCGTCTGGACCTCGCTCGAAAAGGGCGGCAGGTGCCAGGCGTAGAGCACGGCGACGAGGCCGGCGATGCCGAGAAGAACGGCGAGTGCTGTGGCTGTGTGGCGGATATAAGTCTTCATGTCGGTCAACCTTCAACGGCCGCTTGCTCGCGGTCGCGCGCAATGGCCTCTCTGATACGAACGGTAAGCAGGTGGATAGCAAGGGCGGCCGCAGCCCCCACGGCCAAGAGCGCGATGACGAAGAACGCGTCGTTGTGGGCGAGCACATTGGCCTCGCGCGTCACCTGCTGGCTGAGCAGCGCCACGCCTTCCGCCTTCAGCACGGCGCTATCGACGATCGTGCGGCCATAGGCGGCGGAAAGCTGCGAGACGCGGGCGGCCACCAGCGGATCGGCGAGCGTCATCGCCTCGGCGAGAATGTTCGAGTGGAACTTTTCGCGCAGCGTGATGAAGGAGCCGAACAGCGCCGAACCGGCAAGCCCGCCAAGGCTCTGCGTCACCAGGAAGACGACGATGAAGCTCAGGATATATTGCGGCCCCTTGCGCAGCGCCAGCGTGAAGCCGGAGGCGATGGCGGGCGGCAGGAACAGGCTGCCACCGGCGGCGATCATCGCCTGGCTCCAGTACATCTGCTCGGGCCGCGTCAGGTTCGTCGCATGGCTGTCCAGGTAGGCGCCGACGCCGATCAACATCAGGGCGACCATGTGCAGGCCCGGCTCCCGGCCGGGCTTCAGGACGGCCGCGCAGACGAGGCCGCCGGCAATGGTGGCGAGCGTCACCGCGGTATAGAGGCCTATAAGCTGGTCATTCAGGAGCCCGGTAATCTGGAAGAAGTTGCCCGCGACCGCCGTCTGTTCGGCGAGCATCAGCCGGAAGAGGATCAGCACGCCGGCGAAATGCAGGATCTCGCGGCTGAACAGCCAGCGCAGGTCGATGAGCGGCGTCTTGCGGTTGAGCTCGATCACCGCGGCGATAGTAAGCGCAACAATCATCACAACCAGCAATTCGCCGATCCACTGCGCCTCCAACCACCAATAAGTGCGCCCGGTAGCGAGAACGACGGCGCCGGCACCGAAACCGATCGCGATGAACAAGTAGCTGACGATATCGAGCTTCTCGATCACCTTTACCCGCGGCGGCGCGGTCAACGGCAGGAGGTAGATGGCGGCGAAGGACAGCATGGCCAGCGCCACCTCGAACTGCAAGAGCGCCCGCAACCCGCCGAGATCGATCAGTGCCGGCGAGATCAGCCGGGTCAGCGGTGCGGCAAGCCCGATATTGGTGAGCGCCAGCGAGATGCCGACCGTCAGCTTGCGCGCCGGCGAGAAGGCTTCCAGCATGTAGAGGAAGCCGAGCGAGGACAGCGGTGCTGCCGCGATGCCGGCGAAGAAGCGCAGCACGATGGCGGACTGCAGGTCCGTGATGAAGATGTGCAGCACCGAGACGACGAGGAAGACGGCGATGCCGAGCTCGGCGAAGGGCCGCAGGCCATACTGGTTGCGGATCTTGATCAGCGCCAGCGACAGCGAGGCATTGGGCGCCATATAGGCCGCGATCAGCCAGACCGCCTCCGTGCTCGTGGCGCCCAGCGGCCCCTGGAGCTGGGGAATGTTGGCGGCGACGAGGTTCAGGCCGAAACCCTGGGTCATGGCCAGCAGCGTCGAGGCCGCCATATAGGCGGCCGCACGCGGCGGGGCCATGGGGGCTGGAGCCGGCGGCGGGGCTGGCGTCGCCTCGACGGATTGCTCCTCGACTGGCTCCTGCGGCTCGTCCTCTGTCCCGCGCGCCTCGGTGGCGGGAACGCTGCTCATGCCTCGACGCTTTCCCGACAGCTCTTGGCGATGTTTTCCGACATGGCGGCAAAGACCTTGACGGTCGTCGACATCTCGCTGGCGGAAATGCTCTTCAGCACGTCGGCGCGCAGCGAGCGGGCAAGGTCCAGCACCTCTTCGGCGACCTTGGCGCCGTGGGGCGTCATGGCGATCTGCTTGGCGCGGCGGTCACCCTCGACCGACTGGCGCTCGATGAAACCCTGCTTTTCCATGCCGTCGAGCAGGCGCACCAGCGTCGGCGTCTCGATATCAAGCTCGTCGGCGAGTTCGCGCTGGTTGAGGTTCACGCCGCGACCGAGGATAAGCAGCGCGCGGGCGCGCGGCAGCGTCAGCCCCCTCTCCTTCACCCGGGCATCGAACAGCGCGCGCATCTTGCGCTGCACGCGGGACAGGTCGTCGAGGAGGCGTTCGCGAGGATCGGTAGCGTTCATCTTGCTAGTCCAACTATTATTAGCTTGCTATCTATTTGTTTGCTAGTTAGTCGACCTGCAATAAAAAATCAAGCCCTGTCCACAAGCTGTAGACAGGGCTTTCATGGGGTTCACGCGGATGTGATGGCGAGGGTTTAGTGGCCGTCCGTTTCTTCCGGGAATTCGCTGGCGCCATGGGTGGTGGGCGCCGACCAGCCGCCGTATTTGCGCTTCCAGGAGCGCGCGCCGAAGGGCAAGGTCGCGAGATAGCCGACGACGGTCACCACCATGGTTTCCCAGGTGAAGCTCATCAGCGTCGCGACATAGAGCACGACGAGCAGAATGGCCGGCAGCACGAGATCACGGCGGATGCGGCTGCCTTCCGATTTGCCCGACCAGACCGGCAGGCGGCTCACCAATAGGAAGCCGATCAGTACGGTGTAACCGGACGCAAGGAAGCCGAAGAGCGGGCTCGGCGCGATGCCGAGGAAGCCGAGATAGACCGGCAGCAGCACCAGCATGGCGCCCGCCGGTGCCGGCACGCCGACGAAATATTCCGTCTGCCACTTCGCCTTGGTCTCGCGCTCGGCCATGACGTTGAAGCGCGCAAGGCGCAGGCCCGCGGCGATGGCGTAGATCAGCGCCGCGATCCAGCCGAAGGAGCGCGCCTGGTCGAGAATGAAGACGTAGAGCACCAGCGCCGGCGCCACGCCGAAATTGACGATATCGGCCAGCGAATCCATCTGGCCGCCGAATTTCGAGGTGGCCTTGAGGAGGCGGGCGATACGCCCGTCGATGCCGTCGAGAAAGGCGGCGAGCAGCACCATGCCGACGGCGAGCTCGTAGCGGTTCTCGAAGGCGAGCCGGATGCCCGTCAGGCCGGCGCAGATGGCGAGAACCGTGATGACGTTGGGGATGATGATGCGCAGCGGGATTTCACGCAGGCGCGGGCCGCGGGCCTCGTCGTTCGGGCCATTGGGCTCATAGGGCGGAAAGGGTGTGTCCATCGTTTGTCGCTTCGCTCGTTTAAGTGCGTGAACAATCAGGGGCGAATAGCGAATAGAGAGTAGCGAATAGCTATCATCTTCCGAAGCCTACTCTATTCGCTACTCCCTATTCGCTATTCGCGCCCTGTCTTATCCCCGACGACTAATCACCGGCCCCTTTGCCGAACCGAATTCCGCCAGCACCGTCTCGCCGGCAATCGCCATCTGGCCGACGCTGACGCGCGGCTCGGCCCCTGCCGGCAGGAAGACATCGAGCCGCGAGCCGAAGCGGATGAGGCCGAAACGTTCGCCGGCCTCCAGGCTGTCGTTCATCACGGTCCAGCACAGGATGCGCCGCGCGACGAGGCCGGCGATCTGCACCACACCGATCTGGCCATGTGCCGTCTCGATGACGAGGCCGTTGCGCTCGTTCTCCTGGCTCGCCTTGTCGAGGTCGGCATTGAGGAATTTACCGGCGCGATAGGCGACGCGCGAGACGCGGCCGCGCATGGGCGCGCGGTTCACATGGCAGTTGAAGACGTTCATGAAGACGGAGATGCGCATCATCGGCTGGTCGCCGAGCTCCAGCTCGGAGGGCGGCGTCACCATGGCGACCGCCGAGACGCGGCCGTCCGCCGGGCTGATGACGAGGTCGTCGTCCTGCGGCGTCATGCGCTCGGGATCGCGGAAGAAATAGGCGCACCAGGCCGTGAGGATGAAGCCGATCCACATCAGCGGCTCCCAGGCGGCGCCCAGCAGCAGCGAGGCGACGAAGAAGCCGGCCACGAACTTCCAGCCCTCCCGGTGGATCGGGACCAGGGTGCTGCGTATCGTATCGACCAAACTCATCTTCCGACATCTCCTGCTGTTTTCACGCCATGGACCTAGCGTGAAACGAGGGCGGGAGCAATGCGGCGTGGCGAATAGCCCCCAGCCGCTCCGCGCCTTCCCCGCGTCAATCCCGCTGGGGTTTCAAAGGTTCCGTGGAAGCAAATGCCGTTTCGATGCGCTTCAGCAGCCGCTCGGCGGCGGCGCGCGTGCGAAATTCGCGCGTCTCGAAGCGCCGGCCGTCCGCAGCACTCAGGATGACGGCCCAGGTCGAATCCCCCTCCATCGCCTCCACCTCGACCACCTCCAGGTGCATGTCGTCGTTCTCGCCGAAGGTGTCGCGCCGAAGCTTCAGGAACGGCCGCTTGCGCTCGATCACGATGCGGCCCGGCCCGACGATCCACAGCCCGGCCGCGCCATTCAGCCCGGCCCAGGCCACCGGCCCGCCGACGGACCAGGCGCCCAGAATGAGAAAGAAGAAGAAGGGGCTGGTGATATTGGGCGGCCAGACGCCGGGATGCAGCTCCCAGGTCGCGACGATTACGACGAACAAGCCGGCGAGGACAAGAAACAGGCGCAGCGCGAAGGGCACCGGAACGGGGTGCCGGAACAGGCCGTCTTCGCCGATCGTGTCCATCATCGACCTCCTGGGTCCATCATGCGCCTCACCTTCTAACTTGGTGTTGACAAGCTTTGATCAACAGGGGCAAAATTTTCGTGTTGCTGTAGGGCGCATCGGCAAGGGCCGAAGGGGCAATGCCCACCTGCGAACCGAAACCGTAGCTGCGCCCATGCCCAATCTCGAAAACCTCAAGAAGCAGGCCAAGCAATATCTGCGCTGGCATCGCGACGGGCACTATCCGGTGGCCGCGGCCATCCGCGCCGCCCTGCCCCGCTTCCGGCCCCTCACCGATCGTGAGGTGCTGGACGCGCCGTTCTCGCTTGCCGATGCGCAGGAGCTTGTCGCCCGCCAGAACGGGTTTGAAGGATGGCAGGCGCTCAGGACAGGAGTCCCCGCCATGAGCGACACGACCGAAAAGAAACCCGAACAGCCCTTCCTCAGCGGTGCGGAGCCGGTGCTTTACGTCACCGATTTTCCCGCCTCGCTTGCCTTCTTCACTGAAAAACTCGGCTTTTCCGTCGATTTCACCTATGGCGACCCGCCGTTCTACGGCGTGGTCCAGCGCGACCGGGCGCGGCTCTGCCTGCGCTTCGTCGACGAGCCCGTCTTCGTCGGCGACATCCGCCGCCGCGAGGAGCTTCTGTCGGCCGCGATCACGCTCGACAGCGCGGCCGCGATCAAGCAGCTCTTCCTCGATTACCAGGCGGCCGGCGTCACCTTTCACCTGCCGCTGAAGACACAGCCCTGGGGCGCGCGCAACTTCATCCTGCTCGATCCGGACGGCAACCTGATCCTGTTTGCCGGCCCCGGAGATTGATGGGTCAGCTCGCCGCGGGATGGCGCACGACGATGCCGAGATCGTCGCTCTCGCGCACCTGCTTCAGCCGTTCCTCGGCCTGCACCGCCTCGCGCTGGCGGTTCCACATGGAGGCGTAGAGGCCGTCGTCGCGCTGCATCAGCTCGCCATGGGTGCCGCGCTCGGCGATAGCGCCGTCCTTCAGCACGATGATCTCGTCGGCCGAGATGACGGTGGAAAGGCGGTGGGCGATGACGAGCGTGGTGCGGTTCTTGGAGACGACGTCGAGGGCGGCCTGGATTTCCTGTTCCGTGCGGGTATCGAGCGCCGAGGTCGCCTCGTCGAGGATGAGGATCGGCGGGCTTTTCAGGATGGTGCGGGCAATCGCCACGCGCTGCTTCTCGCCGCCCGAAAGCTTCAGGCCGCGCTCGCCGACCATCGCCCGGAAACCTTCCGGCAGGTGGCGGATGAAGGAGCCGATCTGGGCCGCCTCGGCGGCGGCCGAAACCTCCGCGTCGCTGGCGTCCGGCCGGCCGTAGCGGATGTTGTAGGCGATCGTGTCGTTGAACAGCACCGTATCCTGCGGCACCATGCCGATCACCGAGCGCAGGCTCTTCTGCGTCACGTCGCGCACATCCTGCCCGTCGACGGTGATCGTGCCCTGCTGCACGTCGTAGAAGCGGTAGAGCAGACGGGAGAGCGTCGACTTGCCCGCACCCGACGGGCCGACGACGGCCACGGTCTTTCCCGCCGGCACGTCGAAGGAAATGCCCTTGAGGATCGGGCGGGCCGGGTCATAGGCGAAAAACACGTCCTTGAAGGAGATCGCGCCCTCGGTGACGACGAGGTCGGCGGCGCCCGGCCTGTCCTGCACTTCCTGCTCGACCTCCAGCAGATCGAACATCTGCTCGATATCCGTCAGGCCCTGGCGGATTTCGCGGTAGACGAAGCCGATGAAATTGAGCGGGATGGCGAGCTGGATCAGCATCGCATTGATGAAGACGAAGTCGCCGACCGTCTGTTCGCCGCGCTGCACGGCCATCGCCGACAGCGCCATCATGACCGCCATGCCGACGCCGAAGATCAGCGCCTGGCCGAAGTTGAGCCAGCCGAGCGAGGTCCAGACCTGGGTCGCCGCCTTCTCGTAGCGCTCCATCGACTGGTCGAAGCGGCGCGCCTCCATCTCCTCGTTGCCGAAATATTTGACGGTCTCGAAGTTCAGGAGCGAGTCGATCGCCTTGGTGTTGGCTTCCGTGTCGCTGTCGTTCATCGAGCGGCGGATGGAGATGCGCCAGTCGCTCGCCCGCACGGTGAACCAGATGTAGAGACAGACGGTGATGGCGGTGACGACCAGGTAATCGAAGCCGTAGCCCCACCAGAAGATGGCGGCGGTCAGAAGGAATTCGATGAAGGTCGGGATGCTGTTGAGGATCGTGAAGCGCACGATCGTCTCGATGCCCTTGGTGCCGCGCTCGATGACGCGCGACAGGCCGCCGGTGCGCCGCTCCAGATGGAAGCGCAGCGACAGGCGATGCAGGTGCACGAAGGTGCGGTAGGCGAGCTGGCGCACGGCATATTGCCCGACGCTGGCAAAGAGCGCGTCGCGCAGCTGGTTGAGGCCGGCTTGCAGGATGCGCGCCCCATTATAGGCGAGCACCAGCATGACGGCGCCGAGCAGGAATGTCGGCAGCAGGTTGACCGCGTCCGCCTTGCCGTTCAGCGCATCCGTCGCCCATTTGAAGAAATAGGGCACCAGCAGCAGCACGACCTTGGACAAGAGCAGGAAGACCGACGCCCAGACGACGCGCATCTTCAGGTCCGGCCGGTCGGACGGCCACATATAGGGCCAGAGGTTCACCAGCGTGTGGAAGGGATTGCTGCTGTCGGCCGAAACCGTCTTCTTCGTCGTCGTTGCCACGCTGGCCTCCGCCGGACCGCCGTGATGATCCGGGAATCGCTCGAATGAAAATGCGGCGCCCCGTGGAGCGCCGCATCGTGCAGATAGGTCCTTGCCGGCTGCTTCGCAACAGTCCGCGGGAAATCAATTCCCCCGCACGCGCTTGCGATGCAGTTCCTCGGCCTCGGCGTCGCTCTCCGCCGTCTTGTCCGGCACGCCGAACACCTGGCCGGGGATGATGCGGTCCGGATTGGTGATCTGGTCCTCATTGGCGAGGTAGATCGTCGTGTAGCGCACGCCCTTGCCGTAGATGCGGCGGGAAATCTGCCACAGCGTATCGCCGCGGCGGATGATGACCGAGGTCTTGCTGGCCTGCAGCGGCGCCTGCTCCACCGTTTCCGGCTCTTCGGCCACCGCCTGCTCGCTGCCCGTCGTCGTGCCCGTGCCGCCAGCGGTCGTGCCGCTCTCGGTGGAAGCCGCGGTGCCGCCGGCCGTCGTGGTGTCCTCCGCCGGGGTGGTGGTTTCGGCGGCCGTGGAACCGCTGGCGCCTTCGTTGCCGGAGGCCACCGCATTGGCTGCTGCCGTCAGCGACGGCATGCCTTCGAGTGCGGCGAGCGCCTGCTGGTAGGCTTCCTTGCCGGCGCCGGCCGGAACGGCGGCGAGGCGGTCGAGCGCCGTCGAGGCCCAGCCCTTCAGCCGCTCGATGGCCGCGGTGACGTCTGCGGCCGTGCCGGCGGGCGGTGCGAAGCCGGTGATGCTCTTCAGCGCGGTCTCAAGCGCCGAGCGCGCGGTCTGGATTTCCGCCGTGGTCGCATTGCGGCCGTCGGAGAAGAGGCTCATAAACTGCTGCTGGAGGGCGGTCGCCTGGTCCGCGAGCGCCTCGATCGACCGATCTGCCGCGGCAGAAGCCGCACCGACCACCGCCTCGGCCTTCTCGATTGCCGGTGCAAGCGCCTCGGCGACGGCCGTCTCGATGGAGCCCAGCGCTTCACCGACCGCGGCCGCATCCTTCGGAAGCGACTGGAGGCTGGCAAGAGCGGAGGCTGCGGCGGCAGAGGCCCTGGCGGCCATGTCGCGGGCAGCCTCGCCCTCTTCGGCACCGGGCCTGAACTCGGCCAGCGAGCGCAGTGCGATCTCGGTCGCCGAGCGTGCCGCCGCCAGTTCCTCGGCCGTCGGCACGCGGCCGTTGGCATAGAGGCCCTTCAGGAGCGCGATCGCCTTGTCGGCCTCGCTGCGCAGCTTGTCGAAGGTGCCGCCGCCGATGAGGCCAAGCGCCGGGCCGGTATCGCCCGTGGCGCTGTCCTGCGCCACCACGGCAACCTGCTCGCCTTCCGGTCGGTCGAACGGAACGGAAGCGCGGAACTCCACCTTGCCGCCATCAGGGCTCATAACGTCGGCACGCACCGTGTGGCGGCCGACCGAGAGGTCGATCGTGCCGTCCGCGACGTAGCGGCCGGCCTCGTCGGCCTTCGCCTCGCCGACGAGCTTGTCGTCGGCATAGATGCGCACCAGCGCGCCGGGCTTTGCCGTGCCGGCGATGAACATGCGCTCACCTTCCAGCTCGACCGCCGAAACGCGGGCCTGTGCCTTGGACGTGGCTTCCGTCGCCGTGACGCCCGCAGCGCCTTCAGCCGTGGCGGCGCTTTCCGTCGCGGCACTCTGCGTGTCGGCCCCCTGCGTGTCGGCGCTGGCGGTTGCGGTCTCGCCCGATGCGGCGGCAACGCCTTCGTCGGTCGCCTTGGCCGTCTCGGTCGCGGGCTTTTCGACGGCCGTCGTTGCGGTG
The DNA here is from genome assembly GCF_058809275.1 of Shinella sp. GW821-FHT10F02. Taxonomy (NCBI): domain Bacteria; kingdom Pseudomonadati; phylum Pseudomonadota; class Alphaproteobacteria; order Hyphomicrobiales; family Rhizobiaceae; genus Shinella; species Shinella sp. GW821-FHT10F02. Next base: position 203,714 of record NZ_JBXASL010000010.1, on the reverse strand, counting down.
TCGGTCGCCGTGGCGGTCTCGCCGGCCGGCTGGTCGAGTGTCTTTTCCGCCGTCGCCGTGGCATCGGCCGCGGCTTTCTCGGCCGCTTCCGGCACCGTGATCAGGCGGCTTGCCTCGCCGGGCTTGGAAACCATGGCGAGCAGCTCGCCGGCAGTGTCCTTGGGCACGGAGACGGTCGCGACCTCTTCCGAGGTCTTCGTCGCGCCCTTGTCATCCTTGGTGTTGAGGGTGAGCTGGTAGTCGCCGGCCGCAAGCGGCTGGTCGAAGACGGCGGCGAAATCGCCGGACGGGCCGATATCGGCCGTGGCGACCACCGTCTCGCCGTTCTTGATTTCCAGCTTGGTATTGGGCTGGCCGCGGCCGGCGATCACCGTGGAGCCATCCGGCTCGACACGCAGCAGATCGAAGGCGGGCGTGACCCAGGCGGCGGTCGCATCGGCCGGCGTCGTCTCGGCCTTGGCGACCTCCTGGGTCGCGGTCTCGGTGGATGCCGCCTCGCCGGTCGTCGCGTCCGCTGCCGGCTTCTCGGCTTCCGCAGTGGCGTCGCTTCCGGCGGCGGGTTCGGTCGTCGTCGCTGCACCGGTCTCGGTCTTCGGACGGGCCTGTTTTCCGTCCGCCGTCGTGGTCTCGCCGCCCCCTTCGGTCACCTTGTTGGTGAGGTTGGCGACGGGCGTTTCCGCCGGCGTTTCCTTGTTCATGTTGGGCAGCACGAGGAAAACCATGAGCAGCGTTGCCACCGCCAGCACGATCAAGGCCACCAGACCGGTCTTGTTGTTCATCATCAACTCTCTTTCTATCCCGGTTTCGCGGGCGTCCCCTCCTGAAATTGCTACCGATTCCCAAGGTTTTGCACAAGGTTCCCGAGACGTTCCAGGCCCTTGGCCCCGTGCTTTTTCCGTCATTATCCTTGACGAGGCTCCTGCCGGGTGGCTGAATCCCGTCATGAGTGAACAAACCCTGCCGATTCGATCCGTCTGCGTCTACTGCGGCTCTCAGCCGGGCCGTGATTCTGCCTATATCGCCGCGGGCCGGCGGCTGGGTCAGGCCATGGCCGAAAACCATCTCCGCCTCGTCTATGGCGGCGGCACGAAAGGCATCATGGGGGCGGTCGCCAGCGGCGTGCTCTCGCATGGCGGCCGCGTCACCGGCATCATACCGCAATTCCTCGTCGATATGGAGGCCACGCGCCATTCGCTCGGGCAATTGAGCGAATTGATCATCACGCCCGACATGCACGAGCGAAAGCACAAGATGTTCGACCGCGCCGACGCCTTCGTGGCGCTGCCCGGCGGCATCGGCACGCTGGAGGAAATCGTCGAGGTGATGACCTGGGCACAGCTCGGCCGCCACCGCAAGCCGATGGTCTTCGCCAATATCGGCGGCTTCTGGGATCCGATGCTGAAGCTCATCCGCCACATGGCGGACGAAGGCTTCATCCACACCGCCCATCTCGTGCAGCCGATGGTCATCGACGAACCGGAAGAGATCGTCTCCGCCCTCGTCGAGCACTGGGCCGGCCAGGTGGACCGCGACGGCGAAGCGGACATCATCGCGCGGCTTTGAGACGTATCAGCCGAAAACCTCTCCTCCGTCATGGTCGGGCCTGACCCGACCATCCACGCCCTGCGTGCCGCATGGATCCTCGGGTCGAGCCCGAGGATGACGTCGCGGGTGGGCGAGGTTCATTCCGCCGGCTTCAGTTCCGTGGCGGCGATGCGGCGTGCCCGCGCCGTGCGCAGCATAGAGCCGGAATAGATGACCAGCGCCACCCAGATCAGGATGAAGGCGATCAGCTTGGCCGTACCGAAGGGCTCGCCGAAGACGAAGACGGCGATGATGAAGATCATCGTCGGCGCGATATATTGCATGATGCCGATGGTCGAGAGGCGCAGGAGCTTCGCGCCGTTGGCGTAGATCATCAGCGGAATGGCGGTGACGATGCCGCAGGCGAGCAGCCACAGCACATCAGCCATGCCGGTATCGCCGAAATGCCCCTCGCCCGAGGCTTCGAGCCAGACGATGTAGCCGAGCGCCGGCACGCTGAGCAGCAGCACTTCCAGGAAGAAGCCCTGGTTCGGCCCGATCGGCAGCGTCTTGCGGAAGAAGGCATAGAAGCCCCAGGACAGGCAGAGGCCGATGGACACCCAGGGCAGGCCGCCGGCATCGAAGGCCAGCACACCGACGGCGACGGCGGCAAGCGCGATCGCCACCATCTGCGCCCGGTCCGGCATTTCCTTCAGGAGCACCGCGCCGAGGAAGATCGAGAAGAGCGGGTTGATATAGTAGCCGAGCGCCGTCTCGATCGCCCGGCCCGCACCGATCGCCCAGACATAGATACCCCAGTTGATGGTGATCAGCACCGCCGTCAGCGTCGCCATGCCGAGCATGCGCGGCGAGCGCAGTGCCGCCTTGATATCCCCTGTTCGGCCAAGCCAGACCAGCACGAGGCCGGCGAGCGGCACCGACCAGACGATGCGGTGCGCCACCACCTCGGAGGCGGGGATATGCGCCACGGCCTTCATGAAGAAGGGCAGGAAACCCCAGAGCAGGTAGGCCGTCAGGGCGAAGGCAAAACCGCGCGGCGAATCGCCGGTTTGGGGGCCGCTGGTGGAATTCGCGTCGGCCATGGTGTCATTTCCCGTCGATTTATGGATTTTCCGACGTGGTACTCCAACCAACGCAAATGCACCAATTCATTCCCGTGAAGGGATGATGAGCGGCGCTGAACCTATCCCTTTATTCTGCAGCCACCCGGCCCGCCTCGCCGCGGTTCTTCAGGAGCTTGTAGACGATCGAATCCATCAGGGCCTGGAAGGAGGCGTCGATGATGTTGTCGGAGACGCCGACCGTCCACCAGCGCGCGCCGCTGCCGTCGGTCGATTCGATCAGCACGCGGGTGATCGCCTCGGTGCCGCCATTGAGGATACGCACCTTGTAGTCCGCCAGTTCCAGGTCGGCGATCTCGGCCTGGTACTTGCCGAGGTCCTTGCGGAGCGCCAGGTCCAGCGCGTTGACCGGGCCGTGACCCTCGGCCACCGACATCATCGTCTCGCCATCGACGATGACCCGCACCACCGCTTCCGACACGGTCTTGAGCTGGCCGTTGGCGTCATAGCGACGCTCGACCATCACGCGAAAACTCTCGACATGGAAGAAATCCGGCACCGTGCCGAGCGTGCGGTAGGCGAGCAGCGCGAAGCTCGCGTCGGCACCTTCGTAAGCGTAGCCTGTCGCTTCGCGTTCCTTAACGATCTGGATGAGGCGGTCGAGCTTCGGATCGTCCTTGCCGACCGTGATACCGCGCAGCTTCAGCGCATTGATGAAGTTCGCCTTGCCGCCCTGGTCCGACACCATGACTTTGCGCAGGTTGCCCACGCTTTCCGGCGTGACGTGTTCGTAGGTGCGCGGGTCCTTCAAGAGCGCCGAGGCGTGGATGCCGGCCTTGGTGGCGAAGGCGGAGGCGCCGACATAGGGCGCCTGATGATCCGGCGAGCGGTTCAGCAATTCGTCGAAGGTGTGGGCCAGCTTGGTGAGGCCGGTGAGCTTTTCCGCGTCGATGCCGATCTCGAAGCGGCCGGTATAGGCTTCCTTCAGCGCCAGCGTCGGGATCAGCGTCACCAGATTGGCATTGCCGCAGCGCTCGCCGATGCCGTTCAGCGTGCCCTGGATCTGGCGCACGCCCGCTTCGACGGCGGCGAGCGAATTGGCGACGGCCTGGCCCGTATCGTTATGGGCGTGGATGCCGAGGTTTTCCCCCGGCACGCCGGCGGCAATGACGGCCGCGACGATCGCCTGGATTTCCGACGGCTGCGTGCCGCCATTGGTGTCACAGAGCACGACCCAGCGTGCGCCGGCAGCAAAGGCCGTGGTGGCGCAGGCCAGCGCATAATCCGGGTTGGCCTTGTAGCCGTCGAAGAAATGCTCGCAATCGACCATGGATTCGCGGCAGGAGGCCACCACGGCTTTCACCGATTCGGAGATGCTTTCGAGGTTCTCCTCGTTCGAACAGCCGAGCGCCACGCGCACATGATAGTCCCAGCTCTTGGCGACAAGACAGATCGCGTCGCTCTTCGAGCCGAGCAGAGCCGCAAGGCCCGGATCGTTGGAGGCGGAAACGCCGGCGCGCTTCGTCATGCCGAAGGCGACGAATTTGGCGCGGCCGGTGCGTTTCTTGGCGAAGAAAGCCGTATCCGTCGGGTTGGCGCCCGGATAGCCGCCCTCGACATAGTCCAGGCCGAACTCATCCAGCATGCCGGCAATCGCAATCTTGTCCTCGACGGAAAAGTCGATGCCGGGCGTCTGCTGGCCATCGCGCAGCGTGGTGTCGAAGAGGTGGATACGGTCTTTTTTCATCGGTTCCCTCCCTGGGAACGGTCTTGTCTTACTGCTTGCCCGCGAACTTGTCCGTCGCGTAGATCAGCCGGTCGAGGATGCCCGGCTCGGAATAGGCGTGCCCTGCCCCTTCCACAATGTAGAACTCCGCCTCCGGCCAGGCCTTGTGCAGCCCCCAGGCATATTTCGCCGGGCATGGCATGTCGTAGCGGCCGTGCACGATGAGGCCCGGAATGCCCTTCAGCTTGTGAGCATCGCGCAGGAGCTGCCCCTCCTCCAGCCAGCCGGCATTGACGAAGAAATGGTTCTCGATGCGGGCGAAGGCGTGAGCGTATTCTTCCTCGGCGAAGGGATCGCTGGTTGCGGGCTCCGGCAAAAGCGTGATCGTCTCGCCTTCCCAGAGGCTCCAGGCCTTGGCGGCGGCGATGCGGGTCGCCTTGTCGTCGCTGGTGAGGCGGCGGTGATAGGCGTGCATCATCTCGTGGCGCTCTTCAGCCGGGATGGGGGCGATGAAGCGCTCCCACTTGTCCGGGAACATCTCCGAGACGCCGAACTGGTAGTACCAGTCGAGCTCGCCCTTGGTCAGCGTGTAGATGCCGCGCACGACGAGTTCGGAGACGCGCTCCGGGTATTTTTCCGCATAGGCGAGCGCCAGCGTCGACCCCCAGGAGCCGCCAAAGACCAGCCACTTTTCCGCGCCCGCCATCTCGCGCAGCCGCTCGATATCGCCAACGAGGTGCCAGGTCGTGTTGGCCTCCAGTTCCGCATGCGGCGTGGACTTGCCGCAGCCACGCTGGTCGAACAGCGTCACGTCGTAGAGCGCCGGATCGAAGAGGCGGCGGTGGTTCGGGCCGATCGTGCCGCCGGGGCCGCCATGCAGGAAGACGGCGGGCTTCGCACCGGGCGTGCCGACGCGCTCCCAATAGATGCTGTGCCCGTCACCGACGTCGAGATGGCCGGAGGCGTAGGGTTCGATTTCGGGGTAGAAGGTGCGCAAGGTCTCGCTCATAATTTCAATCCGTGGGCAGGCCAGTTTTCGGTGTCGTGATCGGGGTGCTGGAAGGAGATGATGCTCTCCTGCTGGCTATAATAGTCCGGGTCTTCATGGACAGGCTGGTCGAAGATCGTCGTGACCCAGGGGTTGCGCGATGCGTAATTCACCTGGATCCGCGGCGCGAGGTCGCTGCGGTCGTCGAAGGCGCCGATGGCGATTTCCAGCCCGCCGGGATGCTTGTAGGTCAGCGGCGTGCCGCATTGCTTGCAGAAGCCGCGGGCGATGTTGATGGACGACTGGAAGTAGCTCGGCTCGTCGCGCGTCCATTCCGTCTCGCCTTTCACGGTGACGAGCGGGCCGAAAAAGCCGCCGAACTGCTTCTGGCACATGCGGCAATGGCAGATCGACGGGCGGCCGAGTTCGCCCCTGATGCGGAAGCGGACGGCGCCGCATTGGCAGCCTCCGGTACGAACGGTCTCAGTCATGTCTAGTCCTCCGGCGGCCAATGATCGGTGTCGTAGTCGGGATGCTGGCGGTTCGAGTCGCGGATCTTTGCATGGCGCGCCTCGCCGCCCTCGCCTTCGTTGCTCTCGCTTTCGGCAAGCTTCGGCAATTGCGCAAACCAGACGAGCCGTGATTCGACGCCGGACTGGGCGATCGGGCGCACGTCGTCCGGATCGTCGAGCGAGCCGAGCGTGACATTGATATGCGCGGATGCGAGGCCGTCATAGAAGAGCGGCGTGCCGCAATCCCGGCAGAAGCCGCGGCGCACGATCTCGGACGACTGGAACCAGCCGGGCTCGCCGCGGGTCACCGAAAAACGCGCGCGCGGCGCATTGGCGAGTGGCAGGAAATAGTTGCCCGCCGCCTTCTGGCACATGCGGCAATGGCACAGATGCGGATCGCCGAGCGTACCCTCGACGCGGTAACGCACCGCGCCGCACTGACAGCCGCCCGTATAGATGCGCGAAATGCTCATCGCTTCCGCTCCGGCGGCCAGTCGTCGGTGTCGTGGTCCGGATGCTGGTAGGAGACGAGGTCGGCGAGGAACGACGCCGCGTCCTGATCCGCCATCGTGTCCTCGCCCGGCAGGTCGTGGATGGTATCGACATAAGGCAGCTTCGCCTCGATGCCCCACTGGATGCGCGGCGCGATCTCCGCCGGATCGTCGAAGGCGGCGATGGTGAGCGCCACCCCGTCCGGCGCCTCATAGGTCAGCGGCGTACCGCAATCGCCGCAGAAACCGCGATAACCATGGTTCGAGGATTGAAACCGCTTGGGCTCTCCCCGCGTCCATGTGAGCTTCGCCTCGCGCACGGAAACGAGCGGCAGATAGAAATTCCCGCTCGCCTTCTGGCACATGCGGCAATGACAGACCGACGCATCACCCAAAGCGCCCTCGACATGAAAACGCACAGCGCCGCACTGGCAGCCGCCGGTGTAGAAGGGGGTGCTCATGATTTTGCCTCCGTCGCGCGGCTGATTTCCTCAATTACCGCAAGGATATGACGGCAAACGCCATCGATATCTTTCAGAACGTCGTCATTCCAGAACCGCAGCACAGTCCAACCGTCGGCCTTGAGGCGGGCCGTTCGGTCCTCATCGTAGCCGAGCGCGGCGTCCAGCGCGTGCTGAGAGCCGTCAAGCTCGACAATAAGGCGGTGTACCGGGCAGGCAAAATCGACAATATAACCGGCTATCGGCATCTGGCGCCGAAAGCTCAGGCCCATCAGACGGTGAGCCCGAAGTTCATTCCAAAGGGCCAGCTCGGCTTCCGTCAAGGTCATGCGCATGCGGCGCGCACGGATGCGATTGACTTTGGAAACCTTCCCGTGCGGCACGACACCCCCCTCTGTCACTTCGTGACATCTCCCCCACAAGGGGGGAGATTGGGAGCCAGAATAACCGCTCACACCATATTCAACCAGTAATTGCTGCGCAGCGACGGCGCCGCGATTCCCCAATCTCCCCCCTTGTGGGGGAGATGTCACGAAGTGACAGAGGGGGGTGGCTGGGTTCACCGCTTCACCTCCCAAGACGTCACCCGCTCGCCCGTTTCCGGGTCCTTGCCGTCCTTGAGTTGGACGCCCTTGGCGGCGAGGTCGTCGCGGATCTTGTCGGCTTCGGCAAAATTCTTCGCCTTCAGCATTTCGAGGCGGAGCTGGATGATCGTGTCGATGCTGTCCTCCAGTGCCTTGGAGACCTCCGCCTTCCTCGGTACGACGCCGAGGAGTTCGGCGCTGGCGGCGAAGACGGGGAGCATCAGCGGGTCGCCGTTGGCGCATTGGGCGAGCGCGTGCAGCGCCTGGATGGCGGCAACCGTGTTCAGGTCGTCGCGCAAGGGGGCGAGCACGCTTTCGTCGACGCGGCCTTCCGCGGCTTTGCCCTCGGCCGGCCATTTGGCGAGGAGGCGCTCGGCCTCCTCCAGGCGCTTGACGCTGAAGTCGATCGGCTCGCGGTAATGCGTCATCAGCATGGCGAGGCGCAGCACCTCGCCCGGCCATTTGCGGCCGCCGAACTTCTCTTCCTCCAGCAGTTCCGAGATCGTGTAGAAATTGCCCTCGGACTTCGACATCTTGCGGCCCTCGACCTGCAAGAAGCCGTTGTGCATCCAGACATTCGACATGACCTTGGTGCCATGTGCGCAGCGCGACTGGGCGATCTCGTTTTCATGGTGCGGAAAGATGAGATCGAGGCCGCCGCCATGGATGTCGAAGGTCTCGCCAAGATAGGCGGCCGACATGGCGGAGCACTCGATATGCCAGCCCGGACGGCCGCGGCCCCAAGGGCTTTCCCAGCCGGGCTCTTCCGGCGAGGAAAGCTTCCACAGCACGAAATCGCCGGGGTTCTTCTTGTGCAGATCGACGGCGACGCGGACGCCGGCCTGCTGCTCATCGAGATTGCGCTTCGAGAGATCGCCGTAATCGGCCATGGAGCGTGTGTCGAACAGGACTTCGCCGTTTGCCTCATAGGCATGGCCGCGTTCGATGAGACGTTGAATCAACGTAATCATGTCCACCTTGCCATCGTCGCGCGGCTGCACGAATTCGGTGGCGCGCGGCTCGTGCGTCGGCTGCATCGCGCCAAGGGCGGCGATGTCGGCATGGAACTGGTTTGCCGTCTTCTCCGTCACCCGGCGGATCGCCTCGTTCAAAGAGAGCGTGCCGTTCTCGATCTCGGTTCCGAAATCGCGCAGCGCCCGGGCGTTGATCTTGTCGTCGACGTCCGTGATGTTGCGGGCATAGGTGACGTGGCTTTCGCCATAGATGTGGCGCAGCAGGCGGAACAGCACGTCGAAGACGATGACCGGCCGCGCATTGCCGATATGGGCGAAGTCATAGACCGTCGGACCGCAGACATACATGCGCACATTGTCGGGATCGATGGGCCGGAAGGGCTCCTTCGATCGCGTGAGCGTGTTGTACAGCGTCAGGACCGGCGTGTCGGCCATAAGAATCTCCCCAAAAGGCGTAAACCCGGCTGGCCGGGTCGTTGTCATCCGGGGATTTTGAGGGACGAAAACGGCCGGGCCAGCGCGTGCGCTAGCGAATAATGCTCCGGCGAATGCAGAGTACCGTTTTCATGGCCTGCTTTATCGCGCCGTCGCGGCGTCCGGTCAAGCGGGCCGAAAGCGAAAATCGCGCCGCCGGTGCCCTGTTCCCGCGGTGACATGATCGTGCGCTCCTCCATGCGAGAAAGGAGACACCAGACCGGCGAACGCCGCCGGCAAACGAAGGGACAGCGCAATGACTACCCAGAAGACCGGCACCCGCCCCGCGAGCGATCTCGCCAACCGTTACAATCCGATCGGCATTCGCGCCGTCGCCGCCGCGGCCTTGCAGGTCAAGGTAAAGCACTTTCCCGGAAAATGAATGTAAGTGGCCGTTATAATTGTTGATCGCAGAAACCCGCAATTTGGGGTCTTCGCCTCTAAGCGATCAAAGTTTGAGCAGAATTTGGCCGAATGGGTCGCGTAAATGCATAGCTCATTGGGGGTAGCAACCGGGGACATCATACGGGGCTACCTGCTCACTTCAGGAGAATGACAATGTCGACCGTAAGGAAGCAGCCGCTGCAGAAGACCGCAGCAAACGAAAATCTTCAGGAGCGCTACAAGCCGCTCGGCCTGCGCGCCGTCGTCGCGGCCACGCAGTGCAAGCCCGAGACGAAGTCCGAGGACAAGCGCAAGAAGCGCGACATTCCGGCCGTGCTTCAGCCGCTCTACGACTGAGCCGCTTCGAGGCCATTTGCCGGCAATGATTTCAGAACAGCGAAAGCTGATCGGACAGCGGGGGCGCTTGTGCGCCCTTTTTCTTTTCCGGTGGCGCCTCCTCGGCGCGCTCTTCCACCGGCTCCAGAATATCCGGCCCCATATTGGCGACCTTGCCCACCTTGTCGGACACCGGGATCGCCTCGAAGAAGCCGTCGTCGATCGGCTTCATCAGATCGACCACGTCGCGGGGCTCCTGCGTCTTGCAGTCCAGCCAGCGCGAAAAATCCTCCGGGCGGATGACCACCGGCATACGGTCATGGACGCGGCTGATGTCATTGTTGGCCGCCGTCGTCAGGATCGCCCCGGTATCGACCTCCGAACCATCCGCCGAAGACCAGGTCTCCATGAGGCCGGCAAAGGCGACGATCTCGCCCTTCTTCGGGCGGATCCAGTAGGCCTGCGCCTTGGCGCCCTTCTCCTCCGGCCGGCGCCATTCGAAGAAGCCGGAGGCCGGCACGAGAATGCGGCGGTGGCGCATGGCGGCCTTGAAGGACGCCTTGCCGATCGCCGTTTCGGCGCGCGCATTGATCAGCAGCGGAAAGTCGCGCGGGTCCTTCACCCAGCCGGGCATGAAACCCCAGCGCACCAGCATGGCCTTGCGCTCCGGCAGGTTGCTGCCGGGCTCCTGCCTCTCGCCCGCAATCACGATCAGGATCGGCTGCGTCGGCGCGATGTTGTAGCGCTCGGGCGTATCCTCGATGTTCAGCACATTGAGGAATTCGCGCATGAGATCGGCTTTGGCCAGCAATGCAAATCGTCCACACATGGCGTCGTCATCGCACTTTGCCTATAAGGGGTCAATCGAGCGCAACCGAACCGGATCGCGATGAAGAAGTCGAAGAAACCACAGCCAGCCTCCTCCGCCATCATCGAGCGCGACGGGCGTTACCTGCTCGTGCTGCGCAGCAATCCGCCGTCCGCCGACATGTATGCCTTTCCCGGCGGGCGGGGCGAGGATCGCGAGACGCCGGCCGAGACGGCGCTGCGCGAACTCTTCGAGGAAACCGGCATTCGCGGCGAAAACCCGCTGCTTTTCGCCACCTACGACCTGCCCGGCCGTCTGGACGCGCCTGACAGTCCGTCCTTCTTCCTCTCCGTGTTCAAGGTGCGGGCAGACGAGGACGCCATCGCCATCGCCTCCGACGATGCCGCAAGCGTCGGCTGGTATTCGGCAGAGGAAATCGCAAAGCTGCCGGCGCCCGACAGCGTGCGCGAATGCATCGCGCGACTGGAAGCCGAACGGACGAGACGCAGCGCATGACGGTGATTCGCTTTGCCCTTCTCGTGAGCCTCGTCCTCGCAGCCCCCGCCTTCGCCCAGCAGGCGAGCGGCGACAAGGCGGCTGAGACGCCGGACGCCGCCGTGGTGGAGGAGAAACCGGCGCCCTATGACGAGCGGCTGGAACGGCTTTCCGAGATCATCGGCGCGGTGCACTACCTGCGCAATTTGTGCACAGACAAGCCCGAGGACGGCTGGCGGGCATCGATGCAGCGGCTGATCGAGATGGAAGCGGGCAATGAACCGAAGCGGCAGGAAAAGCTCACCGCCGCATTCAACCGTGGATACCGCTCTTTTGCGGCCATCTATACCGCTTGCACCGACTCGGCGGTTGTCGCAGAACAGAGATACCGTAACGAAGGTGCAACACTTGCCACAGAAATTACCGCGCGATTCGGAAATTAGCGGTTAATTAACCTCTTTCTTCACGAGCCAGTGCCGTTTTGGGAAAAGGCTGCTAAGGTCGTTAACAGTCGAGTAAGAACTGAAATGCCTCGCATGGACCGATTGATGGAACCTACTCTCAACGATATCGACGAGATGATCGTGCACGAGAAGATGCAGGCCGCTCTGGAATACCAGAACGAGGCCTGGGCCGACGGCATGGCTGATGGCATCGAACCGGAAATCATCGCCGATGCCGCGATCGCACTCGCCATGCGCGAGACGATCCGCATCCATGGCGAACGGGGTGCGGAAGCGATGCTCGAATCGCTGCGCGAGCGTATGCTGGCTGGAGAATTCTCCCCCGAGCGCATCCTGCAATAGGCTGGAAAGACAAGTCATGCAGACGTCGCCTGACGGCAAAATGCTGTTTCGCAGCAGCCTTATCGCTTTGTCGGTGCTTTTCGCGACAACCGCGCTGGTGGCGCCGGTGCGCCCCGCCTTTGCGCTCAGCGAATTGAAGAACGAGCAGGGCCAGGTGCAGCAGAAGCCGGCCGAGGGCGGCGAAACGCCGACCGTCGAGGAAGAGGAGCCGCAGGAGGAGGAGCAGCAGACCGCGCCCCTCGAACTGCCGCTCCCTGACCCGCTGATTCGCCGTGGCGATACCGTCACCGAGCCGACCGACGACGCGCCCGTTACCGACGACAAATCCGACGACGAGCCGCAGGCCCCCGTCGAAGTGCTCTACGACATCGGCAAGGCACCGGAAGCGGTGCGCCGCATGCGCGAACTGATCGTCGAGGCAGCCGCCTCCGGCGATATAGAGCGCCTGCGCCCGCTGCTCGGCAAGGGCGTCACCGAGACGCAGGTCTCGATCGTCGAGACCGATGAAGGCCCGGTCGAAACGCTGAAGGGCCAGTCCGGCGACAGCGAGGGCATCGAGGTGCTCGCCATCCTGCTCGACGTGCTGGCGACCGGCTTCGTGCATGTCGGAAAGGGCACGCCGGACGAAATGTATGTCTGGCCCTATTTCGCCGAAAAGCCGCTTGCGACGCTGACGCCGCCGGAAAAGGTGGAGTTGCTGCGCATCGTGACGGCCGGCGACTTTGCCGACATGCAGGAATTCGGCAGCTACAATTTCTACCGCATCGGCATCACGCCGGACGGCCAGTGGAAATTCTTCATAACGGGCGATTGAGCTGCTTTAGCCACGCATGATCCGGATGGGCCGCCTCGATGCCGGCCGCCAGCCAGCGCCGTTGCGCCGCGTCGAGTTTCGGCAGGGCCTTTTCGAAATCGGCCTCGTCCTTGTCGCGCCGGTATTTTGCCTTGAAGAGCAGGATCGCCTCCGGCGCGAGATAGGGAATGCCCTCGGCGCTCACGCGCACCACCTCTTCGCGCGGGCGGCGAATCGAGGGATCACGCTTGTAGATCCAGGTCTCCGGCGTGCCCTCCTCCAGCATCATGTCGACGCGCCAGCGGCACGCCGCCACATCCTCGCACCACACCTGCGCGATCTCGGCGGGCGGCGCTTCGTCCGGCGCAAGCGCCTCGACATGGCCATCGCCGACCGCATGGAAGCGCAGGCCGGACAGGGCGCCGCGAAAAACTGCGAAATCGCCGCGCAGCACGGTGAATTCGAGATCCTCGTGTGGCCGTGTCTCGAAGCCATGCCAGAGATCGAGCGCCCAGCCGCCGACGATGCACCACGGCTGCGCGATCCCGGCAAGCCGGCGGGCAAGCTCGCGCGGATGCCAGGCGGACCACGCATCATGGGGAAGTGTCGGTTGAGCGTTCATCGGTGCCTCGTCGTCTTTAGAGCGCCCTTCTGGCCCAACGCGGGCACGCGGACAAGACAGCACGACCTTGCGAAAGCCGCCCGGGCGTTCTACTTCTGTTTCAACAGGTGCGATGGTGCACCGCCCGCGGCCCGCATGGTGCCGGCGCGCGAAAAACTGGATCGAATCATGCCTTCCGTCACGCTTTCCGGCCGCGCCTTTCTCCGCCTTTCCGGCAAGGATGCCGAGACCTTCCTGCAATCGCTGATCACCACCAACCTGCCGGACCTGCCGGCCGGCGAAATCCGCCCCGGCGCGCTGCTGACGCCGCAGGGCAAGATCCTCTTCGATTTCCTGATCCGCCGCGACGGCGACGAGGCCTTACTGGTTGAGACGACGGAAGACCAGCGTGATTCGCTGCTCAAGCGGCTCACCATGTACAAGCTGCGCGCCGCGGTCGATCTCGCGATCATCGAGGGCGACGCGGTGACGATCGCCTGGGACGCTCCCGAGGCTGATGCGGCGCGCGACGCGCGCTTCGCCAAAGCCGGCCTCGCCGTCTCCCGCCGCCTCGGCGCTGGCGGCAGCGACGATCCGGCGCTCTACGACGCGCTGCGCATCGGCGCCGGCATCCCGGAGGCCGGCCGCGACTATGCGCTCTCCGACGCCTTCCCGCATGACATCGTCCTCGATCTCACCGGCGGGCTCTCCTTCCGCAAAGGATGTTACGTTGGGCAGGAAGTGGTCTCCCGCATGCAGCACCGCGGCACCGCGCGCCGCCGCCCGGTCATCGTCCGGGGCGATGCCGTCCTTCCCGCGACGGGCACCGAGCTTCTCGCCGGCGGCAAGCCGATCGGCACGCTCGGCAGTGTCTCCGGCCCGCTCGGCCTTGCCATCGTGCGCATCGACCGCGCGGCCGACGCCATCAACAGTGGCGCGCCGATCACCGCGGACGGCGCCCCCGTCACCGTCGAACTCGCCCCATGGACCGGCCTCACCTTCCCCCAGGACGCCTCCGAGGTGCCAGCGCAATGAGCGGAGCGACGCGCGCGAAGACGGAGCCGCGCGCCTGGCAGCGCATGCTGTCCGGCCGTCGTCTCGACCTGCTCAATCCCTCGCCGCTCGATATCGAGCTTTCCGACATCGCCCATGGCCTTGCCCGCGTCGCGCGCTGGAACGGCCAGACGAACGGCGACCACGCCTTTTCGGTGGCGCAGCATTCGCTTGTCGTCGAGGCGATCTTTCGCCAGCAGAACCGCTGTGATGCGCACGAATGCCTGATGGCCCTGCTGCACGATGCGCCGGAATATGTCATCGGCGACATGATCTCGCCCTTCAAGGCGGTGGTCGGCGGCGGTTACAAGACGGTGGAGAAGCGGCTGGAGGCGGCCGTGCACCTGCGCTTCGGCCTGCCGCCCGCAACACCGGCCGGCCTGAAGGCCAAGATCAAGAAGGCCGACCAGGTCGCCGCCTTCTTCGAGGCGACGGAGCTTGCCGGCTTCTCGCATGCCGAGGCGATCAAGTTCTTCGGCGCGCCGCGCGGCATCACGCTGGACATGATCGAGATCGCGCCGCTTCCCGCCATCGACGCGCAGCAGCGTTTTGCCGACCGTTTCACGGCGCTTGAAGGGGAGCGCGGCGCGGCCGCCGCGGCGGTGTGACAATGGGCACGATCGTCGTCGCCCCGCTTGGAAAGATCGCGGAGTTCGCCGTGCGCCACCGCTGCCGCGAGATGCTGAGCCTCGTTGCGCCGAAACAAGGTTTCCACCGGCCCGCCGTCATCGCCGCCGCGCGCCACATGATCATCGGCGTCAACGACATCGCCTTTGCCGGCACGGGAAAGCTCGTCGCGCCCGGCGAGGAGCATGTCGCCGCGATTATCGGTTTTGCCCGCGGCTGGGACCGGCAGGCGCCCTTGCTGGTGCATTGCATGATGGGCGTCTCCCGCTCGCCCGCCGCCGCCCTCCTTGCGGCCCTTGCCGTGGAGCCTGACCAGGACGAACACGACCTGGCGCAGCGGCTGCGCCGCGCCTCCGTGCAGGCCACGCCGAATGCCCGGCTGATCGAGATCGGCGACCATGTGCTCTCGCGGGGCGGCCGGCTCGTGGCCGCCGTCAAGGCGATCGGCCGCGGCGCGGACTATGTCGGCGATAGTCCCTTCGTCTTTTCCGCCACGCCGGAAACGGTGCAGCCATGACGGAGCACCCTGCCCGCCCCCCGGTCGAAATCGGCCTCAACGCCGCAGTCGTCGCGATTTCCGAGCGCAACCCCTGCATCCTGGCGATCGGCGGCGACGGTGCACGGGCACGCGACGCGCTGCCCTTCGGCCCCTTCGACCCGCAGCAGCACCGCACCTTCGAGACGAGCCTGCGCGCCAGCGTGGAAGCGCAGACGGCGCTGAAACTCGGCTATATCGAGCAGCTCTACACCTTCGGCGATCGCGGTCGCCAGAAACTGCCCGACGAAGCGGGCACGCACATGGTCTCCGTCGGCTATCTCGCGCTGACCCGCACCGATGCCGAGGCGAACGAGCAACTGGCGGAAGCGGGCGCCGCCTGGCGCGACTGGTACACCTACCTTCCCTGGGAGGACTGGCGGCAGGGCCGGCCGGCGCTGATCGACCAGCTCATTTTGCCGGCGCTGAAAGCCTGGGCGGCCGAGGTGGTGCAAGCGGAGCGCACCACGCCGCGCACCCGCATCCGCCTCGCCTTCGGCCTCGACGATTTCCCCTGGGACGAGGAGCGCGTGCTGGAGCGCTACGAGCTGCTCTACGAGGCGGGCCTTGCCGAAGAGGCGGTGACGGATGGCCGCGCCCGCGCCGGCCAGATCTCGCCCGGCGTCGCCATGCGGCACGATCATCGCCGAATCCTCGCAACCGCCATGGCGCGGCTGCGCGGCAAGCTGAAATACCGCCCGGTGATCTTCGAATTGATGGCGCCTGAATTCACGCTCACAGAATTGCAGGCGACGGTGGAGGCGATCTCCGGCCGTCATTTGCACAAGCAGAATTTCCGCCGCCTCGTGGAGGGCGCCGAGCTCGTCGAGCCGACCGGAAGCTCGACCTCCGCCACCGGCGGGCGCCCCGCCGCCCTCTTTCGCTTCCGCCGCCGCATTCTGGAGGAACGCCCGGCGCCCGGCCTCAAGGTCGGCATGCGCTAGCCGGAACTTATCGGCCATCGTGCCATTCCCCTCAATGATATCAACGACCGGGGAAAGGTTTCATGGAACAACAGGCAACCGACATCATCGTTGCGACACGGGCGGCGCTGGCGCAGGCAAGCGCGCTCGCCGTGCAATATTCCTTCTCGATTATGGGCGCGCTGGTGCTGCTGGTGCTCGGCTGGTTTCTCTCGCGGATTCTGCATCGCTGGGCGCTGACCGGGCTTTCGCATGTGCGCGGCATCGATGCGACGCTCGCGCATTTCTTCGCGAACATCCTGCGCTATGCCGTGCTGATTCTGGTCTTCGTGACGGTGCTCGGCCAGTTCGGCGTGCAGACCGCCTCGATCATCGCCGCCCTCGGCGCCGCCGGCCTGGCCATCGGCCTGGCCCTCCAGGGCACGCTGCAGAACATCGCCGCCGGCATCATGCTGCTCGTGCTCAGGCCCTTCCGGGTCGGCGAATATATCGAGACGAAGGACGTTTCCGGCACGATCACCGAGGTCGGGCTCTTTGCCACCGAGCTCAAGACCAGCGACGGCCTTTATCGCCTGGCACCGAACTCCACGCTGTGGAACACGCCCGTCACCAATTTCAGCCGCGAGCGTACTCGCAAGCATGATCTCAAGGTGAAAGTGGCAAACGACCGCGACATCGACGACGAGATCGACCGCCTGCTGACAATCGCGCGACAGGATTCGACGATCGAATCCGTGCCGGCGCCGCAGGTCTTCGTCGATAGCCTGGAGGAAAGCTCGGCCATCCTGACCCTGCGCTACTGGGTCTCGACGCCGCAATGGTTCAAGACCACGCGGGAGATGAACCGCCGCGTGCGCATCGCCTTCGGCCAGAAGCTGGCAGGGCCGGAGCCTGATGCGGCCCCGGCCGAATAGGGATTATTCGATCACGGCGCAGGCGAGACGATCGCCTGCGCCGCCGGTCGGGTCGGTGCGGTAGTCGTCCGAGCCGGCATGGACGATCAGGGCGCGGCCGCGGATGCCGCGTTCGGCATCGTCGAGCCGCACCATGGTGGAATAGACCTGCGCGCGCAGTACGCCGTCATCCGCCACATACTGGTTGGGCAGGTCGCCGGCATGCGGGCCGTTGGCCGCCGCAAAACCGTGTTCCTTGCCATCCGGATTGAAATGGCCGCCAGCGGAGTCATGGCCGCCGGCATGGTCGCAGGTGCCGGTTTCATGGATGTGCAGCGCCACCCATTTGCGCGGCTCCAGGCCGGAGACTTCAACCTCGAAGAGGACGCCGTCGTTTCCGGCGGTGATCTGCGCCCGGCCGGTTTCCTTGCCGGCGCGGTCGACGAAATTGGCCTGCGCCGTATCCTTGGCCTGCTGCGCGAAAACGGGGCTGCCGAGCCCTGCAAGCGTGCCCGCCGCCGCGAGTGCCACGATCTTCAACATGATGCGTCCTTCCGATTGTGATTGCTCATGAAACCGGAACGCATCGCCGTCGGGGGTGTTCCCAGCTAGCTGCTCACGACAACGTCAAGGCCGATGTCGAGCGTCGGCGCGGCCATGGTAATCTTGGAGGTCGAGATATAGTCGACGCCGGTCTCGGCGATGGCGCGGATCGTCTTGAGGTTGACGTTGCCGGAGGCTTCGAGTTTCACGCGGCGCGCGTCGGCCGCATAGGTGGCATCCGTGAGGCCGGCGCAATCGCGGTTGATCTCGACGGCGCGGCGCAAGAGTTCCGGCCCCATATTGTCGAGCAGGACGACATCGGGCTGCGCCTCCAGCGCCTCCTCCAGCTCCTCCAGCGTCGTCACCTCCACCTCGACCTTCACCAGATGTCCGGCGAAGGCGCGCGCCGCGCGGATCGCGCCCGCCACGCCGCCCGCGACCGCGATATGGTTGTCCTTGATGAGGATCGCATCATCCAGCCCATAACGATGCGAAGAACCACCGCCCATGCGCACCGCATATTTTTCCAGCGCCCTGAGCCCCGGAATGGTTTTTCGTGTGCAGCAGACCTTCGCCGCCGTATGGGCGATCTCGTCGGCAAACCGCGCGGTGTGGGTCGCGACGCCACAGAGATGCATGAGGAAATTGAGCGCCACCCGCTCGGCCGAAAGCACTGCGCGCGCCGGACCGGACACCTTCGCGATCACCATGCCGGGCGAGAGCTTGTCGCCATCCTTGACGAAGGCCTCGAAGCGGATCGCCGGGTCCATCAGCCGGAACGCCTCGCGGGCAAGCTCAAGCCCGGCGACGACGCCGTCCTCGCGCGCGTTCAACTCCGCCTCCGCCACCATCTCCGGCGCGATCGTCGCCTGGCTGGTGATATCGCCTGCCCGCCCGAGATCTTCCGACAAGGCCGCACGCACCTGCTCCTCCACCATCAGGGGCGAGAGGACGGGGAGATAGGTGGTGGTCATGGCTGTTGATCCTTTTCAGGGCTATTGGCGTCGACGAGCCGCTTCAGCGGCTCCATGCGTTCATGCAGGACGCGGAGGATGACGATATCCTGCGCGCCCTCCGCTCCGGCCACAAGATGGTAATAGAGAACGTGCGAGGCGGCATGACGCCGGCCGGCGGCGCGGGAAAGATGCAGGGAGCGCACGCCGGGGCGCAGTTCGTCGCGGCCGCGCGAAGCGGGCCGACCCGGATCCTCCATCAGGAGATCGAGGGCGTGCTCGATCAGCGCGGCGTAACGCATGGCCTGCTCTGCGCCGAACGTCGCCACGGTGTAGCGGGCGATTTCGGCGAGATCCCGTTCGGCCTCCCGCGTCAGCCGGATGCGGCTCATCGCTCGCGAACGGCCGCGGAAAAAATGTCGCTGACGGAACGCTCGGCAAATTCGCCTCGCTCGGATTGCGAAAGCCCGGCATCGACCGCCTTGCGCAGCATCGCGAGTTTTGCCGCTTCGCTTTCGTGCTCCTGGCGCATCAGGCGCAGCGCGTCGCGCACGACCTCGCTTGCCGAGACATAGGAGCCGCTTGCGACGGCATCCTCGATGAAATCGGTGAATTCCGGTGTCAGGCTTACGTTCAGTGTCGGCATGGCACGATCCTCTCGCCTGATTCTAGCGCTGGAAAGGCAATTGTCAATTTTTGCCAATCCTCACGCCGCCGCCGTTTCCGCCACATCCGCCACCACCTTTTCCGCCTCCGCAAGGGTGAGGAAGGTGCGGTGTTTCCAGTTGGCCTTCTGCTCGGGGAAGTCGGAGCGGTAGTGGCCGCCGCGGCTTTCTTCGCGCAGATAGGCGCCGGTGGCGATGAGCTTTGCCGTGGTGACGATGTTGTGGAAGCGCATGCGGCTGTTTTCGCGTTCCAGCGCCGCGATCTCGCGGATTGCCGCCTTCAGGCCCTCGCGGGTGCGGATGACGCCGACATGGTCGCTCATGATGCGGCGCAGCCGCGTCAATGCGGGGCTGTCCTCGATGGTCACGAGGTCGTCGCTCTCGCCGGCATTCTTGCCCCAGTCGTTGGTCTTCGGCTCCGGCAGCATGCCCTTGATGTTTTCGGCGATGCGCGCGGCGAAGACGACGGCTTCCAGCAGGGAGTTCGAGGCCAGGCGGTTGGCGCCGTGCACGCCGGTGGACGTGACTTCGCCGGCGGCCCACAGGCCATCGATCGAGGTGCGGCCTTCCGCATCCGTCAGCACGCCGCCCATGTGGTAATGCACGGCGGGCACGACGGGGATCGGCTGCGTCACCGGGTCGATGCCGGCGGCCTTGCAGGAGGCGTAGACGGTCGGGAACATGTCGGGGAAATGGGCGCCCACCGCCTTGGTGCAATCAAGGAAGGCGCCGCGGCCGGCTTGCACTTCGGCGAAGGCGCCGCGCGAGACGATGTCTCGGGGTGCCAGTTCTGCGTCTTCGTGGATATCCAGCATGAAGCGGTGGCCGGCGGAATTGATCAGGTGCGCGCCGTCGCCGCGCAGGGCTTCGGTGGCGAGCGGTGCGGGATCGCGACCGATATTGATGGCGGTCGGGTGGAACTGCACGAATTCCGGATCGGCGATGATGGCGCCGGCGCGCGCGGCCATGCCGACGCCCTGGCCGCAGGCCTGCCACGGATTGGTCGTCACCGCAAAGAGATGACCGACGCCGCCCGAGCACAGCACCACGGCGCGGGCCGGAAAATGCACGCGGTTCTTCGCCTGGCCGGCATCCGGCCGCGCAACGACACCGGAGATGAAGCGGCCTTCGCGCACCAGCTCCTCGACGACATAACCTTCCAGCACGCGGATCGACGGCGTCTTGCGCACGGCGGCGATGAGCGCTTCCATGATGGCCTTGCCGGCCATGTCGCCCTTGACGCGCACGATGCGGCGCTCGGAATGGGCGGCCTCGCGCGACAGCAGCAGCTTGCCTTCGAGGTCGCGGTCGAAGGGCACGCCGTATTCGAGCAGGTCGTGGATGCGCGCAGGGCCTTCGGAGACCATGAAGCGCGCCATCTTCTCATCGACGATGCCGGCGCCGGCCTCCAGCGTGTCGGCGACGTGTTTGTCAAAGGTGTCGCCGGGGCTCATCGCGGCTGCGATGCCGCCCTGCGCCCAGGCCGAGGACGCGCCCTGCCCGATGGGGGCGGCGGCAAGGATCGTGACGGGCCGCGGCGCGAGTTTCAGCGCGCAGAAGAGGCCGGCAAGGCCGCCGCCGACGATGACGATATCGTCGATACCGTTCCAGGATTGCGGGCGAAAACTATCAATGGGCATGTCTCACTCCTCCGACGCGCCGTTGGCTCCTCCAAACCGGAGGCGGCCTACTGCTTCAGGTTCACCATCCGCTCGACGGCGAGGCGGGCGCGATCGGCAATCGCCGGATCGACCAGCACCTCGTCCGTCATGGTCACCAGGCTGTCGAGGATCTTCGGCAGCGTGATGCGCTTCATGTGCGGACAGAGATTGCACGGCTTGACGAAATCGACGCCCGGCAGTTCCGCCTGGATGTTGGAGGCCATCGAGCATTCGGTGACGAGCAGCACGCGCGAGGGACGGTTGTCCTTGACGTAGTTGATCATGCCCGAGGTGGAGCCGGCGAAATCGCAGACGGCGATGACGTCGGGGTGGCATTCCGGGTGGCCGATGATCTCGATGCCGGGATGAGATTCCTTGTAGGAGAGCAATTCTGCCGCCGTGAAGCGCTCATGCACCTCGCAATGGCCCTTCCAGGTCAGGATCTTCTTGTTGGTCTGCTTGGCGACGTTCATCGCGAGATACTCGTCGGGAATGCAGAGCACGGTGTCGCTCTCCAGGCTCTCCACGACGGCGAGCACGTTGGACGAGGTGCAGCAGATGTCCGTCTCCGCCTTCACGTCGGCCGACGTGTTGACGTAGGTGACGACCGGCACGCCCGGGTAACGCTGCTTCAACAGGCGCACGTCCTCGCCGGTGATCGATTCCGACAGCGAGCAGCCGGCGCGCGAATCCGGGATGAGCACGGTCTTTTCCGGGTTCAGCAATTTCGACGTTTCCGCCATGAAGTGCACGCCGCACTGGATGATGATCTCGGCATCCACCTTGGTGGCATCGCGGGCGAGCTGCAGCGAATCGCCGACGATATCGGCGACGCAGTGGAAGATTTCCGGCGTCTGGTAATTGTGCGCGAGGATGACGGCGCCGCGCTCCTTCTTCAGCCGGTTGATGGCGGCGACATAGGGCGCATAGACCGGCCATTCGAAGGCGGGGATGAACTGTTTCACCTTCTCGTAGAGGTGCTCGGTCTCGCGCGCGATCTCGGGCGTGAAGGAAAGGTCGGGCTTTTCGAGCACGCCGAAGCGCTCCGCGGCGGTGAGCGGACGCGTTGCGCCGGCGGCTGCCGCATGCTGGGCCAGAACGGTCATGGAACCCTCCTTTTCCTCCGCCCCTTTCGGCGGAATGCTATTTTGCTCACTTTGAGCATAATAGCTTCAAAACAAAACCGGCATGGGCCGGTGATTCAGATTTAGAAACTTTTGTGACGGTTTGCAAGGAGCGCCGCCTGAAATCATTTCGGGCGGCGCAAGCATTCGGCATCAGGCGATCGCCGGGCGCAGGACGGCCTTTTCCTGGATCGGCCAGTGCACGATCGCCGCGAAGATGCCGAGCGCCACGCCGAGCCACCACACCGGATCATAGGTGCCGAACTGGTCGTAGAGATAGCCGCCCATCCACACGCCGAGGAACGAGCCGACCTGGTGCGACAGGAAGACGATGCCGCCCAGCAGGCCGAGATGCTTCGTGCCGAACATGATGGCGACGAGCGCATTGGTCGGCGGCACGGTGGAGAGCCAGAGCAGGCCCATGAGGATGGCGAAGATGATGACCGAGGCCGGCGATTTCGGCAGCAGGATGAAGGCGGACACCACGACGGAGCGGGCGATGTAGATATAGGCGAGGAAATACGGCTTCGAATAGCGCTGGCCGATGACGCCGGCGGCGAGCGAGCCGATGATGTTGAAAAAGCCGATCAGCGCCAGGGCAATCACCGCATACCGCGCGTCGATGCCTAGATCGCCGAGATAGGCCGGGAAATGCGCGGTGATGAACGCCACCTGGTAGCCGCAGACGAAGAAGCCGGCGACGAGCAGCAGGTAGCTGCGATGCCCGAGCGCTTCCTTCAGCGCCTCGCCGATCGTCTGCTTGTAATCGCTCGCGGCCGTGATGCCGGAGGAGGAATTGCCGCGCAGCGGAATGGCGATCAGCGGCACGAGGAGCATCAATATGCCGAGATAGACGAGGCTGTCCGACCAGCCATAGGCGCTGATCAACCCCTGCGACAGCGGCGCGAACAGGAACATGCCGGCAGAGCCCGCCGCCGTGCAGATGCCGAAGGCCATGGAGCGCTGTTCCGGCGTGACATTGCGCGCAAAGGCCGAGAGCAGGATGCCGAAGGAGCCGGACCCGACGCCGAGCCCCACCAGCACGCCGCCCCCGATATGCAGCCAGAGCGGCGAGGTGCCGAGCGACATCAGGAACAGGCCGAGCGCATAAAGAAGGCCCGACATCAGCAGAACGCGCCAGGTGCCGAACTTGTCGGCGATGGCGCCGAAGAACGGCTGGCTGACGCCCCAGGCAAGGTTCTGGAACGCCATGGCAAGCCCGAAGGTCGTGCGGTCCCAGCCGGTATCCTGCAGCATGGGAAGCTGGAAGAAACCCATCGCCGAGCGCGGGCCGAAGGTGAGGACCGCGATCAGCGAGCCGGCGATGATGATGAGCCAGGGCATGGGCCGGCTCGCGGCGCGGGCCGCAACGATGGATGGGGCGGACATGGGGCATCTCCGAAATCTGAGAGGGAAACCTATCGCCGGGCATGCATTAACAAAAGCGAATTTAATTGACCGAGCGATCAGCCGGATTGATGAAACAAACCGGTCCCGCCGGCGGCCGGATGTGCTTGACGGCGCTGCATTTTAGGCGCATGTGCCACGCAGGCGTCACAGGACGCCAACCAAACCCGGATAAGATCAATGGACCCCGACAGTCGACTATCGAGAGCGATCGCGCGACCATTCCGGTAAGAGGCTTCGGCTTCGCTCCGGATGGCGAGAATGCCCTCCAAGGAGCGAAACATGCTGCAGATCTATGCCCGCAAGGCTGACCGCTTTTGCCTGCGCGAAATTTCCAACCCCGCCATCGAGCAGGCGATCAACCCCGCCCTCTGGTATGACCTTCTGAACCCGACGACCGAAGAAGTGACGGACGTCGAGGCGGCCTTGCACATCACAATGCCGACGCGCGAGGAGATGGAGGACATCGAGCTGTCCGCCCGCCTCTACCAGGAGGACGGGGCCGCCTTTATGACCATGACGGCGCTCACCAATCTCGACGGCGACGAGCCGGCCAAGATGCCGGTGACCTTCATCCTGCGCGGACCGACGCTGGTGACGGTGCGCCATGCCGAGGCAAAACCCTTCGTCACCTTCTGCAATCGGGCACTGCGCGGCAACGGCCACAGCTACGAGACCGGCGAGGACGTCATGCTCGGCGTCATCGAGGCGGTGATCGACCGCATGGCGGATGTGCTGGAGCGGCTCGGCAACGAGATCGACGGCATTTCGCGCGAGGTCTTCCGCAGCAAGAAAGGCCCTTCCCGCAAGAAGACGCGCGACCTCGAAGCGCTGATCGAGCAGCTCGGCCGCAAGGGCGATTTCCTGAGCGGCGTGCGCGAAAGCCTCGTCAGCATCTCGCGCCTCGTCGCCTACCACGCGGCGCTGGAAAGCCCCTCGCGCCGGCCGTCGAAGGAAATCCGCCAACTCGTCAAGCTCGTGCAGCGCGACGCCGCCTCGCTGGGCGACCACGCCGCCTTTCTGTCGGGCAAGATCAACTTCCTGCTCGACGCGACACTCGGCCTGATCAATCTCGAGCAGAACCAGATCATCAAGATCTTCACCGTCGCCTCGGTCGTCTTCCTGCCGCCGACACTGGTCGCCTCGGCCTATGGCATGAACTTCGAACTGATGCCGGAGCTGCAATGGACCCTCGGCTATCCCTTCGCGATCGGCCTGATGATTTTTTCGGCGCTGATGCCGTTTTTGTATTTCAAGCGGCGCGGGTGGGTTTGAGAATAAACTCAAGGGCCGATTACAGCCAGTTTTCGGCCCTCAGGCCCGGCATGCTGCCGCGGCCTACGCTCGTTCGATCAGAAAATCGTCGCTGACCCGTGGTCCGTCTGTGAAAAGATCGTCCCACCTCTGGCCTTGCGGAACGATGACGCGGCTGCGACCGATCTGAAGAACATCGACCAGATGCACATCCTCCGGAAAGGCAACGGCCTCAGGAAGGCGAACGGTCTGGCTGCCATTGCTGGTGAAAACGGTTGAACTGGCCATACTCCGCTCCGTGATGATCAGCTATTCGAGATATACTAAATCCGGGACGCAAACGGCAAGGCGAGATGCTGTAGCCGGAACCTAAGCCCGGATCTTCATCGGCCACCGCTCCGCCCGCGTCTTCGTCACGCGCACCTCATCGCCCAGGCGAATTTCACCTTCGCCGCGCGGCACCGCATTCCAGCCGAAGAGCACGCCCGGCACGCGGCGGTCGGCGGACATGCGTTTTTCGGCGAGCCCCTGGATGGGGTTGCCGCCGATGCGTTCGCCGGTCATCTGGTCCTGCGTGGTCATGATGCAGCGGGCGCAGGGTTTGACGAAATCGAAGACGATGCCGTTGATCTCGATCGCCTCCCAGAAATCCTCGGCCCAGGGGTCGTCGCAGGTGACGAGGATGTTGGTGCGGAAGCGGTCCATGCCGACGGGCTCCTGGCCCTTGGCGGCAAGCGTCCGGTTGAGGTCGGCGAGCGAGCCGGTCGTGGTGACGAGGACGGGGAAACCGTCGGCAAAACCGACGGGCGCCGGGCTGCCGGCCCAGTCCTCGCCCTCGGCGCGCACGGCCAGCGCATCCATGTGCACGAGCTTGACGGGACGCGCGAACCAGTCGGAAAGCGTCTCGTTGACGGCCTCGTCGGCGACGGCGGCATTCACCGGGCTGTCCCAAATGGTCACGTCGATGCGGTCTTCCGGCTCGAAGCTCGCGAAGAGCTGGCGGCCTTCCATTTCGAGGTGGAGGCTTTCGCCGACCGCCGTCGCCTCGACGCGGGCGAGCGCCTGCAACTCGCGCTGGGTGATGAAGCGGCCGTCCGGCTCGACGATCATGAAGCGGCGGTCGCCCGCAAGCCCATCGAGGCGCACGGTCGCGCTTTCGACGGGGATGGCCCTGCCGCTCTTCAGCGGGTGAATGTTCAGACCTTCAATCTTCATGGCGGCGTCGTTCCTGAGGTTTTGAGTCAACGCTTTGGCGAACCGATTCAATCCGGTGTCACAAAAGCATGTTTTTCTTCAGATTTCATCCAGAAGCATGTCGCGGATCGTGCGCAGGCGCGCCGTGCGCTCGCCGGCCATCCGCGCGCCCGCCGCCGTCTGGAAACCATCCGCCAGCTTGAAGAGCTTGACCTCGAAATGATCGATGGCGAAGGCCTTGTCGTCCAGCGGGCGGTGTTCGGCGAGCGGGTCCAGGGGATCGTAAAGGCCGCTGCCCATGCGCCCGGCAATGTAGAAGCAGCGCGCAGCGCCCACCATGCCGATCGCATCGAGCCGGTCGGCATCCTGCACTATCTTCGCCTCCAGCGTTTCCGGCGCGATATTGGCGGAAAAGCTGTGCGTGAGGATGGCATGGCCGACCGCCGCCACGTCCGCGGCATTCCAGCCTTCGGTGGCAAGCAGGGCGGAGGCCTTTTCGGCCGCTAAGCGGGAGGCCTGCATGCGCAGCGGCGAATTCTTTTCCACCGCCACGCAATCGTGCAGCAGCACGGCCGCCGCCAGAAGCCGCCGGTCGCCGCCCTCCTCCGCCTGGATGCGCCGCGCGTTCTTCCACACGCGGATCAGGTGCGCGGCATCGTGCGAGCCGTCATCGGCGGCGAAGGCCTGCGGCAGCAGGCGCTCGGCGAGGTCCCCGAGGGGTGAAAAGGCGGCGGCGAGGCAGGTAAAGGACATGGGCGATCCGGTTTCGATTGCCCGAGACCTAGCCTGTCACGCCTCGGCGTTCAATTCCGCCTTTTCGCTGGTCCCGGACTTTCCGGAGAGGATTTTCTGGTAGAACAGCCCGATGCCGATCAGCACCGCGCCGAGCCCGATGAAGGAGAGCGCGCGCAGGATGCCTTCGAGGTTGGCCATGTCGATCAGGAAGACCTTGACCACAGCGATCAGCACGAGGCCGGCCGATGCGAGGCGGATGCTCTTCGAATCGAACTTCGAGCCGACGACGAGGAGCGCCACGCCGAGCAGCAGCCAGACGACGGAATAGGTATAGGTCTCCGGCTGGAGGAACCCCTTCCAGTCTGCAATGCCCTCGCCATGCCAGTAGCGGCGCACCGAAAGCGTGACCCAGGCGAAGGCGAGCGCCACGCCGGCCAGCGCCAGCATGATGACATAGGGCATCGGCCGCCGGTCGCGCGCATACCAGGCGAGGCCGCCATAGGCGATTCCGGGCAGCAGGTAGCCGACGAGCAGCAGGTCGACGAACGGCCATTTGCCGAGCAGTTCCCCGGTGAAATAGGGGTTGAGGCCGATGAAATGGGCGCTCGCGATGGAGAGCACCGAGAGCACGCCGACCGCCATGGAGCCATAGCGGAAGACGGGGCTCGGCGACTTGAGATCGAGCGACATCATGATCGCCGAAGCGCCGATGACCAAGAGCGTATAGGTCGCCTGCTCGCCGAGCGTCGGCACGGAACTGTCGAGCACGCCGCCATTCATGCCGTGGCGCACGAGGATCGCGGCGGTCAGGAGCAGGAAGAGGCTGGCCAGCGCCTGGAGGAGGTTGCGAATGCGCTCGCCCGGCCAGCGGCGCAGTTCGAAGGCGGAGAGTGCGAGAAGTGCTGCCGGAATACCATAGCCGGCGAGAAGCTGATTGAAGACCGGCGTCTTCGAAAGGTTTGCGGCGCCGACGATGGTCGGTTCCCAGGCGATGCGGCCGACGACGACCGCGGCGGCACCCGCCATCAGCCAGGGCAGCACCGGCCAGGCGCGGGCGCGCGTCGCGAAGACGGCCGCGGTGCCGAGAGCCGCCACGCCGAGCGTCGTGACGAGGCCGTCCGTCAGCGCGTGCAGCGCCAGAACAAGGAAGGCGAAGCCGCCGGCGGCAAGCGTCCATTGCGGAATGAACAGGCCGCCCTCCTCCGTCCGCTCGCGGGAAAAGGCTTCCGCCGCGGCGAAGAAGACGAGGCCGAGCAGGACGGCGAGGAGGCCGTGTTTCGCATCGAACGAGAGATTGCCGAAATTGAGGAAGCTGACCGCGAGCACGGCAAAGGGCACGGCCGGAGCAAGCAGGCTCCACAGCGCGCCGAAATGCGGCGAGCCCGCGATTCGCAGGCGCAATGCCGCGAGACCGACGGCGGCATAGGCCACCGCGAGAACCAGCAGCAAGTTGACGGGGGCAGCACCCAGGACCGGAATAGGCGTGGTGCCTTCCAGCGTCGGGGGTGCCAGCCCGCCGAACGTATCGATCAGCGCGCCGCCCGGCAGCGCGACCATCGTGGTGACACCGACGACAGCGCCGATTGCGGAGAAGATGGCGGGATAGATCGCCCAGCCGCGCAGGGCACCGAGCACCGCCAGCGCCATCACCAGGATGACGAAGCCGTAATCCGCATGGGTGATCGTCGGCACCCGGCTTGCGAGCACCAGCGCCGGGAAGACGACGGCGAGCGCGCCGGTCAGCGACACCGCGACGGCGGGCGGGGCGAGCAGTTTGTCGAAAGGATCGGCGGGCGCGGCACCGGCCGGTGCCGGCGTGTCGTCGAGCGCGATAGCGCCCGGCCAGATCAGGCCATGGCCGAGAACGAGCACCAGCAGGGCGGCAAGCACCGGCACCACGTCGACAGTTTCGGCCCCGGCCAGGTAGAGCAAGGCCCAGAGCGCCATGCCGCCATTGGCGAGCGCCGGCACGACCTGCCAGCCGCGGATGCGCGAGGCGGCGAAGGTGGCGAGCCAGGCGACGGAGAGGAAGCCGAAGAGGCTCCAAGCGCTCGGCTCGTCGGTCGAGACCAGCGCGGGCGTCAACATGGAGGCGAGCAGGCCGAGGCCGGCCAGCGCCTGGCCGTGCAGCAGCGACAGGCCGATCGTCGCGAAGGAGACGGCAGCGAGCAGCACGAAAGCCGCGACCGGACCGACATAGCCGTAGAACTCGTAGGAGACATAGGTGACGGCGAAGAGCGTGATGGCGCCGGCCGCCGTCAGCACGCCGGGGATCATGGCGTTCTGGAAGGCATTGGCGATCAGCGGCTGGGTGCGGCGGCGCACGAACTCGCCGATTGCCATCAGCACGAGGCCGAAGACCGCGGCGAGCGACAGGCGCACGGCCGGGCTGAGCAGCCCCGCCTCGATCGAATATTTGACCATGAAGATGCCGCCGAGCGCCAGCGCGATGCCGCCCACCCAGACGGCCCAGCGCGCACCGATGCGGCTTTCGAAACTTTCCTTCGGCTTGACCGGGGCCGCGACGGGCTGCGCGGCGACGGCTTCCTCCGCGGTTTCCCTGGCAGCCGCCGCCTCGGCGGGCATGCCGCCGAAGATCGCACGGCCCTTTTCGACTTCGTCCACCGTAACGGGCTTCGGGCCGGCCCAGGGGCCTGCAAACGGGGTTTCGGCCGGCTCTTCCGCCTCGCGCGCGGCTTCCGCCGTCTCCACGGAGGCCGCCTCGCCCGCCTCTTCCGCTGCCGGCACCGCCACTCCGCCGGCCTTCAGCGCCTCGACCTCACGCTTCAGCCGCATCACCTCGTCGCCGATCTTCTGGGCGGAGTTGCGGGAGGCGTTGAGGGTGTAGAGCGCCAGGCCGATGGCGACCAGGGATAGGATTTCCAGCATTGCAACTCCAGCACGGCACACTTCAGGGTGGCGACACTACCCGGTTTTTTCCAAACGCCAAACGGGGTTACGTTTCAGCGCGTTGATCTCTTCGCCGTCAGCGCGTCAAATTCTCGATCGGGAAGATGGCACAGGTTTCCGTGCCATGGGCGAGCAGCTTGCCCTTGCCGTTACGCAGCCACGCTTCGGAGGTGGCGATGGTGCGGCCGCGGTGGATGATTTTCCCCTCGCAGAACACTTCGCCCATGCCGGGCAGCACGGGGCGCACGAGGTTCAGCTTGAACTCGATCGTCGTATAGGCCTCGCCCGGCTTGATGACCGAAAAGACGGCGCAGCCGAGCGCGGAATCCATCACCGTCGCCGTCCAGCCGCCATGCACGGTGCCGAGCGGGTTGAGGTGATCGGCGGACGGCATGCCGGAAAAGACGACGCGGCCCTCCTCCACCTCGGTCATGCTGAAGGCGAGGGTCTTTGCCATGGGCGGCGCCGGCAGGTCGCCGGCGAGCATGGCCTGCAGCACCTTCAGGCCGCCGTCGCGCTTCACCACGTCGAAGGGCAGCGTGCCGACGCTGCCGACCGTCAGCCCCGGATAGATCTCGACCGTCATGCACTGGCCTCTTTCGGTTGCTCGTGTTTCGGCGTCAGCGCCTTCAGCGCCGCCTGCACGAAGCCCTCGCGGGCGTCGGCAAGCTCCAGCCCGCGCGGTTCGCAGACATGCCGGTTGAGGAAGTAGGCCGTCAGGCGGAAGCCGTCGGCAAGCGCCGTCACATCCGCCGCATGCCGGCTCTCGTCGCCGAGGAAGGCGGGCAGCGCCAGCATCTTGGCCGCCCAGGGCGCGCCGGCATCCCGCGAGACCGCGCGGCCGGATTTCGGCGAGACGTAACAGAGATCGTCGCGCGTGCCGGTCGCCGCGCATTCGAGCAGGTCGAGGCCGAAGCCGAGATCGTTCAACACGGCCAATTCGAAGCGCACGAAAAGCTCTCCGGCATCGGCCGGTTCGTGCAGGTTGTCGAGGATGACGGCGAGCGCCTCGTAGAGATGGGGATGCGGATCGCGCTCCGGCAGGAAGCGCAGCAGCGCCGCCATGGCCTGTACGCCATAGACGGCGGTCGCCGTCTCCATCAGCCGCCCGGCGCGCAGTTCCAGCGGCTCGATGCGGAACTCGCCGAGATGCTCGTCGAGCCGCGCCCGCCACGTCACCTCGACGGAATTGCCCGGCTGGAGCACCGGCTGCATGGTTCGCGACCGCCCGCCGCGCACCATGCCGAGGTGGCGCCCGCGCTCACGCGTCATCACCTCGACGATCACCGACGTCTCGCCATGGCGCCGAACGCCCAGAACGATGGCCTCATCACTCCATTGCATGCGCCAAGCCTTACGCCCTCGGCCGGTTGGGGGCAAGCGGGAGCGCATGTCCCGGCGCACCCTCGCGGCGGCACAAAACCTGCTGCGGCGGAACGACGCGTGGCCTTGCCGCCACACCTAAGCCCTTGCCACAGTTTCGCTTTCTTCTCGCCCTGCCGATGCCGGCTTTGGCTTCAAAGAACCGCGGCAAGGCCGACAGGCCAGCTTCGGAATCAAAAAGACAGGTGCCCAACTCATGTGTGTGTCTCCCCTCCGCGCCCTCGCCCTCCTGGCCCTCGCCGCCACGCTCGCCGGCTGCGCGACCACCGCCAAGCCGGTGAAAAAGGGGCCGGACCCGCTGCATGTGGCGATGTACGGGCCGCAGCCGGAGGAACGTTTTCCGCTGCCGGGCATGGATATCAGCCGGGTGAACCCGAAATATTTCCGCCAGCTCGTCGCCTACCAGACGGCGGAGCCGGCCGGCACGATCGTCATCGATACGCAGGACCGCTTCCTCTACCTCGTGCAGGATGGCGGTATGGCGCTGCGCTATGGCATCGGCGTCGGCAAGGCGGGCCTGGAATTCGAGGGCGGCGCGCGCATCGGCCGCAAGGCGGAATGGCCGCGCTGGACGCCGACGCAGAACATGATCGCGCGCGAGCCGGAGCGGAACCTGAAATGGGCGAGCGGCATGGAGCCGGGGCTGACCAATCCGCTCGGCCCGCGCGCGCTTTATCTCCACAAGGACGGCAAGGACACGCTCTTCCGCATCCACGGCACGTCCGAGCCGTGGTCGATCGGCAAGGCGGTGTCGAGCGGCTGCATCCGGCTGTTCAACCAGGATATCATCGACCTCTATGGCCGCGTGCCGACCGGAAGCCGCGTCGTGGTGCTCCAGCATCATGCGCCAGTGGACGAGACCATGCCGATGGCGGCCGCCGACGGACTGACGCCGCCGGCCGCGATTTGAGGCCTACCAGGCGTCCGGCTCGCGCACCATGTGCACGACATTGGCCGGGTTCATGACCCAGCCGCCGCGAAAGCCTTCGCCGAGATCCTCGATGGCGTCGCAGCGCACGACGCCGTTCTTTTCCAGATGGCCGAGCGCCACCTTGTGGTCCGGCGTGAAGAGTTCGAGCCAGACTTCCGCCTGGCTGTAGGTCGGTGCCTCGTCGATCCACAGCCGGTTCGGGCCGAGATGGAAGCCCGTGGCCGGCGCCTTGTCGTCAAACGGTTCGAGGCCGACGACGTCGCGGTAGAAGGCGATCGTCGCCTCGTACTGGTGCGACGGCACCTTCATGGCGATGTTGATGCCGCCCTTGATGTTTGCAGTCATGGTCTTCTCCTCAGGTGTAATCCTGCTGCTCGGCGGCGACGACGCCCTTGAGCTCGCTCGGGTAATAGCCCTCGCGCAGGTTGATGCCGTATTCGACATAGGCCTTCATGCAGGCGAGCATCTGCGACCAGCCCTCGCAATTCATGTAGGATGATTTCTGGCCGCGTTCGTTCTCGCGCCAGCCCGTCTCGGCGATGGTCACCATCGTGCCGCCGTCGTCCAGCGCCTTGAAGCGCATCTCGACGCGCGTCTTGTAGGGCTCCTCCCCTTCGTCCACCATGGCATCCCAGCGGAAGACGATGAGCGCATTCTCCTCGACCTTGTCGACGATGACCGGGGCCATGCCCCACCAGGTGACCGTCGTGCCTTCGACGAGCGGCGCGCTCGCGCCGCCGATGGTGGTGAAATAGCCGCTCAGCTTTTGCGGATTGACCACGGCGTCGAAGACGTCGGCGACCGGCTTGCCGATCCGCCCGTTCACGCGAAATTCCAGCGTCATGCCGTCCTCCTTCGGGGCGAAAGCGCCCTCCTCTGCTTGTGCCTGCTCAAAATATGTTATAAAAACATAACATGTCAAGCGAATCGAAAGAGGACGCCGTTTTCAAGGCGCTCGCCAACGGCAAACGCCGGCAGATGCTGGATGCGATCAAACACGCGCCGCTGACGACGGGCGCGCTGTGCGAAAAATTTCCGGAGATGGACCGCTGCACGGTCATGCAGCACCTGAAGGTGCTGGAAGAGGCTGACCTCGTGCTTCCACGCCGCGAGGGCCGCGAGCGCTGGAACCACCTCAATGCCCTGCCGATCCAGGCGATTCACGACCGCTGGATCAGCCAATATGCCGGCCACGCGATGAACGTGCTGTCGGCCCTGAAGGGCGAACTGGAGGGCTGAGGCGCCGCCGCATGGGCGGCGCCCTGCGGTCAGACGTCGACGGCGATGCGGCCGATCTCGGCGATGAGGGCGTTGCGTTCGTCGCCGGAAATGCCGGGGATTTCGCAGAACGCGCTGACGACGATGGCGCCGCGGTCCGGCGACCAGGCGACAGCCACGTCATTGGCATTGCCGGCCTTGTCGCCGTTCGTGCCGGTCTTGTCACCCGTCGTCCAGTCGGCCGGGAAACCGGCGCGCAGCCGCGTGTCACCCGTCTTGTTCATGACGAGCCAGGCGGCGAGCTGCGCCTTCGAGCGCGGCGAGAGGACATCGCCGAAGATCAGCTTGCGCAGCGTCTCGACCATGGCGACCGGGGTCGTGGTGTCGCGTTCGTCGTCCGGCGTTTCGCGATAGTTGAGCTCCGGCTCCGTGCGGTCGAGGCGGGTGATGTCGTCGCCGAACCCGCGCAGGAACTGCGTCACCGCCTTCGGCCCGCCGGAACCGGCCAGCAAGATGTTTGCAGCCGCATTGTCGCTGAGCGTGATGGTCGCCTCGCAAAGCTCCGCAACGGAAATGCTGCCGCCGACGCGCTTTTCCACCACCGGCGCATAGTCGACAAGGTCTGCCTTCTTGACGGTGATGCGCCGGTCGAGCGTCTCTTCTTCGCGATCGACGCGGGCCAGGATGTGCCCCGCCAGCAGCGCCTTGAAGGTGCTGCACATCAGGAAGCGCTCGTCCGTGCGATGGCCGAGCCGCGCGCCCGTCGCGAGATTAAGTATGGCAACGCCGATGCGTCCGCCATGGCGGGCCTCCAGCGCGGCAAGCCGCTTTTCCAGGCTGTCGCCCGTCGCCGCACCCGAGGCACCCGCCAGCAGGGACACCGCGGGAACGGCAAAGAGAGCGCCGGCAATCGCCTGCCGGCGTGAAAGGGTGATCGTCATGTTTCTGTCCTGTCTGTCGGCGCCGGGAGCGTGGTTACGCCCGCCCGGCCCGTTTGAGCCCGCCCATGCCGCGACTATGCGAAAGCGGGCGGGTCAAAACAAACGACGATTTCTGCCGGCAGCCATTAGGAAAATTTGGGCTTATTTCCGCTTCATCGCCTCGGCAAGCGCCGCGCCGAAGGCACCCTGCGACGGCGCCTGCTGCTTCGGTGCCGCCTGCGCGAATTTCGGCTTCATCTGTGCATTTTTATCGTTGCGGGACGCGTTGTCGCGCGGTGCCGGCTCGCCGCCCTCCTTGCGCATGGTCAGGCCGATGCGCTTGCGCGGCACGTCCACTTCGGTGACGCGCACCTTCACCACATCGCCCGCCTTCACCACATCGTGCGGATCCTTGACGAAGCGATCCGCCAGTTGCGAGACATGCACGAGGCCGTCCTGGTGCACGCCGATATCGATGAAGGCGCCGAAGGCGGCGACATTGGTCACCGTGCCTTCGAGCAGCATGCCGGGCTTCAGGTCCTTGATGTCATCGATGCCGTCGGCGAAGGTCGCGGTCTTGAATTCCGGGCGTGGGTCGCGGCCGGGCTTTTCCAGTTCGGCCAGAATGTCCTTCACGGTCGGCAGGCCGAAGCGCTCGTCGACGAAGACTTTCGGGTCGAGCTGCTTGAGGGCGGCGCTGTCGCCCATCAGCGTGCGCACGTCCCGGCCGCAGGCGGCGACGATCTTTTTCGCCACGCCATAGGCTTCCGGATGCACCGAGGAGGCATCGAGCGGTTCCTTGCCGTTCGGGATGCGGAGGAAGCCGGCGGCCTGTTCGAAAGTACGCGCGCCGAGGCGGGGGACCTTCATCAGCTCCTTGCGGCTTCCGAACGGGCCGTTGGCGTCACGATGCGCGACGATCGCCTCGGCCGACGATTTGCCGAGACCGGAAACGCGGGCGAGCAACGGGGCCGACGCCGTGTTGAGATCGACGCCGACGGCGTTCACCGCATCTTCCACCACGGCATCGAGCGACCGCGACAGCTTGCCCTGGTCGACATCGTGCTGGTACTGGCCGACGCCGATCGACTTTGGCTCGATCTTCACGAGTTCGGCAAGCGGATCCTGCAAACGCCGCGCGATGGAGACGGCACCGCGCAGCGAGACGTCGAGATTGGGGAATTCGGCGGCCGCCGTTTCCGAGGCGGAATAGACGGAGGCGCCGGCTTCCGAAACGATGACCTTGGTGGGTTTTGGCGCGGGCAACTGTGCCAAAAGATCGGCGACGAGTTTTTCGGTCTCGCGGCTGCCGGTGCCGTTGCCGATCGAGATCAGCTCCACCTTGTGCTTACGTATGAGCGAGGCGATTTCGGCCTGGGTGCCGCGCACGTCGTTTTTCGGCGGGAACGGATAGACGGTCGTCGTCTCCACCACCTTGCCGGTATTGTCCACGACCGCGACCTTGACGCCCGTGCGGATGCCCGGGTCGAGGCCCATCGTGGCGCGGGTGCCGGCGGGGGCGGCAAGGAGCAGGTCCTTGAGATTGCGGGCGAAAACGCGGATCGCCTCTTCTTCCGAGCGCTCGCGCATCTCGCGCATCAGGTCGAGCGACAACGACATGGAGAGCTTCACGCGCCAGGTCCAGCCGATCACCTCGGCGAGCCATTTGTCGCCGGGCTTCGTGCCGATGGCATAGAAGGAGGTGATGATGCGTTCGACGGGTTTGACCGGTTCGGTGTTGTCCTGGTCGACGACGATATCGACCGACAGGAACTCCTCGTTCCAGCCGCGCAGCATGGCGAGCGCGCGATGGCCCGGCACCGTCGCCCAGCGTTCGGTATGGTCGAAATAGTCGGAAAACTTCGCGCCGGCCTCCTGCTTGCCCTCGACGACGCGGGCGCGCAGGAAGGCGTTGCTCTTCATATATTCGCGCAGCCGCTTCAGCAGGTCGGCATTTTCCGTCAGTTGCTCGGCGACGATGTCGCGCGCGCCTTCCAGCGCCGTCTTCACGTCCGGCACCTCGGCGGAGAGGAACTTCGCCGCCAGTTCCGCCGGCACCAGCGCACGGTCCGCCAGAATCTGTTCGGCGAGTGGGCCGAGGCCGCGTTCGCGGGCGATCTCCGCCTTGGTGCGGCGCTTCGGCTTGTAGGGCAGGTAAATGTCTTCGAGTTCGGCCTTGGTCGTGACGGCGGCGATCTTGGCGGTCAGCTCGTCCGTCAGCTTGCCCTGCCCCGAGATCGATTCGAGGATCGAGGCGCGGCGGGCTTCCAGTTCGCGCAGATAGGTCAGCCGCTCAGCCAGCGTGCGCAACTGCGTGTCGTCGAGGCCGCCGGTCACTTCCTTGCGGTAGCGCGCGATGAAGGGCACCGTCGCGCCCTCGTCGAGCAGTCCCACGGCGGCGGAAACCTGCGCGGAGGTCGCCTTGATCTCGGCGGCGATCAGGTTCGCGATCTTGAGCGGTGTCGGGGCCATGGGGAACTCCTCTGGGTGGCGCGGGCGGCGACCATAGTGCGCCGGCCTCCGGCAGGCCACCGAAAGGCCCCGGACCGGCGGCCACGTCCACAATATATATCACGGAAGGCGGCGCGTGGCAGAACTGTGCCAGGGTTGAACGGCCGTCAACATAGGCTTACTGGTTGTAACCCTTCATAAAGTCTTGCCGACTATCCTGCCCGCACGCAACTGCAACGGGGCCATCGGCATGCGCGCAACAGTTCTTGCAGCAGTTTCACTGGCGGCCCTGGCCGCGGCAGGGCCCGCGCATGCGGCGTCGCTCAACCTGCTCATCTGGGAATCCTATATCGACGAGCAGATCCTCGCCGACTGGGCGGCCGAGACAGGCATCGAGGTGCGCCAGACCTTCTACGACAGCGGCGATGCGCGCGACGAAATCCTCGCCGACCCGAACAGCAATGTCGACGTGGTCGTGACCAACGAGAACGGCGCCAAGCTCTATGGCAACCGCGGCGTCATCATGGCGCTCGACGCGGAAAACGTACCGGCGCTGAAGGATTACGCACAAGACTGGTCGAAGCGCTGCGGCGGCTACGGCGTGCCCTATCTCTGGGGCACGATGGGCATTCTCTACCGCTCCGACAAGATCACCACGCCGCCGAGCTCCTGGGCGGACATCATGCGCCCGGCCGAAAGCCTGCGCGGCCATATCGCCATGTATGACGACCACAACGAGGCCTTCGTCGGCCCGCTCGTCCTGCTCGGCAAATCGGTGAACGCCAACGACAACGAGACGCTGAAGGCGGCCTACGAGCTGATGAAGGCCCAGGCGCCCTTCGTGCTGACCTACGACTATGTCATCACCTCGATCCAGAGCGCCGACAAAGGCCCGAACATCCACATGGCGCTCGGCTATAGCGGCGACCAGTACACGCTGAACGACAAGGTCTCCTCGCCCGGCCTCTGGCGCTATGTCGTGCCGAAGGAAGGCACGCTCTCCTGGCTCGACTGCATCTCCGTCAGTGCACGCTCGAACAACAAGGACCTCGCGCTGAAGCTGGTCGACTATATCAGCAACGCCAAGAACGGCGCGCGCAACGCCGTCAAGCTCAACATGCCGACCGCAAGCACGGCCGCACTCGCCCTGCTGCCGGAAGACATGCGATCCAATCCCGAAATCTATGCGGCACCGGAAATCCTGGCGAAGAGCCAGCTTCAGGAGGAACTGACCGTTCAATCGGTCCAGGCCCGCCGCCGCATCATCAGCAGTCTGGCCCAGAATCAGTGACGCTCGGAAAACGCGCCCTCTCCCTCATCTTCCCGGTCGTGCTGGCAGGTTACGTGCTCGCCGGCGCACTGATCTATTACGTGCAGGGTTCGTCGATCCTCGCGCTCGAGCGCGCGCGCCTGTGGCAGCAGATGGGCCTGCTCACCGCCGTCTTCCAGAACGAGGTGACGCAGAACCGCAGCTTCATCTATTCGCTCGTCGAAGGCGGCGCCGTGCGCCTCTTCGTCAACGAGCCGGATGCCGCCTATCGCAACACCGCGCTCGGCGTGCGGCTGCAGCAGAGCATCACCTCGCTTACCGACGACCGCAAGCGCTTCATCTCGGTCGCGATCATCCGTCCGCCGCTGACGGTGGATTATTATTTCGAGGATAGCGACGACCCGTTCGCCGAGATCACGCCGCAGCAGATCGTGCATGCGCAGCAGGTCATCGACAGCCCGCGGCTCTCCTCCTGGTCCTATCTCAACACGGCCGGCCTGGAACCGCTGATCGTGCATTCGGAATTCATCGACCCGCTGACCTTCAACCGCCCGGTCGCCAGCGCCAAGGGCAGCGCGATCCTGGTGCAGACGGCGGTCCGGCCAAAGCTCTTCCTCGACATGAAACGGGCGCTGGAAAAGGAATATGGCGCGACGATCGACATCGGGCAGCACCAGCTTCTGGCGCAGGGCTCGCTTTCGGCGACCGCGACGCTTAGCCCCTCGCTCTTCGCGCGCCTGACGCCGGACCCGTCCTATCTTGAAAACCGGCTCTGGACGCTGAAATCGCTTCTGGCGCTCGGCGCCATCGCGCTCAGCCTCTGCACGATCATCCTCGTGCTCGGCCTGGTGCGCCGCTACATCACCAATCCGATCGCCAGCCTCGACCGCCAGCTCACCGACGTGATGACCGGCAACCGCAGTGCGCTGCCCGAGATGAACGAACCCGGCGAGATCGGCCGCCTTTCGGCAAACGTCAAGCGGCTGCACGACCATTCGATGAAGTCCTTCGATCTCGTGCGCAACGCCTCCTGGACCGACACGCTGACCGGCATTTCCAACCGCGAATATTTCAACATCCGCTCGACGCAGATCCTCGAAGAGGCCGAAGCCGAGGATATCGGCTGCACCCTGCTCTTCATCGACGTGGACAATTTCAAGTTCGTCAACGACAAACACGGCCACAAGATCGGCGATGAGCTTCTGAAGACGCTGGCCGACCGTATCTCCGACATCGTCGAGCGCGTCGTTGGCGAGCGCGGCCTGCCGAACGGCCTGTTCGCCCGGCTTTCCGGCGATGAATTCGCCATCATGCTGCGCTGCCAGCCGGGCAGCGGCACGATCACGGAAATCTCCAACGCCATCCTGGCGCTGTTTGGCGAAGGTTTCGAAGTGCTGGACAAGGCCTATCCGGTCACCGCCAGCATCGGCATCGCGGTTTACCCGGAAGATGCCCGCACGCTGCCAGAACTGGTGGCGCATGCCGACGCGGCGATGTACCAGGCGAAATCGCAAGGCAAGAACGGCTCGGCCCGCTATTCCCGCTCGCTGCACGAAAAGCGCAACCGCCAGCGCCGCATCGAGGAGGAACTGCGCGTCCTTGAACCGGACCGGGAATTCCACCTCGTCTACATGCCGATCGTCGACGGCCACGGCAAGGTGACGGGCTGCGAGGCGCTCCTGCGCTGGACCTCGCCGGTGCTCGGCCGCGTCACGCCGGACGAATTCATCCCGATCGCCGAGACGACCGGCCTGTTCAGCAAGATCGACTGGTGGGTGATCGACCGGGCGATGTCCGAGCACAGCCATATCCGCAAGCTTTTCGGCCCCGAGACGATCCTCTGCATCAACATCTCGTCGGCCGAA
Organism: Shinella sp. GW821-FHT10F02; assembly: GCF_058809275.1. Taxonomy (NCBI): domain Bacteria; kingdom Pseudomonadati; phylum Pseudomonadota; class Alphaproteobacteria; order Hyphomicrobiales; family Rhizobiaceae; genus Shinella; species Shinella sp. GW821-FHT10F02. The sequence continues at coordinate 164,160 of NZ_JBXASL010000010.1, read as the reverse complement.
CTTTACACCAAGTCGATCAGCGACCATTTCTGCGAATGCGCCGACCGCCATGGCATCGATGCACGCATGATCGAGATCGAGCTCACCGAAACCTTCGCGGTGAAGCTGGGTGATCAGTCCCGCCGCAACATCGAGATTCTTCGCGCCCGCGGCTTCCGCATCTCGATCGACGATTTCGGCGCCGGCTATACCTCAGTGCAGCAGATCATCGAATACCCGGCCGAGACCATCAAGCTCGACCGCGAGCTGGTCGAAAGCCTGACGCGTTCCGCCGCACTGCCGACGCTGCGCGCCCTCGTCGCCCTCTGCCATGCGCAGGACATGTCGGTCATCGCCGAGGGCGTCGACACGACGGAGAAGATGGCGCTGCTTGCCGCCGCCGGCTGCGACCTCTACCAGGGCTATCTCATCAGCCGCCCCCTGACGCTGGAAGAGATCGGCATCTGGGCGATGCAGCGGCTCGTCGAAAAGGCCCGCGAGGCCGCACAGACCCCGGAGCGGCGCGCCAGCGCCTGACCATTTTCCGCGACTTGCAGTGCCTGAAGCGAGCCCCTATCCCTGTAACGGGGCCGCTGGAGGAACTTCATGAAAAACACGCCGATCTTCTTGCTGGGCCTCGCGCTTCTCGTCTGGTCCTTCAACAGTTCGCTGATCGCCAGCGCGCCGGACGGCGAGGCGAAGCTTCTGGCCCATCGCGGCGTCCACCAGACCTATGGTCGTGAAGAGCTCGACAACGACACCTGCACGGCGACGCTGATCGACCCGCCGAAACACGACTATCTGGAAAATACGGTTGCCGGCATGAAGGCCGCCTTTGCGGCGGGTGCCGCGGTCGTCGAGATCGACGTGCACCTGACGCCCGACAAGAAATTCGCGGTCTTCCACGACTGGACGCTTAATTGCCGCACGAACGGCCAGGGCGTGACCGAGGAGACCGACAGCGCGGTGCTGAAGACGCTCGACATCGGCTACGGCTATACGGCGGATGGCGGCAAGACCTATCCGTTCCGCGGCAAGGGCGTCGGGCAGATGCCGATGCTGGAGGATATCTTCGCCGCCAATCCGGCAGGCCCGCTGCTGATCAATTTCAAGAGCCGGCGGGCGGAGGAAGGCGAGGCGCTCGCGGCATTGCTCAACGCCAACCCGGCCTGGCGCGAAAAGGTCTTCGGCGTCTATGGCGGGGGCGAGCCGACGGATGCGGCCCTTGCCGCCCTGCCCGGCCTCAAGGGTTACACCCGCACGTCGGCCAAGGATTGCCTGCTGCACTACCTCGCCACCGGCTGGATCGGCTATGTGCCGGAGGCTTGCCGCAACACGCTGGTGCCGGTGCCGAGCAACTATGCCTGGCTGCTCTGGGGTTGGCCGAACCGCTTCATGACCCGCATGCGCGACGCCGGCAGCGACGTCATCCTCGTCGGCCCCTATTCCGGCGGCGGCGGCTCGGCCGGCATCGACACGGCCGAACAGGTGGAAGACCTGCCCGAACAATTTCCCGGCTATATCTGGACGAACCGCATCCTGGAGGTCGGCCCCGCCATCAAGGCGCGGCCGTAACCGTCACGACGTCGGGAAATCGAGGCCCATTTCGCGGAAGCGGGCCGGGTCGTCGCCCCAGTTCTCGCGCACCTTCACGAAGAGGAAGAGGTGCACGGGCTGTTCGAGGATTTCCGACAGTTCCTTGCGGGACGCCATCGAGATCGCCTTGATCGCGTCGCCGTTCTTGCCGAGCGCGATCTTCTTCTGGCTGTCGCGCTCGACATAGATGACCTGCTCGATGCGCACCGAGCCGTCCTTGCGCTCTTCCCAGTTCTCCGTCTCGACATGCGAGGAATAGGGAAGCTCCTGGTGCAGGCGCAGGAAGAGCTTTTCGCGGGTGATCTCGGCTGCGAGCTGGCGCATCGGCAGGTCGGAGATCTGGTCTTCCGGATAGTACCACGGGCCTTCCGGCAGGGCGGCGGCGAGGTAGTCCATGACGTCGTCGCAGCCCGAGCCGGTCAGCGCCGACACCATGAAGGTGCGCTCGAAGGACACGACCTCGTTTACGGCGGCAGTGAGCTTCAGAAGGTCTTCCGGGTTCACCCGGTCGACCTTGTTCAGCACGAGGATTTTCGGCTGGTGGACCTCTTTCAGGCCTTCCAGGATCTTCTCCGCATCGCCCTTCAGCCCCCGTTCGCTGTCGATCAGGAACATGATGAAGTCGGCATCCTTGGCGCCGCCCCAGGCGGTCGTCACCATGGCGCGGTCGAGCCGGCGGCGCGGCTTGAAGATGCCGGGCGTGTCCATGAAGACGATCTGCGCATTGTTGTGGATCGCGATGCCGCGCACGATGGCGCGCGTCGTCTGCACCTTGTGGCTGACGATCGACACCTTGGCGCCGACGAGGCGGTTGACCAGCGTGGACTTGCCGGCATTGGTCGCACCGATCAGGGCGACGAAGCCCGAATGGGTCGGGCCCTCGCCGTTCGTGCTGCTCTCGGCGGGGTTTGTTTGTTCTTCGGTCATATTTTCCGTCAATCCGCGGTTTGGCTCTTCGGCCAGACGCCTTCGCGTTCCAAAATCTTTGTCGCAGCCGCCTGTTCGGCGGCCCGTTTCGAGCGGTCGATGCCGGTTTCCGGCTTCACGCCCTTCACCTCCACCGTCACGGTGAAGCGGGGATCATGATCCGGGCCGGAGCGCTCGTCCACCCAGTAGTGCGGCGTCACGCCGAACCTGGCATGCGCCCATTCCTGCAATTCGGTCTTGGCGTCGCGCCGCGCCCCTTCGGCGCGTTCCGCCCTGCCCTGCCAGTTGCGCAGGATGAACCCCCGCGCCGCTTCAAGCCCGCCATCGAGGTAGATCGCGGCGATCAGCGACTCTACCACATCGGCGCGCACATTCAGCATGGCTTTTCCGGTGAGTTTTTTCACATCCGCCCCGGTGCGGATGAAGCGGTGCAATTCGAGATCGTCGGAGACCGCCGCACAGCTTTCGGCGCTGACCAGCTGGTTCAGGCGCACGGAAAGCTCGCCCTCCTTCGCGTCGCGAAAGGTGCGAAACAGCATCTCGGCGATGCAGAGCCCAAGCACGCGATCGCCCAGGAACTCCAGACGCTCGTAATTGCTGCCCTTGCCCGACTGGGCGCTGGCATGGGTGATCGCGCGGTCGAGACGGTCCTTATCGGTGAAGGCGTAGCCGATCAGGTCTTCGAGAACCTTGCGGTTCGCGTCGTTCAGCGGGATGGCGCCCTTCATTCAACAACCTTGAAGAGGCGGTCCCAGCGCAAATTCGTCGGCCACTTCCAGATTTCGCTGAAGGACGTGTCGTTGCCGAGCGAGAAGAAGATCAGGCTTGCGCGGCCGATCAGGTTCTCCGCCGGAACGAAGCCCACGTCAAAGCGGCTGTCGGCCGAGTTGTCGCGGTTGTCGCCCATCATGAAATAATGGCCTTCCGGCACGATGAATTCGCGCGTGTTGTCACCGACTGTGCCGGGGCGCGTATCCAGGGTGTCGTAGGTCGTGCCCGTGTCGAGCGTCTCGCGGAACACCGGCACGTCCTCGCCGGTATCGTACTGGTCGTCGGCGCGGAAGAAGCCGTCCTGCTCGCGCTTCACCGCCACGCCGTTGATGTAGAGCTCGCTGTCGCGCACCTGGACGCGGTCGCCCGGCAGGCCGACGAGGCGCTTGATATAGTCGATGTCCGGGTTCGGCGGGAAGCGGAAGACGACGATGTCGCCGCGCGCCGGTTCGCTCGCGAAGATGCGGCCGGAGAACAGGTTCGGCGAGAACGGCAGCGAATATTTCGAATAGCCGTAGGAGAACTTGTTGACGAAGAGATAGTCGCCGACGAGCAGCGTCGGCATCATGGAGCCCGACGGGATGGTGAAGGGCTGGAAAAGCACCGTGCGGATCACCACGGCAAGCAGCAGCGCCTGAATGATGACCTTGACGTTTTCCCACAGGCCGCTCTGGGCCTTCTCAGTCTTCTCTGCCACGCCGGATCTGTCCTTATCTGCAAACATGGGGCCCTCTATAGAGGAAAGGTTGCGTGTTGGAAATCGTGTCGGTCAAAAAGACGCGGGGTGCCGGTTATCCGGGCGCGAACTGCTGGCAAAGCCCGCCAACCCCTCCTCCGTCATGGTCGGGCTTGACCCGACCATCCACTGCCGCGGGCGCCGCGTGGATCCTCGGGTCAAGCCCGAGGATGATGTCAGTGGGTGGGGCAAGGTTCGTCAACAAACCACACCCTATCCGGGCGTTCCGGCCGGCAGGGCCTCGATGATGACGAAAGCTTGTGCCAGCGGAAAGTCGTCGGTGATGGTGATGTGGATGTGCGGCTCGTGGCCCTCGGGCATCATCGCATTCAGCCGTTCCAGCGCGCCGCCGGTGAGCTTCATGGTCGGCTTGCCGCCCGGCAGGTTGACCACGCCCATGTCCTTCCAGAACACGCCCTGCGCAAGGCCGGTGCCAAGCGCCTTGGAACAGGCCTCCTTGGCGGCGAAACGCTTGGCATAGGAGGCCGCGCGGTTCTTGCGGCGATCGGATTTCGTCCGCTCGATCTCGGTGAAGCAGCGCTGGGTGAAGCGCTCGCCGAACCGCTCCAGCGACTTCTCCACCCGGCGGATGTCGATGAGGTCGCTGCCGATGCCGATGATCATAGGGATTTTTCTCCGCGGGAAAGGACGGGATGGGCGGATACCAGGCCGGCCCGCTCCAGGAGCCGCGCGTGGCGCCGCGCCTTGAAGGAACGCACGGCAAACCGCGTCGCGCCATAGGCAAGCACTGCCGCCGTGATGCCGAGAATGCCCGCACCAGCCAGCATCGGCTTCAGCACCGGCTGCCACAGCTCGGAAAGCTGGAGATGCTCCAGCCGATGGAAGAGCTCGGCCGCCGTGACCGCTTCGGCGGACTCGATGCCGAGCAGCACCTCGCCGAGGCGGAAGGTCGCAAGCGCGATCAGGGGAATCGTGAGCGGATTGGCGATGGTCGTCGCGAGCGCGGCGGCCAGCAGGTTGCCGGCGAAAAGATAGGCGAGCGCGAGCGCCAGAATGACGTGAAAGCCGAGAAGCGGCGTGAAGGCGGAGAAAGTGCCGGCCGCAACCCCCGCGGCAACCGCGTGCGGCGACGCGGACAGACGCAGGATTCGCTTGGCGAGGTAGCGCGCGGGACGCGTCAACCCCTTGCGCGGCCAGAAGAATTCGCGCAATCGGTCGGGCCAGGTGGCCTTCTTTCGGCGTCTGAACAACATTGCCCAGACATAGCCGATCCGTTAGTGGCATTTCAATGGCGCGCGGATGACACCGCGTAGACGCCAGCGGTCACAGTGGCGCAAGCAGGCTGCGCCACATGATCCGGTCAGATATTAGTAGTTCTTGCGGAAGAGGCCGCGGTCGATCTGACGCTGGCGGTATTCCAGGTCGATCCGGTCGATTGCGCCGTTGAGATAGGCGGTTTCGCGCTCTTCGCTCGAAGGGATGCGCAGGGCGCGGGTAAAGTTCTTGAACTGCTTCAGCATGGTAAACCTCGTATCGGTTGACCTCCCGAGACAGAAGATAGTTTATCGCGCCAAAGTTACCAGCGACACTATTCCATTGCAGCCATGCGAACGGCGCATAACGGCTGGTCAAAACTTGGGCAAACCTGCCTCAATCGAGGCAGGTTGCCACAAATTTGCATAGAAACCGTCATGTAAAGACCCGGCTGATCGTCGAGACGCACTGAAGTTCCTTGAGCTGGCCCATCAGCTGGTTGAGCTGGCGGAGATCCCAGACCTCCAGGTCGATATGTACCTCGGTGAAGTCGGCCGCCACCCGCGTCATCGACATGGAGCGGATGTTGACGTCGCTGGTGGCGATCGTCTGGGTGACTTCGGCCAGCGTGCCCGGCTCGTTCAGCGCGTTGATCATGATGCGCGCCATGAAGCGGGTGTTGTTGGCCTCGTCGAGGTCCCAGCGCACGTCGATCCAGCGCTCCGGCTCGTCGTCGAACTTTTGCAGCGCCGGCGACTGGATCGGGTAAATGGTGATTCCCTTGTCCTTTTCCATGATGCCGACGATTCGATCGCCCGGCACGGCGCCGCCTGCGGAGAAATGCACCTCGGCATTGCCGGAAAGGCCGCGGATCGGCAGCGCCTCGGGGCCGGTCTCGGTCGCAGCCTCCGCCAGCGCCGCCTTGGTCTTGCCGGGCAGCTTGAAAACCATGCCGGCGGCGCTGCGCATGTTGAACCAGCCGTCGCCGGAGCTCGGCTTCACCGTGACGCGCTCGTCCTGGTAATCCGGGAAGACCGCGCGCAGCACGTCGAGCGAGGAAAGTTCGCCGCGCCCGACGGCCGCAATGGCGTCCTCGACGTCCTTGTGGCCGAGCCGGTGCAGCACCGGCTTCAGCCCGTCACGGGAGAAGGATTTGCCGGCGCGGTCGAAGGTGCGCTCCAGAATGCGGTAGCCGAGGCCGGAATATTGCTTGCGCACGGCGGCGCGGGTGGCGCGGCGGATGGCGGCGCGCGCCTTGCCGGTGACGACGATCTCTTCCCAGGCCGGCGGCGGCACCTGGATGCCGGAGCGGATGATTTCCACCTCGTCGCCGTTGTTGAGGCGGGTGACGAGCGGCATGATGCGGCCGTTGATCTTCGCGCCGACGCAGGTGTCGCCGATATTGGTGTGCACCGCATAGGCGAAGTCGATGGGTGTGGCGCCACGCGGCAGCGTGATCAGCTGGCCCTTCGGCGTGAAGGTGAAGACCTGATCCTGGAAGAGTTCGAGCTTGGTGTGCTCGAGGAATTCTTCCGGATTGTCGCCTTCGGCCAGCGATTCGATCGTCCGGCGCAGCATGGCGTAGGCGTTGGAGCGCGGCGAGCGGGTCTTCTCCTCGCCGTTCGTGCTGTCCTTGTCCTTGTAGAGCGAATGGGCGGCGATGCCGTATTCGGCGATCTCGTGCATGCGTTTGGTGCGGATCTGCAGCTCGATGCGCTGGCGCGACGGGCCGACGATGGTCGTGTGGATCGACTGGTAGTCGTTCTGCTTGGGCGTCGAGATATAGTCCTTGAACCGGCCCGGCACGACCCGCCAGCGCGTGTGCACGATGCCGAGGGCGGCGTAACAGCCGGGAATGTCGTCGACGAGGATGCGGAAGGCGTAGACGTCGGAAAGCTGCTCGAAGGACAGCGACTTCGACTGCATCTTGCGGAACACCGAATAGGGCGTCTTCTGCCGGCCCTTGACCAGCGCATCCGAGAGACCATTGGTGACCAGCAACTCGCGCAGTTCGTCCTCGATCTTGCGGATCAGGCCCTCGTTTCGCTGGGAAAGCTCTTCCAATTTGCGCGTGACGGTCTCGAAGGCTTCCGGGTTGATGTGGCGGAAGGAGAGGTTTTCCAACTCCTCGCGCATGTCCTGCATGCCCATGCGGCCGGCGAGCGGCGCATAGATGTCCATCGTCTCTTCGGAAATGCGGGCGCGCTTTTCTGGCGTCATGTGGTCCAGCGTGCGCATATTGTGCAGCCGGTCGGCGAGTTTCACCAAGAGCACGCGCACGTCGTCGGAGATTGCGAGCAGCAGCTTGCGCAGGTTTTCGGCCTGCTTGGCCTTCTTGGAGACGAGGTCGAGCTTCTTGATCTTGGTGAGGCCTTCGACCAGCGCGCCGATATCCTCGCCGAACAGTTCGTCGATTTCCGCGCGTGTCGCGCTCGTATCCTCGATCGTGTCGTGCAGCAGCGCGACCGCGATCGTCGATTCGTCGAGGCGCATGTCGGTCAGGATGGCGGCGACTTCGAGGGGATGCGAAATGTAGGGATCGCCGCTCGCGCGCTTCTGCTGGCCATGTTTCTGCATCGCATAAACATAGGCCTTGTTCAGCAGCGCCTCGTTGGCTTCCGGCTTGTACTTCTGAACCCGTTCGACGAGTTCATATTGACGCATCATTCTCGGTCGGCTCCTTCCCGGTCCAGCGCCGGGCAAAAAAAAGTGCGCCCCGACCTTAAGAGGGGCGCACCGACATTCGCAATATCAACGGCTTCGGTAAAGTGACCGAAATCAGTAGTCGTCGCTCTTTTCCGGCGGCACGAGGCCTTCGATGCCGGCCAGCAGCTCTTCTTCCGACATGCGGTCGAAGGCGATGGTTTCCGGCTGGTCCTCGTCCTCGTCGGCGCTGGCCGTCGTGGTTTCGGTGTCGGCGGCAAGGCTTGCCGGATCGGGCTCGGGCTCGTCCACTTCGACATGCTTCTGCAGCGAGTGAATCAGGTCTTCCTTGAGGTCGTCCGGCGAAAGGCGCTCGTCGGCGATTTCGCGCAGCGCCACGACGGGGTTCTTGTCGTTGTCGCGGTCGATGGTGATGGCGGCGCCCTGCGAAATGAGGCGGGCGCGATGGCTTGCAAGGAGAACCAGCTCGAAGCGGTTGTCTACCTTGTCAATGCAATCTTCAACGGTGACACGGGCCATTGCCTGTCCTTTGTGATCGAGAATTTCAGGGGTTTGCATGCCCGATACAGCCAATGGACGGAAAATTCAAGTTTTTCCTTATCCCGCCCCGTTTTGGCGTGTCGTAAGGCAGCCCATGTAACTTGTGATTGATGCCTCCCCTAACGGTAGGTGAAAAGCCCAAATATCCGACAAATAGGGTAAGGCGCGGGAACTATTTTCCAATTCGCCAAGTCTCGATTTTACTGAAACGATACCGGACGGAAAAATGACAGCCGCAACCTAGATTTGCTTGGAAAGCACGCCGCACTGCCCTAAATGAAGATTATATGAAAAAGAGTTAATTCAACCGGGTAGTGCATCCGGACAGGCCGATACTTGGCCTGGGCTCAATCGTTTACCCCAACGTCTACTTAAAGGATTGCCCAATATGTTCGACCCCCGCGAGAAAATCGCCCTCTTCATCGACGGTGCAAATCTCTATGCGGCGTCCAGAACTCTCGGCTTCGACATCGATTACAGAAAACTTCTGAAGGCCTTCCAGAAACGCGGCTACCTGCTGCGCGCCTATTACTACACGGCGCTGATCGAAGACCAGGAATATTCCTCCATCCGCCCGCTGATCGACTGGCTCGACTATAACGGCTACAAGGTCGTCACCAAGCCCGCCAAGGAATTCACCGACTCGCTCGGCCGCCGCAAGATCAAGGGCAACATGGACATCGAGCTCGCCATCGATGCGATGGAGCAGTCCGAGACGGTGGACCACCTCGTCATCTTCTCCGGCGACGGCGACTTTACCACCCTCGTCGAGGCGTTGCAGCGCCGGGGCCGAAAGGTCTCCGTCGTCTCCACCATGCAGACCCAGCCGCCGATGATCGCCGACGACCTGCGCCGCCAGGCCGACTATTTCATCGACCTCGGATCGCTGAGAGCCGAGATCGGCCGCGACCCCTCCGAGCGCCCGCAGCGCAATGTGGAGCCCGCCGAAAACGTCGTCGAATAGGCTGACGCTCAGGAACGGAACAGAAAACCCCGGCCGCACGCGACCGGGGTTTTCTTTTTGGACCTGCGGAAACCTCGGAAAATCGGGTGTTTCAAGGCTTCGTTAAACATTGAATCAAATAGGTCCACCGGCCATTAAGCTTCCTCAAGACTCCCCTGATATTCCCAATACCGGACAGTCATTTCGCATTGGAACATCGGGGCAATGGTGGACGCAGTATCGCTTTCGGCAAACAGCTATCGGGCAGTCTCGAGCGCGCTCGAGACCCGTCCGGCCGTCACAGCCCTTGCCGCGCTCGCCGCGCCGCAGCCGGTCACCCAGGTTTCGACTCCCTCGGAGACGGCCGAAGACATCGGTGATCTCAGCTTCCTCTATGCGCCGAGCGGCCTGCCGGGCATTTCCGCCCTGCCCGCCTATGCCGTGCCGCCTGCCCAGGCGACGACCGACGAGCGCGTCAGCAACGGCCGCAACCCGACCGCGCGCCTCGCGATCGAAAGCACCGACCTCAACAGCCTGATGTCGTCGTTCCTGACGCCGCGCACGCCAAGCGCCAACCCGGCCGCCTCGCCGGATGTGCCGCCGGAAGTCAACAACGAACAGCTCGCCCGCACGGCGCGCCAGTCCGTCATCGCGCAGCTCTACAGCCAGTTCTAAGGAAGAAAGAAGGGTAGCTCAGCCGCGATCGCGCAGCAGGCGGCCCTTCTGGCGATTCCAGTCGCGTTCCTTCTCCGTCTCGCGCTTGTCGTGCAGCTTCTTGCCCTTGGCGAGCGCGAGTTCGAGTTTCGCCCGGCCGACATCGTTGAAGTAGACCTTCAGCGGCACGAGCGTCATGCCTTCCCGGTTGATCGCGATGCGCAGGCGATTGATCTCGCGCTTCGAGAGCAGAAGCTTGCGGCGCCGGCGGGTCTCGTGGTTGAAGCGGTTCGCCTGGAGATATTCCGGCAGGTAGGAATTGATCAGCCAGATCTCGCCGCCCTCGTCCGACGCATAAGATTCCGCGATATTCGCCTTGCCTTCGCGCAGCGACTTGACCTCCGTGCCGGTCAGCACGATGCCGGCCTCGTAGGTATCGATGATCTCGTAGTTGAAGCGGGCCTTGCGGTTCTCCGCCACGATCTTCTTGATCGTCGATGGCTTCCTGGGTGTCGTTTTCGGCGTTACTGGACGGGGTTTTGTTATCATATCAATTCAAAAGGCCGGCATGGCGAAGCGCTGCGTCGATCGCTGCCTCCGTCGCCGGCTCCAGGGTCGGGATGAGCGGCGAGCGCACGAAGCGGCTCAGGCCGCGGGTGCGGTTCAGCGCATATTTCGCGCCGCAAAGCCCCGGCTCGATGAAGATCGCCTTGTGCAGCGGCATCAACTTGTCCTGGTATTCCAGCGCCGCGGCATAATCGCCGGCGAGCGTCGCCTCCTGGAATTCGGCACAGAGCCGCGGCGCGACATTGGCCGTCACCGAGATGCAGCCGACGCCGCCATGGGCGTTGAAGCCGAGCGCCGTGGCGTCTTCGCCGGAAAGCTGGACGAATGCCTTGCCGCAGGTGATGCGCTGTTCGGAAACGCGCTCGATCTTGCCCGTCGCATCCTTGACGCCGACGATCGACGGATGCGCCTTATGCAGTGCACCCATCGTCTCCGGCGACATGTCGACCACCGAGCGGCCCGGAATGTTGTAGATGATGATCGGCAGCTTCACGCTTTGGGCGATCGCCGCATAATGGGCGAAAAGGCCCTTCTGCGTCGGCTTGTTGTAATAGGGCGTGACCACGAGGACGGCATCCGCGCCCGCCTTTTCGGCGTGCTGGGCGAGGTCGACCGCTTCCTTGGTGTTGTTCGAGCCGGCACCGGCGATGACAGGCACGCGGCCAGCAGCCACCTTGATGCAGAGTTCCACCACCCGTTTGTGCTCGTCATGCGACAGCGTCGGCGATTCGCCGGTGGTGCCGACCGGCACGAGGCCGTGGCTGCCTTCGCTGATCTGCCATTCGACATGCGCGGCAAAGGCGTCTTCGTCGACGGCGCCGGCATCGGTGAACGGGGTGACGAGAGCGGGAATGGATCCCTTGAACATCGAGAACTCCTGAGACCAGAGCCGCCCGGAGGCTTACATGCTTTGGCCGTATTCCGTGGTTAAAAACTGCCGCACAATAATCATGTGACAGTCATGCGGCAAGCGGCGCGAGGGGCGTTTTTCATGCATGATCAAGGCGAAAGGATGCGCAACGAAGAATATTCGTGCCGCGTGATCCGTCGCCTGCATGTAGCCGCCTTCACGGCTTAGTGAGCGCGGCCGGTAAGGCTTCGTTAAGACAACAAAGGGTTAATGATTGTCAAAGATCAGGCGGGAAGAGACGCTTCTGATGTGCCGCCTGTCAGGCATCCGGGATGTGACATGATCTCGAGAAACAGTTTTGCCCTTTTTGCCTTGCTTCTTGCCGGAGTGGCATGCCTTGCGCTGCGCTCCTCGCCCGTCGAGGCGGACAACACCACGACCTCTTCGATAAAGCCGCTCGGCTTTGCTGCCGACATGCCGTCGAAGGACATCATCACCAACGCTATTCCGCGCGCCGACAGCGTGCAGGCGGTGAGTGCGGAATTGCGCGAAGGGCTCGACGCGCTTTCCAACCGCGATGCGGCCGCCGCCATCGTTGCGCGCAACCGCCTCGCCTCCGACAGTCTCGACCGGCATATCCTGACCTGGGCCATCGCCGTCTCGGGCCAGCGCGGCGTGCCCTCCTGGGAAATCGCCAACGCCCAGCGCGAGTTAAAGGGCTGGCCGGGGCTGAAGGCGCTGCGCGCCAATTCCGAACGCGCGCTTGCCCGCGAAAACCCGGCGAGCGCCGACGTGCTCGCCGCCTTCGGCACGACGCGGCCGGAAACGCCGGAAGGTGCCCTCGTGCTCTGCCGCGCGCTCGTCGCGACGGGGGATGCGGCACGCGCTGGGGACATCCTACGGTCCTTCTGGCAGAAGGAGCCGCTTTCCAAGGAGCTCGAAAGCAAGGCGCTCGAAGAATTCGGCACGCTGCTGACCGCCAACGACCACAAGATGCGCATGGAAATGCTGCTCTATCGCGACCGCGCCGACCAAGCGCAGCGTTTTGGCGATCTCGGCAAGGCACAGTCGCTCTATCGCGCCTGGGCCGCCGTCATCCGCAAGAACAAGACGGCCGGCACGCTGATCAAGGCCGTCGATGCCGGCTGGCAGAAGGACCCGGCTTATACGTTCCTGCGCATCCGGCACCTGCGCAACCAGGAGGAATATCGCGCGGCGGCGAAACTCTTCGCCGCCATGCCGGAGGACCCGGCGCGTCTCGTCAATCCCGGCGCCTGGTGGAACGAGCAGCGTATCGTCAGCCGCGGCCTTGCCGATCTCGGCGATTACAAGGATGCCTATCGCGTCGCCGCGCGGCATGGGGCGGACGATCCGACGGACATTGTCGAAGCGGAATTCCACGCTGGCTGGTATGCGCTGCGCGATCTCGGCGATGCGAAGACCGCCGCAAGCCATTTCCAGCGCATCCTGCAAGCCTCCGATCGCCCGCTTTCCGTGTCGCGCGCCTGGTACTGGCTGGGCCGGGCGGCGGAAAAGGGCAACCCCGCAGAGGCGAAGGACTATTTTGCCAAGGCTGCGAATTTTCCCGGCACCTTCTATGGCCAGCTTGCCGGCGCAAGGCTCGGCCGCACGGCGCTGAACGTCGCCTATCCGACGCCGACGACGGAAGAGCGCACGCGTTTCCAACAGCGGGAAGCCGTGCAGGCGATCGCTCGCTTGCAGGCGGCCGGCCATGGCTGGCGCGGTGAAAGCCTTTATCGCGCGCTGGCCGGCGAGTTGATGAGCCCGGGCGAACTCGCGCTTCTCGCGGCGCAGGCGGAAAAGGGCAGCAACCACCAGCTTTCCCTGCAGATCGGGAAGATCGCCTTCGGGCGCGGCATTGATGTGGCGGCGCTCGCCTTCCCGATCGGCGTCATTCCGGATGGCGCCAATATTTCAGGCTCCGGAAAGGCGCTCGCCTACGCGATCGCGCGCCAGGAAAGCGCTTTCAACCCGGCCGCCGTCTCGCCCGCCAATGCGCAGGGCTTGCTGCAACTGATGCCGGGCACCGCGCAGGGTGTGGCGAAACGCTATGGGCTTGCCTATTCCAAGGAGCGGCTGACGACGGACGCCGCCTATAACGCGACGCTCGGCGCCCATTATCTCGGCGAGCAGATCAGCGATTTCGGCGGTTCCTACGTGCTCACCTTCATCGCCTACAATGCCGGCCCGCGCCGCGTGCCGCAGTGGATCGCGCGTTATGGCGATCCGCGCGGCAAGCCGATTGACGAGGTCGTCGACTGGATCGAGCGCATCCCCTTCTCCGAGACACGCGGCTATGTGCAGCGGGTCATGGAGAATTATCAAGTCTACAAGACCCGGCTCGGCCAGAAGGCCGATATCGTGCACGACCTGAGCGTCGGCCGGTAAGCGAGCGGCGGGCGGCGTCTTGCCCTCGGCAAGCGGCCCCTCTAGGTTGCGCTTCCTTTCCATCGGTTAGGCGGATGCAGACACATGAGTGAATTCGAAAGCCGTTTCTTCCCAGCCGAAGATGGATTGATGCTTCATGCGCGCGATTACACGACAAAAGCGCAGACCGGACGGCTGCCTCTCATCTGCCTGCCCGGCCTCAGCCGCAACGTGCGGGATTTTCACCAGCTTGCTTTGCTCGTCTCGCAGGATCCCGTCGCACCCCGACGGGTCATCGCGCTCGATTATCGCGGCCGCGGCCTTTCCGGCTATGACGAGACTGCGGCGAACTACAATGTCGCCATCGAATGCCGGGATGTCATCACCGTCTGCACCGCGCTTGGCCTGGAACGCTGCCTTTTCGCAGGCACCTCGCGCGGCGGGCTGATCCTGCATGTCATGGCAGCGATGAAGCCGGACCTTATCGCCGGTGCTATTCTCAACGATATCGGCCCGGAGATCGAGGCGGATGGGCTCAGGGAAATTCGCGACTATCTCTCCGGGCGCTCCGCTCCTGAGAATCTTGATGCAGCCGCCACCCTGCTCCGCGATATTCACGGTGCGTCTTTCCCAGCCCTTTCCCCCGCCGATTGGCGCGACATGGCAGAGGCGATCTACGCGGAAAGGGAAGACCGGCTCGTCCCCGACTATGATCCGAAGCTGACAGACCAGTTGCAGGCCATCGACTTCTCAAAACCCCTGCCGACGCTCTGGCCGCAATTCGAGCTCCTGGCGAAAAAGCCGCTGCTTGTCGTGCGCGGCGAACATTCCCGTCTTTTCACCGACCAGACGCTCGCCCGGATGGCCGCGCAGGCCGCAACGGTCAAAACCGTGATCGCACCGGGCCAGGGCCACGCCCCTCTCCTGCACCACGCCGCCGTCTTCCCATCGGTCCAGGCGTTCCTCGCCGGATTCTGACGGGTCCATAAAATCGCCATCGCCAAAGCCTCACTTCCCGCCATAACGGGAAAAGGTCGTGCGCGTCCAGCCGATACCATGCCGAAAACGAAAAAGACCCAGCTCGAAAGCCGGGTCTCCCATCACTGACAAAAGTCAGATCAGATTAGAACGAACGCTGCAGACGGACGAAGCCCGACCACTGGTCGCCACCGGCGCCCTTGTTGCCAACGCCGTTGTCAACATCCGTGTACTGGAGGCTGATCTTGGTGGTCAGGTCCGTGACGATCGTGTAGTCGAGCGTCAGGCCAGCGCGCCAAGCGTCGCGGCTACCGCGGTAGTCGCCGGAGGCGTCGTAATCAAGCGTGCCCCAGTACTGGAAGCCGGGGGTGATTGCCAGCTTTTCAGAGAGGTTAGCCTTGTACGATGCAGCAACCGACCACTCGGAAGCATCCCAGTAACGGCTTGCGCCCGAAGACCAGACAGCAGCAGCCTGCAGGGTGCCCGGACCAACGTCAGCGGAAACGAGGCCGCGGATGGCGCCGTTTTCGTTGTCGAAGTCATACGAACCGAGCAAGTCAGCGCTTACGGCGCCGAACGAACCGGTGACAACACCCGAGATGCCGAGGCCGTCTTCGAATTCAACGAAGCCCTGCTTTGCGTTGCTGAAGGATTCGAGAGCAACGGTAGCAGCGAAGGCGCCGCCTTCGTACTTGTAGGATACAGCATTCAGCAGCGTGTCGCCGCCGATGATGTTGAAGATGGTGCCGTCGAGAACGTCGGTTTCGCCGTTCAGGCCCTTATCCCATTCCGTGTAGAAGTAACCAGCCTTGAAGCCGCCGAGCTGGATCCATGCGCCGTCAAGGAAGACGTCCTGGTGGGAGTCAGCCTGAAGGTCGATGTGACCGGTCAGCGTGCCAAGCTCGGTGTCGCTCTTGGCGTCGAGCGAGAGGTAACCACGGGTACGAGCGCGGTAGCCCCAGTCGTCGCCGTTCGCGCCAGCGGAGTCTTCAGCGAAGTCTACCTGGAAACGGACGTAGCCGCTGATCTGCAGGCAGGTTTCGGTGCCCGGGATGTAGAAGTAACCCGTGCCGAATGCGTCGCAAACGCGAACATATTCCAGCGGCTCGGGCTCGGCAGCAACGATAGCGTCGGCAGCCTGGGCGCCGGATACTGCTGCGAGTGCAGCAGCGGAGCCGATAAGAAGGCTCTTGATGTTCATTTCTGACCTCCAGTCAAAAAGTTTCAAACGGGTCTGGGTTTTTTGCTGAAGGACAGCGTTCCCTGCCCCATCCCCAAGTTCAGGAAGCGGACGATCAACCGCCCCTGCTTCCGAACCTGAAAATACAAGACGCGCTTCCGTAAGCAATCTCCAAACTGAAAGGAGGTGGTGTTTGTGTCAGCCTTCGCCACGCGCTGTTGCGCAAAGGACACAAAATGGCGGACCGGATCGCTAAAAGTTTATGGATCCTTAACAAAAGGCCTTATGAAGCGGGCACTTAGCCCGGCAGCACAGCTGTATAACCCTGCCTTAGACCGGGCGAAATAAGGGCAAAGGCCGCACTTTGACGTGGCGGAGACGCATTTTCCCATGTCCGTTTGTTATCGCCGCCAGCCCGGCGCGGCCGGAAGTGGGAATCGGCAGCGGTGGTTTTCAAAGTCGATTCGGGTGATTCAAGCAGCGGATTCTTGAGTCGATGATCGAAGGGTCTCCAGCGCACACGAGCGACGCCGACCACCCCGGCAGCAAGAAACCGCCCGCCCTACCTTATATAGACTGGCAACGCCCATCGTCCGCAGCGTCATCAGTCGGCCGGCGGGTGATCGTCATTCCGGATAATGAGGAATTCTATCTTCTTGGTTTTGGCCGGCGATTTTGTCGCGAAGGACCATGCTTGCGGCGGGACAAATAATCGTCAGCCGTGGCACCACCGTGTGGTTACCGCGCTTTGGCGTAAATCATGATCGCGAAGCCCACGCCCATGCCGATATAACAAACCCAAGTCAGCACCTCCTGCCAGCGCTTGGGGGTCAGACGATGGATTTCCTCGTCTCCGGGACCGCCGTTGCGCGTCTGGAGCCCGAACAGGCCGAGCGTGCGGTGGGTGGCCTCGTGATCGATCCTCGTGTCCTTTATCGTTCCGCCGATGATGCGCCCGAGCAGATAGCGCTTCATGCCTGCGATAAACGACCCCAGGAAGAATGTGTTGAGGGTGAAGGAGAACGCCAGGAGTATGGCAAGCCCGATGAAGAACAAGATCCAGTCGTTCATATGCGCGTTCGCCCCCGGCTTACCATCGTTTTAGGGACACGGCCGATCTTGCCGATGTATTCGGATGGGCAGGGCTTTTTAGGGCGGCCTTTTCGGCCCCGCCGGTTAACGGGACGCTGCGCGACCTGAAGGTGGTTCGGGAGAGAGTGTCGTGTCGGGAAGAGGCGCGGAAACGACGTCCGGAGCGGCGGGATATCGCGGACGGTCCACTTTATATTGAAACGCTTCGATCTCGGCGTCTGAAAAGCGCCCTTGATGGCGAAGTTCCGTCATCGTCATGGCGATCAGTTCGCTATCCGTAGCGTGCTGCCCGTCCTGTCCAGGGAGGTTCGCACCGTTCAGGGGTATGACGGCCAGCAACTCGTGGCCGCCGCCACTGGCTTTATAGGCTCGGACGACAATTTCCTGCATGCCTGTCTCCATAGAGGTGAGCAGCACTACAGACGGCACGTTCCGGCCACCCAATCTATTCTCCCTCGAATGGACAATTTGAGACGGGGGCAAAGCTGGCGGCGCATAGCTCGAAACGAATCGGACACCGAGCGGTGGGAATTCGACCAGAGCGATGGGACACAGGGCTGCGCGGCGTCGCTAGCTGTGAAGATGTGAACAACAGATACATGAAGTTGGGAAGCGCTTTAGCCATCCGTAATCAGATAGCAAAATCCATACGCTAGGGGGCATGACTGGCGGAGAAGAAGGGATTCGAACCCTCGATACCGTTTCCGGTATACTCCCTTAGCAGGGGAGCGCCTTCGACCACTCGGCCACCTCTCCGCTCGCGGTCCTGATAGGGCCAAAGCCCTCACGGATCAAGAGCTTTTTCGATTTTTCACGCAATCAGGCGCTTTATACATATCGTGGCTTCCCGCGGGCCGGAACGGCTTGGAATCGGCATGACCGGCCCTCACCCTCACAAATTTTCACCCATTGGCCTCGAAAATGCCTTCTGTCTCCCCACTTTGTTCAAGAGCGGTTCAGCTTGCCGGCGCTAAAAGTCGGGCAACAGCAGATGAATGAGAAAGGAACGAGGACATGGCGTTTGTATATAAGGGCACGAACGGCGATGATTACGTCGTCCAGAACTCGCGCACCGAGGTTGAAATCTACACCTATGGCGGCGATGACGAGATTGTTCTGAATCGGACCGATAGCCGTGGCGGCCTCAACTATGTGGAAGCCGGTAGCGGCGACGACCTCGTGCGCAACAGCTTCGAAGGCGGCAACGACATCTTCCTCGGCTCCGGCAACGACATCTACAAACACAGCGGCGCGGCCAAGGCGAGCGGCGAATATGACGTCGTCAGCGGCGGCGATGGCAATGACCGGTTCGAAGTGAAGACGCTCGCCAGCGACTACAAGGGCGACGCCGGCAACGACACCTTCTATTCCGTCGGCTACCGCAATTCGTTCAATGGCGGCTCCGGCACCGACACGGTCAACTATTCGCTGCAGGATTCGAGCAGCGAAGAAGGCCGCGGCATCTATGTCGACCTCGATGAGGGTTTTGCCCGCGCCGTCAGCGGCCGCAACGAGGAGCTCCGGAGCATCGAGAATGCGACCGGCACCAACTCTAACGACACGCTGATCGGCACTGGCGGCAACAATATCCTGCGCGGCGGCAATGGCAACGACCAGCTCGAAGGCCTCGGCGGCAATGACCGGCTCTATGGCGGTGCCGGCAAGGACGTCATCTATGGCGACAGCGGCAATGACGACCTCTATGGCGACAGCGGCAACGACCGCCTCTACGGCGGCTCGGGCAATGACGACCTGGTCGGCGGCTCCGGCAACGATCTGCTGGTCGGTGACAGCGGCAACGACTTCCTCGTTGGCGGCTCCGGCGCCGATACGTTCCGCTTCCTACGCACCTCCGACAGCAAGGTCGGCTCGCAGCGCGACGTCATCGACGACTTCAAGCCGGATAGCCAGGACGACGTGATCGACCTGCGCGACATCGACGCCAGGACCGACAGAAGCGGCAACAACTCCTTCACCTTCATCGGCAAGGACGCGTTTTCCGGCACATCGGGCGAACTGCGCTACTCCGGCACCATCATCTCCGGAGACGTCAATGGCGATGGCCGGGCGGATTTCGAGATTGACGCGGGCCTGACGCGCTACTATTCGAACGACTTCCTGCTCTAAGCTCCGCCCCCGGCACAGGGGGCGCTCCCGAGCTTGTCATGCCGCACGCGCCAGCAACGCGTGCGGCATTTCTCATTTCAGGGCCTTACTTTAGCGGCACCGGCAAGGCGCGCAGCGCGTCGTTCAGCCAGGCCCAGACCCTGTCCGGTTCGGCCGAATCATTTTCCCCACGCAGAAGCGCCAGCAGGTGCCGGTAGCGACCCATGCGGCCGGATTGTTTTTCATACTGGGCGAAGTGCCAGTCGAGAAAGGTGCGATCCGGCTCGCGCGCCATCGCACGCGCCGAATCATCGAGCCAGGCAGCGGCGATCGCCTGTGCCTCCGCCGCCTGCGGCGATATCCCTTTCGCGATGGCCGCCTGGACGGCCTCATAGGTCTTGAGCGCGGCGTCGCGGTAGGCGGCCGGGTCGAAGGCGCCGGTCCAGAAGGTTGCCATCTCCGTCTTGAGGTCGCGGGCGAAATCCTCGTCCTCCAGCATGTCGGCAAGTTCCGTCCAGGCGGCGATCTGGTCCGGCGTCGGGTCGTCCGGCAGGTCGGGAACGCTCGTCTCGATCATCCGGCGGCGCCAGTCCTCGTCCATCGCGGCGCCTTCGGCGATCCGCTCGACAAAACGTTCGACGAGGGCGTGCATGTCTTTGTTGCTTCGGTTTGCCATGGTCCAAAACCTCCTCAGGTCAGCATCGGCAGGGTTCGGGAGGCGAAGCGTTGCACGCAGCACGGCGGCCATCCGGCGCCTTGCCGCTATTTCCGTTTCGAGAATGGCGAGCCGGGCCTGCAATACGTCCGCAAGGCTCAGCCGGCGGCCGATCAGCTTGCCGATGGCGGCAAGGCCGACGCCCGCTTCGCGCAGCGCGCGGATGAGGTCCAGTCTCGCCGCATCCGTCTCGCTGTAGATGCGATAGTTGCCGGCCGAGCGGTCGCTCGGCAGCAGGCCCTTGTCGGAATAATAGCGGATGCGGCGGACGGATTGCCCCGAAAGCCGCGCCAATTCGCCGATCGTGTAAAACTTCGCTCCCATGGCATCCCCACTACGGCCTCCACCCGGTGGAGGGTCAAGGACCGATTCGCACGGATTTGCGCCGGCCAAACGAAAACCGCCAGCGACGGTTGTCGCTGGCGGTTTCTTGGCGGTGCTGATCCGTGTCAGGTGCGGGCGGCGAGACGGTCGATAGCGTTCTGCGTCGATGCGCCGAAATCGCCGTCGATCGGGCCGTTGTAATAGCCGCGCTGCTTGAGGATCGACTGGAACTCCTTGCGGAACTGCGGCGTGAAGTTTGCCGGAGACCCCTTGAGCTCCTGGAGCTTGCCCTGGTCGCCGCCTTCGACGCTGGCAGCGGCCCAGCGGGCAGCTTCCTTGGCGTTGGCGCGCGTGCCGAGGCCGTGGTCGAAGAGGCGGGACAGGTTGCCCATGGCGTAGGTGTTGCCACCGTTTGCCGCCTTCTCGTACCAGTCGCGGGCCTGGGCATAGTCCTGCGTCACGCCGTTGCCGACGTCGTAGAGCCAGCCGATCGAGGCCATCGAATAGTAGTCGTTGAAGGCGGCTGCCTTCTCGTACCACTTGCGGGCTTCGACATAGTCGACCGCGACGCCGAGGCCGGACTGGTAGGCATAGCCGACGGAGGACATCGCATTGACGTCGCCGCCTTCCGCACCCTTCATGTACCAGTCGAGCGAGACGGTGTAGTCGCGCGTCGTGCCGAGGCCTTCACGGTAGAACCAGCCCATCGTGGCCTGCGCATTGGCGTAACCCTGTTCGGCGCCCTTGCGATACCACTTGATGGCCTCGTCATAGTCCTTGCGCGTGCCGTTATAGCCTTCGCGGTAGAGCCAGCCGAGGGAGGCCTGGGCATAGGGGTTGCCGGCATTCGAGGCCTGCTCGAACATGCGGGTGCCCTTGGCCATGTCGACCGGGCCATCCGTGCCGTAGATCGAATACCAGGCAAGGTTGGTCAGGGCGTAGAGGTTCCCCTCGTCGGCGGCCTTCTGGTAGTGCTCACGCGCCTTGGAGAAGTTCTTCGCGGCGTCGTGGGCACGGCCCAGCATGTTGCGGATCGAGTTGTCCGACGGATTGGCATTGAGCGCCGCTTCGCAGACCGGGATCGCGCGGCCATAGTCGATCTGCGCGAAGAGCTTTCCGAGGAAGCCCGGGCGCAGGTTCGGTTCGCCGGCAAGTTCGTAGCACTGGTCGGCATCCGAACCGGAGAGCGTGACCGTCGACTGGCTGTTGTCGGTGGTGGTGGTCGTCGTCGACGACAGCGACGAGCTGTCGTTGCGACCGGCGGCCAGCTTGTCGATCGCGGCGAGCGTTGCCGCGCCGAATTCGCCATCGGAAGAACCGCTGTAATAACCGCGTTCCCTCAGAAGGTTCTGCATTTCCTTGCGGAAGGCGACCGTGAAGTTGCCGGGGGTTTCCTTCAGCTCCTTCAGCTTTGCCTGATCGCCGCTTTCGACGCTGCCAGCCGCCCAACGAACGGCTTCCTTGGCGTCTGCCGGCGTGCCGAGACCCTGGTCGTAAAGGCGCGACAGGTTGCCCATGGCGTAAGCGCTGCCGGCGTTGGCGGCCTTCTCATACCAGTAACGGGCTTCGACATAATCCTGCTTCACGCCGTTGCCGACGTCATAGAGCCAGGCGAGCGAGGCCATCGAGTAGGAGTCGCCGATATTGGCGGCCTTCTCGTACCAGACCTTGGCTTCCGCATAGTCCTGCGCCGTGCCGAGGCCGTTCTGGTATGCCCAGCCGAGCGAGGACATGGCATTGGCATCGCCGGCATCTGCTGCCTTGCGATACCAAGTCAGCGACTGGACATAATCCTGCGAGACGCCGAGGCCTTCGCGGTAGAACCAGCCCATGGTCGCCATGGCATTGGCATAACCCTGGTTGGCCGACTGCTGATACCACTTCACCGCTTCGTTATAGTCCTGGCGCGTGCCGCCATAGCCTTCGCGGTAGAGCCAGCCGAGCGATGCCTGGGCGTAGGAGTTGCCGGCGATCGAGGCCTTCTCGAACATCGACAGGCCCTTCGGCACGTCGATTGGGCCGTCCGTGCCATAGACCGAGAACCAGGCAAGGTTGGTGAGCGCATACATGTTGCCGAGCTCGATCGCCTTTTCGTAATTGCGACGGGCTTCGACATAGTTGCGGTCGGCGTCGTGCGCGCGGCCGAGCAGGTTCACCAGCATGCCGTCGGACGGGTTCTCGTTGACGGCCTGCGCGCAGGCCGAAAGCGCCCGCTTGGCATCGATCTTCAGGAAGTTGACGCCGAGGAAGCCCGGCAGCGACTGCGGTTCGCCGGCAAGCAGGAAGCAATCCCGCGAGGCCGCCGTCTCCTTGGAGGCGAGATCGACGCTGAGCCCCTTCTTGGGTTCAAGCGCGGCGATCAGCTGTTCGGCGCTCGCGCGATGCGAGCTGTCGGGATAACGCTCGATGAAGCGCTGGAGCGCTGCCGCATCCGTCGATTCCTTCAGGGCGTCCCAGGCGATCGCTGCGGCGTCCTGGCCATCGTTCTGCGTGGCCTCCTGGAGGCTGGCGAGCTTCTTTTCCGCCAGCATCTTGTAGACGGGATCCTTGCCGTGCTTCGCGATGAAGGCGGCGATCAGGTCTTCGTCGGCGAGGTCGCGGATGTTCTGCCAGTCGGCAGCCGCTTCGGACTGGCCGTTCGGCGAGACCTCCTGCGTGTTGCCGCTGTTGGTGACGTTGATGTTGACTTCCTTGATGTTCAGGAAGATCTGCGCGCCACCGAGCGAACCGTAGACGAAGGGCTCCTGCTCGCGGTTGGTGGCTTCCACCACCTCGTCGCGCACCTTGCCGAGCGCGATGCGCACGTCGAGGCCAGGCTCCGTCAGGTATTTCGAAAGTGCCGTGGCAAACGGGCTGTTCTTGCCCTCGCCGTCAAGCGCGACCGTGCCTGCCTTCGAGGCGAAGGCGATCAGCGTATCGGCCGATTCGGGTTCGACGCGGGCGAGGCCGCGGGTCACGGCACGGGTGCCGATCGAGCGCGTCATCGACTGCGAGAACGGATTGTTGCGGCAGGCATCGAGGATGAAGAGCTTCAGCTTCTTGGCGCCTTCGAGCGAACGCTGCACGCGATCGATCGCCACGCTCTCGTCCTCGACGTCGCGGTCGCTCTTCAGCGCCGCATCGACGGGGATGAGGTAGTTGACCCCGTTCATCTCCATGGCGTGGCCGGAATAATAGACCACCGCCATATCCGCATCGGCAGACTCATCCTCAAACTCGCGCAGCGCCTTCACCATGGCGCCGCGGTCGAGATCGAGCACAGTCTTGACGGAATCGAAACCCGCTGCCTCGAACGAGGCGCGCATAAGCTCCACATCGTTCGCGGGGTTGTTGAGCTGGGCCGTCTCTTCGTATTTCTGATTGCCTATCAGCAGTGCAACGCGTTTCGCCTCTGCGGCGCTCACATTGAACACGATGACAGCAATCGAGACGAAGAGGACCGGCGCCCAGCGTCTCTGCATTTGCTTTAACATGCCCATCCCTCCGGCATTATTGCCGAGAGTATTACGTATGGCCCTCGCCGTTTCAATGAGGAGGCGACCGGATTTTTTTGGCCCGGTCGCCAGAAATTCATTCTGTGGCAATTTCCACCCAGCGGGCCTCGCGGAAAGATTGTGCCATGGCGTGCACGGATTTCTCGATGCGCAGGCCATGGTTGAAATCGATGGAATGCGACGCCATGCCCGCGATTGCGGCGATCAGCTCGCGGCATTCGATGACTTTCAGGTCGTTGAAGCCGAGGCCGTGGCCTGGGGCCGGAATGAACCGGTCATAGGGCTTGTGGTGCGGCGCCGTCAGGACTGTGGAAAAGCCCTGTTCGCTCGCCCTGCCCTCGGTCGTGTAGAGCTGGAACTCGTTCATGCGCTCCTGGTCGAAGAGGATCGTGCCCTTCGAGCCATAGACCTGCAGCGCAATGCGGCCCTTGCGGCCCCAGGCGGAGCGGTTCGCCATCAGCACGCCGGAAATGCCGCCGGGAAGGCGCATCAGGACGCTGGCGATATCGTGGTTTTCGACCTCCCGGCGGCCGCCATCCTTCAGCGGGCGGTCGGCATAGGGTTTTGCCAGCGACGCGATCACCGCCTCGACATGGCCGAACAGGCTCCACAGCAGCGAGAGCGGATGCACCGCGAAATCGTCGAGCGCGCCATAGCCGGAGGACGCCTCGCTCTTCCAGTAGAAGGCGGCTTCCGGATCGGCCATGAAGTCCTCGTCCATCTCGACGCGCACATGGTTCACCGTGCCGATGACGCCCTCGTCCAGCAGCGAGCGGATGTGCCGCATCACCGGGTTCTGGATATAATTGTAGCCCATGACGGCGACCTTGCCGGAGGAGCGCTGGGCGGCGAGCATGCGCTCGGCATCGGCAAAGGCCGGCGCCATCGGCTTTTCGCACCAGACATGTTTGCCCGCTTCCAGCGCCGCGATCGCCATGTCGGCGTGGAACTGGTTCGGCGTGGTGACGGAGATCACGTCGACCTCCGGATCGGCCAGCAGGTCGCGCCAGTTGGCGGTCGATTTCGCAAAGCCGAATTCGCGGGCGCGGCTTGCCGCAAGCTCCGCATTGGCCTCGGCCAGATGCACGAGGCGCGGGCGGTCGACATCGCCGAACACCGTGCTGACATTGTTCCAGGCGAGCGCATGGCACTTGCCCATGTAACCCGTACCGATCAGTCCTATGCCGAGGGCCTTCATGCCGTCTCCTCCATCCGCTATATCGTTTAGACCATGTGTAACCGGAAAGATTTGGAACGAAAACTATCTTTTCCGATAATATGGAATATTTATTTCATTTGTAGCAGAATGGCCGCGTGAGGAGAGACATCCATGAGCAACAGCGAAGCGGCCCTGACGCGCGTACCCCGCGATTTCGACAGCCTGCGCAGCGTCATCATCGAGCGCAAGGCGACCATGCCGAAGCGGCTGGCGCAGGTGGCGGCCTATGCGCTCTCCAACCCGGACGACATGGCCTTCGGCACCGCGGCGAGCATCGCGACGGCCGCCGACGTGCAGCCTTCGACGCTGGTACGCCTGGCCCATCACCTCGGTTACGAGGGCTTTTCCGACCTCCAGAACGTTTTTCGCGCCCGGTTGCGCGACCGCACACTGTCTTATGAGGAGCGGCTGCTGTCGCTCGAAGCGGCTCCCGCGGCCAACAGCGACACGGAGCTGCTTTCCGGCTTCCTGACGGCGGCAAGCCAGTCCGTCGCGCGGCTGGCGAGCACCATCGACGGCGATATCTTCTCCAAATCCGTCGAACTTCTCGCGCAGGCCGAGACCATCTATCTCGTCGCCAAGCGCCGCTCCTATCCGCTGACGGCGCACATCGCCTATGCCTTCGGCAAGCTCGGCATCCGCCACCAGATCCTTGCCTCGCCCAACGGCATCGATCCGGAAATTGCCCAGTTCGCGACGCGCAAGGATGCGGTGATCGCCGCAAGTTTTGCGCCCTATGCCGCCGATAGCCTTGCCCAGGCGCAGGAACTGGCGAGCCGCGGCGTGCCGATCGTCGCCATCACGGATTCGGTCTTTTCGCCGCTCGCCACCTCCGCCACCCACTGGTTCGAGGTGTCCGAGGCAGATTATGCCGGTTTCCGCTCGCTCTCCGCCTCCATGGCGCTAGCCATGGCGCTGCCGGTCGCGATTGCCGAAAAACGCCGCAGCATGCGGCGCTCCCCCAAACGAAATGGTGCGGAATAGAAACGGAATGAATATTCCGAATTGACAGAATAATGGAATTCATGTTTCATTTTCCCAACGTACCGCCGCGCTGAGATGGCGGCGCCGCGAGACCGGGAGGAAGACATGCCGCACCTTGACCAGGACAGGACGCTCGACGTCATTACGATCGGCCGCTCGTCCGTCGACTTGTACGGCCAGCAGCTCGGCACGCGCCTTGAAGACACCGCCTCCTTCGCCAAGTCCGTCGGCGGCTGCCCGGCCAATATCGCGATCGGCACCGCCCGCCTCGGGCTCAAATCCGCGCTCATCACCCGCGTCGGCGACGAGCAGATGGGCCGCTTCATCCGCGAACAATCCGCCCGCGAAGGGGTGAATGTCGAGGGCATCCGCACCGACAAGGATCGCCTCACCGCGCTCGTTCTGCTCGCCATCGAATCCGAAGGCGTCTCGCCGATGATCTTCGTGCGCACCGACTGTGCCGACATGGCGCTCGACGAGGGCGACGTGGACAATGCTTTTGTGCGCTCCTCCCGCGCCGTGCTGGTCTCCGGCACGCATTTTTCGCGGCCCAACACCGAGGCCGCGCAGCGCAAGGCGATCCGCATCGCCAAGGAATCGGGCGGCAAGGTGATCTTCGACATCGACTATCGCCCGAACCTTTGGGGCCTCGCCGGCCATGCGGAGGGTTTCGAGCGTTATGTGAAATCGGACCGCGTCTCCGCCATTCTGAAATCCGTGCTGCCGGACTGCGACCTGATCGTCGGCACCGAAGAAGAGATCATGATCGCATCGGGCGCCGACGATGTGCTGTCCTCGTTGAAAGCCATCCGCGCCGTTTCGCCGGCCACCATCGTGCTGAAACGCGGCGCCATGGGCTGCATCGTCTATGACGGGCCGATTTCGGACGACCTGGAAGACGGCGTGGTCGGTGATGGCTTCCCGATCGAGGTCTATAATGTGCTGGGTGCAGGTGACGCCTTCATGTCCGGCTTCCTGCGCGGCTGGCTGAAGGGCGAGGACCACAAGACCTCCGCGACCTGGGCCAATGCCTGCGGCGCCTTCGCCGTCTCCCGCCTGCTCTGCTCGCCGGAATATCCAAGCTGGGAAGAGCTCACCTTCTTCCTGAAGAATGGCAGCAAGCACCGCGCCTTGCGCAAGGACGAGGCGATCAACCACATTCATTGGGCGACCAACCGCAAGCAAGGCGACATTCCGCTCCTGATGGCGCTCGCCTGCGACCACCGCATGCAGCTCGTCGATGTCGCCGATGAACTGAAGGTGCCGCACGAAAAAATCTCCGAGTTCAAGCGGCTGACCGTCAAGGCCGCAGCGCGCGTCGCCGATGGCCGGCCGGGTTACGGCATGCTGATCGACGAGCGTTTTGGCCGCGACGCCTTCTTCGATGCCGCGACGCAGAATTTTTCCTGGCTTGGCCGCCCGGTCGAGCTGCCGGGCTCCAAGCCGCTGCGCTTCGAGTTCAGCCAGGATATCGGCTCGCAGCTTGTAGAATGGCCGCTCGACCATTGCATCAAGTGCCTGTGTTTCTACCATCCGGACGATCCGGCTGCCCTCAAGAAAGAACAGCAGGAGAAGCTGCGCACGCTTTTCGAAGCCGCACGCCGCGTCGGGCGCGAGTTGTTGATCGAGATCATCGCCGGCAAGAACGGGCCGCTCAAGGATGACACCGTGTCGACGGCGCTTCAGGAACTCTACAATCTCGGCATCAAGCCGGACTGGTGGAAGCTGGAGCCGCAGGCGTCTGCCGGCGCATGGCGGAACATCGAGGCCGTGATCGCCAAAAATGATGCTTATTGCCGTGGTATCGTGCTGCTCGGCCTGGAAGCGCCGACCGAGGACCTGGTCAAGGCCTTCGAGGCGACGAAGGTGGCACCGTCCGTGAAGGGCTTTGCCGTCGGCCGCACGATCTTCGTTGATGCCGCCCGCGCCTGGATGAGCGGCAAGATGGATGACGAGGCAGCGATCGCCCAGATGGCCGGCCGCTTCCGCGAGCTGACCGACGCCTGGCTTCGCACGCGCGGTCTGTGAATAAAGAGTTTGGGAGGAATACCATGGGCAAGACGATCCGGCTGACGATGGCGCAGGCCGTCGCGCATTTCCTGAAGGCACAGATGACGGTCGTCGACGGCAAGAAACAGCCGATCTTCGCGGGCGTCTGGGGCATTTTCGGCCACGGCAACGTCGCGGGCATGGGGGAAGCGCTCTATCAGGTGCGCAACGAGCTACCGACGTTGCGCGCCCATAACGAACAGGGCATGGCGCACGCCGCCGTCGCCTTCGCAAAGGCCAGTTTCCGCCAGCGTTTCATGGCCTGCACGACCTCGATCGGCCCCGGCGCGCTGAACATGATCACTGCCGCAGGCGTGGCGCATGTCAACCGCCTGCCCGTGCTGTTCCTGCCCGGCGACGTCTTCGCCAACCGCATTCCCGATCCTGTCCTCCAGCAGATCGAGAACTTTGGCGATGGCACCGTCTCGGTGAACGATGCCTTCCGCTGCGTCTCGCGCTATTTCGACCGCATCACTAGGCCCGAGCAGATCATTCCGGCGCTGAAGCGCACCATGCAGGTGCTGACCGACCCGGTCGATTGCGGCCCGGTGACGCTGTCTCTCTGCCAGGATGTGCAGGCGGAGGCCTATGACTATCCGGCAAGCCTGTTCGAGGAAAAGGTCTGGACGCACCGCCGCCCTCGCCCCGACACCGATGAACTCGCCTCGGCCATCGCCACGCTGCGCAAGGCGGAGCGGCCGCTGATCATCGCCGGCGGCGGAGTGCTCTATTCGCAGGCGACGGCCGAACTCAAGGCCTTTGCCGGCATGCATGGCATTCCGGTCGCCGTCACCCAGGCCGGCAAGTCGGCGCTGCCGGACGATCATCCGCTCTGCATGGGCTCGATCGGCGTCACCGGCACGTCTGCCGCAAATGCCTTTGCGGAAGAGGCGGATGTCATCCTCGCCGTCGGCACGCGCATGCAGGATTTCACCACCGGTTCCTGGGCGCTGTTCAAGGGTGAAGGCGTCAAGATGATCGGCCTCAACACCGTCGCCTTCGATGCCACCAAGCACGACAGCCAGCCGCTCGTCGCCGATGCGCGTGAGGGGCTGACGCTGCTCTCCGAAGCGCTCGGCGGCTGGAAGGCCTCCGCCTCGGTGGAGGCGGCGGCCAAGAGCCGCAAGCAGGAATGGATGGCAGCCGTGAAGAAGGCGACCGCGGCCACCAATGCGGACCTGCCCTCCGATGCGCAGGTCATCGGCGCGGTGCAGCGCTCGATCGGTGGTGACAATTCGGTTCTCGTCTGCGCCGCCGGCGGCCTGCCGGGCGAGCTGCACAAGCTGTGGCAGGCGCACAAGCCGGGCGGCTACCACATGGAATACGGCTTTTCCTGCATGGGCTACGAGATTGCCGGCGGCCTCGGCGTCAAGCTGGCGCGGCCGGAGGCGGATGTCGTCGTCATGGTCGGCGACGGCTCCTACATGATGATGAATTCCGAGCTCTCGACCTCCATCATGCTCGGCCAGAAGCTGACGATCGTCGTGCTCGATAACCGCGGCTATGGCTGCATCAACCGGCTGCAGATGGCCACCGGCGGCGCCAACTTCAACAACCTCCTGAAGGACTCGATGATCGAGATGATGCCCGACATCGATTTCCGCGCGCATGCCGAGAGCATGGGGGCGGTCGCAGTCAAGGTCTCCTCCATCGCCGACCTCGAAACCGCCATCCAGAGTAGCAAGGGCAACGACCGCACCTCGGTGATCGTGATCGACACGGACCCGCTGGTCACGACGCAGGAAGGTGGCCACTGGTGGGATGTGGCGGTGCCTGAAGTGAGCCCGCGCACGGAGGTCAACAAGGCGCGCGAGGCCTATGAGAAAGCGCGCGCGGCGCAGACCGTCGGTTAGCACACACAGACCACCCCTCCCCGTCATCCTCGGGCTTGACCCGAGGATCCATGCCGCGGGATGTGGATCCTCGGGTCAAGCCCGAGGATGACGAAGGAGAGGGAGGCAGAAACAATGACAAGGGAGGCCGGTGCCTCCACCCAAGGAGATTTTGAGATGAAAGCCAAACTCGGCATGTCGCCCATCGCGTGGTGGAACGACGACCTTCCGGAGCTCAGCGACGATGTGTCCCTGGAGGAATGCCTGCGCCAATCGCGCAGCGCAGGCTTCACCGGTATGGAGAAGGGCCGCCGCTTTCCGGAAGATCCCGCCGTCATGCTGCCGATCCTGCGCGCGGCCGATGTGACGCTGTGCGGCGGCTGGTTCTCCGGCACGCTGGTCGACGAGGAGCTGGCAGTTAACAAGGACCGCATCGCGCCGATGATCGAGCTTTTCAAGGCGGTCAACGCGCCCTGCATCGTCTATGGCGAAGTCGGCCGGTCCATCCAGGGCGACCGCTCCAGGCCGCTCGCCACCAAGCCACGCCTTTCCGACGACGAGATGAAGGTCTATGGCCGCCGTCTTACGGAATTCGGCGAGTGGTGCGCAGAACAGGGCATGCCGCTCTCCTATCACCACCACATGGCCGCGGTCGTGGAGACCGAGCCGGAACTCGACGCCTTCATGCGCGCGTCCGGCGAAGGCATTCCGCTGCTGCTCGATGCCGGGCACCTGGCCTTTGCCGGCGGCGACGTGCTGCGCGCCATCGACAACCACCACGCCCGCATCAACCATGTGCATGTCAAGGATATCCGCCAGGCCGTGGTGGATGGGCTGGATCGCAGCAAACAGTCCTTCCTCGATGCGGTGGCGCTCGGCGCCTTTACCGTGCCGGGCGACGGCTCGCTCGATTTCGGCGCGATCGTCCAGCGGCTGGCGGACCATGGTTATGAAGGCTGGTTCGTCGTGGAAGCTGAGCAGGACCCGCGCAAGGCACCGCCGCAGAAAATGGCCGAGGTCGGCTATGCGGAACTGATGCGCGTGATGACCGCCGCGGGTTATACCGTGGAGACGGAAGGTTTTCCGAAAGGATAAGGAACAAGCCCATGCCGAACCTGCTCGTAAAACCGGAAGGCGCGCATGGCCGCGTCAGCCATGTGACGCCGGAAAGCGCCGGCTGGACCTATGTCGGCTTCGATATGCACCACATGCGGCCGGGCGAGATTCTCTCCGCCGAAACGGGGAGCCGCGAGGTCTGCCTCGTCTGGATTTCCGGCAAGGGCAAGGCGACGGCCAGCGGCCAGGATTTCGGCGTGCTCGGCGAGCGCATGAGCCCTTTCGAGGGCGCGCCGCATGCACTCTATATACCGGCGGATTCCAACTGGTCGGTGACGGCGGAGACCGATCTCGAACTTGCCGTCTGCTCGGCGCCGGGCGGCGGTGACTTCAAGGCCAAGGCCATCCCGCCGGGCACACATCCCAAGGTCAGCCGCGGCAAGGGCTCGAACGTCCGCCACGTCTACAACATCATGCCGGAAAACGATGATTCGGCGCATTCGCTGCTCGTCGTGGAAGTCATCACGCCGAGCGGCAACACTTCGTCCTACCCCTCGCACAAACACGACCAGGACGACCTGCCGAACGAAAGTTTCCTCGAAGAAACCTACTACCACCGCCTCAACCCGCCGCAGGGTTTTGCCTTCCAGCGCGTCTATACGGACGACCGCTCGCTCGACGAGGCGATGGCGGTGGAGGATCGTGACGTGACACTGGTGCCCAAGGGCTACCACCCCTGCGCCACCATCCACGGCTACGACCTCTATTATCTCAACGTGATGGCGGGGCCGAAGCGCGTGTGGAAGTTCCACAACGCCAAGGAACACGAGTGGCTGCTCGCCTGAGCGGCCACTAACGCTTCCATTTGCGTGTGAGGCCCCATTCCTTGGCGATGTCCAGTGTCGAGGAGAAGCCGGCTTCCAGCATGAAGGGCTCGGCGGAGGTGGCGTAGCCGCCGCCCTCGCCGCGGGCGACCGGCGTGCCGTGGCCCATACCGTCGATCTCGTGCAGGGTGACGAGCGGCTTGCCGTCCTTGTCCGGCCAGATGCGCGTGCGGCGGCCTTTCATGCGCTTTTCGACGAAGGCTTCCTTGGGCAGGCGGTAGAGATCGCGCCATTGCTCGACCAGCGCATATCCGTTCGAGAGCGCCACCGTCTCGTCCGCCGTGCCATGCCAGATCGAAATGGCCGGTTTGCGGGCGATGCTCGGCGAAACCGTGCGCACCAGATCGCTCCATTCGTCGGCCGTGCGATCGGGCGCCTCGGCCATGGCGTCGAAGGCGCGGGTGGCGTCGCGTGCGGCGCCGAAGGGCAGGCCGGCGATGATCGCGCCACCGGCAAAAACCTCCGGATAATTGGCGAGCATGGCGGCGGTCATCGCGCCGCCGGCGGAAAGGCCGGTGATGAAGGTGCGCTCCGGGTCGCTTGCCGCCCGCTCGGCCGTGTGCGCCAGCATCTGGCGGATCGACATCAGCTCGCCGCGGTCGCGCGTCACTTCGCTCGGCCGGAACCAGGTAAAACAGAGACCCGGATTGTTCGCCTCGCGCTGCTGGGCATAGACGACGGCAAAGCCGCGCTCCTCGGCAAGCGAGGCCCAGCCGGCAGCGCGATCATAGCTCTCGGCACTCTGCTGGCAGCCGTGCAGCACCAGCACGAGCGGGCGCCCGGCGGGCAAGCCGTCCGGAATATGCTCGAACATGCGCAGCCCGCCGGGATTGCTGCCGAACCCCACCACTTCGGTGAGCGTGGAAGATCCTGCCGGCCGCCGTCGGGCGGCGGGTGCCTTGCGTTCCGGTTCGCGGGAAAACGGCCAGAACAGATCGCTCAGCCGGGCTTCGGTCGGCACCAGCCGCTCGACCGATCGCTTGAAACGGTCTCGCATGCTTGGCCTCCTCGTGGGGGAATTGCTCATTGTCAGATTACTTGCTCATGCGAAGGGGCAGGATCAAGGCGGAAATGGAGAAATACATGGAAAGCTCATTCTCCAGGCTCATGAGGGCATTCATAAATAGCCAAAGCGTCGGCCTGCCCATTTCGTTCCCGGCCTTTCGGAGACGGACCACCTGATGTAGCACTTCTGCAACGACAAAACCGCGACAGGATGGAAGCACATGAGCGAGCACCACAGCGCCACTCCGGAACAGGCCCGCGCCAAGATGGCGCCCTTCGACTGGGCCGACCCCTTCCTGCTCGAAGACCAGCTGACCGATGAAGAGCGCATGATCCGCGATACGGCGCGCGCCTATTGCCAGGACAAGCTCGCCTCGCGCGTCACCGAGGCGAACCGCCACGAGATCTTCCACCGCGAGATCATGAGCGAGATGGGCGAACTCGGCCTGCTCGGCCCGACCGTGCCGGAGGAATATGGCGGCGTCGGCGCCAACTACGTTTCCTACGGCCTCGTCGCCCGCGAAGTCGAGCGCGTCGATTCCGGTTATCGCTCCGCGATGTCCGTGCAGTCCTCGCTCGTCATGCACCCGATCTTCGCCTATGGCACGGAAGAGACCCGACAGAAGTATCTCCCCAAGCTCGCTTCCGGCGAATGGGTCGGCTGTTTCGGCCTGACGGAGCCGGACCATGGCTCGGACCCCTCCTCCATGATCACCCGCGCCAAGAAGGTCGATGGCGGTTACCTCGTCTCGGGCGCCAAGAACTGGATCACCAATTCGCCGATCGCCGATGTCGCCGTCGTCTGGGCGAAGTCCGACGCGCATGACAACAAGATCAAGGGTTTCGTGCTGGAACGCGGCATGAAGGGTTTCGAGACGCCGAAGATCGAGGGCAAGTTCTCGCTGCGCGCCTCCGTCACCGGCATGATCATGATGCAGGACGTCTTCGTTCCCGATGAAAATCTGCTGCCGGAAGTTTCGGGCCTTGCCGGTCCGTTCGGCTGCCTCAACCGTGCGCGCTACGGCATCGCCTGGGGCGCCATGGGTGCGGCCGAATTCTGCTGGCATGCCGCGCGCCAGTACACGCTTGACCGCAAGCAGTTCGGCAAGCCGCTCGCTGCCACCCAGCTCATCCAGAAGAAGCTCGCCGACATGGAGACCGAGATCTCGCTCGGCCTGCAGGGCGCGCTGCGCCTCGGCCGCCTGTTCGACGAGCACCGGGCACCGGCCGA
Organism: Shinella sp. GW821-FHT10F02; assembly: GCF_058809275.1. Taxonomy (NCBI): domain Bacteria; kingdom Pseudomonadati; phylum Pseudomonadota; class Alphaproteobacteria; order Hyphomicrobiales; family Rhizobiaceae; genus Shinella; species Shinella sp. GW821-FHT10F02. The sequence continues at coordinate 130,181 of NZ_JBXASL010000010.1, read as the reverse complement.
ACTCATCTCGCTGATGAAGCGCAACAATTGCGGCAAGGCGCTCGACATTGCCCGTGTGTCGCGCGACATGCATGGCGGCAACGGCGTTTCCGACGAATATGGCGTCATCCGCCACGTCATGAACCTCGAAGCGGTCAACACCTACGAGGGCACGCACGACATCCACGCGCTGATCCTCGGCCGCGCGCAGACGGGCCTCCAGGCTTTCCAGTAAGACGGCCTCCCCCACCCACCAACGTCATCCTCGGGCTTGACCCGAGGATCCACGCAGCACTCGTGGCATGGATGGTCGGGTCAAGCCCGACCATGACGGAGGAGAGGTTTCAAGACAGGATCGAAATTCCCGCTGCTGCTCGTTCAAATACGAGCAGCAGCGTTCACGTTTTATCCATCCCGTTTCGGTACAGTTGAAACCCGGAAACAGAAGCGGGAGGGCGCCATGCCCCTCGACAGCATGCACGAGCAGCTTCACCTGCGTCACCCCAAGCGCAGCTTCGTCCAGTATCGCATCGACAAGCCCGGTTTCATCACTTCGATCGGCCATCATCTCAGCACGGCGATGCGCTATACCTGCCTCATCCGCAGCATTTCCAGCGCCGGCGCGGTGCTTTCCATCAACAAGGCGCTGGAACTGCCGGAGAATTTCTACCTGGAGATCCACGGCATCCGCGACGAGATCCCCTGCACGGAATTCAAGCGCGACGGCGAGGAACTGGTGGTGCGCTTCAACATGTTCCTCGATACCGATTTCCTCGATCTCGTGCTCGGCCGCCACACGGAAAAGCATGACGCCTGAAGGCGGCAAGCACCAAAAAACCGGACGATTAAACTTTTAAGTTTTTGTTTTAACGAAACAAAATACTCGCCTGCGACACTCCTGCCATCTCTGTCGGACATGACGTCCACCCCCTTTGGGAGAAAAGCGGCAATGAGTGACGACGACACGAAGCGCTCCAGCGGGGGCCTTTACGAGCGGAAGTGGGAGCGTTTCGCGGTCAACCGGCAGGGCATGCTGATGACTGTCGGCTTCGACCTGATGGCGCCGAAGACGCGTAGCTGCAAGCTCGTGGACATTTCGGTCGGCGGCGCGAGCTTCACCGTGAACACCACGATCGGCCTGCCGCTGCATTATTATCTCTCCATCGTCGGCGTCACGTCACGCATCGGCTGCGCGGAAGTCTACCGCAACGACAACCGCATCGGCGTGCAGTTCATCAAGGAGATCGACGAGGAACTGCTGCGCCTGATCGTGCGCTCCGACTATTTCACCGGCGGCATCACCGGCAAGTCGAAGCAGCCGGAGCGGCGCTACATGGTGGGCGTCGAGAAGAAGAGCGGCGTCGGCTCGGCCATCGGCTGATCGGGTCAGCCTGTGGCTGACCGGGTCAGCCCTCGGCTGATCGTTTCGTCTTTGTTTATTATTGGCTAGGGTGCCCGCGGGAGAATCGATTCCGGCGGGCTTTTCGTGCGGCTGGCCGGCAAGCGGAAATCCCGACCGTTCCATCGATCCCAGGCGCTGTTCATGTCCGCATTCTCCCGCTTCACCGCCCTCGCCCAGACCCTGCCCTCGACGGTTCCCTTCGTCGGGCCGGAAGCGATCGAACGCAACCGCGGCCTTGCCGTGCGCGCCCGCATCGGCGCGAACGAAAGCGGCTTCGGCCCCGCCCCCTCCGTGCTGGAGGCGATGCGCAGAGCGGCGGAAACGACCTGGATGTACAGCGATCCGGAGAATTTCGAGCTGCGCGAGGCGCTTGCCCTGCACCACGGCATTTCGCGCGACAATATCGCGGTCGGCGGCGGCATCGACGGGCTGCTGGGCGAGATCGTGCGGCTGGTCATCGAGCCGGGGGCGGCGGTGGTAACGTCGCTCGGCGGCTATCCCACCTTCAATTATCATGTGAACGGTTTTGGCGGCCGGCTCGTCACCGTGCCCTATGTCGCCGACCGGGAGGACCTCGACAGCCTGCTTGCCGCCGTGCGCCGGGAAAATGCGCCGCTCGTCTATTTCGCCAATCCGGACAATCCGATGGGAAGCTGGTGGGATGCCGACAACGTCGTCTCCTTCGCGCGCGCACTACCGGAAACGACCCTGCTCATCCTCGACGAGGCTTATGGCGAGACGGCGCCGGCGGGCACCATTCCCTCGATCGATGCGCTGATTGGCCAGCCGAACGTGCTGCGCATGCGCACCTTCTCGAAGGCCTACGGCCTTGCCGGCGCGCGGATCGGCTATGCGATCGGCACGCTCGGCAATGCGCAGGCCTTCGACAAGATCCGAAATCATTTCGGCATGGCCCGGGTTTCGGTCCAGGCGGCGCTCGCCGCGCTGGAGGACCAGGCCTATCTCTCGGACGTCATCGCCCGCATTGCCGCATCCCGCGAGCGCATCTCGCAGATCGCGTTTTCCAACGGCTTGTCTCCGCTCGCCTCCGCCACCAATTTCGTCACCATCGATTGCGACCGCGACGGCACCCACGCCCGCGCGATCGTCGATGGGTTGATGGAACATGGCGTCTTCATCCGCATGCCGGGCGTCGCCCCCCTCAACCGATGCATCCGCATCAGCGTCGGGCCGCAGGACGATATGGCGTTGCTCGAGGAAGCTTTGCCGCAGGTCTTGAAGCGAGTAGCGAATAGTGAGTAGCGAATTGGGGAAGGTGCCGCTTCGGCGGTCTTCTTGCACTTCCCCTATTCGCTACTCCCCACTCGCTGTTCGCCCCTCATTCAGTGAACCGTCATCCACTCGCGGGCGGCGCGCAGCGCCAAAGCGAGGTCGGTCTTGGTCATCGTCGCGGCGAGGTCGGCGCGCAGTTCTGCGGCGCGTTCACAACCCTTGATCGCAGCGATGTTGAGCCACTTGTGGGCCTGCACCACGTCGATGTCGCAGCCGCGACCCGTGGCATACATCAGGCCCATGTCGCAGAAGGTTTCAGCGCGGCTCTCGCCGCCCGTCATGGCGGCCGTTTCGGTATTCTGAAAGTCAAAGCGTGCCATTTCGATTGTCCCTGTCTAACTGGTTTACTGCTTGTAGTATCCTGTTTTACCTGCCCTTTCGGGCCTCCTCGGGCGCCTGCCGTCTTATGCGGCTTTGGTCTTCCTTCAGAGTTTTGCCGGCCGGTTTTTCCGTGCTCGTCTTATGGCTCCACTATGCCGGCGGGGCTTCAAAATGCGCTTAAAATGCATGCTTAATTTGAGACAAACAAAGTCCAAACGCTTGGTAAATTTGGGTTTTCGTTAAACATCGCAACCGCTGGAAACCGGCGCATTCGTCTAAAAATTTACGGATTGTTCAACCGGCGATTTCAACCTTTTGATAACCACGCAAAACGGTCGGGTTTTTCCAGCCGGCAATTTTCGCCGTTTCCCGGCGCAGGAATCCGGCTCCCGAACATATTTACCTTTACGTCCGCGTAAGATATCTTCCGGCTCTCGTTCTGGAGGAGGAAGAGAATGAAATTGAAGACATGGATCGCCGCCGTCCTGTTCGTCGTTCCGGGGGTTGCACTTGCGGCCGAGCCGATCGAGGGCAACTGGAAGACCGCCAGCGGCGAGACCGCGGCGATCGCCAAGTGCGGCGGCAGTTTCTGCATCACGCTGAAGACCGGCAAACATGCCGGCAAGCGCATCGGCAAGCTGGACGGTTCCGGCGCCGACTATACCGGCTCGATCACCGACCCGGCGGCGGACAAGACCTATAGCGGCTCCGGTGCCGTCAGCGGCAATTCGCTGAAGATGAAGGGCTGCGTGCTGAAGGTGCTGTGCAAGTCGCAGACCTGGTCCAGGCTCTGAACCAAACGGTCGAAGCTAAAAGCCGGCGCCCGCAAGCGCCGGCTTTTTTGTTTTCGGAAAAGTGCATTCACAGTCTTCCTGAACGGGAGATGAACCCACCTCTCAGGGAGCGTTCAGTCCCGCGGTGCAAAAAGGGTCACACCGAAACATTTGAATGAGGGACACACCAATGGACATCCTCGCACGCCGCCTCACGATCATCACCCTGCTGATGGCCATTTTCGCGATCATGCTCGCCGCCGCCGTCGAGACCGACTACCGCCGCAGCACGCACAACACCACCGGCAAGCTGGTGGCCTGCTCTGCCCCGCAGATGTGCCGCGCCTCGCTCTGATCCCGACTTCTTCGACGTCTGGAAACCCGCAATGATCCCCGCCCTTCTCCACACTTCAGCCACCGCGCTGCGTATCCTCGCCCTCTCGGCGATGATGATCGCTCCGGTCGGTGCGCTTGCCTGGAGCAATGCGGGCGGTCTCGGCATCGAAAAGCAGGGCGCAGGCCTCGTGCTTTTCGTGACACTCCAGCGCCAGTCGATGAGCTGAGACTGCACTTCCCGCCCCATGAATCCGTGCTAAACCGGGCAGGCTTTCGCCAATAGCCCGGAGCACCGGATGAAACCCCTTCTCGTCTTTTCCGTCGCCGCATTTGCCGAAATCGCCGGCTGCTTCGCCTTCTGGGCCTGGTGGCGGCTAGACAAATCCGTGCTCTGGCTCGTGCCCGGCATGGCGTCGCTGGCGCTTTTCGGCTGGCTTCTCACCCAGGTCGACAGCGCCTTTGCCGGCCGCGCCTATGCCGCCTATGGCGGGGTCTATATCGCAGCCTCCCTCCTCTGGCTGTGGTTTGCCGAGGGCATGCGGCCGGATCGTTTCGATGTCGCGGGTGCTGCCCTTGCGCTCGTCGGCGCCGGCATCATTCTCGCGGCACCGCGATAGGGCCTGTGGGCGTCTCCAAGTTGTCGTTTGCTTGTAAAAAACAACGCACTATAATCGCGCATGAGCAAACGAATCTTCTCGCAAAAACCCCTTTCCTTCGCCACGCCGGACCCGTATGAGCCCCGATCCTTCGACGATCCGGTGGCCGCGGTCGATGCCCTGCAGGCGCTTTACGACCGCAACACGACCTTCCTGACCGACGCCTTCGTGGCGCTCGGCAAGGCCGGCACGCCGGACAAGCGGTTCCGCGCCTGCTACCCGCAGGTCTCAATCGAGACGACCAGCTTCGGCCATGTCGATTCCCGCCTCTCCTACGGCTATGTCGCCTCGCCCGGCGTCTACACGACGACCATCACCCGGCCAAAGCTCTTCCGGCATTATCTCAAGGAACAGCTCGGCCTGTTGATGCGCAACCACGGCATCAGCGTCATCGTGTCGGAATCGACGACGCCGATCCCGCTGCACTTCGCCTTCGGCGAGGGCGCCTATGTGGAAGCGGAGATCGCCGAGGGCATCGAACTGCCGCTGCGCGATCTTTTCGACGCGCCGGACCTCACCACGACGGACGACGAGATCGCCAATGGCGCCTACGAGCCCGGCCCCGGCGAGCCCTCGCCGCTCGGGCCGTTCACCGCGCAGCGCATCGATTATTCGCTCGCCCGCCTCAGCCACTACACGGCGACGAACGCCCAGCATTTCCAGAATTTCGTGCTCTTCACGAACTACCAGTTCTATGTCGATGAATTCTGCGCCTGGGCGCGCCAGCAGATGGCCGAGGGCGGCAACGGCTATACGGCCTTCGTCGAGCCCGGCAACATCATCACGCCCGCCGGTGCCGACAAGCCGGAAACCGACATCACGCTCGCCCGCCTGCCGCAGATGCCGGCCTATCACATCAAGAAGAAGGGCCATGGCGGCATCACGCTGGTCAATATCGGCGTCGGCCCCTCCAACGCCAAGACGATCACCGACCATATCGCCGTGCTGCGCCCGCATGCCTGGCTGATGCTCGGCCATTGCGCGGGCCTGCGCAACAGCCAGACGCTCGGCGACTATGTGCTTGCGCACGCCTATGTGCGCGAGGACCATGTGCTCGACGACGACCTGCCGGTCTGGGTGCCGATCCCGGCGCTGGCCGAGGTTCAGATGGCGCTGGAAAGTGCGGTCGAAGAGGTGACGGGCCTCGAAGGCTACGACCTCAAGCGCATCATGCGCACCGGCACCGTCGCCACCATCGACAACCGCAACTGGGAACTGCGCGACCAGCGCGGGCCGGTCAAACGCCTCTCCCAGTCCCGCGCCATCGCGCTCGACATGGAATCCGCCACCATCGCCGCCAACGGTTTCCGCTTCCGCGTGCCCTACGGCACCCTGCTCTGCGTGTCCGACAAGCCGCTGCATGGCGAATTGAAGCTGCCGGGCATGGCGACGGCGTTTTACCGGACGCAGGTGAACCAGCATTTGCGGATCGGGATCCGGGCGCTGGAGAAGCTCGCCGGCATGCCGACGGAGAAGCTGCATTCACGCAAGCTGAGGAGCTTCTTCGAGACGGCGTTTCAGTGATGTTGTGAGCGATTGCGCCTTGGTGTATAATCACTCGTCTTTATACACACGAGGTCACCATGCGCACCAACATCGATCTTGATGACGACTTGATCGCCAAGGCGATGGAGCTATCCGGCTTGCCGACGAAAAAAGCGACTGTCGAGCTCGCGCTTCGCCAATTCGTGGAAAACGGCTATCGCCGGCAGGCGTTGGACGAGTTGTGGGGAATTGGATGGGAAGGCGACCTCGACGCGATGCGTGAAAGCTGGGGGCCGCCTGATCATCTTCGTGAAGACGCAGCGGAATGATCCTTGTCGATAGCTCGGTCTGGATTGCGTCCTTCCGCGGCGCCTTAACCAGGGAAACGGCGCGCCTGAAAGCAATCACGGATCCTTCCGAGATCATCCTCGGCGACATTGTGATGCTGGAAATTCTGCAAGGCGCGGTAAGCGATTCGAACGCCGCAAACATTCAGAAGCGGCTGGCGATGTTCGGCGTGGTTGCGTTGCTTTCCCCCGAGATCGCGGTCAAGGCGGCAGCCAACTTCAGAAAGCTCCGTTCAAAAGGCATCACCATCCGCAAGACCGCCGACCTCATCATCGGCACCTATTGCATGGAGCACGGCCATAGCCTGCTCCATGCCGACAGGGATTTCGATCCGATGGCCGAGCATCTCGGCCTTCGGATCGCCTGAGCTTTCTCAGGCCGTCATCACCTTCCACGCATGTTCCAGCCCCTTGCGGGTGATGTCCACCATCTGGTCGACCTCCGCACGGCTGATGACGAGCGGCGGGGAGAAGAGCATGCGGTCCCCGGTGGCGCGCAGCACCAGGCCGTTTTCCAGGCAATAGTTGCGCACGGTGACGCCGGCCTTTTCCTTGTCCTCGAAGCGCTTGCGGCTCGATTTGTCCTCGGCGAGCTGGACGGCGGCCATCAGGCCGACCTGCTGGACCTCGCCGACGATCGGCAGGTCTTCCAGCGATTTGAGGCCGGCGGCGAGATAAGGGCCGATGTCGCCGTGCACGCGCTCGACGAGCTTTTCATCCTCGATGATGCGCAGGTTTTCCAACGCCGCGGCGGCGCAGACGGGGTGACCGGAATAGGTGAAGCCGTGGTTGAAATCGCCGACCTCTTCCACCAGCACATTGCCGACGCGGTCGGAGACCATGACGCCGCCAATCGGCAGGTAGCCGGAGGACAAGCCCTTGGCGATCGGCGCCAGATCCGGCTCCACGCCAAAATGCTGGTGGCCGAACCAGTGGCCGGTGCGGCCGAAACCGCAGATCACTTCGTCGGCGACCAGCAGGATGTTGCGCGCCTTGCAGATGCGGGCGATTTCCGGCCAGTAGGTTACCGGCGGCACGATGACGCCGCCCGCACCCTGGATGGGCTCGGCGACGAAGGCGGCGACATTGTCCTCGCCGAGTTCGTCGATCTTTTCCTCAAGCTGGCGCGCCATCTTCAGGCCGAATTCGTCGGAGGTGAGGTCGCCGCCCTCGGCATACCAGAAGGGCTGGTCGATATGGTGGATGCCGGCGATCGGGAGATCTCCCTGCTCGTGCATCCACTTCATGCCGCCGAGCGAGGCGCCAGCCACCGTCGAGCCGTGATAGCCGTTTTTGCGGGCGATGATCGCCTTCTTGGTCGGCTTGCCGACGGCGCCCCAATAGACGCGGGCCATGCGGAACCAGGTGTCGTTCGCTTCCGAGCCGGAGCCGGTGAAGAACACGCGGTTGATGTTCGGGCCGGCATGGGAGGTGATCTTCTGGGCGAGCAGAACGGCCGGCGGCGTCGTGGTGCCGAAGAACGTGTTGTAATAGGGTAGCTCGTTCATCTGGCGCACGACGGCGTCGGAAATCTCCTTGCGGCCATAGCCGATGTTCACGCACCAGAGGCCGGCGAAACCGTCGAGATAACGCTTGCCGTGGTTGTCGAAGATGTAGCAACCCTCGCCGCGCTCGATGATGCGCGTGCCGGTCGCGTTCAGTTTCTTCATGTCCGAGAAGGGATGAAGGTGATGGGCGGCATCGAGGGCACCGAGGTTGGATACGGCTGCTGCACTGCTGTTCGACATTTGAATACATCCTTAGGGGTAGGTCCCACCTTATTGAACGGCGGGACAGAATGAGTTACGAAAATGCCCATACAACAGGCATTTGGCAAGAGATCGAGCGAAAGCAAAATTTCTTGACGAAGCCTCCCGCCAAACCAAAGCAGGCACCATGACAAACGACACCAAGGCAGCCGGTTCGCCGCCCGCCAACGCGCCCATCAATTCCCCGGCCCGCATCGAAATCCTCCTCGTCGGCATGAATGGGGACCTGCGCGGCAAGCAGGTTCCGCTCGAAGGCGAGAAGAAAATCTGGGACGGTTCGGTGCGCCTGCCCTCCTCTACCCAGTCGCTCGACATCTGGGGCGACGACAATGACGACATCACGGGCCTCTCCCTTTCCGTCGGCGATCCCGATGGCGTGTGCATTCCCGACCGCCGGTCGCTTGCCACCATGCCCTGGGCACCGGAAGGCTCGCGCCAGGTCCTCGCCACCATGCACGAATTCGACGGCACCGCCTCCTTCATGGATCCGCGTGCCATTCTTGCGCGCATGGTGAAGCGTTTTGAAGACCGTGGTTTGACACCGGTCGTCGCGACGGAGCTCGAATTCTACCTGGTCGAGGACGATTTTCGCGTGACCGGCAAGCCGCGCCCGCCGGCGGCGCTGATGTACCGCGACGAGCCGAACGGCTTCCAGCTCTACGATATGCGCGCCACCGACGCGCTCGACGACTATCTCCAGACTGTGCGCGCCTGGGCGAAGGACATGGAGCTGCCGGCGGATGCCACCACGGCGGAATTCGGCCCCGGCCAGTTCGAGATCAACCTGCTGCACCGCCCGGATGCGCTCGCCGCCGCCGACGACTGCATCTATCTGAAGCGCATCGCCGAACAGGCCGCGCGCCGCTTCGGGCTCAAATCCACCTGCATGGCGAAGCCCTATGCCGAGCATGCGGGCTCGGGCCTGCACGTGCATTGCAGCGTCATCGACAAGGACGGCAAGAACATCCTGGACGCCAAGGGTGGCGATCCGGCGAAGCTGCGGTCGGTCTGCGCCGGCATGCTGCAGACGATGCGCGATGCGCAGCTCGTCTTCGCGCCCTTCGCCAATTCCTACCGCCGCTTCCAGCCCGGCTCGTTTGCGCCGGTGGATCTCACCTGGGGCTTTGGCCACCGCGGCACCGCCATCCGCATTCCGGACAAGGACGGCCCGGCGGCGCGCGTCGAGCACCGCGTGGCGGGTGCGGACGTCAATCCATATCTGCTGCTGACCGCCATACTCGGCGGCATCCTGCTCGGCCTCGACGAAGAGCTTGATCCCGGCCCGGTGACGGAGCCCGGCAAGGACGCGCCGGATGCCAAGCGCCTGACGCACGACTTCCTGACGGCCGTCGAGGAGTTTTCGGCCTCGCCTTTCATCAAGGACGCTTTTGGCGCGGAGTACCAGAAGCTCTATGGCGATACGAAGCGCAAGGAGGCGATTGTCTACCTGCGCACGGTCTCGGACTTCGATTACCAGACGTATCTGCCGCGGATTTAGGGCCGTCGCGAGCGCGGCTTACCCCCTCTCTGCCCTGCCGGGCATCTCCCCCTCAAGGGGGGAGATTGGATGGAGTACCGTTTCGCCCATTCCAAACGTTGCGACTAGAGCGCCGTGTTTTCCTCTTGCCGATCTCCCCCCTTGAGGGGGAGATGCCCGGCAGGGCAGAGGGGGGTAAGCCTCACCTCAAGCCGCAGCCGGCTCCGTCGTCGCCACCTTGTTGACCGCCACCTTCGGCACCATCACCTTCAACTCGCCCGGATGCAGCCGGATCGAGACTTCGCGGTCCATCGGCAGCAGCTCGCCGTCGATAACGCAGTTGATCGCGCGGTCGACCTTGGGGAAATGCAGGTCGACTTCCGTGCCGGTCATTTCGGTGACGTCGGCATTTTCGCGCAGCTTGCCGCGCAGGATGTCGAATGCCAATTTTGCGACACCTGCGGGCTTCAGCGGCTTGGTGGTGTAGAAGCCGAGATGGCCGCCGGTGAGGTCGTCGGCATAGAGCAGGCCGTTCTGGCCAAAACGGTTGTTCGAGACATTGATGGCGGAGACCCTGCGGCTCTCCTCGACGCCATCGACGTTGAACTCCACCTCGAATTCCGGCGGATCGAGAATCACGCCGAAGGCGGCGCGGGTGTTGGCCGCGATCTTGCCGAGGCGCGAGCTGTAGGTCATGGCATTGCGCAGCCGCACCATGCGGGCATGCAGGCCGGCGGAAAACTGGTGCACGAAGGCGCGGTCGTCCGCCGTGCCGATGTCGGCAGCGGCGATATCGCCATCCGCCAGCGCATCGATCGCCTGCCAGATATCGAGCGGAATGTTCAGCGAGCGGGCAAAAAGGTTCATCGTGCCGGCCGGGACGATGCCGAGCGGCATCTTGCTCTGCCAGGCAAGGCCGGCCGCGGCCGAAACCGTACCGTCGCCGCCGCCGGCAAGCATCGCATCGAGATCCGTGCGATCCGAACAGCGCCGCAGCGCCATCTCGATATCGGCCCCCTCGACGATATCGCAATCGAGATGGTGCCCCGCATCCGAGAAGACCTTTTCCGCGTGGCGGGCATAGGCCTCCATGTCGGTGGTGCGAAACGTGCCCCCGTCCTTGTTGAATATCGCCTGCACTCTCATTCGCATACTCCGCATCTCGGCCGAGAAACGCCCAAGGGTGATTTTCGATCCATTAGATAGTCGAGAAAGCGGCGATTAACAGGCGATCGTGCAACAGAGTGCAATAAATCGTGAGCGCAGGTGCTTCCGGCCAAATGCGGGAGGGTGAAAATTCGCAGTAGGCAGCGCGGCTTGGTCTGATATATTGCCCACCGGTCGCCTGCGTCGGGAGTACGCCTGCCGGCTGGACGATACCTTCCCCATCGTGGCCTTTCGGGCCGGACCATACCGCATCAGCAGCCAGGAGGAGTGGCCGCCCTTGCAGGGTCTGTCGCCGATTTGCCGCGCCTGAGCAATTCCTGCGGAGCACCCCGTGTCCGAACATCCCCTGCCCCATGCCGCCCTCTCCTCCGGGCAGCCGCCGCTTTCGAGCCTCACCGTCACCCTGATCATCCTGGCGCTCGCCGTCGGCAGTTTCGGCATCGGCACCGGTGAATTCGCCATCATGGGCCTTCTGCCCGATGTCGCCGGCACGTTCGGCGTCACCACCGCCGAGGCGGGTTACGTCATCAGCGCCTATGCGCTCGGCGTCGTCGTTGGTGCACCGGTCATCGCCGTCATCGGTGCGCGCTTTCGCCGCCGCGACCTGCTGCTGGTGCTGATGGGGCTTTTCGCCGCCGGCAATCTCGCCAGCGCCGTGGCGCCGACCTTCGAGAGCTTCATGCTGTTCCGCTTCCTCTCCGGCCTGCCGCACGGCGCCTATTTCGGCGTCGCGGCCCTCGTCGCCGCCTCCATGGTGCCGGTCAACAAGCGCACGCAGGCGGTCGGCAAGGTCATGCTCGGCCTTACGCTTGCAACGCTGATCGGTACGCCGCTCGCCGCCTATTTCGGGCAACTGCTCGACTGGCAGTACATGTTCGTCGCCGTCGGCATTACCGGGCTTTTGACGGTCGCGCTGATCGCCCTCTTCCTGCCGCGCGACAAGCGGCCGAAGGGCATCAACGCGCTGACGGAACTCGGCGCCCTGAAGCGCAAGCAGGTTTGGCTGACGCTCGGCATCGCCGCCACCGGCTTTTGCGGCATGTTCGCGGTCTTCACCTATATCTCGCCCATTGTCACCGAGGTCGCCGGCCTCAACGTCAACATGGTGCCGGTCATCATGGCGATCTTCGGCTGCGGCATGATTGTCGGCAACATCTTCGGCGCCAAGCTCGCCGATATTTCGCTGATGCGCACCATCGGCTGCTCGCTGGCGCTTTATTTCTTCGTGTTGATCGCTCTGTCGCTGACGGCCGAAAACCCGATCCTGCTCGGTGTCTGCTGTTTCCTCATCGGATGCAGCTTCGTCGTCGGCCCGGCGCTCCAGACACGCCTGATGGATGTCGCGGGTGACGCGCAGACGCTCGCCGCCGCGCTCAACCACTCGGCCTTCAATGTCGCCAATGCGCTCGGCGCGCTGCTCGGCGGCCTGGCGATCAGCGGGGGTTACGGCTACGGCTCGATGGGTTTCGTCGGCGCCGCCACCGCCGTCATCGGCTTCGGCGTCTTCCTCGTCTCGCTGACGCTGGAAAAGATCGATCGCGAAGCGACCCCGGTCTGCCCGGCGGAGTGATCCGCCTACGGCTCAACCACTGAGATGGCGTCCCTTTCCGGGGGCGCCGTTTTCGTTTCATAGGCCAGGCGGATGACCGTCTGCCCATCTTCGCGGGTGACGTTTTTCGAACCCCAGGCGGCGAGCGCGCTGATGACCGGCTCCAGACTGCGGCCGGCGGCCGTCAGCTCATAATCCACACGGGGCGGCACGACGGGGAATACCGTGCGCGACAGGATGCCCGCATCCTCCAGTTCGCGAAGCTGCTTCGTCAGCATGCGCTGCGTGACGCTCGGCAATTTGCGGCGCAGTTCGTTGAAGCGCAGTTTTCCCTCCAGCAGATGAAACAGGATCACGCCCTTCCATTTGCCGTCGAGGAAACACAGCGTCGATTCCACCGGGCAGCCCGGGAAATCCTTCGTGAGCTTGGCGCGCGGGCGGGACATTCACGGTATCCTTTTCGACACTATGGGCATTAAATGTGCATTCTTGCAGAGTGTGAGATTACTCTTCATCTAGGCTCCATTCAACGCGAAAGGAGAACCAGATGCGCGCCATCGCCTACCAGACCTCGCAGGAAATCACCTCCGAAACGGCCCTCGCCGATATCGAGCAACCCGTGCCCGAGCCAAAAGGCCGCGACCTGCTGGTCGAGATCAAGGCCGTCTCCGTCAACCCCGTCGACACCAAGCTTCGCCGCAACGCCGCGCCGGCCAGCGGCGAATGGCGCGTGCTGGGCTTCGATGCGACCGGCATCGTCAAGGCCGTCGGGCCGGACGTCACGCTGTTCAAGGCGGGCGACGCCGTCTTCTATGCCGGCGCCATCGACCGGCCCGGCACGAATTCCGAGTTCCACCTGGTGGACGAGCGCATCGTCGGCAGCAAGCCCGCCTCGCTCGATTTCGCCGCCGCTGCCGCGCTGCCGCTGACGGCGATCACCGCCTGGGAAATGCTGTTCGACCGGCTGAAGGTTCGCGATGCCGTGCCGGGTGCGGCAAACGCCATCCTCATCATCGGTGGTGCCGGCGGCGTCGGCTCGATCGCCGTGCAGCTCGCCCGAACCCTAACGGACCTTACCGTCATCGCAACGGCCTCGCGGCCCGAAACGGCGGATTGGGTCAAGAGCCTCGGCGCACACCATGTCGTCGACCACAGCAAGCCACTTGCGGCCGAGGTCGCGGCGCTGGGCATCGGTGCACCGGCTTTCATCTTCTCCACGACCAACTCGGTGGACCATCTAGCGGAGATCGCCGAGGCCATCGCGCCGCAGGGCCGCTTCGGCCTCATCGACGATCCGAAGGCGCTCGATGTGCTGCCCCTCAAGCGCAAGTCCGTTTCGACGCATTGGGAGATGATGTTCACCCGCTCGCTCCTCCAGACGTCGGATATGATCGAACAGCACGAACTGCTGAACGCGGTCGCCCGTCTCGTCGACGACGGAAAAATCCGCACGACGCTGGCCGAGATCGTCGGTCCGATCAATGCCGAAAACCTCAGGAAGGCCCATGCGATGATCGAAAGCGGACGCACGCGCGGCAAGCTGGTGCTCGACGGTTTTTGAGCCCGTGCACGCCCTTCGTCGCCCCCGAAAATGGGCGGCGAAGGGTGTTACCAGGGTGACACGACCGTACCCGAACTCTGATAGACATAAGCCATCGCAGCACGCCGGACAGGGACAGAACAACCGGCGGGCGGCAGGCGGGGACAGCTTGAAAGACGCCCCGCGGGTCCATGTCATCTATCGGAGACTATCCATGTCCGCCCTCGTCGAAAGCATCACCGGCAGCCGCGTCTTCGGCTTCCTCGCCCGCACGATCCTCACCTCGATGTTCTGGCTATCCGGCATCGCGAAACTCGCCGATTTCAACGCCGGCGTCGCCGAGATGGCGCATTTCGGCCTGGAGCCGGCGACGGGCTTCAACATCGCCGTCGCCATTACCCAGCTTGTCGGCTCGGCGCTGATCATCGCCAACCGCTGGACCTGGCTCGGCGCCGGCATGCTCGCCGTCTTCACGGCGCTGACCATCCCGATCGCGCATAATTTCTGGACCATGCAGGAGCCGATACGCACGATCGAATTCTACGTGGTGATGGAGCACATCACCGTCATCGGCGCACTGATGGTCGTCGCCTGGAAATCCGCGAAAGCGCCTGTCGCCTCTGCGCATTGACGACAGGTCGGACGTCGCCCCTCTCTCCGGGGTGGCGTCCCCGGACGGCCCCGCCTCTCCGGCCGTCCCAACCGCCCCGACGCCTCTCGTCGGGGCGGTTTTCCGTGTCAGAGCGACGGAAGCTTCAGGGGGCCGCCGGTCTTGATGCTGCGGATCGCGAAATTCGAGCGGATGTCGGTGACGCCGGGCATGGCGAGCAGTGTCTCGGTCAGGAGCCGCTCGTAGGCCGAAAGGTCCTCCACCACCACCTCCGCCAGGAAATCGGCATTGCCGGAAATCAGGAAGCAGGACACCACTTCCGGAATGGCGAGCAGCGCCTCCTGCTGGGCCATGGCGTTCTCCTTGCTGTGCCGCCCCACCTTGATTTCGACGAAGACGGTAAGGCCGAGGCCGACCTCCTTGCGGTCGATATCGGCACGGTAGCCGCGCAGCACGCCGGATTTTTCCAGGTTGCGGATGCGGCGCAGGCACGGCGACGGCGAGAGGTTCACCCGCTCGGCGATCTCCACATTCGTTGCGCGCGCATCCTCCTGAAGCACCTTCAGGATGGCGATATCGAATTTATCGAGATTTGGCATTTTCCAAAACTTTCTTGGCCAATTTTGGCATGATCCTGCGCATTCTACATTCCAAGAGGCATAAGTCGCAAGGACATGCCTCGGCCTCCGGCGCTAGAGTCTGACCATGAATTGCGCCAACGCCGGGAAGGAACGTCGCCATGGCCATGATCTCGCTTTCGTCCGAAGGGAAATCCAATCCGCAGGTCGCCGGCTATGCCGGCGCGGTCGTCACGGTGCTGATCTGGGCGACCTGGGTGCTGGCGACGCGGCACACCGCGGCGACGCCGCTCGGCACCGTCGATATCGGCCTCATCCGCTACGGCGTGCCGGCCATCCTGCTGGCGCCGATCTGGCTGAAGACCGGGCTCCTGCCGAAGGGCGTGCCGCTGAAACTCGTCGTCGTGATGGTGGCGGGGGCCGGTGCGCTGTTCTTCCAGGTCACGGCCGCGGCCCTGCATGTGACGCCCGCCGCGCCCGGCGGCATCCTGCTCGGCGGCTCCATGCCGCTGGCGACCGCGCTGATCGGCATCGTGCTGTTCGGCGAGCGGCCGGATCGTATGCGTCTTGCCGGCCTTGCCGCCATCGTCGCGGGTGTCGTCATCCTTTTGGCCGCCAGCATGCAGAAGAGCGGCATGACGATGACCGGCTTCCTGCTCCTGCCGCTCGGCGCCGTGCTCTGGGCCGGCTTCACCCATGCCTTCCGCCGCTCGGGCCTGAGCGCGCTGGAAGGGGCTGCCCTCATCGCCGTCTGGTCGTTCCTGATCCATCTCGTGCTCGCCGCCATCTACGGCACGCATCTCGGCCAGGCCTCGCTCTCCGACCTCGCGCTCCAGGTCACCAGCCAGGGCATCCTCTCCGGCCTCATCGCCACCTTCGCCTATGGTACCGCCATCCGGGCGCTCGGCGGCAGCCAGGCCGCCGCCTTCACCGCCATCACGCCGGTGCTGGCAACGCTCGGCGGCGCGGTCTTCCTCGGCGAAAGCTTTGGTGCGGCGGAAATCACCGCGGCGCTGGTTGTGGGTGCAGGCGTGGTGCTCTCGACCGGTTTGTTCTCGCGCAAGCACTGAGATCCAAACAAAAAGGGCGCCCGCGGCTTGTCACCGGGGCGCCCTTTTTCGCGTCCGCGCGAATCAGCCGTGGATGATCTCGCGGTGTTTTTGCAGGCGCTTGCCGAAGGCCTGGCTGACGCGGTCGAAGATGATCGCGATGCCGACGATGGCGAGGCCGTTGAAGATGCCGAGGGTGAAATACTGGTTGGAGATGGCCTTCAGCACCGGCTGGCCGAGGCCCTGCACGCCGATCATCGAGGCGATGACCACCATGGCGAGCGCCATCATGATCGTCTGGTTGATGCCGGCCATGATGGTGGGCAGCGCCAGCGGCATCTGCACGTTCTTCAGCTTCTGCCAGTTCGACGAGCCGAAGGCGTCGGCGGCCTCCAGCACGTCCTTGTCGACCAGGCGGATGCCGAGATTGGTCAGGCGGATCATCGGCGGGATGGCGTAGATGACCACCGCGATGAGGCCCGGCACCTTGCCGATGCCAAGCAGCATGACGACCGGGATGAGGTAGACGAAGCTCGGCATGGTCTGCATGACGTCGAGGATCGGGTTGACGACGTTCTGCACCCGATTGGAGCGCGACATCAGGATGCCGATCGGTATGCCGATGACGATGGAAAGCACGGTGCAGACGAAGATCATCGAGATGGTCTTCATCGTGTCGTCCCACATGTCGAAATAGCCGATGAGGAGCAGCGTGCCGACGGCGCCGGCGACGATCTTCCAGTTGCGGCTGGCGAACCAGGCGACGAGCGCGATCAGAAGGAGGATGATCGGCCAGGGCGTGCGCGTCATGAAGCGCTCGGACCAGATGAGAAAGTGCTGCAGCGGCTCGAAGATCGATTCGATGCCGTCGCCATAGGCGCGGGTGAAGCCGCGAAAACCCTCATCGATCAGTTTCTTGAGGTCGCGAAGGGTGTCCGCGTCCATCGTGGGAAATTTCGTGAACCATTCCATATCGAACCCCTTCCGGCTTTGACCAATCTGTGCCGGTCTTTAAGCCAACCCTGATGCATGTCGCCGGGATGTGCGCATCGATTTGCGCCAACGGCATGCGCTAAAACGAAGGGCGGCGCGCCCGAGGACGCGCCGCCCGATGGAGTGATCAGAGAGCAGCCTTGATCTTTTCGGCGGCTTCCGGCGAGACCCAGTCCTTCCAGAGGGCTTCGTTCTCTTCCAGGAAGTGCTTGGCACCATCGTCGCCGCTCGCCTGGTTGTCGGTCATCCAGGCCATCAGCTTGTTGACCGTGTCGTTGCTCCACGAACGCTTGTTCAGGTAGCCCATGACATCGGCGCCGGCGCGCTCGGAGAAGGTCTTCGTCACCAGCGTCTGGACCTTGTCCTTCGGCCAGTCGTTCTTCTTCGGGTCTGCGCAATCGGCGACCGTGTTGCAGCGCTTCCATTCGGCGGCGTCGTAGGGAACGCCATGCTCGAGCTTCACCATCTCGTACTTGCCGAGAAGGGCCGTCGGCGCCCAGTAATAGCCGACCCAGCCTTCCTTGCGCTCGTAGGCCTTGGCGATCGAGCCGTCGAGGCCGGCGGCCGAGCCCGTGTCGACCAGCGTGAAGTTCGCGCCTTCGCCGCCATAGGCCTTGTAGAGCTGGCCGGTCACGACCGTGCCGCCCCAGCCCTGCGGGCCGTTGTGCACGGAACCCTTGGCCTTGTCTTCCGGATCCGGGAACAGTTCCGGATGCTTCAGCGCGTCCTCGATCGTCTTGATCTCCGGGTTGGCGTCGACGATGTATTTCGGCACCCACCAACCCTGCACGGCGCCATCGGACAGCGCGGTCGCCGCGCCGATCAGCTTGCCTTCCTCGATGCCGCGGTTGACGACGTCCGGCAGCAGGTCGACCCAGCCTTCCGGCGCCAGGTCCGGCTCGCCCTTCTCGATCATCGAGGTGATGGTCGGCACCGTGTCGCCGACGATGACTTCGGCGTTGCAGCCGTAACCTTCGGTCAGGATGAACTTGTCGAGTGCGGCGAGAACCTCGGCGCTCTGCCAGTTCATGCTGGCGATGGTCACGTCGCCGCATTCGGCGCGCGCCGCACCCGTCATGGCAAGCAGGCCAGCGACGAGGCAGGTGGAAGCAAGAAGATGTTTCATATCCGTTCCCTCATTTTCGGCGGTGTCATTGTGCCGACAAGGGCCTGCTGCACCGCCGGCGCCAGGCCCGTGATCTTCTGCGGGCTATCGTGGACAGGCCGGCCGAAAGCCCTGCATGTTCACGAAACCGCATCCTCGACTTTTGCAGCTACGCGGTCGAATGCCGGTACGAATGCGTCTGCCATTGACCTCTATGCGTCATGGAGGGGTCAATTCTTCGAGACCCGCCCGACTTTGTCCGGGCCGGGGATCACGCGGGCAATGGTATGATACAATTCAGCTTTTTCAAACCGCAAAACGAAAAGGCCGGCATGTGCCGGCCTGCTCCAGTTGCGACATGGGGCAAGATCAGGCCTCGCGGCGGCCCTGGATGACATGCACGCGGCCGCCGACCGCCACACGCTGGTAAAGGTCGATCACGTCATGGTTGAGCATGCGCACGCAACCGCTCGACATGGCCTGGCCGATCGACCACGGCTGGTTGGTGCCGTGGATGCGGAACATGGTGTCGTTGCCGCCCTGGTAGAGGTAGATGGCGCGCGCGCCGAGCGGATTGTTCAGGCCGCCGGGCACGCCGCCGGCATATTTGCGGTTCTTGCCGGGATCGCGGCGGATCATGTTCGGCGTCGGCGTCCAGGTCGGCCATTCCGCCTTGCGGCCAATGATGGCACCGCCGGCAAGCGAATAGCCCTGCCGCCCGACGCCGATGCCGTAGCGCATCGCCCGGCCATTGCCGAGCACGTAATAGAGGCGACGTTCCGGCGTATCGACGACGACGGTGCCGGCCGCATGACGCGTGTCATAGGCAACTTCCTGGCGGCGAAGCTCCGGCTTGATCTTGTCGAGCGGCATCGCCTTCAGCGGGTGCTGCTCGTCCAGCCGGTCGCCGTAATTGGCGCGGTCGCTGGTGCCGTTCGTCGCGCAGCCGGCGAGCAATGCGGATGCGCCGAGCAAAAATCCGCGGCGGGAAATCGACATGGTTAAAGCCCCTTGAATATATGATCCTCGGGGCTGAGAATTATGCGGTTATGGTTAATCGACGGTTAAGCGGCGCGCTGCGGTTGCAGGCGATGTTAAGGTGCGTGGCGGAAATTTGGCCAAAAATCACGATCGCGACAGGCCGGCGCGAAGCAGGACGCCGCCCACTGCGAGGCAGAACAGGCTGAAGGCGCCGATAGCAAAGGCCGCAGCATCCGGCCAAGCCGCGAGCGCGGTGACCGGCATGGCAAGCTCCGGGTCGGCCGCCAAATGCACGACCGTCAACCGGCCGGCAGGCTTGTAATCAGCGGGATCGATGGAGGTGTAGGAGGTGGTCCCGATCGGCCGGCCATCGGCGGTCACGAATTCCAGGATCGGGTAATAGACTTCACGGCGGCTGGCGCGGCTTCCGAGCCACGCGGTCTCGAAGCCCGTCATCTCGGCCTCGACGGTGCGGCCGGAGGCAGCCATATCGCGGTAGATCGCATGGACCGACCAGAGCCCCCAGGCAGCCAGAACGCCCACGACGAGAAAGACGGCGCCGACGATGGCAAGCACGCCCCCGCGCCATCTCCGCCTCGTCTTCCCGAATGCTGGTTCGGCTTGCATGTCGGTTCCCTGCCCGGTTCAGGAGGGATTATACAGGCAGAGGCGGCAACTTGAAGCTGCCACCTCCGGGACATCACATATTGGGATAAACCGGCCCCTCACCACCCTGCGGCGGCACCCAGTTGATGTTCTGGTTGGGGTCCTTGATGTCGCAGGTCTTGCAGTGCACGCAGTTCTGCGCGTTGATGACGAAGACGTCCTTGCCGTCCTTCTCCACCCATTCGTAGACCCCGGCGGGACAGTAGCGGGTGGACGGGCCGGCATAGACGTCGAGTTCCGAGGTCTTCTGCAGCTCCGGGTTCTTCACCTGCAGGTGGACCGGCTGGTCTTCCTCGTGGTTGGTGTTCGACAGGAAGACCGAGGAGAGGCGGTCGAAGGTGAGGACACCGTCCGGCTTCGGATAGTCGATGCGCTTGTGTTTTGCCGCCGGTTCGAGGCTCTGCGCATCCGTCTTGCCGTGTTTCAGCGTGCCGAAGATCGAACCGCCGAACAGCGTGTTCGTCCACATGTCGAGGCCGCCGAGTGCCACGCCAAGCGCTGTGCCGAGCTTCGACCACAGCGGCTTGACGTTCCTGACCTTGCGCAGGTCCGAGCCGATGGCGCTGTCGCGCCAGCCCTGCTCGATCTCGATCGGCTCGTCATTGGCGCGGCCATGGGCGATGGCATCCGCCAGCTTTTCGGCCGCGAGAATGCCGGAGAGCACCGCATTGTGGCTGCCCTTGATGCGCGGCACGTTGACGAAGCCGGCCGAGCAGCCGATCAGCGCGCCGCCGGGGAATGACAGCTTCGGCACCGACTGGTAACCGCCCTCGGTGATGGCGCGCGCGCCATAGGAAAGCCGCTTGCCGCCCTCGAACGTGCCGCGAATGGCCGGATGCGTCTTGAAGCGCTGGAACTCCTCGAAGGGGAAGAGATAGGGGTTCTTGTAGTTGAGGTGCACCACGAAGCCGACGGCGACGAGGTTGTCTTCCAGGTGATAGAGGAAGGAACCGCCGCCGGTCTTCATGCCGAGCGGCCAGCCGAAGGAGTGCTGCACCAGGCCGGGCCTGTGGTTCTCCGGCTTGACCTGCCAGAGTTCCTTCAGGCCGATGCCGAATTTCTGGGGTTCGCGATCCTTCTGGAGATCGAATTTGGAGATGAGCTGCTTGGCGAGCGAGCCGCGCACGCCTTCGCCGATCAGCGTATATTTGCCGAGCAGCTCCATGCCGCGGGTATAGTTCGGGCCGGGCTCGCCATTGCGCTCGATGCCCATGTCGCCGGTGGCCACACCGATCACGGCGCCCTGGTCATTGTAGAGCACTTCGGTGGCGGCAAAGCCCGGATAGATCTCGACGCCGAGCTCTTCCGCCTTCGTCGCCAGCCACCGACAGACATTGCCGAGCGAGACGATGTAGTTGCCGTGGTTGTTCATCAGCGGCGGCATGGCGAAATTCGGCAGGCGCACGGAGCCGGCCGGGCCGAGCAGCAGGAAATGGTCGTCCGTCACTTCGGTCTTGAAGGGATGGCTGTCATCGGCACGCCAATCGGGCAGCAGGCGGTCGATGCCGATCGGGTCGACGACGGCGCCGGAAAGAATATGCGCGCCGACTTCCGAGCCCTTTTCGAGCACGACGACGGTGAGGTCAGGATTGACCTGCTTCAGCCGGATCGCCGCTGCCAGGCCTGCCGGCCCCGCCCCCACGATCACAACGTCGAATTCCATGCTCTCGCGTTCGGGGAGTTCCATTTCTTCGCTCATCCGTCTTCTCCACCCCGCAACCCATCAAAAGCCACGGTATTCCCTCGGGTCGGCCTCATGTCGGCACCTGTCATGGCAAATGACGCAAGCCTTGTCGAGCCGTTCTGCGACAGACTTTCCCTGCATTTGCGCATGACTTCATGACAGGGCCGGAAGTTTATTGACTTTAACGTAAACGTCAATCGATTGTCGCTCCCGCGTGCCCGTGCTCGCTTGATTCCGGATCATCATCCGACTAGGCATTTGCGGCCAGCCACCAGGCCAGAGGGACCCTTGCCATGACCGAGATTATCCGATCGCTGCAACGCGACTTGAACGATTTCGGCGAGGATCTTCACCTTGTCGGAAGCGAGCGGCTGGCAAACCGGCATCCCGGCGAGCATCGCGACAATTTTGGTGCAGGCGCCCTGGCGGAACCGGCAACGCCCGAAGCGGCTGCCGCTGTGGTGCGCTGGTGCCTCGAAAAGGACGTTCCGATCGTGCCGCAGGGCGGCCGCACCGGGCTTGTCGGCGGCGGCATCAGCCGGCCGGGCGAACTGATTCTCTCCACAGCACGGCTCAACCGCATCGAGGCGATCGATCCCCTCGCCCGCACCGTCACCGTCGGCGCCGGCGTCACCTTGCAGGCGCTTCAGGAGGCGACGGCCGAGGTCGACCTCATTCCCGGCATCGACCTTGCGGCGCGCGGCAGCGCCACGATCGGCGGCATGATCGCCACCAATGCCGGCGGCATCCTCGCCTTCCGCAACGGCGTGATGCGACACCAGGTGCTCGGCATCGAGGCCGTGATGCCGGACGGCACGCTGTTCAGCGACCTGACGCGCGTGCTGAAGGTCAGCGCCGGGCCGGACATCAAGCAGCTCCTCATCGGCTCGGAGGGCGCCTACGGCTTCGTCACCCGGGCCGTGCTGAAGCTCGAAAGTTTCAACCCGATGCGCGCCACGGCGCTTGTCGGCCTGCGCGATGCGAATTCCGCGCTTTCCCTTATCGCCCATTTCCGCGCCCAGCCGGCCTTGCAGCTCGAAGGCGCGGAACTGATGTGGCAGCGCTATCTGCGCGACAGCGCGGGCGACAAGGGTTTCGATCTCGGCTGGCTGGAGGACGACACGCCGGCGATCCTGCTGATGGAGGTTTCCGCCGAAAGCGAAGAGCAGGCGCGCGAGGCGCTGGAAGAGGGTCTTGCGGGCCTCTGGGAGGAACACGGGCTGACGAGCGGCATCGTCGCCGCCTCGCTCGACCAGGCGCGCCGCTTCTGGGCGCTGCGCGAGGACGGCGACTTCATGTACCGGCATTTTCCGGCCGCCCCTTCTTACGACGTCTCCGTGCCGCCCGGCTCGCTCGACGACTATGTCGCCGGCCTGCGGGCACGGCTGAAGGCCATCGACCCCGGCTTCGACGCCTATGTTTACGGCCATATCGCCGACGGCAACCTGCACCTTTCCGTCATCGGCGAGGGCGTCACGGCTCCGGCGCTGAAGGCACTGATTGAGGATGCAGTCTATACCGGCGTCGCGGAATTCGGCGGCAGCTTTTCCGCCGAGCACGGGGTGGGAACCGAGAAGCGCCGTGCCTATCTGACCTATGGCAACCCCGCCCGCCGCGCCGTGGCGCAGGCGATCAAGGCGGCGCTCGACCCCAAAAACCTGTTCAATCCGGGCAAGGTGCCCTACCGCGCCGACTGAAACAAAGGACATCACCATGGATCTCGGTATAACCGGCAAACGCGCCCTCATCCTCGCCTCCTCGCGCGGCCTCGGCAAGGGCATCGCCGTGGCGCTCGCGCGCGAGGGCGCGCATGTGCTGCTCTGCGGCCGCAGCGCCGAGACGCTCCAGGCCAATTGCGACGCGATCAATGCGGACGGTATTGGCCGCGCGGACTGGGTGCAGGCGGATTTGAGCGACGACAACTTTGTCGAGACCATCGTGAAGGGCGTTGCTGAAAAGCTCGGTGGCGTCGACATCCTCATCAACAATTCCGGCGGACCGACGCCGGGCTCGACCGAGGATATGAGCGAGGAAAAGCTCGTCACCTACTTCAATTCGATGGTGCTGAGGATCATCACCCTCACCAACCGGCTGCTGCCCGGCATGAAGCAGCAAGGCTGGGGCCGCATCCTGACGGTCGCCTCCTCCGGCGTCATCGAGCCGATCTCAGGCCTCGCGCTTTCCAACACCTTGCGCCCGGCGCTTGCCGGCTGGTCGAAGACGCTGGCGACAGAAGTTGCGCAACACGGCATCACCAGCAACATGCTGCTGCCCGGTAGCATCATGACCGATCGGCTGAAGAGCCTGGACGCAGCCGCCGCCGAACGCAGCGGGAAAAGCGTCGACGACGTGCGCGCGGCCTCGGAAAAGGCCATTCCCGCCCGGCGCTACGGCACCGTGGAGGAATTCGCCGCCACCGCCGCCTTCCTGTGCAGCGCGCCGGCAAGTTATGTCACCGGCAGCCTCGTTCGCTGCGATGGCGGCGCGGCGCGCTCGGTCTAGGACCAATCGCCATTCAGTTCAGGCCGTGCCGAAAATGGGGAGTTTCCGTGATCCGGAGCGCAGCGTACTTTCGGTACGTGAGCACCGGAAGCGCGGAAGATCGCCATTTGCAGGCCGGCATGGACTGAATGTCGATTTGTCCTAAGCGCTTGCCAACTGCGCCGGCCTGTGCCATCTGGCGCCCTCTCCCAATTCCGGGCGCGCGCTGACGCGCCCTTTTCGCGCGCGGGCGTCACGCCTCGCTTCAAGACAATTCGACGATCATAGGGGCACGGCGATGGCACGGGCACTCGGGCTTGATTTCGGCACCACGAACACGGTCATGGCGCTTGCGACGGGTGGCAGCGACACGCAATCGATGACCTTCACCAGCAGCGTCGGCGTCACCGACACGATGCGCACGGCGCTTTCCTTCATGAAAGACCCGGTGGTCGGCGCGCAGGCGCTAAAGGTCGAGGCGGGCCAGGCGGCGATCCGCCAGTTCATCGACAATCCCGGCGATTGCCGCTTCCTGCAATCGATCAAGACTTTTGCGGCAAGCGCGCTGTTCCAGGGCACGCTGATCTTCGCACGCCGGCACGCCTTCGACGACCTGATGGAAATCTTCCTACGCCGGCTGAAAACCTATGCGGGCGACGAATGGCCGGGGAACGTGTCGCGGGTGATTGCCGGGCGGCCGGTGCAGTTCGCCGGCGCAAGCCCGGACCCGGCACTGGCGCTCGAACGCTACAATGCGGCGCTGACCCGGCTCGGCTTTCCGGAAATCCACTATGTCTACGAGCCCGTCGCGGCCGCCTATTATTTCGCGCAAACGCTGAAGAGCGATGCCACCGTGCTGGTCGCCGATTTCGGCGGCGGCACGACGGACTATTCGCTGATCCGCTTCGAGCGCAAGGCAGGCCAGTTGTCGGCAACGCCGATCGGCCATTCGGGTGTCGGCATTGCGGGCGACCATTTCGATTCGAGGATGATCAGCCATCTCGTGGCGCCGGAAATCGGCAAGGGCACCTATTTCAAAAGCTTCGACAAGCTCTTGGAGGTGCCCTCCGGCTACTACGCCAACTTCGCCCGCTGGAACCAGCTGTCTATCTTCAAGACGACGCGCGAGTTCACCGATCTCAAGTCGCTGGTCCGCTCGGCGATCGAGCCGGAAAAGCTGGAGCTCTTCATCGATCTCGTCGAGCATGACGAGGGCTATCCGCTCTACCAGGCGATTTCGGCGACCAAGATGGCGCTTTCCGGGGCGGACGAGGCGGAATTCCATTTCCCGCCGCTCGGCAGCGCCGGCCACAAGACGGTCAAGCGCGCCGATTTCGAAGAGTGGATTGCGCCAGACCTCGCCCGCATCGAAGGCGCGCTCGACGAGGTGCTGGAGAAGACCAACACGGCGCCTGATGCCATCGACAAGGTGTTTCTCACCGGCGGCACATCCTTCGTGCCGGCCGTGCGGCGCATCTTCACCCGCCGCTTCGATGAGGGCAAGATCGAGAGCGGCGGCGAACTGCTCTCCATCGCCCACGGCCTGGCGTTGATCGGCGAAAGCGACGACGTCGCCGAATGGGCGGCGTGAGCGCGGCGCTTTCCTCGCCGGGTTCGCTTCGCTAAGGTGCAGGGCATGAACACCGCGCGAGACCTCAACCCCGACCAGCTTCGATCGCTCCTGCATTTCTATGCGGATGCGGGCGTGGAATGGCTGCTGGAAGAAGAGGCGGTCGATCGCATCGCCGAATTCGAGGCGATGCGCGCTGCGCGCGGCGTAGTCCCGCAGCGCGAGGCAGCGCCCGCGCCGCAAGCACCGGCCCGGCAGGCGCCCGCGCGGCAGGAACAGCCGCGACCCGCGGCGGCCGCTCCCCTGCCGAATGTCGCGATCCCGGACGGTCAGGCGGTGGCCGAAGCCGAGCTTGCCGCCAGCAGCGCGCGCTCACTCGATGAACTGCGCACCGCAATGGAGGCCTTCAACGGCTGCAACCTCAAGACCAGCGCCCGCTGCCTCGTCTTTGCCGAGGGCAAGGCCAAACCCGCCGTCATGGTGATCGGCGCCATGCCAAATGCCGAGGACGACCGCGACGGCCAGCCCTTCTCCGGCCGGCAGGGCGCGATGCTCGACCGCATGCTCGCCGGCATCGGGCTCGCCCGCGCCGACCTTCTCATCACCAATGTCGTGCCCTGGCGGCCGCCGGGCAACCGGCCGCCGTCGCAGCGCGAGGCGGATATCTGCCGCCCCTTCATCGAGCGGCAGATCGCGCTCGCCGAGCCGAATCATCTGCTCGTGCTCGGCAATTTTGCCGCGCGATTCCTGTTCCGCTCGAACGATACGATCCATCAATTGCGCGGCGAATGGCGGGAGATCACGATTTCCGGCCGAAATATCCCGGCTTTTGCGACTTTGCACCCGCAGGATCTGGCGACGGCGCCGATCAGCAAGCGCCTCGCCTGGCAGGATCTGCTCGCTTTTCGTGCAGGGCTCAGCGGCTAGATAGACGGCCTCCCTCAGTCTTTTCAATGACTTGGCGATCGGCACCTGCGGGTCGTCCCGGAATGGGTCGCGATTCTGCCTCAAGCATGAACAAATTGTTTCAACAGCCATGCGAATTGCACATATCTGCCGGGCAGAATGTCGCATTGCAAAATTCATGTTGCGGCGCAATATAAGAGCACGGGAGGACAGGATTTAAGGAACAGACCTATGACCGCCGCCCGCTTTCGGCCCATCCATTCGAGCTTCGAGACGCTCCGCCACTCCGGTCTTCGCGCCGGCCATGGTTTCGGCGGCATCGCTGCCCCGGCCAACGAGCAGCTCACGGCCACCGGCTTCGCCCGTATCAACCGCCCCGTTCAGCTCTTCTCCGAGTTCATCCAGCGCTGATACGCGGGTGCTGCGCCACACGGCGCCGCCCGATGCAACCCGAACCCAGGAGCAAACCATGGCCGCCTTTCGCAAGTTGATGTCCGACATTGCCGACATCCGCGCCGCCGTGAACGCCGCCCGGGAATATTCCGTGCTGGCCTCGCTGCCGCGCGATGCGGCGCAGCGCCGCGACCCGCTCAAGGCCTTCCTGCCCAACTGACGGCCGACTGCGGCTTTGAAAGCCGCCGGCACTGTGGTAATGTTTCCCTCGTGAGGAGGTGAGACGTCTTTGCCTCCGGTGGAGACCGGGCCGAAGCCCGATCTCCTTTTCTTAGCGAGTCATCGTCAGTGTCAGGCGCCAACCGAACACCCTGACGACAACCGTAAGCCGGAATTTCAAGCGTCTCACCTCCTTTCAATGTGCCGAGGCTTTCGCCTCGACAGTTCCCTTTAGCACAACCGTGCCGGGAATTCGCGCCCCTCCTGAACCTTCCCGACGATCTTCCTGTTTTTTACGTCAGCCGCTGTCGCAGTGGACAGCGCAACGCGTCCGCAATAGAGCGACACTCGCACACTGAACGCGCCGCGCGGCGCCACTCCTGCGGAGCCCCCATGCTGGCGAGCCTCGTCTCCATTCTCAGCCTGATGCTGTCCACCCTGCTGATGATGGTGGCCTTCGGGCTGCAAAGTTATGTCGTGCCGGTGCGCGCGGTCGCGGAGGGATGGTCGACGCAAACGATCTCGATGATCGCCACCGGCTACACGATCGGTTTCACGCTCTCCTGCATCGTCACGCCGAAATTCGTGCTGCTTGTCGGCCATGTGCGCGTCTTCGTGGCGCTGATCACGCTGCTCGCCATCGGCATCCTGCTCTGCGCGCTCGTGGTCGACTGGCGCGCCTGGATGCTGTTTCGTGCCATGTCGGGTTTTGCCATTTCCGGCAGCTATCTCATCATCGAAAGCTGGCTGAACGAGCGGGTGACCAATGAGAACCGCGGCTCGATCTTTTCCGTCTACCTGATCACCACCATGGTCGGCACGATCGGCGGGCAATATCTCGTACCGCTCGGCGACCCGTCCAACACCTCACTCTTCATTCTCTGCGGTATCATCTTCTCCGTGGCGCTGCTGCCGACGGCGCTCACCTCCTCGCCGCTGCCGGCACCGCCGACGCAGGCGCGGTTCGACGTGGCAAAACTCTACCGGCGCTCGCCCGTCGCCGTCGTCGGCGCCTTTCTTGCCGGTGCGCTCTCCGGCGCCTGGCTGAAC
The DNA here is from genome assembly GCF_058809275.1 of Shinella sp. GW821-FHT10F02. Classification (NCBI taxonomy): domain Bacteria; kingdom Pseudomonadati; phylum Pseudomonadota; class Alphaproteobacteria; order Hyphomicrobiales; family Rhizobiaceae; genus Shinella; species Shinella sp. GW821-FHT10F02. Next base: position 101,802 of record NZ_JBXASL010000010.1, on the reverse strand, counting down.
CTCGGCGGCGTGTTCACCCAGCGCATCGGCCTTTCGACGGCCGAGGGCGCCACGCTGCTCGCCTGCGTGCTGCTCGGCAGCGCCATCGCGCAGATCCCGATCGGCCGCGCCTCCGACCGCATGGACCGCCGCCTCGTCATGGTCGCCTGCGGCCTCGTCGGCACGCTCTCCTGCCTTGCCATGGCTTTCGTCGCCGGCGGGTCGCCCGTGCTGCTCTACATCGTCGCCGCCTTCGTCGGCTCGGTCATCTTTCCGATCTATGCGCTCAACGTCGCGCACGCGAACGACCGCGCGCAGCCGGACGAATATGTCGAGGTCTCCTCCGGCATGATGATCGTCTATGGGGTCGGGACAATTTCCGGACCGCTGATGGTCGGGCCGATCATGGACCGCTTCGGGCCGGGCTCCCTCTTCGTCGTGCTGGCGGTCTATTTCCTGCTTTATTGCGCCTATGCCGCCTGGCGCATCAGCCGGCGGGAGGCGAATGACGGCCTTGTCGCCAAGACGGATTTCCAGGCGATGACCGCGCAGCCGCTGGGTGCGGATGCCGCCGCCGGCGCCCTTCAGCCGGATGCGGTCACGGAGGAGCGCCTGGAGGACACGACCACGCCGGACTGGCGTCAGCCCTGAGGGGTCTGGTGTTTCAGCGCCGCGCGGCGCTTGAGGTCGAGCTGGTGCTCGCGCAGGATGACGAAGATGCCGGCGACCACGACGATGGCGGTGCCGGTCAGCATGGTTCCGGTCGGCACGTCGCCGAACAGGAAATAGCCGATGATCAGGCCGAGCACGATCGAGGTATATTCGAACGGCGCGATGGTGGAGACATCCGCATAACGATAGCTCTGCGTCAGCATGATCTGTGCGATGCCACCGCAGAAGCCGGCAAGCGCCATCAGGCCAAGCGCCTGCCAGCTCAGCTCGGCCCAGCCGAACGGCAGCGTGCCGAGCGAGAAGATCGACGCGAAGAGCGAGAAATAGAGCACGATGGTCGGCGTGCGTTCGGTCTGCACGAGCTTGCGCACCAGCACCATGGCGATGGAGCCGAGCACAGCGAAGGCCAGCATGGCCAGCGCGCCCATCGCCTCCGACGAGCCGAAGCCGCCATCGCGAAACAGCGTCAGGCGCGGCCAGCTGATGATGGCCACACCCACCAGCCCTACGAGAACGGCTGACCAGCGATAGATGCCGACCTTCTCCTTGAGGAAGACGGCGGCGATGACCACGGTGACGAGCGGCAGCGCATAACCGAGCGCGATCGATTCCGGCAGCGGCAGGTGCACGAGGCCGTAGAAGCCGAAGCCCATGGAGAGGATGCCGATGATGCCGCGCTTGAAATGACCGAAAATGTCGTTGGTGCGAAACGCGCCGCGCAACTGGCCCTGCGCTGCCAGGAAGACGATGATCGGCACCATGGCGAAGGCGGAGCGCAGGAAGGTGATCTGCCCGGCCGGAAGATCCTTGCCGGCCGCCTTGATGAGCGTGGACATGCAGAGGAAGATCACCACGGAGGCAACCTTGAGGAAAATGCCCCGCATGGGGTTCGGGTATGGCATGTCCATGGGGAACTCGTCACGACCGGCTGGCCGTGGCATCAGGCGTTGAGAGAGACCGGAGAACCGATACAGAGGATTGCAAGTCTAGCGGGATTGACCGCCGGATGGGATCAATTCTGGTGATGCGTCGCGGATATTTTTGATCGGAACCTGGCGATCAGGCGCCAGCCGGACCTTCTGTGCCAACAAGGCACAAAATTGTGAATGGGGGTCGGCTGGAAATGAGATGTTAAGCGAATAAGCATATCTATCCATGGAACTGGGGGCAGACCGTCCTTGTAGCCCATAGCGTTGCACAGAACGATTCGGGCCGGACGGCAAAAATGCAGGACATATCCATGCGGACAGAGAACGGCCGGATCATTCATCTGGCAGATTATCGCCAGACCGACTTTGTTCTCGAGCGCGTCGATTTGACCTTCGAACTGGATCCGACGGAGACGAAGGTCGAGGCGCGGCTGATCTTCCATCGCCGCGAAGGTGCCGATCTTGCGGCACCGCTGGTTCTTGACGGCGACGAGCTCGTCATGACCGGCCTGCTCTTCGACCAGATGGAGCTTGATGCCGCGCGCTACGATGCGACGCCGGACAGCCTGACCATCCGCGAGCTGCCGGCGACCGAGCCCTTCGAGATCACCATCACCACGATGATCAATCCGGAGGCCAACACCCAGCTGATGGGCCTCTACCGCACGAACGGCGTTTACTGCACGCAGTGCGAAGCGGAAGGTTTCCGCCGCATCACCTATTTCCCCGATCGGCCGGACGTGCTGGCCGTCTACACGGTCAACATCATTGCCGACAAGGCGAGCTGCCCGCTGCTCTTGTCCAACGGCAACTTTTTGGGCGGCGCGGGTTACGGCGAAGGCAAGCATTTCGCCGCCTGGTTCGATCCGCATCCGAAGCCCTCGTACCTCTTCGCGCTGGTCGCCGGCGATCTCGGCGTCGTGGAAGACACGTTCACCACGCTGTCCGGCCGCGAGGTCACGCTGAAGATCTATGTCGAGCACGGCAAGGAGCCGCGCGCGGCCTATGCCATGGACGCGCTGAAGCGCTCGATGAAGTGGGACGAGGAGGTGTTCGGCCGCGAATACGACCTCGACATCTTCATGATCGTCGCCGTCTCCGACTTCAACATGGGCGCCATGGAGAACAAGGGGCTCAACGTCTTCAACGACAAATACGTGCTCGCCGACCCGGAAATCGCGACCGACCAGGACTATGCGAATATCGAGGCGATCATCGCGCACGAATATTTCCACAACTGGACGGGCAACCGCGTCACCTGCCGCGACTGGTTCCAGCTGTGCCTGAAGGAAGGCCTGACGGTCTATCGCGACCACGAATTCTCCGCCGACCAGCGCTCGCGCGCCGTCAAGCGCATCGCCGAGGTGCGGCACCTGAAGTCGGAACAGTTTCCGGAAGATGCCGGCCCCCTCGCCCATCCCGTTCGCCCGACGAAATACCGCGAAATCAACAACTTCTACACGACGACCGTCTACGAAAAGGGCTCCGAGGTGACGCGCATGATCGCGACCATCGTCGGCCGGGACGGTTTCAAGAAGGGCATGGACCTCTATTTCGAGCGTCATGACGGCGATGCCGCGACGATCGAGGATTTCGTCAAATGCTTCGAGGAGGCGAACGGCGTCGACCTCGCACAGTTCGCGCTCTGGTACCATCAGGCCGGCACGCCGCTGGTCAGCGTCTCGTCGAGCTACGACCAGGGCAAGGGCGAATTCACGCTGTCGCTGGAACAGATGATCCCGCCGACGCCGGGCCAGAGCACGAAGGAGCCGATGCACATTCCGCTGCGCTTCGGCCTGATCTCCGCCGACGGCTCGGAGGTGACGCCCGCCACGAGCGGCGCCGAGGTGACCGGCGACGTGCTGCACCTCAAGGAGCGCCGCCAGACGGTGACCTTCTCCGGCGTTACCTCGCGTCCGGTCGTTTCGCTCAACCGCAGTTTTTCGGCACCGATCAACCTGCATTTCGAGCAGGCCCCGGCCGACCTCGCCCATATCGCGCGCCATGACAGCGATCTCTTCGCCCGCTGGCAGGCGCTGAACGACCTGGCGCTTCCCAATCTCGTGGATGCGGCACGCAAGGCGCGCGCCGGCACGTCGGTCGAGACGAACCCGGTGCTTGCCGATACGCTGATCGCCATTGCCGGCGACGAGACGCTGGAGCCCGCCTTCCGGGCACAGGCGCTCGCGCTACCGTCCGAATCCGACGTCGCGCGCGAGCTCGGCAGCAACAATGATCCTGACGCCATCCGCACCGGCCGCGAGGCCGTGCTCGCTTTCGTGGCGAACCGCAACCCCGCCGTCTTCGCAGACCTGTTCGACCGTCACCGCATCGAAGGTGCCTTTACGCCGGATGCGGAAGGCGCCGGCCACCGGGCGTTGCGCAATGCGGCGCTTGCCTATCTCGCCGTCGCCGACGGCACGCCGGCCCGCGCCGTGGAAGCTTTCGCGGCGGCCGACAACATGACGGACCTCAGCGCGGCACTCACCGTGCTCGCCCACCGCTTCCCCGATGCGCCGGAGACGGCGGCAGCGCTCGAAACCTTCCGCGCGCGCTTTGCCGACAATGCGCTGGTCATCGACAAGTGGTTCTCCATCCAGTCGACCATTCCGGGCGATGGCGCGCTGGAGCGCATCAAGGCGCTGATGGAAAGCCCGCTTTTCAACAAGACGAACCCGAACCGCATGCGCGCGCTCGTCGGCACCTTCGCCTTCTCCAACCCGACCGGCTTCAACCGGGCGGACGGCGCAGGCTACCGGTTCCTTGCCGAGCAGATCCTGGAAATCGACCCGAAGAACCCGCAGCTCGCCGCCCGCATCCTCACCTCCATGCGCTCCTGGCGCGCGCTGGAGGAAGTGCGCTCCGACCACGCCCGCAACGCGTTGCGCAGCATCGCCGCGGGCGAAAAGCTGTCGTCCGACGTGTCGGACATCGTGGAGCGCATGCTGAAGGGCTAGAGCATTTCCAGCCGAAGCGGAATCGCTTCGGCGTCGGATAATGCGGTACAACAATATCCTAGAACAATTCCGGGTTTACCGGAATTGTTCTAGCCCCCTCGGTTAATTGGCCGGTGGGCAGACGCGGATGCGGTGGCCATCCGGATCGAGCGCGACGAAGGTGCGGCCGAAGACCGCGTTGAACGGCGGCTGCTCGATCGCGACATCGGCCGCGCGCCATTCATCGTGAAGCCGGTCGATGGACGCATTGTCCTCCGCGACGATGGCGATTTCGCTACGGTGCCCGGTGCCCGAGGAGACGAATTCCGAGGAGCTGGTCGACCACAGGCCGAGGCCAAGGCCGTTCTCGAACCGGAATGCGACAAAGCCCGGGGACTGCGCCACCGGCGCATGGGCAAACAGCTTTTCGTAAAACAGGCCGCTCGCTGCCGCGTCTTCGACGTAGAGAATGAGGAGATTGGGAGCCGTCATGGGGATCGTCCTTTGTTTGCGTTGACGGGATGATCTTTAGGCGACACCGCTGCCAAAAACTGGCAGTATGTTGCCATGGCCCGATCCGAAAGACTACTCGCTCTCCTCCAGGTCCTGAGACGCCACCGCCATGCGGTGAGCGGCGCCACGCTTGCCGGCGAGCTCGGCATCAGCATCCGGACGCTCTACCGCGACATCGCCTCGCTACAGGCGCAGGGCGCCGATATCGAGGGGGAGCCCGGCGTCGGCTACATCCTGCGCCCCGGCTTCATGCTCCCGCCCCTGATGTTCTCGCAGGGGGAGCTGGAAGCCTTGATGCTCGGTTTCCGCTGGGTGCAGAAATTCGCCGACGCCCCCGTGACGAAGGCCGCGACGGACGCCCTTGCCAAGATTTCCGCGGTGCTGCCGGCGGAACTGCGCGAGGAGCTGGAGAATACGGCGCTGCTTGTCGGGCCGCGGCGCATCGTCGACAGCGAAATCGTCGATCTCGCCCTGATCCGCACGGCGATCCGACGGGAGCGAAAGCTGCGGCTCTCCTATGCCGACAGTGTCGGCGCGCTTTCGGAACGAACCATCTGGCCCGTGGCGCTCGGCTATTTCGAGGACACGAGGATGCTGGTCGCCTGGTGCGAATCGCGGCAGGGCTACAGGCATTTTCGCACGGAGCGGATGCTGGCGCTCGCCATGCTTGAAGAGCGTTTTCCGCGCCGGCGCGCGGCGATGCTGAAGGAATGGAAGGAGACGGAGGCCGGTCCGCGTCGTCCGATCGGAGCCGAACCCGGCACGGACACCCCGTCGGCAAATGCAAAATCCCAACCATAAGAAATGGTTAAAAAACTTTAACCCTTTCCTCTGGACAAGCGGAATCACAATTGATTCATTAGGGTAGATTCGGGCGAGCGGCGCGCCGAATCACGAAAAGGTACAAGGTTTAAGACTATGGCGGACGCGCAACGAGGACGCGCAGCCGGCGGGTGGACTCGTCTCAAATTTCCGGGAATGGCGGCCTGGGAAGATGAACTGACGGGACAGGCGAAGATATTCGCCGGACCTGCCGCACGGCATCTGACACGGGCCGAGCCCGTGCTGAAGCGGTCGATACCGATCCTGATCATCGCCTTCCTGTTCGTGGTGGCCATCTCGCGCATGGTCGGTATCCTGGTCGAGCACGACCGGATGGACACGAGCGTACGCGACACGACCTCGTTGACGGCACTGGCCGTTGGCGCCGTCTTCTCCGGCCGCATGGCCGACAGCCTCGCGAAATCCGACCGCATGGCGGTCGAGGCGGCGCTCACCCTCAACCTGCCGCAGGACCGCATGCAGCCGGGCGGGCTGGTGCTTTTCGTCGAGGAGAAGGGGCACGTCTTCGGCGCGTCGCTTGCGGCGGCGCAGTATGTCGGCCAGTCGCTTGCGCGCTTCTCGCCCGAGCTGGCGGCCAGCCAGTATTTCGGCGAGCAGGCCGGCGTCTTCCGCGCCCGCGTCGGCGGCGAGGAATATTACGCCTCGCTCGTGCAGATGCCCAAGAAGGGCGGCTTCATCATCGTCGCCAATCCGCTGGGGCAGCTCGCGGTGTTCTGGCGCGACGAGGTGGCGCTGAACGTCACGCTGTTCTCCGGCATTTCGGCGATCCTGCTCGTCATCCTCTACGCCTATTATATCCAGGCGAAGCGCGCCCGCGATGCGGATGCGATCTTCGCGGAATCCAACCTGCGCGTCGAGACGGCGCTCGCCCGCGGCCGCTGCGGCCTGTGGGATTTCGACCTCACCAGCCGACGGCTGTTCTGGTCGCGCTCCATGTACGAAATGCTCGGCATGCCGGCGCGCGACAGCGTGCTGTCCTTCGGCGATGCGGCGCGCCTGATGCACCCCGACGACGACGGCATCTACCAGGTCGCACGCGCCGTCGCCCGCGGCGAGGCCAAGCAGGTCGATCAGGTGTTTCGTATGCGCCATGCCGAGGGGCACTATGTGTGGCTGCGCGCCCGCGCCCAGCTCATCCGCATGGCCTCCGGCCGCATGCACATGATCGGCATCGCCATGGACGTGACCGAGCAGCACCGGCTCGCCCAGCGCTACCAGGAAGCCGACCAGCGCCTTGCCGACGCCATCGAATGCACGTCCGAGGCCTTCGTGCTGTGGGACAAGAGCGACCGGCTCGTCATGTGCAATGCGCATTACCAGCAGGCCTACGGCCTTCCTGACGACGTGCTGGTGCCCGGCACCGAGCGCGCGGCGGTGCATGCCGCGGCCGCCCGCCCGGTCATCGAGCGGCGCATCGCCGATGCGGATGGCACCGGCGCCTCGCAGACCAGCGAAGTGCAGCTTGCCGACGAGCGCTGGCTGCAGATCAACGAGCGGCGCACCCGTGACGGCGGCCTCGTCTCCGTCGGCACCGACATCACCATGATGAAGCGCCACCAGGTGCGCCTGCGCGAATCCGAGCGCCGGCTGATGGCAACCATCGGCGACCTTTCGGCGTCCCGCGCCAAGCTGGAGCGGCAGAAATCGGAACTCTCGGTCGCCAACGCCAATTACCAGGCGGAAAAGGAACGCGCCGAGGCGGCGAACCGCGCAAAATCCGAATTCCTCGCCAACATGTCGCATGAGCTGCGCACGCCGCTCAACGCCATCTTGGGCTTCTCCGAAATCCTGCAAAACCAGATGTTCGGCCCGATCGGCTCGGACAAGTACCGCGAATATTCCCGCGACATCCACGAGAGCGGCAAACACCTCCTGAACGTCATCAGCGATATCCTCGACATGTCGAAGATCGAGGCCGGCCATATGCGCGTGAGCTGCGAGACGATCGATCTGGCGCCGTTGATCGAGGAGACGCTGCGGCTCACCATGTTGCAGGCGGAGAAGAAGCACATTCAGGTGCGCCAGGCCTATCCGGACAATCTGCTGACGGTTGCCGATCGGCGCGCCATGAAGCAGATCTTGCTGAACCTCCTGTCGAACGCCATGAAGTTCACCAATGCCGGCGGCGAGGTGGAAGTGCGGGCGCGCCGGGTGGATGGCGCGGTGACGCTCACCATCGCCGATACCGGCATCGGCATCCCGAAATCCGCCCTCCAGAAGATCGGCCAGCCCTTCGAGCAGGTGCAGAGCCAATATGCCAAGAGCAAGGGCGGCTCCGGCCTCGGCCTCGCCATCTCCCGCTCCCTCGCCCACCTGCACGGCGGCGCCATGCGCATCCGCTCGCTGGAAGGCAAGGGCACGATCATCTCCGTGCGCATTCCCGACCGGGAACGGCTGGCGGCGCTGCATCTCGTGGCGGCGTGAAGACCGCGACGGTCAGCCCTTGACCGTCGCCTGGAAAATCTTGCGCACGGCCTTGGACAGCCGGCGGATTTCGGCTTCCAGCGTGCGCAGGTCCGGGCAGTCTCCAGCGCGGCAGACGAGGTCGATAAGGCCGGCGGGGGCCTCCTTGGGGTCGAAACCGCCGTCGATGCAGAGACGCACGATCTGCGAAATCTCCGTATAGAGCGTCAGCGCCTTCTGCACCGTGTCGAGGTCGTTCGGGTCCATCATTTCGGCACCCAACAGCGCCAGCGCGTCGGCCGTCGGCAGCACCTTGTCCGGCTGCGCCGCCCCCTTCGCCGGCGCCACGAGCGCCAGGAACTGGGCGATGAACTCGATGTCGATCAGCCCGCCGGCAATGAGCTTCAGGTCCCAGATGTCCTTCGGCGGCTTTTCCTGGTCGATGAGCGTTCGCATTTCGGCGACGTCCTTGGCGATCTTGCCGACCTCGCGCTTGCGCCCGAGCACGGAGGCGAAAATCGCCTGCGCCTCCGCCGCAAGGCTCTCGTCGCCTGAGAGCACGCGGGCGCGGGTCAGCGCCATGTGTTCCCAGGTCCACGCCTCCTCCATCTGGTACTTCGCAAAGGAGGTGATGCGGGTCGCGACCGGGCCTTTGTTGCCGGAGGGGCGCAGGCGCATGTCGACCTCGTAGAGCACGCCTTCGGCGGTCGGGGCGGAGAGTGCCGCGATCAGCCGCTGCGTGATTCGGGTGAAATATTTGATGTTGTCGAGCGGCTTGGCGCCATCCGATTCGAACGCGTCGGCGTCGTGGTCGTAGAGCAGGATGAGGTCGATGTCGGAGCCGGCGGTCAGCTCGAAACTGCCGAGCTTGCCCATGCCGACCAGCGCCACGCGCCCGCCGGGGAATTTGCCATGCGCCGCCTCGATCTCCTCCAGCACCGCCTTCAGCGCGGCGGCGACGATGAGGTCCGCGACATGGGTCAAGGCGCGGGCGGCCTGCTTGCCGGTGATGGCGCCGGTCAGGAGCCGGATGCCGATCAAGAAGCGCTGTTCGGCGGCGATGATGCGCAGGCGGTCGAGGATTTCCTCATAGTGCCGGGCGCCGGAGACGAAACCATCGATGCGCTCGGAGAGGTAGGCGCGCGTCGGCAGTTCGGCGAGCAGGCTCGGGTCGAGCATGCCGTCGAAGACATGGGGTTTTGCCGCGATCACCTCGGCAAGCCGCGGCGCGGACGACATGATGTTGACGATGAGGGACAGCAGTGCGGGATTGTTGCCGAGCAGCGAGAAGAGCTGGATGCCCGCCGGCAGGCCGGAGATGAAACTGTCGAAGCGCAGCAGCGCCTCGTCCGCCCGCTTGCTCTCGCCGAAGACGCTGAGAAGCTGCGGCGTCAGCTCCGTCAGCCGCTCGCGCGCCTCGACGGATTGCGTGGCGCGGTAGCGGCCGTAATGCCAGGTGCGGATGGTGCGGGAAATGTCGGCGGGGCGCTCGAAGCCGAGGCGCTTCAGCGTTTCCAACGTATCCGGATCGTCCTTCTGGCCGGTGAAGACGAGATTGCCGGTCTCCGACGAGAGTTTCGCCTCCTGCTCGAACAGCGCCGCATAACGCCGCTCGACGGTCTTCAGCACCGAAACCAGTTTGGCGGAAAAGCCGGCCGTGTCCTCGAAACCCAGCATGAAGGCAATGCGCTTCAGCTCGGCTTCCGTTTCCGGCAGAAGATGGGTCTGCTCGTCGCGCACCATCTGGATGCGATGCTCGACATCGCGCAGGAACCAGTAGGCTTCAGTCAATTCCCCGGCCGTCGCCGCGTCGATCCAGTTGGCCTTCGCGAGTTCCGAAAGCATCGGCTCGGTGGCACGCAGCCTGAGCGCCGGCACGCGGCCACCGGCGATCAATTGCTGGGTCTGCACGAAAAACTCGATCTCGCGGATGCCGCCACGGCCGAGCTTGACGTTGTGGCCCTTGACCGCGATCTCGCCATGGCCCTTGTGCACATGGATCTGCCGCTTGATCGAATGGATGTCGGCGATCGCCGCATAATCGAGATATTTGCGGAAGACGAAGGGGATGAGGTCCTTCAGGAAAGCCTCACCGGCCTTGATGTCGCCGGCGATCGGCCGCGCCTTGATGAAGGCGGCGCGCTCCCAGTTCTGCCCCCTGCCCTCGTAATAGAGCATGGCCGAATCGACCGAGATGGCAAGCGGCGTGGCGCCCGGATCGGGCCGGAGGCGCAGGTCGGTGCGGAAGACATAACCGTCGCCGGTGCGCTCCTGCATGATGCGGATCAGCCGGCGCACGAGGCGGGAAAAGGTCTCGACGGCTTCGTTTGCATCGACCGCGATCTGCGCCATCGGATCGAAGAAGATGACGAGGTCGATATCGGAGGAATAGTTGAGTTCCGAGGCGCCGAGCTTGCCCATGCCGAGCACGATGAGGCCCGACCTGTCGCTCGGATGCGCGGGATCGGGCAGTTTCAGCTTGCCGCTGTCATGCGCCGAGAGGAGGAGATGGTCGATGGCGGCGGAGGTCGCGGCGGTCGCAAGGTCGGTCAGCAGCGCAGTGGTCCGGCGCGCGTCAAAAATCCGGGCAAGGTCGGCGAGCGCGGTGAGGAAGGCGACCTCGCGCTTGGCGACGCGCAGCCGGGTCATCAGCATGGCCTCCGTCACCTCGCCGGCCGGTTGCCAGGCGTTTCGCGCACGGTCGATCGCGGCCTCGATGGCGGGCAGGATCGGCTCTTCGAGCGCGCGGACGAGCAGGCCGGGGTCGATGCGCGCGGTGTCGCGCAGATAGGGCGAGAGGGAAAAGGCCGCGACGATGAAGTCCCTGAGCGGCCCGTCCTCACCGAGGAGCTTGGCGATGGCGGCGTGGTCCCTGCCCCAATCCTTGAGATCGGAGAGCACCGACTTGACCTCCGCCTGGCTCAAAGGCCGGATCGGGCTCGTCGAAAGATCGGAAAACCGCGTCGTTTCCGTTGCGCTCATGATGTCTCCTCAGCAAGAGCTTTTGCTCGCTCGTTGCCGAAGAGCTGTATCAGTCCACAACGACGGGGAAAACCATGCGGACCGTCAGCCCCCGATTGTTTTCCCGTTCCGGATGGGTGGAATCGAGCTCCAGCCGACCGTGATGCATCTCCATGACGGCGACGGCGAGCGACAGGCCGAGGCCTGTGCCGGGCTTGGAGCGGCTGGCATCGAGGCGCACGAAGCGCTTCACCACGTCGTCGCGCTTTTCCTCCGGCACGCCGGGACCGCTATCGGAAACCGAGAGCACGACGTCGCCCTCCCGGAGCGCAAGCGAAATGCGGATTTCCGGCTCGCCGCCGCTGCCCTCGGCATATTTCACCGCATTGTCGATGAGGTTGCCGAGCGCCTGGCCGACGAGCTCGCGATTGCCCGTGATCTCGATGCCGTCGGCGATGTCAGTCACGAGCTTCAGCCCGCAATCCTCGGCCACCGGCTCGTAGAGCTCGGCGCTGTCATGCGCGATGCCGCTGATGTCGATCGCGCTCATTTCCGCCGGCGCCTGGCCGGCCTCGACGCGGGAGATCATCAAGAGCGCATTGAAGGTGCGGATGAGCTGGTCGGATTCGGTGATCATCTCCTCCAGCGCCGTGCGGTGATCGGTCTTTTCGCCGCCGGCAAGCGCCGCCTCCGCCTTGTTGCGCAGCCGCGTCAGCGGTGTCTTCAGGTCGTGCGCGATATTGTCGGAGACCTGCTTCAGGCCCTCGTTCAGCTTCTCGATGCGGCCGAGCATGGTGTTGAGCGATTCGGACAGCCGGTCGAACTCGTCGCCGGAGCCGCTCGTCGGCAGGCGCTGCGAAAGGTCGCCCGCCATGATGCGCTGGCTGGCGCCGGACATGCGGTCCATGCGCTTCAGCGCATTGCGGCCGATGAGATACCAGATGGCGAGCGCGCCGACGCCCATGACGCCGAGCGCCACCATCAGCGCCTGGCGCACCAGGTTGCGGAAATTCTCCGGCTCGCCGAGATCGCGGCCGACGAGCACGCGCAGCCCGTTGGACAGCACGCTCACCTGCGCATAGGCCATGGGGCGGTTGTTGCCGCGCGCCTCTTCCTGGTAGCGCTGATAACGGAACGGCGTCTCCGTCCAGCCCTCGGTGTCCAGCACGCCGGGTTGCAGCGAGGCCACGTTGCCGGCCAGCACCTCGCCGGTCGGGCTGGCGATGACGTAGAGATTGGCGCCGGGCTGGCGCGAGCGCCGCTCCAGCGTGCGCAGCAGGCCGTTCATGCCATTGTTGTCGAAGACGCGCTCGATCTGCTCGGTCTCCTGCGCCACCGCCTCGCGCATCTGCTGCTGCAGCAGGTTTTCCGACATGGAGGAGACGTAGAAAACGAGGAAGGCCGCGCAGGTGGCAAACAGCAGCAGATAGACCGCGGAAAGGCGCACCGCCGTGGTTCGGTAGAGAGCGGTCAGCCGGCCGAGCATCCGATGCATGAGGTCAGCCCGCCGCCTCGTCCTTCATCATGTATCCGGCGCCGCGCACGGTGCGCAGCAGCGGCTGGTCGAAATCCTTTTCGATCTTCGAGCGCAGCCGCGAGACATGAACGTCGATGACATTGGTCTGCGGGTCGAAATGATAATCCCAGACGTTTTCCAGCAGCATGGTGCGCGTCACCACCTGGCCGGCATTCTTCATCAGATATTCGAGCAGGCGGAATTCCCGCGGCTGGAGCAGGATCTCCTTGCCGGCGCGCTTGACGGTGTGGGACAGCCGGTCGAGTTCCAGATCGCCGACGCGGTAGACCATGTCCTGCTCCGGCGTGCCCTTGCGACGCCCGAGCACCTCGACGCGGGCCAGAAGCTCGCTGAACGCGTAGGGTTTCGGCAGATAATCGTCGCCGCCGGCGCGAAGCCCGGTCACCCGATCGTCGACCTGGCCAAGCGCCGAGAGGATCAGCACGGGCGTGTGGATGTTGCGGCGGCGCAGCTCGGAGATCACCGACAGGCCGTCACGGCGCGGCAGCATGCGGTCGATGACCAGCACGTCATAGCTGTTCTCGGTGGCGAGGAAGAGGCCGCTTTCGCCGTCGCTCGCATGGTCGAGCACGATGCCCGCCTCGCGAAAGGCCTTCGAGAGATAGGCGGCCGCCTCCAGATCGTCTTCCACAATCAATATCTTCATCGTCCGGACCTTACAGCATGTTCAGCGGGACTTGGCTAGACGCGCGAAACCCCGATGCGGCAGCGCCGCGAAACCCTTCGATTTCGCGGCGCCGTGGAGCGAGGTTACGGAGCCGTTCAGCCCTGTTCGATCGGCAGTGCCAGGAAGCGGCTGCCGTCGTTGGTCTCGATCTGGAACAGCGCCTTGGAGCGACCGTCCTTGCGGGCGTTGTTGATGACCTTCACCACGTCGTCGGCAGACTTCACAGCCTGGTTGTTGACGGAGGTGATGCGGTCGCCTTCCTTCAGGCCGCGGTCGCTGGCGTCGGAGTCCGGGTCGACGGCAGAGACCGTCAGGCCCTTGTCGTCCGGGGTGACCGTGATGCCGAGATCGGCAAGCGCCTGCTCGCTGGCGGGGGCTTCCGGTTCGGCTTCCTCGGTGGTGCCCGTGGCGGCCTGGATCTGCTCGCCGGCAAGCGTGCCGATCTCGACCGAGACGTTTTGCGCCTTGCCGTCACGCCAGACCGAAACGTCGACCTTGGTGCCGGGCGACATGTCGGCGACACGGCGGGCGAGGTCACGCGGGTCCTTGACCGGCTCGCCATCGAGCGCCGTGATCACGTCGCCCTTCTGGATGCCGGCCTTGGCGCCGGGCGAGTCCGTCTGCGGCTCCACGACGAGCGCACCGGCGGCATCCGCAAGGCCGAGCGAGTCGGCGATGTCGCGGCTCACCGGCTGGATCTGCACGCCGAGCCAGCCGCGGTCGACCTTGCCGTCCTTCATCAGGTCGGCGACGACGCCCTTGGCAACAGAAGCCGGAATGGCGAAGGCGATGCCAACATTGCCGCCTGACGGCGAGAAGATCGCGGTGTTGATGCCGACGACCTGGCCGTTGAGGTTGAAGGTCGGGCCGCCCGAATTGCCGCGGTTCACGGCAGCGTCCACCTGGAGGTAATCGTCATAGGGGCCGGAGCCGATATCGCGGCCGCGGGCCGAGATGATGCCGGCCGTCACCGTGCCGCCGAGGCCGAAGGGGTTGCCGACGGCGACGACCCAGTCGCCGACGCGGATCTGGCTGTCATCGGCGAAGCTCACATAGGTGAACTTGCGCTTGTCCTTGTCGTCGACCTTCAGCACGGCGAGGTCGGTGCGGCTGTCCTTGCCGATCAGCTTGGCATCGAGTTCGGTGCCGTCGTTCATGACGACGGTGAAGGCCGAACCGTCATTGACGACGTGGTTGTTGGTAACGATGTAGCCGTCTTCGGAGATGAAGAAGCCGGAACCCTGCGAGGTCGGGCGCAGGTGCGGCTTGCGGTCACGGCGATCGCCGAAGCGGCGATCCGGGCCGCGGTCGCCGCGGAAGCCGTCCTGGCCGCCGAACTCGCGGAAGAAGCGCTTCAGCGGGTGGTTGTCCGGCAGCTCGTCGAGATCGCGACCGCCGAAATTGAAGCTGAAGTTGTTGCCGCCCTCATCGGAAGCCGGCTTGATATCGGACTGGACGCGAACGGAAACCACGGCCGGCGAGACGGCCTGGACGACGTCGGCGAAGCTCGCGACCTGCGGCGCCTGGACGGAAACGGCCTCTGCAAAACTCTCGGTAACACGCGCGGGAATGCCGGTCGCGAGCATAACGGCCGCAAGTCCGGCGACGGTGGTCGTCTTCAGTACGGTCTTGAGGTTGGGACGGAATGCTGAAATCTTGGACATTCTTTGCACCTTTTCTCTCACTTCATGGCCGCGTTCAGCAGCCGATGGAGAAGAGATAGGCTCGCGCACATTACGGCGCACTATCCGCAGCATGAATTTTTCGTAATGTTGGAGAATTCCGGGTCAGTCGCGCTTTAGCGCGCTTTCGAGTTCGGCCTTTTCCGCTTCTGAAAGTGGCGTTCCGGTCGGCTTGCCGCCGCGTTTGCGCACGAAAAGCACCATGGCCGCCGCCCCTGCAAGGAACAGCACGATCGGCGCGCCCCAGAGCAGCAGCGTCTCGCCGCGCAGGCGCGGGTTCAGCAGCACGAATTCACCGTAGCGCGAGACGACATAGTTTATCACCGCCTCGTCGCTGTCGCCGTCCTTCAGCCGCTCGCGCACAAGAAGCCTGAGGTCGCGGGCGAGCTCGGCATTCGAATCGTCGATCGACTGATTCTGGCACACCATGCAGCGAAGCTGCGACGACAGCGCCCGTGCACGCGCCTCCAGCGCCGGATCGGCGAGCACCTCGTCCGGATTGACGGCAAAGGCCGGGAATGCGGCAAGCACAAAAGCCACGGCAAGCAGCAGGCGACGCATCATTCCGCCGCCTCCAGCACCGGCTTCACCTTGCGCACCTTCTGCGGCGCCCCGACGCGCAGGCGCCGGTCGCAGAGCGAAACGACGCCGCCCGCCATCATGATCAGCGCGCCGAGCCAGATGCACAGGATCATCGGCTTCCACCAGACGCGCACGACGATGCCGCCATCCGCCATCGCATCGCCGAGCGACACATAGAGCTGGCTGAAGCCGAAGGTGCGGATGCCCGCCTCGGTCGTCGGCATGCGGCGCGCGGTGTAGAGGCGCTTGGAGGACCAGACGTCGGTCACCGTCACGCCGCCGCGCGCCACCGTGAAGTGGCCCGATTCTTCGGAATAGTTCGGCCCCTGCCCACGGCGCATACCGTCGAAGGTCAGCACATAGCCGCCCGCCTCCACCTGCATGCCCGGCTTCATCTCCACGACATGTTCCGTCTCGAAGGCCGTCACCGCGATGACGCCGATCACCATCACGCCGACACCCATATGGGCGAGTGCGGCCCCGAAGGCCGAGCCCGGCAGGCCGATGAAGCGGCGGAAGGCGACGTTGCGCGCCACCTTGCCGAGGCCGGAGCGCAGCCAGAGATCAGTGATCGCCCCGGTGATCATGTAGAAGCCGATGGCAAGCCCGAAATAGGCCAGCACCGGCCCGCCGTTCTGCGCGTAGACCACGGCCGCCGCCAGCAGAAGGCCGACGCCGACCGCCGCAAACAGCCGCTGGCCGGCCGCAAGCACGTCGCCGCGCTTCCACGCGAGCAGCGGCCCGAACGGCACCGCCAGCAGGAGCGGCAGCATCAGCAAGCCGAAGGTCAGGTTAAAGAAGGGTGGGCCGACAGAAATCTTCTCGCCCGTCAGCGCTTCCAGCACCAGCGGATAGAGCGTGCCGGTCAAAACGGTCGCCGCCGCGGTTGTCAGGATCAAGTTGTTGAGGACGAGCGCACCCTCGCGCGAGATCGGCGCAAAAAGCCCGCCGGCCTTCAGCGTCGCGGCCCGGAAGGCGAAGAGCGACAGCGCGCCGCCGATGAAGAAGACGAGGATGGCAAGAATGAACACGCCGCGCGTCGGATCGGTCGCGAAGGCATGCACCGAGGTGAGCACGCCGGAGCGCACGAGGAAGGTGCCGAGCAGCGACATGGAGAAGGTGAGGATGGCGAGCAGCACCGTCCAGATCTTCAGCGCCTCGCGCTTTTCCATGACGAGCGCCGAATGCAGCAGCGCGGTGCCGGCAAGCCAGGGAATGAACGAGGCATTCTCCACCGGATCCCAGAACCACCAGCCGCCCCAGCCGAGTTCGTAATAGGCCCAGTAGGAGCCCATCGCGATGCCGGCCGTCAGGAAGCTCCAGGCGGCGAGCGTCCACGGACGAACCCAGCGCGCCCAGGCGGCATCGATCCGCCCGTCGATCAGCGCCGCGATGGCGAAGGAGAAACAGACGGAAAAGCCGACATAACCGAGATAGAGCAGCGGCGGATGAATGGCGAGGCCGATATCCTGCAGCACCGGATTGAGGTCCTTGCCTTCGGCCGGCGCCGGCGAAAGCCGGAGAAACGGATTGGACGTCAAAAGGATGAACAGCGCGAACGCCGTCGAAATCAGACCCTGCACCGCCAGCACATTGGCACGCAGCCGCTCGGGCAGGTTGGCGCCGAAGGTCGCGACTAGCGCACTGAAGAAGACGAGGATGAGCAGCCAGAGCAGCATCGAGCCCTCATGGTTCCCCCACACGCCGGAGATCTTGTAGATCATCGGCTTCAGCGAATGCGAATTCTCCCAGACATTCGCCACCGAAAAATCGGAGACGACATAGGCGAAGGTGAGCACCGAGAAGGAGAAGAGTACCAGCAGGAAGCCGGCGAGGGCCGCGGCGGGCGCCACCGCCATCAGCGAACGGTCGCCCCGGATGGTGCCGATCAGCGGCAGCACGGACTGGACGATCACCGTCGCCAGCGCCAGAACCAAGGCATAGTGTCCAAGCTCGATGATCATTTGATCGTTTCCTTGCCGGAGAGTTCCACGCCCTGCGCCTTCAGCCGGTCCGCCACGTCCTTGGGCATATAGGTCTCGTCATGCTTGGCGAGCACCGTGTCGGCGACGAACAGCCCGTCCGTGCCGAAGGCGCCTTCCGCCACCACGCCCTGCCCCTCGCGAAACAGGTCGGGCAGGATGCCGGTATAGGTCACCGGCACCGTGGAGAGCGTGTCCGTCACCGTGAAGGTGATGGTCGAGCCCTCGCCGCGCTTCACCGTGCCGTTCTCGACGAGGCCGCCGAGCCGGATGCGCGTGCCGGGCGGCACATTGGTCTTGGCGAGATCGCCCGGCACATAGAAATAGGCGATCGACTGGCTGAAGGCGAACATGACGAGCAGCACCGCCGCGACCAGGAAGGCCACCCCGCCGCCGATCACCGCCAAGCGTTTCTGTTTGCGTGTCATTGTCCGCCGCCCTCAGCCGAAATCGATAGGTCCTTGGCCAGCGCCAGAAGCTGTTTGCCGTTCTCGCTCGCCGCCGGGAAGGTTTTGAGCGCCGTCTGTAGAGCAGCCTCGGCCTTCGGCCTTTGATCCAGCACAACATAGGAACGGATGATGCGCATCCATCCTTCGAAATTGTCGGGATTTTCCTGAAGTTTCGACGCAAGGCTTTCGACCATGCCGGCAATCATCTGCTGCCGGTCGCCCGTCGCCATGCCTTCGGCCGCCGCGACATCGTCTGCCGTCGGATTGCCGAGCTGGTTTTCCCCCAGGGATGCGATGTGCCGGTTGACCAGCGGCAGCCACGGCGCATCCGCCGGCGCTTCCTTGGCCAGAGCCTCGAAGGCGGCGCGGGCTTCCGGCTTCTTGCCTTCCTGCTCCAGCGCCAGCGCGAGGTAATATTTTGCGCGCGGATTGTCCGCCTTCAGCTTCAGCGATTGTTCGAGCTGTACGCGCGCCTCGGCGGTCACGATGCCGTTCGCGAGCGCGATCAGCGTTTCCGCATGGCCGTCCAGCCGCTCGGGGGTGGCGCCCAGCAGGCGGATTGCCTGGGAGAAGGCGTTCGCCGCGTCCTCCATGCGCCCGCCGCGATAATAGATCGGCGCCAGCAGGTCCCACCCCGCCCCATCCTGCGGATTGCGTGCCAGATGGTTTTCGGCGCGCGCGATCAGCATGTTGATGTCGTTGCCGGGGTTTGCCAGGCGCTCTGCGAGCGGCTGGGCCGGAAGATCCGGCCGCCCGCCCGCGATGTAAAGACAGAGCCCGATGGCGGGCAGCATCACGATGACGAAGATCTGCGCCATCAGGTTGCGGCGCTCGGCCGGGCTTGCCCGGTCCTTCGCCTCGGCCTTGCTGGCGGCGATCAGCCGGCGCGCCACTTCCGCCCGCGCAAGCTCCGCCTCGGTCGCACCGATCAGGCCCGTCGCCTGGTCGCGCTTCAATTCTTCCAGCTGGTCGCGATAGACTTCCACGTCATGGCTGTCGTCGCCCGCAGCCGCCACGGGGCGGCGCAGCAGGGGAAGGAGCAGGACGGCGGCGACCGCGGCCGTCAGGATGGCGACAAGAATCCAGAAAAGCATGACAGATCAAATACTGGAACGCGCCGGCATTTCCAATTCCCCAGGGAACAATGACGCAAATTTGAGGCGTTTCGCCGCAACCGTCAAAGCGTTGTCAGGAAAGCGGCGTCCAGGCCCCGTCCGCATTGCGGCAGGCCGCACCGCGCGTCGCGGTATCGCGGCCGTCGACGGTCAGCGTGTGGCTGTACTGCCGGCAGTTCTGCGAGCCGACCTGGTAGGGCGCTGCCGCCACCACCGATCCGCTGACGCCCTTGCCCTGCCAGACGACCGGCTGTCCGCCGGGTGCAGCTTCAAGCGCACGGTATTCCGCTTCGAGCGCCCGCTGCATGTCGGCCTTGGAAAGCCCGGCTGCGGCATTGCGGCTGACGAGCCCGCCCTGCAGCGCGGTGATATACACGCCCGCGCCCGCCGGCACCGTGCCGCGGGTCTGCGTCTTGCCACCCGATGTGGTCGTACATCCCGAAACCGTCGCTGCTGCCAGAAGGAAAGGGAAAAAGGCGCCGCGCAAACCCGTCTTCATCCGCTGGAACCGTCTCTCTTCACGCATGGGGCGGCACGCCGCCCGGCAATTCGTCCATCCCGCGATCCTCATATTCGCGAGCCCCTCCCTTGTTGCATTGTCCGCCGCCTCAGGCAACATCCTTTGTGACAGCCGGCAACACGAGGCGCGCCAGCAAACCGCCGCCGGAACCCCGCGAAAGCCCGAAGGTTCCCTGGTACTCCGACGCAATTTCGCTGACGATCGAAAGGCCGAGACCTGTACCCGGCTTGCTTTCATCGAGCCTTTTCCCGCGCTTCATAGCCTCGCGGATTTCGCCCGGCTCCAGCCCCGGCCCGTCGTCCTCCACCTCGATGACGATCCAGCTCTTGCGCGCGTCGTCGCTGCCACGCACCTCCGCCGGTGCGACGAAGGCACGGATCTCCACGGTGGTACGGGCATAACGCGCAGCGTTTTCCAGAAGGTTGCCGACGGTTTCCTCGACGTCCTGCTGCTCCATCGCCAACACCAGGTTAGGCGGATCGACGCCGAGCGGAAACTGCTTGTCGACGTTGAGGCGCCGCATCACGCGCACCAGCCGTTCCAGCACCGGCAGCGTCTCGGTACGGGCGAGCACGGATTCGCGCTGCGCGGCGATGCGCGCCCGGTTGAGATAGGATTGCACCTGGCTCTGCATGGCTTCCGCCTGCGTGCGCACGAGATCTCCTTGCGGGGCCGCCAGCAGGCGCGCTTCGTTGAGCAGCACCGCAATCGGCGTCTTCAGCGAATGGGCAAGGTTGCCCACCTGCATGCGCGCCCGCTCGACGATGCGCCGGTTGCTGTCGATCAGCGCATTCACTTCGCTCGCCAAGGGCAGGATTTCACGAGGAAAATCGCCGTCGAGCTGCTCGCTCTCGCCAGCCCGGATCTTTTCCAGCGCCTTGCGCGCCCGGTCCAGCGGTTTCAGGCCGATGAGGATCGCCGCCGCGTTGAGCAGCAGGCTGCCGAAACCGAAACCGGCAAGCGCCAGGTAGAGGCTGCCGGAAAAGTCGTCGATGTCGGCCTCCAGCACATCGCGGTTGCCGACGACGCGAAAGCGCGCCGTGCGCCCCTCGTCGTCCAGCACCACTTCCGTCTCCCCCACTTCCACCTCGTTCCCGAAGGAATCGATGGTCGTGTAGAAGCGCTCGTAGCGCGTATCGAAGGGAATGCTGTCCGTATCGGGGATCGGAATGCTGCCGATGCCGAGCGAGGACGACGTCAGCGTCTCCGTCGCCAGCGCGCCACCAATCGGCTCGACGATCCAGTACCAGCCCGATTGCGGCTGGAAGAAGCGCAGGTCGCCAAGCTGCGGCGCGCCGGAAAGCCGGGTATTCTCGTCCGTCGAAACGGAATTGATGACATTGTAGAGCTGCGCGCGCAAAAGATCGCGAAAGCTCTTCTCCGCGCTCTGGCGGTAGAGCGTCGAGATGACGACGGCAATCACGATAAGGGCGACCGCCGCCCAGAGCGAGGCGAGAAGCAGAACGCGGAAGGTGAGCGAGCGGGAGCGCCTGGCGTTATTTGCCATTGGCGGGGGCTTGCATCCGGTAGCCGAGGCCGCGCACGGTCTCGATCAGGTCGACGCCGATCTTCTTGCGCAGGCGCCCGACGAAAACCTCGATCGTGTTGGAATCACGATCGAAATCCTGGTCGTACATGTGCTCGACCAACTCCGTGCGCGACACCACCTCGCCCATATGGTGCATGAGGTAGGAGAGCAGCCGATATTCATGCGAGGTCAGCTTCAGCGTCTCGCCGTTGACCGTCGCCTTGGAGCCCTTGGTGTCGAGCCGCACCGGCCCGCAGACGATGTCCGGGCTCGCATGCCCCGCCGCCCGGCGGATGAGCGCGCGAATTCGGGCCAAAACTTCCTCGACATGGAAGGGCTTGGCCACATAGTCGTCGGCGCCCGCATCGATACCGGAGACCTTGTCGCTCCAGCGGTCGCGGGCGGTGAGGATGAGGACGGGCATGGTTTTCCCGTCGGCACGCCATTTTTCGAGGACGGTAATACCGTCCATTTCCGGCAGACCGATATCGAGGATGATGGCGTCATAGGGCTCGGTATCGCCGAGATAGTGGCCTTCCTCGCCGTCGAAGGCCTGATCCACCACGTAGCCGGATTCCTTCAGGGCTTCGCTGAGCTGCCGGCTCAGGTTGACGTCGTCCTCGACCACCAGGATGCGCATTCGGCCTCTTTCCTATCTCATTCCATCGTGAAAGGCTGCTGGAGGCCTTACATCGGTACGCGCACGGTCACCTTGCGCGGCCGGGCATTGCCCTTGCCGGGCACGAGCACCGTCACCACGCAGGTGTCGCCCTTCGGCTGCGCCGAGAGAAGCTCGCCTCCGGTCTGCTCCACCACCTGCGCCGCAGCGGCGCTGCAATCGCCGGCCACCGCAACGACATCCCGCGCGGTTCCCGTCTCGACGGGCCCCGGAAGGAGCAGGCTGGCCGCAAGCGCGGTTATGAGAAGTGGCGATGCCATGAACATACTTTCAGGTGCGGATCATTGTGATGCAAGCAATAAACGATCCTCGCTGAATGGCAAATGAATGCCCTGTGGACGATCCGGCCGCCATCACCGCACCCGCCGGCGCGCCGAAATCCGCCCGTAGAGCGCAATCAGGCCGCCGATCGTGCCGACCGCAGACACCACGAGATCGGCCAATTCCCCCTCGTCGCCCGCCGTCACCTCAAGGCCCGCGGCGTTGGCAAGCGAGGCGAGAATCGCGATCAGCGCGCCCCAGACGGTGCGCGACTGATACCAGGCCTTCAGATCGTCGTTCATCGCTTTTTCCTTTCGTTCAAAGGGTGATGGTGGCGCGCGCCGGCAGGCCGAGCGGCACCGCGCGGCCAAGCTGGCGCACGCGAATGCTCATGCTCGTCTGCGGCGCCCCGAAATCGGCAAGTTCCGCGACGGCGGCATAGGTGAAAGCAGGAACCGCGGTCTCGACGCGGCGCACCACCGTCTCGCCGGAGAGAATATCAAGGCGATAGGCCTCGCTCGGCTCGTCGAGCGGGATCTCGGCGGAAAGCCAGGTATCCGAATCGATCCGCCCCCGCCTGACCCAGGACAGCCGCACCACGCCATCGGCCCCGCGCCGGCCGCGCAGATGCACCGGCGCCAGCGGCGTCAGCGCCCGCTCGCCGCCGGCAAAGGCAAACGGCCCCGCCTGCCCGCCCGAACCGCCGACCGCCTCGACAAGCCAGTTGGAAAGCCGCCCCACCTCCTCGACATCCAGCCCAAGCGGCCGGACCGCATCGTCCAGCACCACGACCACGGCCCCGGCCGCATGGCCGGAGGCCATCGCATCATCGGTGCCATGAAGCGCCCGCAACAGATCGGTCAACCGCCAGCGCCCCGGCGCGATCTCGCTCGCCCCGGTGAAGCCGATGATCTCCCAAGCCCCGTTCCCGCCGCGAACCGCAATGCGGTTGGCGCCGTTCAGCATGGCAAGCGTCTCCGCCGAGGCGAGCCCGCCGCCCGCAAGATCCAGCACCACCGCCCGATCCGGGTCGAACCGCCCGACAACGCCCACGGCGAGCGGATCGACAAGCCGCCCGATCCGCGCCGGCCGCTCCAGCCGCACACGGCTGCGAAACCCTTCGCTGCCCTCGGAGCTCGAAACGACCATGGAGCGCCAGGGCTGCGCATAGGCGGCAACCCGCGCAAAATCCTGCGCCGCCCCGGAGCCCAGGATCGGCAGATCGAGGAACACGACCTCCGGCGTAAACGCATCCCCCGGCCCCGCCCCGCTCGAAGGACGGCTCGCGCCCTCGATGAGCAGCGGCGCCGGGCTTTCCCCCGCGGCGATCGCCCGCGCCTCCACCTCGCGCACCAGCCCATCGGTGATGCCCGTAATCAGGAACCGTCCTTCCGGCCCATCGGCGAGGCGCACGATATCGCCCGGCGTCACGGCAAGCGCCGTCGGCGGCAGGCGAAACGCCACCCGCCGCTGCCCCGCCCGCTGGTCGCGCAGCGCCGTCTCGACGCTGGCCGCCGCAGCCCCCGCATGCAGCACCGCCGGCAGCGCCAGCCGCAGCACGCGATCGTTTCCGCCCGCCATGCGGCGCGAGCGCGCCGTCACCCGCGAATAGCTGCCCGCCCCGTCGAAATGGTCGAGGATCGCCTCGCCGGCAAAATCGCTGATATGCCCCCGGCTCTCCTCGAACAGCGCCTCGTCCGGCCGCTCGGCGAGGATCGCGAGCTCGGTCGGCAGCAGGGCCGATTTCAGCCTGGAACGGAACACGAGCTTGCCGTTCGCCTCCAGCGCATCGATTTGGAAGGCCTCCATCAGCGGCTCGATCAGCCCGCGCGCCGACGTCTGGTCGGCCTGCACGAAGCCCGAGAGATCGCCCGCGACACCCGAGACGTCGAAATCCGTAAACCCGTGATCCTTCAGCACGGCGGCAATCACATCCGCAATCGTGCCCGCCCCCAGCCGCGCGTTCAGCCAATGTCCGCGCTGCCAGTTGAGCCCGTCCGACCACAGCGCCGTATCCTCCGGAAAGGCCGGATAGGGCCGCGCGTCCCAGGTCCAGATGAAGATATGATCGGGATCGACCATGCCCGCCTCCGGCCCGCTGCCCTGCCACCAGCCATGGTGCGCATCGAGAAAGCGCCGTTGCACCGCATCGTTGCGCGCGCCGCCGGAATGATAGGGCAGCGCGTTCTCCGAGCTTTTCGGGTCGACGAAAACGTTCGGCTGGTTCGCCCCCTTGTCGGTGGCCGGGCAGCCGAGTTCGGTAAACCAGATCGGCTTGGAGCGCGGCAACCAGGCCGTATGGCCCGGCAGCTCCGCGCCGCCCGGGCCGCGCTCGTAATGCCGGTTGCCCCACCAGTTTTCGAGGTCCTTGTAGCGAAACACCCAGGGCTTGCCCGCCATGCCGTCCGAAATCGGCGCGCGTTCACGCGCCCGGCGCGCGTCCATATCGGGGTAATACCAGTCGAACCCCTCGCCGGAGGCGATCATCGCCCGCATCGCCGCCATGTCCTCCGAATGGCGAAAACCGTCCGGATTGCCGGCGAGCGTATCCGCATCCTGCCAGTCGGAGAGCGGCATATAATTGTCGATGCCAACCGCATCGATGGCCGACGAGGCCCAGAGCGGGTCGAGATGATAGCGCACCTCGCCACTGCCATCGCCCGGCTGGTGCCCGAAATACTCGCTCCAGTCCGCCGCATAGGTGATCTTCGTGCCGCCGCCGACGATCGCCCGCACATCCGCCGCCAGATCGACCAGCGCCTCGACGAAGGGAAAATCGCCGCTGCCGTCGCGCAGCCAGCTCAAGCCCCGCATTTCCGAGCCGATCAGGAACCCGTCCACCCCGCCCGCCGCTTCCGCCAGCAGCGCATAATGCAGCACCAGCCGCCGAAACCCCTCGTCGCCGAGCGGCCCGGTGATCGCCTCGCCCGAAACGGCAAAGTCGCCCGCATCAGCATTGCCGACAAAAGCCTCCACCTGCCCCCGCGCCGACGCCGTCTTGTTGGTGGACGGCGGATGGCAGGTGATGCGGCCGCGCCAGGGATAGGGCGCCTGCTGCGCCTCGCCATAGGGATCGGGCAGATCGTTGTCGATCGGCACGTCCATCATCAGGAACGGATAGAGATAGACCTCGATGCCGCGCGCCTTCAGGTCCCGGATCGCCGCGATCACGCTCGCATCCGACGGCGTGCCGCCATAGGCCGGCCGGTCGTTGACGCGGGTGACGACATAGGCATCCTCACGCGCAATGCCGGAGACTTTCCAGGGCCGGCTCTCGTCCTGCCGCGCGGAAACCTCCACGCCCGGCACGATCCGGCACTGCCCGGCCCTCAGATCCGTGCCGAACCAGGCGACCACCAACCCGACCCGCTCCAGATTCGGGCAAAGCGCCTGCAACTCGTCGATCGACGCCACCCAGTCGGTCGCCGCGACCAGCGTGTTGCGGTTGATGTTGCGCCCTTTGCCGGATGCGATCTTCTCCGTCACCAGCCGCGGATCGTAACCATGCTCGCTCGACCCCGGAATGACCGTCACCGCCCGGATCTTGCTTTCCAGCGAACCCACCGGCCGCAGCACCTCGAATTGCAGGATGGGAATGCGGTTGCCGAACATATCGAGCGGCAGCCGCTCGAAAACGACATAGGCGAGCCCCCGATAGGCCGGCGTATTGCCCGCCCCCTGCTTCGCCTCGATCAGCGGATCGGGCGCCTGGCTCGCCGTGCCGCGATGCAAGCGCATCTCGATGCCCGTCAGGTCGATCTCCCGCCCGTCCGCAAACACACGCCGGATGCCGGCAATCGGCCCCTCGCACACCCCAACGGCGAAATTCGCAAAGTAACTATAGGTCTCGACCCGCGGCCCCGTCGCCTTGCCGCCTGTGCGCTCGACGGAGACCTCCTCCTCGAACCGCGTCGCCCAGAGCAGCGTGCCGCCGACACGCGCCGTGCCATAGACGCGGCTCATCGCCGTGCCCTCCTCGGCCCCCGGCACGCGCCCGTCGTTCAGCCGCGCACCGGAAATCGTCGTCATGCCGTTGATCAGCGACCGGTCGACCGCCGATCCCGCAAGCGCGCCCACTGCCCGCCCAAGGATTGCCCCGAACGGCCCGAAAATGCCGCCGAGTGCAGCACCGGCCGCCTGGAAAAGAAGTGTCGCCATGGCTCAGCCAATCTCCGGAAAGCGGAAGACGCCGGCAATGCGCCGTCGCCAGGAAGGCACGAGCGGCGAAGAGATCACCGCCCCCTGCTCGTAGGCATGGATGAAACGCTCATCGGGCGCCGCGATGCCGGCATGTTTCGCCGCCACCCCCGCCCGCCAGCGAAAGATAAGAAGATCCCCCGGCCGAAGCGCCGAAACCGGAAGCACGCCGCCACAATGCCGCGCCGCCGCCTCAAGCAGCCGCTCCTCCCCCGCCCGCTCCGCCCAGTCCGCCGCATAAGGCCCCGGCACCTCCGGCTCCGCCCCATAAAGCTCTCGCCAAACGCCGCGAACCAGCCCAAGACAGTCGCACCCGACATCCTTCAACGATCCCTGGTGCCGATACGGCGTGCCGATAAAGCCGCGCGCGATTTCGACGACGCGCTCGCCCACCCCCTCATCCGCCCTTCGGGCACCTTCTCCCCGTGGGGGAGAAGGGATGGAAGCATTCTGCGTCTCCGCAACGCATAAAGCGGAAACTGACGGCACCAGCGAATCCCCTTCTCCCCCACGGGGAGAAGGTGGCCGACAGGCCGGATGAGGGGGTTTCAACTGGCCGTCACTCATAAAGCGGCCTCCCGTCATGCACGGTCTCGCCATCGGCATAGCCATAGGTGAAATCGCTGCCCGGCATATGCGGAAAACCACGAAAATTCAGCGCATTGGCAAACTTCGCCTTGCAGGTGGAAAAGCGCTTGTCACACCCTGCCGTCACCAACATCGTGTCACCGACGAGAACACCCGCCGGCACCGGCTGCCAGAAGGTCAGTTCCCCGCCCGCCTTGCGCTGGTCCTCGATATCCGCCGTCAGCCCCTCGGCCGCGCCGCTGGTAAACGTCAGCACGCCATAGCGAAAGAACCGGTCGGCAAAGCCCGAAAGCCCGCTCACCCGCAGCCGCATGTCGTCCAGCACCGCGCTCACCGTCGCCGTCGCTTGGAATGCCGATGTCAAAACATCCTTCCCGCAACGGTTGTCGCCGAGCACCGCATCGCAGCGATGCCCGTAGATGCGGCCATGCACCTGGTCCAGCCGATGCGTCAGCCGCCGCAGTTCCACGCGAAAAAGCCCGCCCTCGCGCCGCACCTCGCCAAGCTCTGCCGTGCGCAGCAGCAACCGCTGCGAAGGGTCCTGCCAGTTGACCGTATAGACCTCGACCTTCGCCCCGTCATACCGCCCCGCAGAAAGGTCCTCCGCGCGGACCGCCTCGGCGGAGAACCCGCCCGAAACATCGCCGCCCTCGGCGGAAAGCCCGTTGCCGTCCTCCGCCTCGCTCGCCTCGAAACCGCTCGCCGCCAGATAGTCCAGTCCGCCGAACGAAAGATCGCGGTCGTGATCGGTAAAGCCCATCACCACGCCGTCGCGCCGCGTCACCCGCCAGGCATGGCAGAGCGTCGTCACCTCCCCGTCGAGATGGGCCTGAAGCCCGCTCGGGATCGTCCTCATGGCTTGATCTCCAGAAGCGGAATGGAAGGAATGCGCCCGGCATTGAACTGCGCGAGATCGATATCGATGCGGTCCGTGTCGAAGCGCACTGGCACATCGAATTCGTAGCCGGCCCGGATGACGCCCGAAGCCGGAATTTTCCCCGGCTTGAAGGTCACGACGCCCGTCGCGGAATTCACTGTGTAATCGCCCACCGGCCGAACACCGCCCGCAACGGAAACCACCACCGTGCCCGCCACCGGCTTGTCGATGGTCCGCACCGTCTCGCCACCCGCATCCGCATAGCGCTTCACAAGCTGAAACCCCGCCGTCACCCCATCGCCGGTGCCGATCTGCTGGTCGCTCGCGCTAACCGTCCCACCCGGCGCGCAGGACGTATGATCCACCGGGTCATGAAAGCGAAACCCGTAAAACTGCCCCGCCCGCGCCTCAAAAAAGGCGAGCACCGCATAAAGATCCTCGACCGAGCGCACGCCCGATCCCGCATCGTATCGCCGCCGTGCATCCTGCCAGCGCCGGTTGCGGTTCTCGCGCCCGTTGGACAGGCTGACGATATCCGTCCGCCGCACCGGCCCGCCGCTGGTGCCGAGCGCCACCCGCAACGGAAACCGCACCTCATGAAATCCTGCCATGTCTCTATCCTCGCCTGCGGGGCCTGCCCCTAATCCTACAAACTCCGC
This sequence comes from Shinella sp. GW821-FHT10F02, assembly GCF_058809275.1. NCBI lineage: Bacteria > Pseudomonadati > Pseudomonadota > Alphaproteobacteria > Hyphomicrobiales > Rhizobiaceae > Shinella > Shinella sp. GW821-FHT10F02. The sequence continues at coordinate 73,243 of NZ_JBXASL010000010.1, read as the reverse complement.
TGCCCACGCCCCACCGCACGCGTCAGCATGGCCGCGATCTGCCCTTCGGATTTGCGAAAACTCGCCGCATCCTGCGCCGTCACATTGAAGACGATCCGCGCGCCGCCGCCTTCGGTCGCAACACCCAGCGCCCCGTCCGGCCCGCGCTTCAAGGGCAGGATCGCCTCCGCCCCCGCCTCGCCCATTAGCCCAAGGCCGCCGCCGCTGCCGAAATAGGTGGGCGCGGCCACCACGCCGCCCTTGGCAAAGGGCGTTGCCCCGCCAAGCAGGCCGGAAAGCCCGGAGGACAACAGCCCCTCCAGCGGCTTCAGGCCGACGGAAAGCGCGATATCGCTCATGCGCAGCGCCAGTCCGCGCAGCACGCTTTCCAGCCCCTTGCCATCCACGACGGCGCCCTTCAGCGCACTGGTCAGCGCCGATCCGAAGGAGCGCGAGCGCGCCTCCAGGTCGTCGAAGATCGTCGAAAGCGCGCCGGCATCGTCCAGCGTGCCGGAGAGAGGATTGTCGTCCGCCATGGTTCACTCCTTGTTGTCGGGAAAGGCCTGCATCAGCGCCGCAAGCGTCTGGCGCCCCGGCACCGCCGGCAAGGGCCGCAGCACGCCGAGCGCAAAGCCGAGCTCGCGCGGCGTCATCGCCCAAAAGTCCTTCGCGGAAAGCCGCATGCGGCAGAGCCCGGCATGGAGCACCGCCTCCCAGGGGAAGGCGGCCCTCTCGCCGCTCACGCCGGATGCGGCCCCGGAGGGTTTTCGGCACCTGACCCAAACGTCGCCTGCAATAGCTCCGCGGCGATGCGCGCAAAACCCGCAAGCCCATCCGCAACCGCCATCGAAGCCACATCCTCGTCGCTGAAGAGATTGCCGCCGCCGCGCAGCCCGGCGGCGATGATGCGGATCAGGTCATCCGCCTTCAGCCGGCCGGAGGAAAAACGCTCGGCGAGCCCTGTCAGGCTGTCGACGGCAAAGGCCGTCTCCAGCTCGGCCAGCGCCCCCAGCGTCAGGCACAACACCCGCCGTTCGCCATCGAAGACGGCCTCGATCTCGCCGCGATGCCGGTTCGCCCGCGCGCCCATCAGAGCGCCCCGAAGGTCAGCACGCCGGCCGATTCCAGCGCGATCTCGAAGACGATCTCGCCATCATGCGCGCCGGAATATTCCAGCGCCGCAATCTGGAACGGCCCTTCGACCGTGCCGAAATCCGGAATGACGACCTGCCAGTGGACGATCGTGCTGCCGAAGAACAGCGCGCGCACCGTCGCATCCGACGCCTGGTCCTTGAAAATCCCGCTGCCGCTGACCGCCGCACGCTGCACGCCGGCACCGCCCAGAAGCTCGCGCCAACGCCCCGCCGATTCCGCATCCGTCACGTCGACGAGCTGCGCATTGAACGACAAACGTTTGGAGCGCAGCCCCGCAACCGTCGCAAAACCCGCGCCGTTATCGATCTTGAGCAGCAGGTCCCGCCCCTTCTGTGCCACCATGGCAAGGTTCCTCTTCGAAAAATGGGGTTAAGCGTCCGGTTCCGTCACCGCCCGGAAGCGCATTTCCGCACGGTGAAAGCGGGATTTGCCGTCGCGCCTGAGCCGCGTATCGCGATGAAACAGCAGCACGAGATGATGACCGGAGAGCGCCAGCGCCGCGTCGTCGAGCGCCGCGCGCACCGCCGCCGCGATCGCCTGCACCTGCCGGTGCCCCGCCGCTTCCGACCAGGCCTCCAGCGTCACCGTGTGCTCCTCGCCGGTCTCGCTCGCCGTCGAATGGTCCGCGCTGTCGATGCCGGCGATCACCACCAGCGGCGAGGCGGGCTCGGTGAGCCGCCGGTCCGTGATGCCGTTGGCGCCGACCAGCGCCGTAAGCGCCGTGTCACCCGAAAGCCGAGCAAAAATCGCCTTCTGCAGGGCCGATGCCGCGCTCATGGCTTGATCTCCTCGCAGTCGGCAAGCGTGTAGCGCCCCGTCTCATCCGGATCGCGAAAAGCGCGGATGGCAAAGAGCCGTGCGCCCTTGCGCAGCCGCATGCCGCCCGCCAGGCTTTCTCGCCGCCGCATCCAGATGCGGTGCGTCACCGTCACCGGCAGCGTTCCCGCCGCCTCGTCCGCCTTCGCGACGGTCGGCTCGATGCGCGCCCAGAGCGTCGCCAGCGCGGAAAATGTGCGCTCCACGCCCCCTTGCCCATCCGGCGTTTCCACCGGCTGTTCCAGCACCAGCCGCGCCGTGAAGGCGCCGGGATCGATGGTTCCGTCGAAGGCCATCAGAGCCTCCGCATGGCATAAGGCGCGACAAGCCGGTCGTAACCCTGCGGCACCGCGCCCGGCTGGTCGTCCAGCGAAAGCACGCCGCGCAGCTCGTACATCGCCGCGACATGCAGCAGCAGCGCCCGCTTCAGCGTGTCCGGCACCTCCGCGCCGCTCTCGCCGAAACCGGCGGTGAAATCGATCTCGATGCCGTTCAGCGCGCGTTCCGTCGCCGGACGCGCTGGCAGTACCAGCCGCGCCGGCCGCGCCGTGCCGTCCAGCACATAGCCCGTCGCATCGACCTCGACCGGCGCACCGGAGGCGTCGTAAACCGTCACTGTTTCAATGGTTTGCACCGGCCCCCTGGCAATGTGAATCACGCGGGCCTCGGGCCAGTCGTCGAGATAGAGGCGAAAGGTGCGGGCGATCAGCGCCAGCCCCGTCTGTCCCTCCAGGTGTTCCCGCGCGGCGCACATCAGGCCCGCAAGCAGGGTGTCTTCATCGGAGGCATCGAGGCGCAGATGCGCCTTCACTTCGGCAAGCGTTATCGGCTCCGCGGCCGGCGGCATCAGTTCGGCAATGGTCATGGGGTCCTGTCCGGTCTGGAGGAACGGCGGGCGCGGCCGGGAGGAAACCGCGCCCGCCAGCACCGGCGTCAGGGGACGACCGCCGGTGCACTCTCTCCGTCATCCTCGGGCTTGACCCGAGGATCCACAGCCATGCGACGGCGGGTGGATGGTCGGGTCAAGCCCGACCATGACGGCGCTATTGGATGACGTCGCTCAGCTCGCCGCGAACTTCACCAGCTTGATTGCCTCGAAATTCTGCACCCCGCCGCCGACGCGCTTGGTCGTGTAAAACAGCACGTAGGGCTTGGCCGAATAGGGATCACGCAGCACGCGCACCCCCGTACGGTCGACGACGAGATAGCCGGAGCGGAAGTCGCCGAAGGCGATGGAGAAGCTGTCGGCCCCAACATCCGGCATGTCCTCGGCCTCCGCGATGGCAAAGCCCAGCAGCGAGGCCGCCTGGCCGGCCGATGCCGGCGGGCGCCAGAGATAGTTCCCGTCCGCATCCTTGAACTTGCGGATAGTGCCTTGCGTCTTGCGGTTCATCACGAAGGTGCCGTTCTGCCGGTGCCCCGCCTTCAGCGAATAGACCGTGTCGAACAGCGTGTCGGAGGGGCTCGACGCCTTGAAGGCGCCCGCAGCACCCGTCGCGATATAGCCGATATTGCCCCAGCTCCAGCTCGCGTCGGCGACGTTCGTGTAGCTCAGAAAGCCCTTCGGCTTGTTGGTGCCGTCGCCGGAGACGAAGGCGGTGCCTTCCTGCTCGGCGAAGACGATGTCGACCTCGGAGGCGATCCAGCCCTCGACATCCACCGCCGCGTCGTCGAGCAGCGCCGCCGTCGCCGCCGGCATGGCGTAGAGTTCCATGGTCGGGAAGGAGAGTTCGGCGAGCTGCGCATTGCCGGTCTGCGGCCGCGCGGCCGTCTCCGCCACCCAGCCGGCCGCCATGCCGGAAGTGGCAAACGGCTTCTTCAGCACCGAACCCGAGACCTGGCGCACGGTCGCCAGCGCCCGGATCGGCGAGGCGACGGAAAGCCTGCGGCCGATTTCCGTATCCGTTTCCGGCGGCACGAGATAACCGCCATCGGCCGCGGAGCCGACCGACATGGCCTTGCCCTCCAGCGCCCTCAGCGCATTCTCGTCGCCCCGGCGCATATAGGCGGAGAAGGCCGCCTTGTGCTCGGCCGCTTCCAGGCTGCCCTCGCCGCTGCCGCCGAGCGCCGGGCGCGCCTTCTTCAGCGCGAGATGGTCGAGCACGCGCTTCTGCTCGTCGATGGCGCGGTTGATGCGGTCCACCTTGTCGCGCGTCACCACGTCGGCCGTCAGTTTCTGCTCGATCTCGCCGAGCCGGCGGTCGTTGGTTTCCTTGAAGGCCTCGAAGGCCTCCATGAAGTCGTCGAAGGCGGCGGTCATCGTTTCCGGCACGGCCTTGATTTCCGGCGCGGTCTTGTGGATCTCCGTCATGTCTACCTCTTCGGTTGTTAGCGTTTCATCATCCGGGCCGCCCGGCGCATGATGCGAACGAGCTCCGTTTCCCTGTCGCGGAACCACCGCGCATTCTTCACGTTCGACACCCGCGCCGAAGGCAGCATGGGAAAGGTGACGATCGAGATTTCCCAAAGGTCCGCCTCCAGGATGCGGCGCACGCCGCTTGCCCGGTCGGTCTTCGAGCGCACCGTCTGGAAGCCGATGGAAAGGCCATCCAGCGCGCCGGACTTCATGAGGTTCAGCACCTCGCGGGCGCGGGCCACACCGGGCGAAAGCACGCCCTCGACATAGAGCCCGCGGGCATCCTCGCGGATGGTGCGCCAGCGCCCGAGCGGCTCGGCCGGATCGTGCTGGAACAGCATGCGCACGCCCGCAGGCCCGCGCTTTTCCAGCGAGCGCACGAAGGCGCCGGGCGCAATCGCGTCCTTGCCGAGGTCCACCTCGCCAAACAGGCTCGCATAGCCGGAAAACACCCCGTCACTGGCGACGCCGGCAAGCGTCAGATCGGCATATTTCTTCGTCCGCCAGACCGGCAGGTCGTCGGTGATCATGATTTGCTCCGATGATTTGGAAATCGAATGGAGGCGAATAGCTAATAGGGAGTAGCGAATAGAAAGGGCGGCCGTTTCGGTGGCGAATGGCGCCAATCCCAATTCGCTCTTCGCTATTCCCTATTCACCGCCCCTCATCCGCTCCGCCACGCGCGCCAGCACGCCGAGCCCCCACCAGGCCGAAAGGCTCGCCGCCGCCGACCCGGTCAGCAGCACCTCCGCCGGCCCGAGATAGGTCGCGATGCCAAGCCGAACCGCGATCCAAAGCCCCGCCGGCCCGCCGAAGACGAGCCCGCAGGCAAGCCCGGTAAAGAACCGGCAACCCGCCTCGCGACGGCTTTTTGGCAAGAGATAAATGAGCGAAACGGCAGCACCCGCCGAAGCCCCAACCAGACGAGCCGTCCACAGCCCGCCATCGTTTCCGATGTCAGCCATTGTTAAGCCTTTCAGTTTATTATGAAATCCAAACGATACGGCCACAGGCGGCCGAAAGCGTCCTGCCTCGCGCAGAGTCAGGCGGTGAAAAACGCTGAGTCTTTTGAATCGCTTATGCGGCTTTACTCGAAGGTCGATTCAACGCCTTCACGGATTGAGTCCGGACAGCGGCAAAACGATTCAACTCGCTTCGGCAAGAGACTAATTTCGTTGGTTCTTCAACCAACGCCGCGGCATTGCAGCAGCTTCCGTTCCATTCCTTATCGGGGGGTAGAACGGCTGCGTATATTGATGACAATCCGATCAAAAAATCGGGTGCCGAGCCGCAATCAGGATACATTTTTTCGAATATCCCCGCCTTTTCGAGCGTTGTCGTTGGGTGCCAGCAAACTTTGCGACTGAACAATCGACAGAAGGAAGCTCGTCATGGCTACTCTTACTGGAACAGCCGGCAATGATATTCTCCAAGGCGATGCCGGGAACGACAACATCTTGGGTCTGGGCGGCAATGACTACATCGTCGGCGGAGACGGGCTCGACGATATTGACGGCGGCTCGGGAAACGACACCGTATGGGCCGGGGCGAATGATCAGGGCAATGATAGTGTCCAGGGCGGCGTCGGCGATGATGTTATCGGCGGAGGCGGCGGGAGCGACTGGATTGTCGGCGGCGACGGCAAGGACACCCTCTATGGCGGCGCAGGCGACGACCAGATCTTCCTGGGCAGCGCTGAACCTACGATCCGGCTGACAGCAAACGACGATTCAAGCGGCGACACGGCCTGGGCTGGTGTTGGTAATGATGTTGCTTACGGCAGCGCCGGCGACGATACCGTCGGCGGCGGTGATGGCTCCGATACGATCGACGGCGGTCATGGTGACGATGTCATCTATGGAGGTGCCGGCGACGATGAAATCAATGGCTACCGCCTCGACGGCGAGCCTCTGAACGATCAAGGCAACGACACTATTTTTGGCGGCGAAGGTGATGATGTCATTGATGGTGACAGAGGCCACGATGAAATCTGGGGCGGTGAAGGCGACGATAATCTTCTCGGAAGCGTCTTCGTCAATTCTACCGTAGCGGATTCGGATGTCTTCGGCTTCCAGCCGGGCAGTGGCGACGACACGATCCTTCTGTTCCGAACCGGAGCGCAAGGGGATGTGCTCGACATCTCGGCTTACAATCTGGCCGGCGGGCTTGCCGATCTGAAAGCCAACGGCACAGTCGATGATGCCGGTGGCGCCAATACGATCATCACGCTCGACGCTGACAGCACGATCACCCTGTTCGGTGTTACCGAAGCCCAGCTTACCGATGCAAACTTCATTCTCTGATTTCGGAGAATTGAAAGCATGAAGAGAGGGGGCAATTGCTCCCCTCCTTTGCATCTGTAACAGCACCGAGGGCCCCGTCAGCATCCCGGCCCTGTTCGCCTCCAATTACGAGCCGCCCCTCAATACCCCACAGCCCGCCGCTTCTCCTCGTCCGTCAAAAACGCCGCCGCCCCCACGCGCGCCCAAAGCTCCGAGCGCTCCGCCGCAAGCCCGCTCACCTGGTCGAGATCCGGCACCAGCCGCAACCCCGTCTCCCGATCCTCGGAAAACCACGCGGCAAAGGAGGCAGCCGTACGCTGCACCAGCGGTAGCACCGTCAACCGCCAGAAGGCCCGGTTGGCCTCCTGGTAATTGGCATAGGTCGCATCCCCCGGGATGCCGACCAGCATGGGCGGCACGCCGAAGGCGAGCGCGATGTCGCGCGCGGCGCCGTTCTTCGCTTCCACGAAATCCATCTCGCGCGGGCTAAGCCCCATCGCCTTCCAGTCGAGCCCGCCTTCCAGCAGCATCGGCCGCCCGGCCCGCGCCGGGCCGGAATAGCCCTCCTCCAGCTCGCTCTTCAGCCGGTCGTACTGGTCGGGCGTCAGGTTGCCGCCCTCCTTCGGCTGGTAGACGAGGGCGCCGGAAGGCCGCGCCGAATTGTCGAGCAGCGCCTTGTTCCAGATCGCCGCCGCATTGGAAAGATCGAGCGCCATGGAGGCCGCCTCCAGCGGCGCAAAGCCCACCTGGTCGTCGAGCGGATGAAACAGCCTGAGATGCAGGATCGCCTGCCCCTCGCCGGCTATATGCCGGCGGACATGGCTGCCCGCCCGGTATTCATAGGCCTCCGGCCAACCATCCCGCCCCTCGATCACACGCATCCGGTCCGGCCGCAGGAGATGCAGTTCGCGCAGTTCATCGCCCACCCGCACGCCCTCGACGAAGGCATTGCCGGAGAGCATCAGGTGCCCATAGAGCGTCTCGAAGAAGTCCGTGCCCGCCATGCGCCCGTTCGGGCGCGCAATCAGTGCCAGCAGTGGCTCATCCGGCCGCTCCGCTTCGCCCGCATAGGCAAGCCAGGGCACCGAGGCCGCCGCCTCCGCGATCATCCGCACCGCCCGGTGCGCCACCGGGTTCTTCATGAACCCCTCGCGCGACAGCGACGCATAGCTGCGGCTCGTCCAATGCGCCCGGCCCTCGGCCGTCAGCGCGAAAAAGCCCGACGCCTTGGTCTCCGCCGCCGCCTTTGGCCGCCGCGAAAGGAAGGAAGGTAGCTTCATGATGCCCTCGGTTGTTTGAATTTGCCAATGATGCTGTGGGTGCGGCCGTGGATCCTCGGGTCGAGCCCGAGGATGACCAAAGAAGAGAGCGCGCATCGTCATCGCCAGGGTTCAACGTGCCGCACCGTTCAGGGAAGCAGAGGCCTCTCCTCCTCTCCGTCATCCTCGGGCTCGACCCGAGTATCCACACGGCACCACCGCCGCTACCCACCCAGCGCCACAAAAAACGCCTGCCCGTAACTCGCCACCCGCTCGGCCCGGTCGAGCCCGTTGATGATGCGCCGCGCGCCCACCCAGTCGGCGCGCCCGGCGGCAAAATGATCGGCCAGCCGCCGCCCCGTGAAGGCGCCGCGCAGCATGCCGACGAAGAGGATTTCGACCGACACCGCCATCTCCATCGCCCGCTCCGGCCGCGCCACGAGGTCGATGCCGGTCAATTCCGCCAGGCGCTCATAGTTGCGCCGGTGCGTGATCTGCACGAGCCCGCGCCCGAGCCAGCTTTTGCCGTCCGCATCCCGCCGCCAATAGGGTGCGGAAACCTGTGGCAGACGACCGGCGGCAAAGGCCCGGTCGAGCACGCCGATCGCCGCCGCATCCGTCGCGGCAAAGGTCTCGCGCACGGGCTGCATGCGCCCGCCCGTCTCATGATGCGCGGTCGCCAGCATATAGGCGAGGAAGCGCCGGTCGCGCGTGTCGCCGCCCTGCTCGAACCGGTCGAGTAGCGCCGTCAAACCCGCGACCTGCCCCTGCCCCAGCCGACCGCCATAAAGCGGCCCTCGCACCTGGTCGAAAAACGCCTTGCGATCGATCACCATCTCAAACCCCTCGCACCCGCGGTTCGCCCAGCCGGTCGAGCACCAGCGCCGTCAGCGCCCAGACGAGCGCATCCAGCCGGTCCGGCGAGCGGCCGGCGGACAGCCCATCCGGCCCGAAATCACACATCTGGTCTTCCAACTCGGCAAAGGCACCCGCATGGGCCACCCGCCCCTGCTCGTAGAGCGCTGCCACCGGCTCCGCCCGCAAAAATTTGCCGCGCGTCGCCCGCACCGTCGCGATCGGCAGATTGGCGTCGACACTGCGAAGCATCGCCGTCACCATGTCGCCGCCCTGGTTGACCTCGGCCACCACCCGGTCCGCATCGAAGCGTCGAAAGGCCCGCACCACCGCGCCCGCCCAGCCGGCCGGGCTGGCACCCGTCACCGAACAATCCGCCAGCACCACCGCCCGCCCGCCAGCATCGAGACCGGCCACAACGATGCCGCAGACCGAAGCCGCGGACGCCGTCGCCGGCGGATCGACCGCCACGACGATGCGCGAGAGCGGCCCCGGATTGCGCAGCCGGATCGCCTCCAGCCGCGCCCGGCTCCACAGCGCATCCGCGCGGTCGGTGATCAGCTCGCCATCCAGCTCCTGCCGCCCGAGCCGCGTGCCGCCATAGCGGTCCGCCATGGCATCGAGAAAGCGCGGCGAAAGATTCCTGGCATTGTCTTCCGTCCGGATGCGCCGGACCGCCGTCTTTCCATCCGCCGCCAGCGCCCGCAAAAGCGGCACCGGCCGCGGCGTCGTCGTCACCAGCACGCGCGGATCGTCGCCGAGACGCAGGCCGAATTGCAGCATGTCCCAGGTCTCCTGCGCATGTTTCCATTTGCCGAACTCGTCGCACCAGGCGAGATGAAACTGCGGTCCGCGCAGGCTCTCCGGGTCTTCCGACGAAAAGATCTGCCCGATCGACCCGTTCGGCCAGACCAGCCGCCGGCGCGAGGCCTCGAATTCCGGCCGCGACCGCCCGGCGATCCGGCAGATGCCAGAGACCCCGTCGATCATCACCTCGCGCGCATCACCGAGCGTCTCCGCCACCAGCGCGATGCGGCTGTCCGGCCGCGCCAGCGCCATCGCATGCACCCATTCCGCGCCCGCCCGCGTCTTGCCCGAGCCGCGCCCGCCCATCAGCAGCCAGACCCGCCAGTCGCCCTTGGGCGGCATCTGGGCCAGGCGCGATTGAAAGTACCATTTTCGGGATTCCTCCCGGCTGCGAAACCGGGGCTGGCGATCGCCATCCCGCCCGCCAGCATCCCCATCGCCGTTCAAGCAGGGCGAAGGGCATGGGACCAAAATTTGCTCCCCATCGGTAGCAGCTTGGAAACAAGGCGCTTCCTCGCCCCCCTTCTCCCCGCCTGCGGGGAGAAGGTCCCGGCAGGGGGATGAGGGGCAACTCGCAGTCTCGACCGTCTCACCCCGCCGCCCAAGCCCCGCCTCCAGCCCATCGGCCGCAATCCGAAAAGCCGTCCGCGCCCGTTCATCCTCGATCATCCGCAAGCCCGCTGCCGCCGCCGTCATATCCGCATCGATCTTCCGCCCGGCCGCCCGAAGGGCGAGCCGGTCCCTACGGCCCGCTTTCCGCGCGCGCGGCAGCATCGCCGCCAGGCCCGTTTTGCCGCATCCAGTCTTCCCTCGCGGCATTCAACCGGTCCTTCACGCGCTCTTCGACCAGCCGGTCGAACTCCGCCGCCAGCGCCTCGCCGTCATCCGGCTCGCCCGGCGCAGCTTCCGCCTCTGCCCGTTCGTTGATCAGCGTGCGCTGCAGGCTGTCGATCTTTTCCAGCGTGCGCACGATCAGCGACACCGCCTCGATCGCCGCCTTGGCATCGGTTTGCGCCAGCTTGCGCGAAGCCTCGTCCTCGGCCGCATCGGCATCCCGCTCGGCAAAGACCCGCTGGCTCTGGAAGCGCTGGAACCGCTCGCGCAGCTCCTTCGTCATTTCCAGAAGCATCGCCTGCATGTCGAGAAACGGATCGAGCGGCGCTTCCGCCTTGATATCGAGCACCGGCGCCGCCCCGCCCGCAAGATCCGCCCGCTGCCCCGCCAGCCCGTCATAAGCCGCCATGTCCGGCGAGATGCCGAAAAGCCCGAGATCCACCGTCAAACCGCTGTCCATCGCCACACCCGAAAATGAAAAGGCGCCCGGTCCGATTGGAACGAGCGCCTGTCAATAAATTCCCATCAAGCCGACCGCGGGCGAAAACCGCCAAACCATCCAGCCTCCGAAAAGCCCGGCGAACTCTCCGCCCGCACCTTTCCGACTATGCCATAACCCTATCAAACCACCGTGACGCCGTCAAGGACTATTTTCCTATTTCATCCAAAAACTTTTACGCGCCATCAAACAATGCTACCCTCCTCCCATGACATCCGACGATCTCATCGCGATCGCGCTCGGCATGCCGGAGGCGCGGGAGAGTGCTCATTTCGGGAAGCGGGACTTCCGGGTGGGTGAGAAGATCTTCATGTCGCTGCCGCAGGCCGGCCGGGCCGTCTTGAAGCTGACGCCGGGCCAGCAGGCGATGGTGGTCGAGACCGATCCGGGGCTTTGCGCGCCGGTGCCGGGCGGCTGGGGGCTGAAGGGCTGGACGTCGGTCTATTTCGACGGCGCGGATGACGAGCGGGTGCGCGACTTGATCGGCACCGCCTGGCGCAACGTGGCGCCGAAGAAACTGGTCGCGGCGAGCCTGAACTGAGAGACTAGTTCCCCCTGCCCACTTCCAGCGGCCAGGTCACGAGGTAATCCTCGTAGTCCTCGACATCGAGGCCCTCCTCGCTCACCGTGCGGCCGCGGGCGGAAATGCCGGCCTGGTGCACGGTCTCGGGATCGCCGGAGACCAGCGGGTGCCACCAGTAGAGGTCTTCGCCGTCGCGCACGAGGCGATAGCCGCAGGTCGGCGGCAGCCAGGAGATTTCCGACACGCTCTCCACGGTCAGGCGAATGCAGTCTGGCACGGTCGCCTGACGGTTCTCGTAGTCCGAGCAGCGACAGCTTTCGCCGTCGAGCAGCACGCAACGGATCGAGGTCCAGGCGATCTCGGCCGTCTCCCAGTCTTCCAGCTTGTTGAGACAACAGAGGCCGCAGCCGTCGCAGAGGCTTTCCCACTCCACGTCGTTCATTTCGGCCAGCGTCTTGGTCTTCCAGAACGGCAGCACGTCCGCGCTTCCGGCCTCGGCCGGCGCGGCGGCGCCCCTGTGCTTCATCTTCGTCATGCCCGACCCCTGAACCCCTTGGCGCCAAAGGTCAAGAGCGCGGCTGCTAACCCTTTCGCGCAAATCCCGTTCTGCTCGTCTCAAAAGACTGCTATCGTGCCTGAATAAACCGGTGGTCACAGGACGTTAACCAGAGGCGGGCAGGCTGCGGCCCGCATCCGCCGGCAAAGGTAAGCGAAACGTGGAAGACGACAGCCAGAAGCCCCCAAAACCGCGCCGCCGCAAGCGGCACTTCTTCCTGCGCCTCGATTCCTGGATCGATTCCACGGTCTGGAATGCCGGCTTTCGCCTCGCCGAAATCTGGGAGGAGATCACCATCTTCTCCCGCCGCTTCCATGCCAAGGGCTGGAAGAAGGCGGTCTTCGAGGTCGCTGGCGAAGGCATGAACCTCGGCACGGCCGGCTTCGTGCTGCTGCTCGCCCTGGCGCTGCCCGCCTTCGAGGAGACGACGGGCAACTGGCGCGCGCAGAGCGACTTCGCCGTCACCTTCCTCGACCGCTACGGCAACGAGATCGGCCATCGCGGCATCATCCACGAGGATTCCGTGCCGATCGACGAACTGCCGGACCACCTGATCAAGGCGGTGCTGGCGACGGAAGACCGCCGCTTCTTCAGCCATTTCGGCATCGATTTCCTGGGCCTCGCCCGCGCCATGAACGAGAATGCGCGCGCCGGCGGCGTCGTGCAGGGCGGTTCCACGCTCACGCAGCAGCTCGCGAAAAACCTGTTCCTCTCGAACGAGCGCACCATCGAGCGCAAGATCAAGGAGGCCTTCCTCGCGCTGTGGCTGGAAGCCAATCTCTCCAAGAAGGAAATCCTGCGCCTCTATCTCGACCGCGCCTATATGGGCGGCGGCACCTTTGGCGCGGCGGCGGCGGCGCAGTTCTATTTCGGCAAGAACGTCACCGACGTGAACCTCGCCGAATCTGCCATGCTTGCCGGCCTGTTCAAGGCGCCGGCCCGCTACGCCCCGCATATCAACCTGCCCGCCGCCCGCGCCCGCGCCAACGAGGTGCTGACCAACCTCGTGCAGGGCGGGCTGATGACCGAGGGCCAGGTGATCGCCGCAAGGCGCAACCCCGCCACCATCATCGACCGCAACGAGAAGACAGCGCCCGATTTCTTCCTCGACTGGGCCTTCGAGGAGGTGCAGCGCATCGCAAAACCCTTCGCCCAGCATTCGCTGATCGTGCGCACCACCATCGACATGGGCCTGCAGGCCGCCGCCGAAGAGGCCGTGGAAAGCGGGCTGCGCCAGTACGGCGAGAGCTACCGCGTCAAGCAGGGCGCCATGGTGATGATCGAGAACGGCGGCGCCGTGCGCGCCATGGTCGGCGGCCGGGACTATGGCGAAAGCCAGTTCAACCGCGCCACGAGGGCGTTGCGCCAGCCGGGCTCGTCCTTCAAGGCCTATACCTACGCCGCGGCCATGGAATCCGGCATGACGCCCGAGACGACCATCGTCGACGCGCCGATCAGCTGGGGCGGCTGGTCGCCGCAGAACTATGGCCGCTCCTATGCCGGCCGCATGACGCTGATGACCGCCATGGCGAAGTCCATCAACACCGTTCCCGTCCGCCTTGCCAAGGACAAGCTCGGCACCAAGCGCATCGCGGAAATGGCGAAGGCAATGGGCGTCGAGACGCCCATCCGGACCGACAAGACCATGCCGCTCGGCACCTCGGAAGTCACCGTGCTCGACCAGGCGACGGCCTATGCGGTCTTCCCGGCCGGCGGCCTCCAGTCGCGCCGCCACGGCATCAGCCAGATGATCAATTACGACGGCGACATCCTCTACGATTTCGGCCGCGACGAGCCGCCGGCAAAACACGTTCTCTCCGAACAGGCGGATTCGTCGATGAACCGCATCCTCGTCACCATTCCGGTGAGCGGCACGGCGCGGCGCGGCGCGCTCGACCGCGGCATCGTATCGGGCGGCAAGACGGGCACGACGCAGGCCTATCGCGACGCCTGGTATGTCGGCTTCACCGGCAATTACACGACGGCCGTCTGGTTCGGCAACGACGACTATACGTCAACCAACAACATGACCGGCGGCTCGCTCCCCGCCATGACCTTCAAGCGCCTGATGGACTATGCCCACCAGGGCATCGAGCTGCGCCCCATTCCCGGCATCGAGAACCCGCTGCCCGACGGCAAGAAGGCGAGCGAAGTCGCTGCCACCTCGACCGATGAGAATGCGCTTCCCGCCCTCGTTCGTCCGCGTTCGCTCTCGGCCGACGTCACGAAGCTCCTGAAAGATGTCGCCCGGCAGTTCAACGAGGCCAAGCCTTTGAAGGCCGATGGCCGCGTGGCCGCGCTTGACGGCACCGGCGCCAACCGGACAGAGTAACGGATAGAGCGTTTCCGCGTTTCTCCGAATCGCAAAAACGCTCTATCTCTTCGTTTCGACGCAATTCCGGACGCAAAGCCGCTTCGCCCTTGTTCCGCACGCCCCTCGTTATCGCCACAGCGCTCGCCGTCGCCTTCGGGCTCGGCATCCTGAGTTCGATCTATGCGCTGCGCGCGACCGTCGGCTTCGGCGCCATCGCGCTCGGGCCGTGGACCGCCTTCCCCACCGCCCAGACCGTCGATGCCGACCCCTATGCGAAAGCGCACCGCGCGCGCGACGGCAAGCTGCTGCTCGGCGGCGCCGAGGGCCTCGCCTTCACCGCCGCCACCGATAGCGGCGGGCGCACGCTGGTCGAAAACTGCCGCTACGAAATAGAGGGCATCACACCCCCTGCCCGCCTGTGGACGCTGCATGCGGCCGACACCAACGGCAACCCGCTCGCCGGCAGCCGCCCCGGCCTGCCGGTCGGCATCAACGCCTGGTCGGTGCTGCGCACGCCCGACAGCAGCTTCGCCATCCGCATCGCCTCCGCGGCGACACCCGGCAACTGGCTGGCGGTTCCGGAGGGCAAGGCGCCGTTCCTGCTGGTCATGACGCTGCTCGACACGCCGACCGCCGGCAGCTCCGGCGTCATCGACCTCGCCATGCCGGGCATCACGCGGCTGGACTGCGCCGATGCGTAGTTTCGTCTATGCCATCGCCATCGGCCTTGTCGGCGCTGCGCTGCTGCACATCGTCATCATCCTCTCGCTGCCGAGTTTCACCGGCCGCGATGCCTATACGCGCGTGCAGACCTTCGGCGAGGCGAACCGCTTCTTCCCGCTTGCGAATTCCGGCGATACGCTGGCGCCGATCAACGACGACCCGGCGATGAAGACCGCCGTCTGCGCCTTTTCCGTCGAAAACGGTCCCATTCGGCTGTTTGCCGATGGCGACGTGCCCTTCTGGTCGCTCGCGGTCTATGACGGCGCGTCCAACGAGGTGTTCAGCATGAACGACCGCACCTCGGTCTCGGGCGCGCTCGACACGCTGATCGCCACCCCCATCCAGCTCATCGCCATCCGCAAGGCCGTGCCGGCCGAGCTGGAACAGTCGATCCTGGTGGAAATGCGCGGCGAGGAAGGTTACGCCGTGCTGCGCATCTTCGTGCCCACCGAAAGCCGGCAGGAAGCGGCAACCGACTTCCTAGCGGATGCAAGCTGCGAACCCTTCACGGCGGAACAATAGGAAAGCGCGCTCGACGACGAGCGACGGGACGCGGTCTGCCCGCGATAGACAATGCGCAGCGGCCGCACGCGCACGCCAGTCGCCGCTCCAGCGGCGACGGGAAAGGTTTAGGGCCGGCGGGCCGTGTCCGGGGCGCCGTGTTTGCCCGCCTTGCTGCGCGCAGCAAGCATAGCCGGCGTCAGGCGCTCATAACGCACGCCGGTAAAAAGCAGTATCTGGGCCGGAGCCTCACGGCGAATGGTGTCGCGTCTTGGTGTTCGCGCGAGCCATTCCTTCAATCGTACTACGTCTGCCATTCTCGCCTCCAAAAAGAAGAACCGAGACGGATGAAGCACTTCTACATTCTCACCCTGCCCGTTTTACGGGCCGGTGCATCCGGTTCCGTCACCCCGGCTGCGACATGAGTCGATGTCGTCCCTGTCGCTTACGGGAAGAAAACGGCGATACGGGTCCAGAAGTTTCCCATTCACGGGAATTTGTCTGGTGACCGCCCGGTATCCGGACCATCGCACCTTTCCCTCGCGGAACGGTGGCACCTTCGGGGTATCCACCGTTCACATGATCGAATCATAACACGTCCATCGCAATAGACGAGCCGATCCATGTCCCTAAAACTAGCGACTATCGGGTTAACATGCTGTTAATCCTATGCCATCGCCCTGCATCGTGCTGTTCCGCATGGAACAGGGTGACCCCTGTTCCCAAATCGGCCGGTCCCGTCGTAAAAAACCGGCTGCACCTGTGAAGAGAAACGGTCGGGCGGACCTGCTTATTCGGTGACCTCGGAAAGCGCGGTCGCCGAGGTGGCGTGGCGGGCGTTGTAGCCCTTGATAATGGCGGCGGTCAGGATGGCCTGATCGACATCCTCGTTCCTGCGCGGGGACTGCGCACCCGGCGAATTTTCATAATCATAAACAATGACATCCAGGTCGAGCGCGTTTTTCAGCCGCCGCCCCTGCAACAGGCTGACGAGCCCCGCCGCGATCGCCGGATAGGGCGTGTATTCCGCGTTCGCCAGCCATTCCCGCAACTGGCTCTCCGGCACGCTATAGGTGATGTTCATCGACAGAAGCCGCGACAGCATCTCGTCGACCGTGCGGGGCATGTCGGCCGCGTCCACCGTTTTCGCGCCGGCTTCGGGCAATGCGCTGCCGGTCGGCGGGCTGCCTCCGGGCGTGCGGTTCTTGTGCAAATTGTCGACCGGCGCCGTATCGGCCTGGGCCAATTCCCAAGCTTCGGCCATGCACGGCTGCGGGGACCATGCGAACAGGGTCGAAAACATCGCGCATTGCCAGATCTTCATAGCGCCAGCCCATCGTCGCCGAGGTGCGGACGATACCATGTCCATGCCCGATATCGAATGGAATCTCGCCGTCAGATCTTGTGCACTTCATCGCGCCAGAACACGATGACGTAGCCGCCCGCCGGCGCCATTTCCCCCGCCCACGCCTTCAGTTGCCCATGATAGGGCTCGCGCCGCCAAAGGTCCGGCTGGTCGGGATCGGCGAGCACCGTGATCTGCGGCCCCTGCCCGTAGATCATCAGGTGGGAGCGCGCCGGCTCCCACTCCGCGCCGAGGTCCTCCCTCGTCATCCACAGGCAGAGGAAATCCCGGCAGACCGATGGCCGATCGGCATAGATCGAACAGCCCTGCCCCGCGACGCAATGTTTGCACCAGGCATCCGCCGGCTTGTCGAATTCGTCGATCTCCGGCAGGCGGCAACAGAGCGTGCAGGTTCCGCAGGATCGGCCGGCGACGATTGGCGTGGAGGTGGTCATGGCGGAGCGATAGCACGCCGCCGGCCCGACCAGAAGGGCGCGTCCCGATCCGGCACGCAAACGCCGCGGCACCCACGGCAACCCAGACGGCAGTCTCTTGTAAACATTGCGGTTTCCGCGCGAGCAAGGTTAACGCGTTGCTAACGCTTTTCCTCTACTTTTCATGAACGATTGTGGAGACGGCAAGGGGCTGCCGTTCCGGGGACTTTAGCAGGTGTTTTGTGGCGGACAGGTTTCGCGAACTGGAGAGACCGCAGGCAGGGCGGCCGAAGGACATCGTTCTGATGGCCACGGTTTCCAGCTTCGAGAGCCTGCGTTTTCCGTCGCGCTCCGATCTTCACCAGTTCGGCGAGCTCTTCGAGCCGCTCTATAATGCCTCTACCGAGGAGGCACGCCGCCAGGCCGTCGCCGCCCTTTCTCGCTGCCCGCAGATCCCCGACGAGACCGCGCTTTTCATCGCCTCGCAGCCGATCGGTGTCGCCGCGATCTTCCTCATGGGCGCAAAAGCCATTCCCGACGTCACGCTGATGCGCATCCTGCGCGCGACCGGCCCGGAACATGCCCGCGCCATCGGCCGGCGCGACAATCTTTCGCCCGTCATGATCGAGGCGCTGGTGGGAAGCCACCAGGACCATGCCAGCCGCCGCACCGGCGAAGACCGCGAGGCTTCGCTGGAAGAGGCCGCAAGGCTGGGACGGGAAGAGCGGATCCGCGAAGAGTTGCGCGCCCTCGTGCGCGCTGCGACGCCCGCGGTCGAGGAGCCCGCCAGGCTTGAGCCGGCAAGCGAGGTGCACCAGGCGCTTCTCGTGCGTTTTGCCCGCGCGGGCGAGGTCGGCATGCTGGCCGTGACGCTCGCCGACGCGCTCGGTTCCAGCCAGTGGCTGTCCGAGCGCATCCTTCTCGACGTGTCCGGGCGGCAGCTTGCCGAAACGCTGGTGGCGCTGGACATGCCCAGCGCGGATACCGTTTTCGTGCTCACATGCATTTACCCGCACCTGGCGAGCGGCAGCGCCGAACTGATGCTCTGGGCGCTAGATCCGGCCGAGGCGACCCTCCGGGTCGAGAGCTGGCAGCGGGCGGACAGCTATACGAATGGCGATGGCGTGCCGAAGGCGGCCAACGCTGACGACGCGCAGTCGAACGGGCAGGATCACCATGACAGGTCCTCCGAAACCGGTCGGCAGCGCGCCGCCGGCTGATCAGTTGATTAGAATACCCGGCGCTTGGCCGGCACACGTACCGCAGCGCTTTCATTGCGCTCGGCGGAGAGGGCGGCCAGCGTGGTCGCGACGAACATTCCCGAAATCAGCAGTGCAAGGGCAGGCAGCACGATAAACATGGGGCGTTCCTCCTGAGGGGGTTCGGCACAGGCCGCTGCCTGTGTGTCTCCCTTTTCCCATGATGGAGCCGCGCGCGATGTTCCCGCGGGAACAGGATCTCAGAACAGGAAGTCGCCCTTGTGGAGATCCGACAGGTCGACATGTTTCAGCACCAGCACGTCGCTGCCCGCGCGGATCAGCACGTCGTCGCCGCTCTGCACGGCGTGGCTCTTCATCAGGTCGGAAAAGCCGGTGATGGCGGACACGTCCGAGAGATCGACCCGGTCGGTGCCCGGCTTGAAGTCCGTCACCGTGTCGCGGCCCTTGGAGAAGATGAAGACATCCGCCCCGGACCCGCCGGTCAGCGCATCATTGCCCTTGCCGCCGTCGAGAATATCGTTGCCGGCCCCGCCGGACAGCGTGTTGCCGCCGCTGTTGCCGATGATGACGTTCGATAGAGCGTTGCCCGTGCCGCTGATGCCCGCCGTGCCGAGCAGGATGAGCTTTTCGAGATTGGCGCCCAGCGTGTAGCTCACGGTGGATTGCACCGTGTCCGTGCCGCCACCGACCTTTTCGACGAGCTTCAGCTTGGCATCGGCTACAAGGTAGGTGTCGTTGCCCTTACCACCCGCGACCATGCCAAAAACCTTGCCGCCGCGTGTGTCAAACGTGTCGTTGCCGGCGCCGAGATCGACATCGCCGCGGATCGTGCCATTGTTGATGACCACCTCGATGCCGTTGCCACCCTTCAGCGCCAGGTCGCCCGCCTTCAGCGTACCGTTGTTGCCGAAACTGTTCGTGCCCTTGCCGAGAAGTGCTACCGCGATGCCCGTGGTCGCCGTCACCGAACCATTGTTTGTCAGCGTCGCGCCGGCGCCGTCGATATGGATGCCCGAGGCGCCTTTCAACGTGCCGTTGTTCATCACCTGCGCATAGGCGCCGCCGACATCGATGGCGTCGCCCGACGTCGAGGTGATTGCCTTGTGATTGGCGAAATTGACCTTCGCGCCATCCAGCCGCACGCCATCCTTGACGGCCGAGATCGTGCCGTTGTTCGCCATCACGGCGCTCGCACCGGTGATCACCACGCCCTCGTCGGCACGCGAGACGATCTTGCCGTTGTTGGTCACGACCCCGCCGGCACCCGTCACGGTCACCGCATCGAGCTTCGCATCGATGGTGCCGCTGTTGGTGACGATCGCCGTCGCGCCAATGCTCCTGATCCCGTCATCCGCCGTCGACTGGATGAAACCGTAATTGGTGATGATCGCCTTGGTGCCGGAAACGATCACCGCATCGCCCGCACTCTTCACCGTGCCATGGTTGGTGACGAGCGCATCGCTGCCGGTCGCCTTGATACCCGTGCCGCCGGACGACAGCACCGAGCCGCGATTGGTGAGGTTGAGCCCCGCCCCGCTGAAGACACCCGCCGCCGTGCCGCCTGAAAGCGTGCCCTGGTTGGAAAAGACGAACCCGCCGCCGGCCGCATTCAGCCCGACAAGCGCCGCCGAGATCACGCCATCCGCCTTGATCGCCACGGTGCCGGCATTGGCGGCGAGCGCGACGGCGCCAAACACCACCGCATTGCCCGCGGAAGAATTCACCGTGCCATCGACCACCAGCGTGCGCCCGGCAAAAGCCCCGCCGGCATCGACAGCCGTGGCGGCCGTGGAGATCGAAACGCCGGGCGCGACGATCCACTGGCTGTTGGCCTCGCGGGCGGTGAGCGCCGATGTCATGTCGACCAGAATGTCGTATTTGCTCATGGCAATCAGGCGTCCATCATTGACGTGACAATGTCCTGGAGCATGTCCGGTTCACCGGACATGCTCCAGTTTTTGTTTTTGCCGCATTATCCGACGCCGAAGCGATGCCGCTTCGGCTGGAAATGCTCTAGCGCCTCTTCGGCGAAAAATCCGTTTAAAACAGGGCAATCGGGCGCGTCCCATGGCCACAGGGTTAACGCCGGAAGAACCCGTCATCCTTCGGCTCGGCAACCGCAAAGTCGATCAGGTCGCCCAGTTCGTCCGTCTCGACCGAAACCACCCAAAGATCGCCATCGAAACGCCGCTCGCGCGCAATCGCCTCCGCCACCAACTGCGCCTCGACACGCGTAAGCCGCGTCTCGAACAGCCGCATTCCCGTCTCGTCCGCCTCGAAAAAACTCTGCGGCGCCGGCGCATGCAGGCTTTCCCGCCCGTCGCGAAACATCTGCCGCACGAACACCGCCCCCGCCTCCTCCGCCCCCTTCACCTCGACAGCCGCAAAATCACCGCGGGCAAAGACGCGGCGCATCAGGGCGGAAACGAAGATGTCGGAGCGAAGACGCATGGTGGCGGCTTACACGGCGCGAAGCCGCGGGGCAATCGCGAGAGGTAATGGAAGCCCCTCATCCCGCTGCCGCGACCTTCTCCCCGCAAGCGGGGAGAAGGCATATGCCGATCCGCTTTCGAAAGACAGGACCGTGGAGGCAAGGCGCGGACAGTGCCCCAACTCCCTTCGCCCCGCTTGCGGGGAGAAGGTGCCGGCAGGCGGATGAGGGGCAGCGCCAAACGATGCGGACACCCGCAGCCTCTAAACCCGGATCGCCAACCGCAATCCACCCCAGTGCCGCCCGTTGACCGTGATGGGCGCCGAAATGTCCTTCATCAACACGAACTGCCCGCCGCCCATGTCGCGGCGGTAGGTCTGGACGAGGAAGGGTTCCTTGTTGCGGCCGGCGGCGAGGCCGACGCGGTCGTTGAAGATGCGGCGGTTGCGGCAGTTGGCGGTGTTCCAGGCGGGGTCGCCGGAGCGCTGCGGCTCGGAGAATTTGCGGTTGTGCGTCGGCAGGTAGCCCTGGTCGTCGATCGCCGCGCAGAAGGCGATGCGCTCGTCCGTCGCCACCGCCGGTTCCTGGATGGCCGGCAGCACGCGATCGGTGAAATCGGTAAAGCGCGTCATCATCTGCACCGGATCGCTGCCGGCGATCGGCCTGTACTGCCGGTCAAACAGCGCGTCCATGCCGATCTCGCCGCTCAGCACGGCCGCGGAAAAGCGCGCGGAAACCTCGTCGGCAAGCGCCTGGACGAGGTTGATATAGGGGCTGTCCGGCGTCTCGATGCCCGCACTCGCCGTCGCCTGGATGATGCGCTCGGAAATCGTCACGACCTCGCCGACCTTGCCGGAGGCGCCCTGCAGCACCGTGTTGGAGCGGATGATTTCCGCCGAGGCCGCGCCGATCGACCGGGCGAATTCGCTGCATTCCTTGTCCACCGCGCCCGTCGTCGCGGCCAACGACGAGGCGCTGTCGAGGATCTTCGACATGACCTCTTCCACGCCGGCAAACGAGCCCTGCACGTCAGAGGCCGTCGCCTTCACGCCCTCGGCGGAAACGCGCGCGCCCTCGCCCGCCGCTTCCAGCCGGTCGATGCGCGCGCGCAGTTCCTGCAATGTCTTCTGGATGGAGGCGGTCGTATTCGATGTTTCCAGCGACAGCGCCCGCACCTCCGCCGCCACCACGGCAAAACCCTTGCCGGCATCGCCCGCCCGCGCCGCCTCGATGGCGGCATTGAGCGCTAGAAGGTTGGTCTGCCGCGCAATCGTGCCGATCGCATCCGCCAGCCGCCCGACATCGGCAAGCGCCACGGCAAAGGCGGAAATCTCCGTGCCGATCTCGTTGGAGGCCGTCACCATGTGGTCGATGGCGGCAATCGAACCGTCGAGCTGCACCGCCTGCTCGCCCAGCACCTTTCGGGCACTCGCGGCCAGCTGGTCCGTCTCGCCCAGCGCGCGGGCGATGCCGCCATTGGCGCTGGCGATCGCCGTTGCCGATTGCGTCAGCCGGGTGAAGAGCGTCGCATGTTCGCGTGATTGCGCGGCGGTGTCCTGGATGGAGCCGGCAATGTCGACGAGGTGCAGGCCGAGGTCCGACGCCTCGGCGGCAAGCGCCCCCACGACGCGGCGCAGCACCGCGGCATCCGCCTGCCGCTCCGGCATGTCCTCTTCCGGGTTATGCGCAGTCTCACGCAGGGCAGCGTTGGACATGGCTCGACGATCCTCCAGATTATCGAAGGATCATCCGGCAGACATGGTTAATGGATGCTTTACGGAAAAGCCTGTCGTAGGCGTACGACTTTGGTCGCATTCCCGCATTGCGAAAAGCAGGAAAGCTCAGAGCGCGCCGATATCCTTGAGCTTGGCCAGCACCTGCTCGTTCGGCTCGCCGGTCACCGGCAGGCGATAGTGCTTCTCGAAGTGGCGGATGGCGGTGCGCGTCTTCTCGCCGATCAGCCCGTCGACGGCGATATCCGTATAGGCGATGTTGCTCAGACCCTTCTGGATCTTCATCACCAGCTCGCTCGGCACCGGCTTTGCCACCGCGGAGGTGACGCCGGGATCGGCTTCCGCCTCCATGATGGCGGCGGCGACGGGGTCCACCTCTTCCTCGGCCTGCGTGCGCGCAGGCTTGTTCTCGATGACCTTCGCCACCTCGTCGAACGGCCGCTCTGCGGGCGTCACGTCGGTGACCTCCGGCAGGTCCTGCGCTTCGCCCTCGCGCTCGATGACGAAGGTCGTCACGTCGTGCGGTTCCGGCTTTGTGGCGGTGAAGCCCAGCGAATTGTCGGCCGAGCGCATTTTCAGGAAAGGTGCGGGATGGCCGCCCGGCTGGTACCACAGCGCATTGGCCGCCACGAAGGAGAAGACGACCAGGAAGGCGCAGGTGCCGCCGACAGTGCTGGGATGGCGCGCGGCAAGGCCGCCTAGTGCTGCGAGCCCGGTGATGACGATATTGGGCCTGCGCTGCGGCTCGGCGCGAGTGCCGGATCGGCCCTTGCGGGCCTGGCCTTGCGGCCGCCGCTCAGGCTGTCTTCTGACGTGCGCGTTCATCGTTCGTGTCCTTGC
Organism: Shinella sp. GW821-FHT10F02; assembly: GCF_058809275.1. Lineage (NCBI taxonomy): Bacteria > Pseudomonadati > Pseudomonadota > Alphaproteobacteria > Hyphomicrobiales > Rhizobiaceae > Shinella > Shinella sp. GW821-FHT10F02. The sequence goes on along the minus strand of NZ_JBXASL010000010.1, from coordinate 49,781 downwards.
CATCCAGCGACGGCTCGTAAACGGTCTCAATGGCAGCCGCAAGGCGCGGCGGGAAATCGACGGTGGATGCCGTGGTCGGCCGCGGGTCGCCTTCGCGCGCCACGCCGGAGCCGTCCGCCGGCACGCGGATGGTGATGACCGTACCCTCGCCCGGCCGGCTCTGGATGACGAAGCTGCCGCCATGCAGCGCGACCAGACCCTTGACCAGCGACAGGCCGAGACCGGTGCCCTCGTATTTGCGGGTATATTCGTTCTGCACCTGCATGAAGGGCTGGCCGATCAGCGCCAGCTTGTCGGCCGGAATGCCGATGCCGGTATCGCTGACGGTCAAGAGCAGGTCCTTGCCCTCGCGCGCCGCATCGATGGTGACGACGCCGCCGCGATCGGTGAACTTGATCGCATTGCCGACGAGGTTGATGAGGATCTGCTGGATCGCCCGCTGGTCGGCCACGGCCTCGCCGATGGCGCGCGGCACGCGGCTCGTCAGCTTGATGCCCTTTTCGCGCGCCTGGAGGCCGAGCATCTGCTCGCAGGCCTTGACGCTGTCGGCGACGATGAAGGGTTCCGTCAGCAGCTCGTAGCGGCCGGCCTCGATCTTCGAAACGTCCAGCATGGTGTTGACCACCGACAGGAGGTGCGAGCCCGACTGGTGGATCAGCGCCACATATTCGCGCTGGCGGTCGTTTTCCAGCTTGCCGAAATATTCGCCGGTCAGGATGTCGGAGAAGCCGAGGATGGCGTTGAGCGGCGTGCGCAGCTCATGGCTGACAGCCGCCAGGAAACGGGTCTTGGCATCGTTGGCCGATTCGGCCTGCGCGGTCTTGCGCGCGCTTTCGGTGCGCAGTACGGCCTCGTCGGACACGTCGCGCGACTGGGCAACGACGGCGGCAAGCGCGCCATCCGCGCCGCACAGCGCCGTCATTTCCACGCGCATATGCGTGAACTGTTCGGCATCCGCCTGCATGCGCGGGCGGTCGATGCGCACGTCCACCGTCTCGCGCACGCCGCCCTGGCGCAGGCGGTCGATGGCGGCGATGAAACCGAGGCGGTCGGAAACGTGGATCTGGTCGAGATAGCCGCGGCCCATCGGGTCGCGCATCCAGGCCAGCATGTCGGCGCGGTCGCGGCCATGCACGGCGGTGACGAAACCGCGCGCATCATGCAGCGTCACGAGGCCCGCGAAGAGATCATAAGGAGAGGTCGGCGCCGGCTCTGTAACAGGCGCGTCGTCAATCTGCGTTACCTTCGGCTGGGTCGGCTTCACCGGCCAGGCGGAGGTCGCGGCGGCGGCAAGCAGCGCGCCGGCACCCACCAGCGCGACGCCGGCCGGCAGCGCCGTGGACGCGGGCATGACGGCGGAGAAGGCGAGCGGCAGGCCGGGCACGGCGGCCAGAAGGGCGAGCGTCGTCGCGCGCAGGGAAGCGGACGGGCGTTCATCGGCGGCATGCGCGCCAGCAACGCCCGCAACGGCGCCCAGGCGGGCGGCCATTCTGTCAGCGATGGTGGTCAATTGGCGCAATGCAAAACCCTGCCGTTTATGTTCTTTTGTGTGAGCCCAAAATCGCATCGGCGACTTAAGGAAAGAATAAACGACAGGGGCCTGAAAGGGTCCGAAAAGCCCGAAAAGTCCCATTTCGGGGCAATCCACCGGCCATTCGTCCGGCGTGGTTAACGGGGCGTAAGCGCCTCATTTTGCGGCATTTTTCTGTTCGTATTAACCTCTGGGGCAACATCGCGGAACGCCCCTTCCCGGCATTCCGGGGCGCACCGCCAGTGCGCTCCGCCATCATCCTTAACGGCAATCGCTAAAATCTGCCTCAAATGCCGGTAAAGCTGCCGATAGGTCGCATTTTACTTAAATCTGGGCAAAACCTGAGTGATTCCTGAAAAGGGGAATTTCCTTCCGGCCCCTATTCTCGCATCAACGGTTCGCCAAGGACCAACACGAAAGCCGAAGGCCGCAAAGAGCCGAGGCCCTATAACAAGGATGGCAAGCGATGTGGTTTCTGATCAAGGGAACGTTCTGGTTCTCCATGGTTCTCGTCCTGCTCCCCTTCATCGACGCGGAATCCTCCGCGAAGCTGGAGAAGGGTCCGAGCGTCGAGATCGGCGATACCTTCAATGCCGCAAGCGAGGCGCTGCACTACGTCACCGCCATGTGCCTGGAGAAGCCGGACGTCTGCGAGAAGGGTGCTGAAACCTTCGTCGCCCTCGGCCACCGGGCCCGCGAAGGCGCCCGCATCGCCTACCAGTTCCTCGATACCCAGTTTGCCGAAGAGGGCAGCGCGACCGCAAAGGCCGACCCGGTCGCCAAGGAAGCGCTCGACCAGCCGCTGCCGGATGTCGCCGCCATCGACGCCGACGACGAGGTGATCACCGGCACCATCGCCATTCCGACGCGCCGCCCTGACCACAAGAGCTGAACTGATCGCCCTTCTGTTTCACGCAATTCCGAACGCAAAACCGCACGACACTTTTGCTGGAATTGCTCTTTAAAATTTCTGCCTGCCTGACTCGTTGCCCCTGCAACCGCCGTATGGATCCGTTCCATGCGGCGTTTCTTTTTGTGGATACGGATTCCGGTTCAAATTCCGGGCTTCCTCCCCTATATGAAAGCCAAAGCCGCAGACGGAACCGACATGGCCACGCTTCAACAGATCATCGACGACTTCGCCTACCTTGAAGAATGGGAGGACCGCTACCGCTATGTCATCGAGCTCGGCAAGGCATTGCCGGATATTTCCGAAGACAAGCGCACGGCCGCCAACAAGGTACAGGGCTGCGCCAGCCAGGTCTGGCTCGTCAGCCATACGGACGACGGCGCCGATCCGGTGATGACCTTCGAGGGCGATTCGGACGCCCATATCGTGCGCGGCCTCGTGGCCATCGTGCTCGCGATCTATTCCGGCAAACACGCCTCGGAGATCGCAGCGCTGGATGCGATCGATACGTTCAACGAGATCGGGCTGGTGGAGCACCTGTCGTCGCAGCGGGCGAATGGGCTGCGGTCCATGGTGAAGCGCATCCGCGAAGAGGCGGCGATGCGAGTGGCTGCTTAACGGCCTTCATCTTCGAAACGGCGCGGCAAACTCCCAGTGATCTCCCCCCTTGTGAGGGAGATGTCGCCGAAGGCGACAGAGGGGGGTGGCGGCGGTGCGGCATATCGGCGTTTGAGAGGGACGCATACCCCCCTCTGCCCTGCCGGGCATCTCCCCCACAAGGGGGGAGATTGAATTGCTGGAACGTCTCATTCCCCAATAAATACCCTCACCCCGAAATCTCCGGCCGGTACCCCTCCGCCCCCCACATATGCGCCCGCCGCGCAGCCGGTGCCGCCGGTGCATAATGCCGCGCAAGCGCCATCAGCGAGGCCCGCAGCATCAGCTTGGCCGAGCGGGCCGGCCATTGCCGTTCGCGTTCCACCATCTCCAGCCCCTTCATGAAGCAGCAGACATCGAGCGCCACGCCGGAAAGCTCCGGGCCGATCGCCTCGATGGCGCGGGCGACGCGCAGGCGGGCGGCGAGCGCCGTGTCGGTCAGTTCGCGCCCCGCCCCCGCTTCGCCCTTCTGGCGGCTGGCGACGCGGGGCTCCCAGGACATGGTCAAACGCGGCTGGAGGCCGCCGCGCGTGAAATCGGCGTGCAGCCGCTCGCCGGCGGCAATGGCGGTTTCCGGCAAATAGGCATCGCCCGTCTTCTCCTTCAGCCGCGCCAGCGCCGCGAGCGGTGATTCGAGCCGGTTGGCAAAGGCCTTCTCCCGCGCCCCATCACGCATCACCACCACCGCCTCCATGTCGCGGTGCTGGCCGGCAAAGGGTGTCTCCGCGTCGCAGAGCCGGCGCTTCAGGTGGGCACGCGCCTCTGGCGTTGCGGCAAGCTTTTCGCCGGTGCGGCTGACGAGGCCGAGCCGCAGCGCTTGCGCCAGTACGGCTGGCAGTAGCGGCTGCCTGCGCCCGTCGCCGGCCACCAGCACATCGCTTTCGGCGATGTTCACCTCGCCTGCCGCCAGCACGAAGCGGAGGAGCCTCGCGAGATCATCGGCAACCTTACGTCCCGCCTCACTCATGGCTACCGATCCCCGCCGGACCGAAGACCGAGAGCACGACGCGCTCGATTGCCGAGACGAAGGCGTCGAAGGCCATATCGTCGCGGCGATCCTCCACCACGTTGCAGGCATGGCCGACCGTCGTGCGGTCGCGGCCATAGGCGGCGCCGATATCGGAGAGCGAGAGGCTGAGCACGACGTGGCAGACATACATGGCGATCTGGCGCACATGGCAGGTGGAGCGCCGGCTGTCGCGGCGCCAGAGCGGCCGGTCGCTGGCAACGGCGGTCATCTCCAGCACAAGCTGGCGCACGATCCGGCAGGCGATGCCGGGCGGGACGGAGGGAACCGCCGGCTCACGCATGGCCTTGCGGGCGCGCGGCACCCCCTGCCCAGCGCCCGCACTCTTGTTTTCCGGTGCCGGACCGGGGCAGGATTGCGCCTCGGGAGACGGGCGCCGCTGGGGAACGATGAACTGGTGCATGACTGGCCACTCCTGTTTATAGGAATTTATTCATACACCCTAGAGGACGGACGGGGATGAATGAAGCCCAAAGCCACAACCATGCATTGAATTTCTTAATAAATTTGCGACATGCATCCCCGATCTAGGGATTTATTCCTCCACGATGGGGCGACGAGGCTCCAGAACGCAAAAAGCCGGGGCCTCGCGGCTCCGGCTTTGCAATCTCATCGACAATGCGGTGCTTATTTGCCCTTACGGCGCTGGCCGAGGCCCATTTCCTTGGCGAGGCGCGAGCGCGCTTCGGCATAGGCCGGGGCGACCATCGGGTAGTCGGCCGGCAGGTCCCACTTTTCGCGGTATTCTTCCGGGGTCATGCCGTAATGGGTCATCAGGTGGCGCTTCAGCGACTTGAACTTCTGGCCGTCTTCCAGGCAGATGATGTAGTCGTTCTGCACGGACTTGCGCACCGGCACCGGCGGCTTCGGCTTTTCGGCGACCACAGGCGCTTCGACGGCGGCAACCGGCTGCGTCGTGTTGTTGAGCGCGGCATGCACGTCGGCGATCAGGCCCGGCAGCTCGGAAACCGGCACGACATGGTTGCCGACATAGGCGGCGACGATATCGGCAGTCAGTTCCACGAGCAGATTGGAGCCGGCGCCAAGGGTTGTTTCGGTCATTTCTTTCTCCTGTCGGACAAAACGAAGGTCGATGGCCCTATCCATCGGCCTGGACATCAAATTTGCGGCAAAGCGTGCTTGTCGGGCGATCATATGGCAGAATAATGCTCACCCCGCCGAAAACGGGACATTTCCGTCAATATAACTTTCGACTACGGCGGCGACCCATCACGCAGAAGCTCTTGCCGGTACATATACCGAATCGGCATGAATACCGCACGAACTCAACCTAGACAGGAAAACCATGCGCAAGCTAAATCAACCCGAATACTTTACTTGGTCTGAAATATCATTCTTCAATTCAATGTCCAGTATTATTTTGCAGAAATAAAACGAGAGCTTTTAATATAGAAATCATCCCCAAGAAAATTAGCAGATACTACAAATTTTAAGGGTCGTCCTTTCAACCGTTTGTCAACGCTTCTTTCCCGCTCGCTCGCGTGCGTCGCGCATTTCATCGATCACCGTGTGGCGTGTCAGGCGATAGCCTGCGCCATGCGCCGCCTTGGCGACGAGATGGGCGGCGACCGGCGCCGTCAGCACGAAGAACACGAAGCCCGCCAGCGCTCGGGTGAAGATCGCCACATCGAGCGAATGCAGGCCGGCCGCGAGCAGCATGAGGCCCGAACCGACCGTGCCCGCCTTCGAGGCGGCATGCATGCGCGTATAGACATCCGGCAGCCGCACGAGGCCGAGGGCCGCCAGGAAGGTGAAGATGCCGCCCGCGACCAGCATGACGGCGACGACGAGGGCGACAACGAGATCCAGCATCAGCGTGCCCTCCTCGCCTTGCCGGGCTTGGTGTGCCGTAGGCCCTTGCGCAAAACCTCGCCATCCGGCGAGCCCGCCTCGCCCGGCTGCATGCCCTGGCTCAGGATGAAGCGCGCAAAGGCGACGGTGGCGAGAAAACCGACGAGGCCGAGCGCGATGGCGATGTCGATATAGAGGTTGAAGCCGGTGCGGATGGCGATGACGGCGATGAAGCCGATGGCGATCGCTACCAGCATGTCGAGCGCGACGATCCGGTCCGGCAGCGTCGGCCCCTTGATGATGCGCCAGGCGGTCAGGAAGAAGGCGGCGCACATCAGGAAGAGCGCGATCGTCGAGGCGACGGAAATGACGGTTTGAGCACCCATCAGCGGAAGGCCTCCATGATCTTCTTCTCGAAGCCGTTGGCAATATCGCGCCGCGTGGCGACCGGATCGGAGCAGTCGAGCGCGTGCACATAGAGCACGCGGCGGTCCTCGGAGACATCGACCGAGAGCGTGCCCGGCGTCAGCGTGATGAGGTTGGCGAGCAGCGTGATCTCGAAATCGCGGTCCAGCGTCAGCGGAAAAGCGAAGATGCCGGGCTTCAGCGCCATCTTCGGGCTCGCCACCAGGATGGCGACCTTCCAGGCTGACAGCGCCAGCTCCTTGATGAACAGCACCAGCAGCGACAACACTTTCAAAGGCCGGAGACGCCGGCCTTCCGAGCGGGCGCGGCCACGTATGAGCACCAGCGAAAGCGCGCTGGCAGCGATGCCGAGCAGCAGGTTTGGGATGGTGAAACTGCCGGAAACGGCGAGCCAGAAGGCGGTGAACACCGCAATGATGACAGCGGGCCGCATCTAGTTCACCCCCGGAAAGACGGAACCGATATAGGCGCGCGGATCGGCAAGGCCCTGCGCGGCATGCTGGATGGTCGCGAGCAGCGCGTTCGGGAACAGGCCGAAGCCCACCGTCAGCGCCGTGAGCGCCACAAGCGGCAGGAGAGCGCTGGCCGGAATGGCCGCGTCCGGCAGCGCCTCGCCCGCGGGGCGCCAGTAGGCGAGCGCGAAGACGCGGCCGAGCGCGATGGTCGTCAGGAAGCCGGTCAGGAAGACCGCGGCCACCAGCCACCACGCGCCGATGTCCATCGCCGCCTTCGCCACCATGACCTTCGGCCAGAAACCGGAAAACGGCGGCAGGCCGGAGACGGCGAAGAACAGCGCCAGCGACAGCGTGGAAAACAGCACTGACCTTGTATGGAGCCCGCCGAGCCGATTGAGATCGAACGTGCCGGTAAGACGCCCGGCGAGGCCCGCCACCATGTAGAGCGCCGTCATCACCACCATGGAATGCAGCGCGTAGAAGATCGCGCCGCCGACGCCGCCGGGGCTGCCGAGCGAAAGCCCGACCAGCATGACGCCGATGCCGGAGATGACGACGTAACCGAGCAGCCGGCGGATATCGCTCTGGCCAAGTGCGCCGAGCGCGCCGACAAGCATGGTCGCGACACCGGCAAGCGCGATGACGAAGCTCAGTTCCTCGCGCTCGATCGGAAACAGCATGATCAGCGTGCGCAGCAGCGCATAGATGCCGACCTTGGTCAAAAGACCGGCAAACAGCGCCGACACCACCACGCGCGGCGTGTGATAGGAGGCCGGCAGCCAGAAATTCACCGGGAAGGCGGCGGCCTTCATACCGAAGGCGACGAGGTAGAGGGTCGCGAGCGTCATCAGCGGCAGGTCAGCACGGCCGGCGGCGGCCTTCGTCGCGATATCGGCCATGTTGAGCGTGCCGAAGATGCCGTAGAGATAGCCGGTGGCGATGAGGAACAGTGTCGTCGCGACGAGGTTGAGGAAGGCGTATTTGATCGCGCCGTCGATCTGCCGGGCTTCCGAGCCGAGCACGATGAGCCCGAAGGACGAGATCAGCAGCACCTCGAACCAGACGTAGAGGTTGAAGATATCGCCCGTCAGGAAGGCGCCGGAAACGCCGGCCATCAGCAGGAGCAGGAACGGATAGAAACCATAGCGCCGGCCCGTGCCGTCGATGTCGGAGAGCGCATGCACGCTGCCGGCCAGTGCCACGACGGCGCCGGTGAGCGCGAAGAGCACGCCTGTCAGGTCTGCCGTGAACGCGATGCCGAAGGGCGGCAGCCAGCGGCCCATGACCATGGTGACGGGACCATTCTGCGAGACATGCGCCAGCAGCAGCGCATCGACAAGGACCAGCACGGCGAGTGCCGGAATGGCGATCATCGCCTGCAGGCGAACGGATTTGCGCAGCATCAAGAGCACGGCGCCGGCGAGCATGCACCAGGCAGGCGGCAGCACGACCAGCCAGTCGGCGGGCGCGACCGGGGTCATGACGAAGGCTGCGGAGAGATCGGCGGGATTGACGGCCATTGGCGGGGCGGTTCCTGTCAGTAGCCGGTGGGCGGGAGGGGATCGTTCTCCGGCTCGGCGACGCGCATCTCGTTGGCGTTGTCGGTGCCGAGATCCTGATAGGCGCGGTAAACCAGCACCAGCAGGAAGGCGAAGAAGGAGAAGGAAATGACGATCGCCGTCAGGATGAGTGCCTGCGGCAGCGGATTGGCGGTCAGCGTCGCCGGCACGTCGTGGCCGGCCGGGATGATCGGCGGCACGTCGCGCAGGATGCGGCCATTGGTGAAGAGCGAGAGGTTCACCGCATTGCCGAGCAGCACGACGCCGAGCAGCACGCGCACGAGGAATTTCGACAGCATCAGATAGACGGCGGCGGCGAAGAAAAGGCCGATCAGGATGACGAACAGAAGCTCCATCAGGCGTCGTCCCCCGCTTCGAGCGCCAGCGCGATGGAGGTGATCGAGCCGACCACGACGAGATAGACGCCGGCATCGAACAGCATGACGCTGGACAGCGGGATCTCGACGCCGAGGATCGTCGGATAGGCCCACAGCCCCGTCATGAAGGGCACGGCGAAGACGAAGGACAGCAGGCCGGCGATGCAGGCGGTGAACAGCCCGAAGGCCGCAATCGCCATCGGATGGAACCACAGCGCCTGGCGCACGGCGGCAACGCCGTTGGCGATGCCGTAGATCGCGAAGGCCGACACCGCGATCAGCCCGCCGATGAACCCGCCGCCCGGCTCGTTATGGCCGCGCAGGAGCACGAAGAGCGAGAAGAGCACCATGAGAGCGGTGAGGAAGGGGGCGATGGTCCGGAAGATGAGGGTGTTCATGGGCACGATCCTCCGGCGCGGGCGTGCCGCAGCACCCCCCTCTGGCCTGCCGGCCATCTCCCCCTCAAGGGGGGAGATCGATGGGGAGAGGCATCGCCAAACAGAGACGCTTGTAAGGAAGCAATGAGCCCGCCCCTTGCCGATCTCCCCCCTTGAGGGGGAGATGGCCGGCAGGCCAGAGGGGGGTAACGGCGAACTCCTGCCATCACGCCTTCCTCCCTGCCCTGACGCGAATGATCGACAGGATCGCCAGCCCCGTCACCATCACGACGGCGATCTCGCCCAGCGTGTCCGTGCCGCGGAAATCGACGATGATGACGTTCACCACATTCGCGCCGTGGGCGATGGTCTTGGAATAAAGGTTGAAGAAATCGGTGAGCGCCGTGTCGAAACGGCCCTGCGTGACCTTCAAAAGATAGAGCGAGAAGCCGAGGCCGCAGGCGATGGCGATCACCGCATCCGGGATTTTTTCGCGCAGCGGCCGGCGGTCGCGCGGCGTCAGCTTCAGCCGGGTCATGACCAGCGCGAGGATGACGACCGACAGCGTCTCGATCATGAACTGGGTGAAGGCGAGGTCCGGCGCGCCGAAGAGCAGGAAAAGCACGGCGACGCAAAAGCCCTGGATGCCGAGCGCGACGATGGCCGTCAGGCGGTTTTCCGCCGCCAGCACCGCGCCGATGCCGACGACCGCGAGCGCCATGACGGCCAGCTCATGGAACGGCACATTGGCCGGCCAGACCGGCAGGCGCGGCCATTCGCCATAGACGAACGGCGGCACGAGCAGTGCGAGCGCGATGACGATGAAGGTCGCCGTCATGTAGATTTCCATCAGCCCCGGCTGGGCCAGGCGGCTGACGGCGGACGACAGGCGCACGAGGCCGCGCATCGCCTGGTCAAAACCCTTGTCCGGCCCCCAGCCGATATCCTCGATCAGCCCGTCCACCGCCGCGCGCACCTTGTCCAGCGAGAGGAAGACCAGGACGCCGACGGTGATGGTGGCGAGCGACAGCACGAAGGCCACGCCGAAATGCGGCATGGCGGAAATGCTGATCGTCTCCGGCTTGCCGGCGATGGCGGAGGCGAGCGGTGAGGTCAACAGCAGATGGGTGGTGGCGGAGAAGAGGCCGATGACCAGCCCTTTGACCGCCAGCAGCATCGGGCCGATCCACAGCAGCACCGGCCCCTCATGGGCCTGTTTCGGCGTCTTGACGGGCGGCCCGAGGAAGGGTTTCAGCGCCACGGCGAAGGCGACGGCGAACATCAGGCCGTTGCCGATGATGGCGGCGGCCGTATAGGCGATCGCCCGGATATTGCCGCCGGCGAGCGCGGCATAGACTTCTTCCTTGGCGAGGAAGCCGAAGAACGGCGGCAGGCCACCCATCGAGAGCGCTGCCAGCAGCGCCGCGAGGAAGGTGACGGGCATGGCGCGCCGCAGGCCGCCGAGCTTGGTGATGTCGCGCGTGCCGGTCTCGTGGTCGATCAGGCCGGCGACCATGAACAGCGCGCCCTTGAACAGCGAATGCGCCACGAGATAGAGCGCGGCGGCGGCCACCGCATGCTGCGAGCCGAAGCCGGTCAGCATGACCAGCAGGCCAAGCGAGGCGACCGTCGTATAGGCAAGCATCAGCTTGAGGTCGGTCTGGCGGATGGCGAGCACGGCGCCGACGAGCAGGGTGAGCCCGCCGAAAGCCGGCAGGATCGTCTCCCAGGCGGCGGTATCGCCCATGACGGGATTGAGCCGCATCAGGAGATAGACGCCGGCCTTCACCATGGTGGCGGAATGCAGGTAGGCGGAGACCGGGGTCGGCGCCTCCATGGCGTTCGGCAGCCAGAAATGGAACGGGAACTGCGCCGACTTGGTGAAGGCGCCGCCGAGGATGAGGAACAGGATCGACAGGTAGAACGGGCTCGCCCGCACCTCAGCGCCAAAGGACATCAGCAGCGAGAGCTGCGTCACATCCGTGACATTCCAGATGAGCAGCAGCCCCGCCAGCAGGAACAACCCGCCGCCGCCCGTCACGATCAGCGCCTGCAAGGCGGCACGGCGCGAGGCTTCGCGCGCATGGTCGAAACCGATCAGCAGGAAGGAGGTGATCGAGGTCAGCTCCCAGAAGATGAAGAGCATCAGGAAGCTGTCGGAGGCGACGAGGCCCAGCATCGAGCCCATGAACATCAGGATGAAGGAGAAGAACCGGCCCTGGTGCCTGTGCCCCTTCAGGTAGCCGCCGGAATAGAGCACGATCAGCGTGCCGATGCCGGAGATCAACAGCAGGAACGCGAGCGACAGCCCGTCAATCAGCCAGGAGAAGCTGACATTATAGGCCGGCACCCAGGCATAACCGCCGGTGACGATTTCGCCGCGCGAGACCTCCGCGTTGAACCCGAGGAAATGGAGGAAGATGGCAAGCGGGATGAGCGCCAGCGGCCAGGCGGCCTTGTGGCCGAGCACCCTTGTCAGAGCCGGCGCGACGAGCGCGCCGAGAAACGGCAGACAGAAGGCAAGGAAGGTCAGGCCCATCGTGTCCGGTGTCATCCCCATCCTTCATGCGCGGGCTTCGCCCGTCGTTCTCGAATATGTCAGAACGCCGTTTCTACGTCGGTATTGGTGAAATCACCACCCTTGAACAGCAAGGGCGCGGCGTTTTCACCCAGCTTGATGGTCGCCACCGTCCGGCGTGCGAAGTGCGAGCTTCGGGAAATAGCTGCGGTAGCGCCCGGCATCGCGGGTGATCAGCGTCAGCCCCGCGACGGCGGCATGGGCGCCGATGAAGAAATCCGGCAGCACGCCGGTGCGGTTGCCGCCAGCCTTGCGATAGGCCTGGAACGCCTTGCCGGCGAGGAACAGCGCCTCCCGGGGAATGGCAAGGTGATCCAGTTCCGCAAGGGCGATCATCGCGTCGAGATCGGCGATATCGCGATAGCGCACGGACAATTCGGCGTAGACCACGTCGTTGATGGCGAGAGGACCGAGAAGCGCCGACGCCTCCAGCTCGGCCATCGACCAGGCGGCCCAGGCGGGGTCCTCCGTCACCAGGTCGAGCAGCACGTTGGTGTCGACCAGATACATGTCAGTCGTCGCCGCGCGTCAGGGCCATGATCTCATCCGTCGTCATGCCCGCGCCGGCATGGCCGCGCAGCCGCGCGAACCGGCTTTCGGGCCGCCCTTCCCCCAGCGGCACGACGACCACGCTGCCATCCTTGACCCGCTGGAACTCGACCTTGCTGCCCGGGCCGATGCCCAGGAAATCGCGCACGGCCTTGGGGATCGTCACTTGCCCCTTGCTCGTTACTGTCGTGCCCATGGAAACCTCGGTAATACCATTTTCGAAACCGGTATTACCTTAGCGCAAAACCTTATCCATTGCGAGTCTTGCAATGGGACGCTCCGCCCAATTGTCTTGCCGCAATTCGCGTCCTATCTATGGGGCAACAGGAGGACGCCATGAGCGACACGACGACATTGAAGGTCAACAAGACGAAGGAAGAGTGGCGGCAGGTCCTGACGCCGGAACAGTTCCGCGTCACGCGCGAACACGGCACGGAGCGGGCCTTTTCCAGCCCGGATTTCGACCTGTCGAAGAAGGGCACCTATCGCTGCATCTGTTGCAACAGGGCGCTCTACCGGTCGGAAACGAAATACAATTCCGGCACCGGCTGGCCGAGCTTCTACCAGCCGATCGAGCCCGGCGCGGTCGCCGACCATTCGGACCATTCCTATGGCATGACGCGCACGGAAATCCGCTGCACGGATTGCGACGCCCATCTCGGCCACGTCTTCCCCGACGGTCCGCCGCCAACGGGCCTGCGCTACTGCATGAACGGGGTCGCGCTCAGCTTCGATCCCGACTGATCAACGCTTGGGGACTTTCAGTTCCATACAGGTCAGGTCCAACCAGCGGCCGAACTTGATGCCGACCTCGCTGAAGCGCCCGACGGTGCGGAAACCGAGCTTTTCGTGCAGTTTGATCGAGGCGGCGTTCTCCGCCTCGATACAGCCCACCATGACATGGATGCCGTTGAAGCTCGCCCGGTCGACCAGCGCCTTCATCAGGCGTTTTCCGGTGCCCGTGCCGCGTGCGTCGCCGCGCACATAGACGGAATGTTCGACCGTGTGGCGGAAGCCGTCGAAGGCGCGCCAGTCGCCGTAGGAGGCGTAGCCGACGATCTGCCGGCCGCGCACGGCGACGAGGATCGGGAAGCCCTGCTCGCGCCGCGCGGCAAACCACGCCTTGCGATTGGCGAGGTCGACCTCGGCCTCGTTCCAGATCGCCGTGGTGTTGGCGACGGCATCGTTGTAGATATCCAGAATGCCGGGGAGGTCAGCCTCCGCGGCGTCGCGTATCGTAATGTCCATAGTCCCCCCGGCTTTGCCTGCATGGCTTACAGGAGGAGCGGGAAACCTGTCCAGCCTGATTGCCGGCTCGGCGATGAAACGCCCGCCTTTGTCCGTTATGCTTATCACGTCCACAGCGAGTAATCGAACGTGCAACGCTTCCTCTTTCTGTTCCTTCTGCTCCTGCCCGCCTCCGCCCTTGCCGCGGAATGGGAGCCCTATGTCAATGCGCGCTACGGCTTTGCGGTCGAAATCCCGCCGGGCTTCACACTCGTCCAGGAGGCCGACAATGGCGATGGACGGACTTACAGGAATGGCGATGCGGAGCTGCGCGTCTGGGCGCATTACCTGACGGCCGGCCCGTTCGAGGAGGAGGTCGCCGACCGGCGCACCACCTACCAGCAGGAGGGCTGGGATCTCAGCTACGACCGGCAGACGGCGGGCTGGGCAAGCCTTTCCGGCACGCTGGTCGATTCCATCCTCTACCACCGGGTCATCGCACTCTGCGACGACGCGGTCGCCACCTTCGTGCTGGACTATCCGCAGTCGATGAAGGCGGAGATTTCGCCGCTCGTCGGGCGGCTGGTGAAATCGCTGCATCCGGCGGAAGGCTGCACCAATGCGCAAGGGACAGCCCCCGCGGCGCAGTAGTCAGATGCCTGAGACGACGCTGGTGACGACGGCCGAATAGTGCACGGCGGCGGCGGCCACGACGAAGCCGTGCCAGATGGCGTTCTGGAAGCGCAGCTTCTCCCAGACGTGGAAGACGACGCCGACCGAATAGAGCACGCCACCCACGACGATCAGGATCAGCGTGGCGGCCGAGAGGTGCGTCGTGAGCGGACCGGCGGCAAAGACACCGCTCCAGCCCATGCCGAGATAGATGAGGATCGCGAGCCGGTCGTAGCGGCCGGGAAAGAAGAATTTCAGGACCACGCCCGCCACCGCCATCACCCACATGAAGACGAGCATGCCGGCGAGGAAAGGCTCGTCGATGCCGCGCTGGAGGAAGGGCGTATAGGTGGCGGCGATCAGCACGAAGATCGCCGAATGGTCGAAGCGGCGCAGGTGCCATTTTACCCTGGAGACCGGCCAGAGATTGTAGGCGAAGGACGTGGCGAGCGCGAGCACGAGGCCGACGCCATAGACCCAGGCCGCCGCAAGCTGCCCGCTGGAGGCCCAGACGGTGGCATAGAAGATCAGGGCCGTCACGCCGATCAGCGCGAAGACCACGCCGACACCATGCACGATGCCGTCGGCGATCACCTCGTACCGGTCATAGTTCCACTTGACGCCCTTGATTTCCACTGCGGCTGGTCCTGCATTCATCCTCCGCCATGGTGGCGGGTTTGGCACGGACGGGCAAGCGCCTGCGGATCACAAAAATTTGCCGCGTGACTTTGCCGCGTGACGGGGAGGCCCTTTTCACCGCTCGGCGATGCAGGCCTCGCACAGCGCCGCATGCGGCACTGCCGCCAGCCGCGCGGGCGAAATCGGCGCGCCGCATTTGGCGCAGTTGCCGAAGGTTCCGGCGGCAAAGCGGTCGAGCGCTGCGTCGATCGCCCCGATTTCCCTGAGGCCGTTCGTGCCGAATTCCTCCAGCACCTCGTCGTTCTCGCGTTCGATGGCGCGATCGGCGCTGTCGCCGCTCTTCAGCGTGTCGAGGTCCTTCTCGATCCTGTCGAGCCGGCCCTGGAGCTCGCGCTTGCGGGTGAGAAGAATGTCCTTGTACTGCGCCAGATCCATCACGATACCGGTCTCCCTTGGTTTCAACAGGTGCCGAAATTGGCATCGCGCAGGGGAAACGGCATTGATCGGAATCAAGTTCCCGAATGCCATCGTCAACGCCATGTTGACAGTAAATCGCCGAACCGCCGGCTTTCGTGAACGCAGTCCTTCCGTCATAGTCCGCTCCAACAGAACGGTTTCCAGGGGAAACCGAAACGGGAAACAGACCATGACGGACCTCGACAGACGGACATTCCTCGGCGCTGCCGCCGCGGGCATCGCCGCAAGCAAGGCCGGCCCCATTCGCGCGGAGACCGCCACCATGACCGACACCACCACCCAGCCGAGCCACGCCGTCGCCATGCCGGCCTTCGTCGACCATTCGCACCTGACGGTCGTCGACCTGCCGATGGTGTCGGCCTTCTACCAGCAGGCGATGGGCCTGACCGTTCTCGAAACATCCGCCTCAGGCGAAACGCTCGGCGTTGCCGGCCGGCCGCTCCTGACGCTGACGACCGGCAGCAATGCCGCCCGCGCGCCGCGCAATGCGCCGGGCCTCTTCCACACCGCCTTCCTGGTGCCGAACCGCAAGGAGCTCGGCCGCTGGCTGGCGCATGCCGCGCAAAACAACGTGCCGCTCACCGGCGCCTCGGACCACCTCGTCAGCGAGGCGATCTATCTCGACGATCCCGAAGGCAACGGCATCGAGATCTATCGTGACCGCGACCGCACCGAATGGACCTACGTTGCCGACGGCACGGTGAAGATGGCGACGCACCGGCTCGATTTGCAGGCGCTCTATGACGAGGCGCCGAAGGACGGCTGGACGGGCCAGGAAAACGGCACGGTGATCGGCCATATCCACCTCCAGGTCTCGAACATCCCCGAAGCCAACGCCTTCTTCCACGACGTGCTCGGCCTCGACATCATGACGACCTATCCGGGCGCGAGCTTCTTCGCCACCGGCAAGTACCACCACCATGTCGCGGCCAATGTCTGGAATTCGAGCGGCCAGCCGAAGCGCCAGGCGGGCATGACCGGCCTTGCCGACTACACGATCCGCTTCAACGATCCGGCGAAACTGGACGGTGCCCTGAAGAAGCTCGATGAACTGGCGATCGCCACCACGCGCTCCGGCGACACGGTTTCTCTCGTCGATCCCTGGGGCATCGGCCTCAAGCTCTCGGCCTGAACGACGGCATAGCCATTGCCTTCCCGGAACCAGATCGGTGAAAACGGTGTTTTGCAGGAAACGCCGTTTTCGTCGATTTTGGGCGTAGCTAAGGGAGAGGCAGCATGACCGAGCCATTGACGATCTGGACATATGACTGGGTGCCGGGCGGCAAATCCGGTCCGCGCGGTTTTGTTCGCGACCTCAGGCTGCGCTGGGCCTGCGAAGAAGCCGGCCTCGACTATGACGTCCGCTCCGTCTCGTTTCACCACCGCGGCGCGGAGCATTTTGCCCGCCAGCCGTTCGGCCAGGTGCCGTTCCTGGAGGACGGCGATATCGATGTCTTCGAAAGCGGTGCCTGTCTTCTCTATCTGGCCCGGAAAAGCGAAACACTGATGCCGACCGACCGCAAGGGCGAGGCGGAAACGCTGGAATGGACGATTGCGGCGCTCAATTCCATTGAGATGGTGACGGTCCCGTGGTGGTTCATCGGCCTGTCCAAGGGCGCGGACAACCCGCTCGAAGGCTGGGTGCTCCAGCGCCTGACACATCTGGAGGCCGTGCTGGCGGAGCGCGAATGGCTCGCGGCCGGACGGTTTACCGTCGCCGATCTGCTGATGGCCGACGTGCTTCGCGTGCCGAAGGTCAAGGCGGCCGGCGATTTCCCGGCGCTACGAGCCTATGTCGAGCGCATCTGCGCGCGCCCTGCCTTCAAGCGCGCCCATGACGGCCAGATGGCGCATTTCGCGCAGGCCGACCCTCAGTCGTAGAGATAATGCGCCGCCCAGTCCTCGTGCGGCACCACGTCGCCGACCTTGTACTTGAAGGCGTGGACCTCCAGCCGGTCGGCGCTCGCCTCGCATTTGTAGGACAGCCGATACCACTCGCCCTTGCTGCGGAACACCGCGCCGCGCGTCTTGATGGTGGTGCCGTCGAGCTTCGGGTCGCCGAACGCATAGGCGATCACCTTGTCCGGGCGAAAGCCGCCCTTGCCGTCGCCGATCTGGTCCATCGCCTCCATGTCGCAGCGCTGTTCCAGCCGCTCTTCCGGCGTCAGCTTTTCGAGTTGACTGCGCAGCCGGGCATCGATCGCCAAAGCCGGCGATGCCGCCATCGGCGCAAGAACCAAGGTGCAAAGGGCGATTTGAAGCCCGATTGCCTGCCGTTTCACCTGTCTGCCTCCTCTTGGTCTCGTCATTCGCGACGCTTCAATTCGGGGTCGGCGGGCAATATGGCCATTTCACGACACATGACAACCCACCAGCGGTTTCAAGCGACCTCTTATGGAACTTCCACCTTGCCCGGGCGTTTCAGGCGCGGATCGGGGAACGTGACATGCACGAAATTCTAGGAAAACCGGCTGAACGGCGACTCTTGCGGGGCAGCATCGACCTCGAAAAGAACCTTCGCGAGGACGCGCCGCGCCGTTACGGCCTCGACATCGCCGCCGCCTGGGCTGCGATCGGCATCTTCGCGATCATGGCGATGGCCGTCGTCTATCTGATGGCGCCGATCCTCATTCCGCTTTGTCTCGCCGTGGTGACTGGTCTCATCTTCGGCGTCGCCGCGGAGAAGTTGAACGAGTTCGGTATCCCGCCGCTGCCGACGGCGCTGCTGCTCGCCGGCCTGTTCGGGCTTGGCCTGTTCTTCCTGGTGGGTCTACTCGCCGACCCTATCACCCAGCTCGCCGCCAATGCGCCGGATCTCGTGCGCGGCGCCTATGACCGCATCACGCCGCTGTTTTCCCGCCTTGGCTGGCTAAACATCAGCCACGAAACCTTTCAGAGCGGCGGGATGACGATGGAGAAGGTGCTGGAGAACACCGGCAGCATTCTCGGCATCCTGTCCTCAAGCCTTACGCCCGCTCTCCTGCAGGGCATGATCTTCTTCGCCGCCCTCGTGCTCTTCCTCTCGGCACGGCTGAAGCTTCGGCAGATGATCATCATGGCCTTCCCGCGCCGCGGCCAGCGGCTCACCACCATTCGCATCATGAACGCCATCGACAGCGCGCTCGGCTATTATTTCGCGACCGCCGCCCTCGTCTATGGCGCGCTCGGCGTGGTCACCGCCCTGATCACCTGGGGTGGCGGGCTTGCCATGCCGGCGCTCTGGGGGCTCTTCGCGTTCCTGTCCTCCTTCGTGCCCTTCCTCGGCGTGACGCTGATGACGATCGCGCTCGCCACCGCCGGCGTGCTGACGCACGAGACGCTGATGATGGGTCTGATGCCGGCGCTCGCCTTCTTCCTCGTGCACCTTGCCATGGAAAACCTCGTCATGCCGGCGGTGATGGGCAAGCGGCTGGAGGTCAACGCCTTCATCATCTTCACCGCCATCATCTTCTGGACCTGGATGTGGGGCGCCGCCGGCGCGATGCTGGCCCTGCCGCTGTCGATCATCGGCATGACCATCGCCGACGAACTGCGCCCCGCCAAGCGCAAGGCCAACAAGCGCAACCTACCGGGTTGACGCCGCGGCTCCCCCCTCTGCCCTGCCGGGCATCTCCCCCTCAAGGGGGGAGATCGGATGAGGCATCGTTTCGCCTATCTCCAGCGTTGCTGATTGAGCGATGTTCCAGCGTCTTGCCGATCTCACCCCTTGAGGGGGAGATGCCCGGCAGGGCAGAGGGGGTATCTCGCCGACGCGCAAAAGCTTTGCTTGATGCCTGCGCCCGGGCTCACTATCTGTTTGATCCCGCCTAGCGATTTGCCGGAGTGATACTGTGTCCGTCTTCCAAAACCTGCCCGCCGCCCCCGTCGCCGCCAAGAAGCCCCTCTCCGATACCCGTCACGGCATCACCCGCACCGACGATTATGCCTGGTTCCGCGACGAGAACTGGCAGGCGATGTTCAAGGATCCCACCATCCTCCAGCCGGAAATCCGCACCCATCTGGAGGCGGAGAACGCCTATATGACGGCGGCGATGGCCGACACGGAAGCGCTGCAGAAGGTGCTGTTTGCCGAGATGCGCGGCCGCATCAAGGAGGATGACAGCTCCGTGCCGATGAAGGACGGTCCCTTCGCCTATGGCACGTCCTATGTCACCGGCGGCGAGCAGCCGCGCTACTTCCGCGAACCGCGCGAGGGCGGCGACCGCAAGCTGCTGCTGGACGGTGACAAAGAAGCCTCCGGCAAGGACTATTTCCGGCTTGCCGGCATCAGCCATTCCACCGACCATTCGCTCGGCATCTGGGGTTATGACGACAAGGGCTCGGAATATTTCACGCTGCGCGTGCGCGATCTTGCGACCGGCGAGGACCGTTCCGACACGCTCGACAATACCGGCGGCGACGGCGTCTGGGCGCCGGATGCGAAGAGCTTCTTCTACACCGCGCTGGACGAGAACCACCGGCCCTCGAAAATCTTCCACCACATCCTCGGCGAGCGCCAGGAGAACGATCGGCTGGTCTACGAGGAGAAGGATGCGGGCTTCTTCATGTCGGTCGGCGGTTCGCTGATCGACGATTACATCTATATCGACATCCATGACCACGAAACGAGCGAATACCGCCTGCTCTCGACCAAGGATCTGCTCGCGACGCCCGTCATCGTGACACCGCGCCAGACCGGGCTCGAATATGCGATGACGGAGGGCGGCGACGTCTTCTACATCCTCACCAATGCCGACGGCGCCAAGGACTTCAAGATCATGCAGACGCCGGTGACGGCGCCGGGTCGCGAGAACTGGATGGAGGTCGTGCCCCATCGCGCCGGCACGCTGATCCTCAACCACATGGCCTATGCCCGCCACCTCATCTGGCTGGAGCGCCACGAGGGCCTGCCGCGCATCGTCGTGCGCGACCGCAAGAGCGGCGAGGAACACGCCATCGCCTTTGCGGAGGAAGCCTATTCGCTCGGCCTCTCGGGCGCTGCGGAATACGACACGGACGTCATCCGCTTCTCCTATTCCTCGATGACGACGCCCTCGCAGCTCTTCGACTACAACATGGCGACGCGCGAGCGCACGTTGCTCAAGACCCAGGAAGTGCCCTCCGGCCACAATCCGGACGACTATATTACCCGCCGCGTCTTCGCCCCCACCTTCGACGGCGAGCAGGTGCCGGTCACCCTGCTCTACCGCAAGGATACGCCGCTCGACGGCTCCGCGCCCTGCTTGCTCTACGGCTACGGCGCCTACGGCATCACCATTCCGGCGTCCTTCAACACCAATTGCCTGTCGCTCGTCGACCGCGGCTTCGTCTATGCCATCGCCCATATCCGCGGCGGCAAGGACAAGGGTTTTGCCTGGTACGAAAACGGCAAGATGGACAGGAAGACCAACACGTTCAAGGACTTCATCGCCGCCGCCGACTATCTGAATCAAGAGAAGTTCACGTCCTACGCGAAGATCGTCGCCGAGGGCGGCTCAGCCGGCGGCATGCTGATGGGGGCGATCGCCAACATGGCGCCGGAGAAATTCGGCGGCATCATCGCCGCCGTGCCCTTCGTCGACGTGCTCAACACCATGCTCGACGACACCCTGCCGCTGACCCCGCCGGAATGGCCCGAATGGGGCAACCCGATCGACAGCAAGGATTTCTACCAGCTGATGGCCAGCTACTCGCCCTACGACAATGTCGAGGCGAAACCCTACCCCGCCATCCTCGCGCTCTCCGGCCTCACCGACCCCCGCGTCACCTACTGGGAGCCCACCAAGTGGGTCGCCAAGCTGCGCGAAAAGACCACCGGCAACGAACCCATCCTCCTCAAGACCAACATGGGCGCCGGCCACGGCGGCGCGTCGGGGCGCTTCCAGCGGCTGGAGGAGATCGCGTTCGAGTATGCGTTTGCGATCAAGGTTGCGGGGAAGATGTAGGATTTGGCATCAAGGGCTGGAAGGCTCAGGGCCTTTCAGCCAGCCATCATCGAAGTGCGTGGGCAAAAACCATCGCGGCTGCAGCCGCGATGAAGACGAGCGTAAGCAGCGCGTATCCAACGCGGTTTTCCTCGTTCGACTCTCTCAAGCGATGCGTGACCGGGTCCGTAAGATCCCATTTTACGACGATCACGGCGCCCAGGATGAGTAGTCCAAAGAGCAGGTACAACAATCGCCTGGATCCCACGCTTCGTATCGAGAATAGACTGGAGGTCTGTCTTTGATCTCCAGTCTATCGGGACAATAAGCCGTCCCCTTTAACGCGCCGTGAAATCTTGCGCTCCCTACCGGAACGCCCCCACGCATTCCTGCAAGTCGTTCAGCATCGCGCTCGATCCCTTCAGGCTCGTCTCCACATCCCCGATCCGGATGTGGTTGCCGCGTTTCAGGGCGTCGATGACCGAGCGGTCCTTGCCGAGGTCGTAGGCGATTTCGCGTTGGCCGTAGGATTTGCCGCTGACGTCGTAGCCCTGGCCGTCGTCGATCCAGTATTTCGCGTCCTTCGTGTAGTCGTCCGCATAGTCGTAGGACGTGTCCTGGAAGCCGAAGGTGACGTGGCCGTCGTCGTACCAGCGGAAGGCGGCATAGCGGTCGTCGCCGCTGCGGCGGATGGCGCGGCAGTTCAGGAAGCGGCGGTCGTCGGAGAAGTCCGCGACGATATCCCAGCCGCCGACCGAGCGCGACGACCGGTACGGGTCGGCATCCGAACCGTAGCCGTCGTCGTGGCTCGACGACGCGCTTTCGCCATAGGCGTCCGTCTTCGTCTCATGGCTTGAGGCGCTGTCGTAGCTGTCCGTCTTGGTGTCATGGCTTGCGCTGTCGTTCGACGCGTGTTCGTCGTGCGGGAAGTCGCGCAGCGCATCACGATACTTGTCGTAGAAGCCGAGGCGGCGCACGTCGACGAATTCGAACTCGTAGTCCTCCAGCGAGCGCACGCTGTTGTCGCGGAAGCGCACGAGGCCGCGGAAGCGCAGGCAACCGTCGCCGCATTCGACTTCATCGACATATTCGCGGGCATTGTCGTCCGGCGTCTTCACCGCGATGCCGAGCCCGTGGCGGCGCTCCTCGTTGATCGCGCGGAACATCAGCGACTGCGAATAGCCGCGGCGGTCCTCGTCGAAATAGTCGTAGATCGCGCGTTCCTCGCTGGGGCTCAGGTCATCCTCGGTCGCCACATAGATCTGGCGCTCGGGAATGCTGGCCGAGGTGATGATGTTGCGCAGGCGCTCATGCGAATAGACGGTCGAGAAATAAGAGAGGTAGTCGCACTTTTCCGGCGGATACCAGAAGCTGAAATCGATCAGCACGAGCTGGCCGTCCTTGTAGACGTCGGAGAGGCGGCGGTCGCGCTGGTTGCCGCCGAATTCGAGCCGACCGCAGGGATCGTGCCGGTCGTTGGACACCGAGAGAATGGGCATCTCGCCGGTGTCCTCGTGGTCGCCCTCGAAGCGGCGGCCGAGAAGGTCGATCTTGCGCTGGGCGATATAGGCGAAGACGCCTTCCGGATAGCGGCTGAGATAGCGGTCATAGGCCTCGCGGTTGTCGGCGAGCGAGGCGAATTCGTAGAAGGCGATTTCCGCCTCGTCGACCTTGGCGTCCTTGGCGCTCAGCGCGAACTTGCCGTAGTCGGCATCGCTCTGCCAGGTCTCCTGCTTGCCCTTGCTGCGCTCCTTGACGATCTCGCCGACCTTGCGGAAGGCGTCTTCCAGCACGATGCCGGGAATGCTGATCGCATCGACGAAGGCGGAGGCGAAGGGGCTGATCGGCGTGCCCTCGTAGTCGTAGGTCGTGCCGGGCGCCGACGCATAGGCATAGTGGATGCCGTCGGCATTCTTCGGCTCGGCAAGGCCGTCCTGGATGTCGCGCAGCAGCACGAACGGGTTGTCATGCGCGGCATCGAACAGCACGACCTTGAGGCCGGTGCCGAGCTTGCGCAGCGTCGCGGTGACCTCGGAAACGGCGAGCGAGCGGTTGCGCAGGCCCGTCAGCGTGCGGCCCGAGGCGTCGGTCGGCAGCAGGTAGTTGTCGCCGTCGATCTGCACCGCATAACCGGAGAAATAGACGAAGAGCACCGGGTTTTCGACCTTTTCGGCCACCCGGGTGAAGTTGTTGAGCGCCGAGAGCATGCCGAGATGGTCGGCATCGGTGACGCGCGTCACGGAGAAATCCGCCCGCTCCAGCGCCTCGCCGACGAGGTCGACGTCGTTCAACGGGTTTTCCAGCGGCTCGGCATCCTCGTATTCCGCATTGCCGATGATGAGCGCGTAGCGTTCGGCGGCGAAGGCCGCGGGCGCTGCGAGGAAAAACAGACAGGCGGCAAGCGCCCCGATCAACCGATGGATAGTCCGCTGCACGATACCCTCCCTGAGGACATGACCGAGGCGGCCGGTACGCCGGCAACCGGAAATTCGCTCACCCATTACATGCTGAAGAAAGGGACGGACGACACCGCCTGCTTATTCAGTGGGTTATGAAATTCGATCTTCGCTTGGCCCGCAAGGCCCCGGCGGGACAAAACGGGGATCTGCCGTCAGGAGCCGGTGCAGGCGGCCACCAGCGTGTCGATCGCCGCCTTCGATCCCTTGAGCGGAAAGTCGACCGGCGGCAGTTTCGTTTCGGGATAGGCGACGGTGAGCGTCTTGCCGGCCTTCAGGCGCGCGACGAGCGGCCCCTTGATCGGGAAATCGCTGACCATCGCATTGTCCATTGCCTCGTGGTGCGCTGGCTGATCGAAGGCCTCGCCATCGACGGTGAGGCGCAGCGGGCTTAAAAACTCCGGCCCGTCGCCCGGCGGAAAATCCGCCGCCTGCACGAGGAAGCGCAGGGAAAGCTCACCTTCCGCGCCGCATTTCAGGAAGAGATCATAGGTCTCGCCGCCGGCAGCCTGGCAGACGGAGGCCATCATGATGCGCCCCTCTTCCTCCTCCGACATGCCGGCGCTCCAGGGGTCGCAGCTTTGGGCGAAGGCGAGCGACGGGAAGAGGAAAACGAGGGCGAGGTAACGCATCCTGTCAAAACCCCCAAATTGGCGGACGGGCAAATTCCACCCGAGACGGTAGCACCCCGCCCAAAGGGCGACAAGCGGACAGACCCTTTCATTCCTGTCGCCAGTCGCTACCTATAGAAGACGAGAAAAAAGCCGGACGAGGACGTGATGAACGAGGCAAGCAACCCGAAGCCCATGCGCGAGGCATTCGCCTTCGACAACAGCTATGCACGCCTGCCGGACATCTTTTTCGCACCCGTCGATCCGACGCCGGTGGAAGCGCCGCGGGTGATCAAGTTCAACCGGGCGCTGGCGCAGGAACTCGGCCTCGACGCCGACGCGCTGGAGCGGCATGGCGCGGGCTATTTCTCCGGCAATGTGGCCCTGCCCGGCGGACTGCCGCTCGCCATGGCCTATGCCGGCCACCAGTTCGGCCAGTTCGTGCCGCGGCTCGGCGATGGCCGGGCCATCCTGCTTGCCGAAGCGATCGACCGCAACGGCAGGCGCCGCGACATCCAGTTGAAGGGCGCCGGCCAGACGCCCTATTCGCGGCGTGGCGACGGGCGGGCGGCGCTCGGGCCGGTGCTGCGCGAATATATCATCAGCGAGGCCATGCATGCGCTCGGCATCCCGACGACGCGGGCGCTCGCCGCCGTCGCCACCGGCCAGGCTGTCTATCGCGACCGGGTGCTGCCGGGCGCCGTCTTCACCCGCGTCGCCGCCAGCCATATCCGCGTCGGCACCTTCCAGTTCTTTGCGGCGCGCGGCGAGACCGAGAATGTGCGCGTGCTCGCCGACCATGTCATCGACCGGCATTATCCGGACCTCAAGGGCGCCGAAAAACCCTATCTCGCGCTGCTCGACGCGGTGGCCGACCGGCAGGCGGCGCTGATCGCCAAATGGCTCGGCGTCGGCTTCATCCATGGCGTGATGAACACGGACAACATGACGATTTCGGGCGAGACGATCGACTTCGGCCCCTGCGCCTTCATGGACCGCTACGACCCGCGCACTGTCTATTCCTCGATCGATCAGCACGGGCGCTACGCCTTCGGCAACCAGCCGGCGATCGGCCAATGGAACATCGCACGGCTCGCAGAGGCGATGCTGGCGATCCTCGACGAGAACGAGGACAAGGCGCTGGAAGCGGCGAACGCCGCCGTCACCCGCTTCATGGAACGGTTCCAGGAGCACTGGAAGGCGGTGATCCGCGCCAAGACCGGCCTCGGCGACATCGAGCAGGAGATCGACCAGGCGCTGATCCGCGACCTTCTCGTGATCCTCTACGAGCAGAAGGCCGACTATACGCTCGCCTTCCGGCGCCTCGCCGAGGCCGCTGAAGACGGCGCGGCGGATGCCGCACTCGGTAGATTGCTTGAGGATCCGAATGCACTGACGCCATGGCTTGCCGCCTGGCGCGACCGGTTGTCGCAGGATGCCACCGCGCCGCAGGACCGCGCGGCGGCGATGCGCAAGGTCAACCCGGCCTTCATCCCGCGCAACCACAAGGTCGAGGAGGCGCTGAATGCGGCGATCGACCATGGCGATTTCTCGCTGTTCGAGGCGCTGAACGACCTGCTTTCCAGGCCCTACGAGGACCAGCCGGCCTTCGCCGCCTATGGCGAACCGCCCAAACCGGGCGAGGAGATCACGGCAACCTTCTGCGGAACGTGAGGCGGTTTACAAGTAGAGATTGCGCAAAAACTAGAAATGCGGCAGCATTGAAGCATCCCGGCTCCGCCCTAATTTCTCCCACGTCCCTCCTTGAGCCGGACGTCATGTCGGCCCCCTCCTCCCCCGGCCGGCATCGCTAACGGAGACTGCCATGTTGCTCACGCTGACCGCCGCCCTCTTCGCCATCATCGGATTGGTGCTGACGGGCGGAGGCGGGTGGCTGCTGTCGCTCGGCGGCAGCCCCTATTACCTCGTCACCGGCATTGCCTTCATCGTCACTGCCATCCTGCTTGTGCGCCGCTCCAGCGCGGCGCTGTGGCTCTATGCGCTGATCATTCTCGGCTCGCTCGGCTGGGGCATCTGGGAAGTCGGCTTCGACTGGTGGCAGCTCGGCCCGCGCGGCGGCGTCATCGTGCTGCTCGGCCTGTGGCTGATGCTGCCCGCCATCCGCCGGCCGCTCGGTTTTGCCAGCCCCACCGGCACGAGCTATGCCGCCTCCGCCCTGCCGCTTGCCGTCGCCGTGCTCGTCGCCATCGGCGTTGCCGGCTTTTCGCTGACGCAGGACCCGCATGACATGGCCGGCGACCTGCCGACCGATATCGTCAACGCCACGCCTGCACTCGGCGGCAATGTGCCCGCCGGCGAGTGGCACCAGTATGGCCGCACGCAATATGGCCAGCGCTATTCGCCGCTCGACCAGATCAACACGGACAATGTTTCGACGCTGCAAGTCGCCTGGCAATACCAGACCGGCGACGTGAAGCTGCCCGACGACGTCGGCGAGACCACCTACCAGGTGACGCCGCTGAAGGTGGGCGACACGCTCTACATGTGCACGCCGCACAATTGGGCGATCGCGCTCGATGCGTCGACCGGCAAGGAGAAGTGGAAATACGATTCCAACTCCGGCATGAACCCGGACCGCCAGCACCAGACCTGCCGCGGCGTGACCTATTATGCCGATCCGGCCGCCACCGCCGGCACGACCTGCGCCACCCGCGTCTACCTGCCCACCTCGGATGCCCGCCTGATCGCGCTCGACGCAGAGACCGGCGACGTCTGCACCAGCTTCGCCCAGAACGGCGTGCTGCAGCTCGAACAGGGCATGCCTTTCAACCCGGCCGGCTACTACTATTCCACCTCGCCGCCGGTCATCACCGACGGCAAGATCATCATCGGCGGCGCGGTCAACGACAACTATTCGACCCAGTCGCAATCGGGCGTCATCCGCGCCTTCGACGTCAATTCCGGCGCGCTCGTCTGGAACTGGGATTCCGGCAATCCGGACGTCACGACGCCGCTGCCGGAAGGCCAAGTCTATACCGTCAACTCGCCGAATTCCTGGTCGGTCTTCAGCTATGACGAGGCGCTCGGCCTCGTCTACATCCCGCTCGGCAACCGCGTGCCCGACCAGCTCGGCATGGGCCGCAGCGAGCATGTCGAGAAGTATTCGTCCTCCATCGTCGCGCTCGACATCAAGACCGGCGCGATGCGCTGGGTGCGCCAGACGGTGCATCATGACCTCTGGGACATGGACGTGCCGGCCCAGCCGGCGCTGATCGACATCACCCGCGAGGGCGCCACCATTCCCGCCCTCGTCGGCCCGACCAAGCAGGGCGACATCTACGTGCTCGACCGGCGCACAGGCGAGCCGATCATCGGGATCAAGGAAATACCGGCGCCCACCGGGGCCATCCCGGAGGATTTCACCGCGCCCACCCAGCCGATCTCCGACCTCACCTTCTCGCCCCCGCCGCTGACCGAGAAGAACATGTGGGGCATCACCATGTTCGATCAGCTGGCCTGCCGCATCGACTTCCTGTCGATGAAATACGAGGGCCGCTACACGCCGCCGTCGCTGGAAGGCACGATCGTCTATCCGGGCAATTTTGGCACGTTCAACTGGGGCTCCGTCGCGGTCGATCCGGAGCGGCAGGTGATGTTCGGCATGCCGACCTACCTCGCCTTCACCTCCCGCCTCGTGCCGCGTGACCAGATCCCGCCGAAGGGCCAGGACGAGAAGGGCTCCGAACAGGGCCTCAACCGCAATGACGGCGCGCCCTACGGCGTCTTCATGGGGCCGTTCCTCGGGCCGCTCGGCATTCCCTGCCAGGCGCCGCCATGGGGCTATGTCGCGGGTGCCGACCTTGCCACCGGCAAGATCGCCTACAAGCACAAGAACGGCACGGTCATGGACATGACGCCGCTGCCGCTGCCCTTCAAGGTCGGCGTGCCCGGCATCGGCGGCCCGATCATCACCAAGGGCGGCCTCGCCTTCCTCGGCGCCGCGGTCGACGATTACCTGCGCGCCTATGACGTGACCAGCGGCAACCAGCTGTGGGAAGCCCGCCTTCCCGCCGGCGGCCAGGCGACGCCGATGACCTACACGGTCGGCCAGAAGCAGTACGTCCTGATCGTCGCCGGCGGCCACGGCTCCGTCGGCACCAAGCCCGGCGACTACGTCATCGCCTATACGCTGCCGTAACAGCCTGCCGGTCTGCTTCAGCCGGCGCGGGTTGCCTCCCCGCGCCGGCCTTTCTACGCTCCCCTGGAGGTTCGCCCATGAAGGACGACTGGCGGCTGATCGCCGCGCCGGTAAAGCATGTTCTCGTCAATTACTGGCGCTCGTCGCGCGGCCTGCTGGCGCTCGTCGCGGCGATCGTCTTCCTCTCGGCGATCTCCTCCGTGGCCGCGCCCTATCTGTTCTCGCGCCTCGTCGATACATTGACGGCCGACCGTTTCGCCGAGGTGCTGGCGGCGGGGTTCGTGCTCTATGCCGTGCTGATCGGCGCATCCGCCGCGCTTCAGAACATGGTGCAGTACCTCTCCTTCATGAGCGCGCAGAACCTCAGCTTCATCGCCAGCACGAGCCTCTTCGAACGGCTGCTGAAGAAGAGCGCCGCCTTCTTCACCGAGCACAATCCCGCCGAGATCGAAAGCGCCGGGCAGCGCGGCGAAGGCGCGATGATGACGCTCGCGCAGCTCGCCCTGATCGTGTTCATTCCCGGCGCCACACAGATTGCGCTCGCCCTCGTCATGCTCGGCGCGACGATCAACCTCGAAGTCGTGCTGATCGTTCTTGCCTATGGCGGCGCCTTCATCACGCTCACCGCCGTCGCCAACCACCGCACGCGCAAATATCTCGACGACGCGATCAAGGCCGGGCAGGAGAACGCGAAATTCGTCGGCAATGCCATGACGGCGATGGAGACGCTGCGCCATTTCGGCAGCCATGGCTGGATGCAGGCGCGCTTTTCCGAAAAGGCCGGAGAGGAGCGCGACAACTGGATCACCTTCTGCCGCCGGCGCATCGGCTATTCGTCGCTGATGGGCGCGGGGCTTGCCGTGCAGTTCGTCGTCACCTTCCTGCTGCTCCTGCCGCGCTACCGGGCAGGCGAGTTCAGCGTCGGCGATGTCGTGCTGTTCAACACGCTGCTTTTGCAGCTCAACCAGCCCTTCGAGATGATCGGCCATGCGATCGACGACTTGGTGCGCGCCCGCGCAAACCTGCTGCCGCTCGCCCGCATCTGGGCAGCACCGGAGGAGCCGGACGCGGCGACCGGCGGCGGCTTCTCGTCCGGCGAGGGCCGGCTCGCCTTCGAGGATGTCTCCTACGCCCATGAAAACGGCCGCGGCATCGAGAATATCAGCTTTGCCGCCGAGCGCGGCCGCATCACCTATCTCGTCGGCGAGACCGGCTCCGGCAAATCGACGCTGCTGCGCCTCGTGCTGAAATCGATCCGCCCTGCAAGCGGCCGCATCACCGTCGATGGCGTCGATCTCGACAGCGTTTCCCAGCGCGACTGGTATGGCGCCGTCGGCATCGTGCCGCAGGAGGCGGTGCTGCTCAACGACACGCTCGCCGTCAACATCGTGCTCGGCCGCGAAATGGACGCGGCGCGGCTGAAGCGTGCCGCCGAAAAAGCGGCAATTCTGCCCTCCATCGAGGGCCTGCCGGAAGGTTTTGCGACGATGGTCGGCGAGCGCGGCATGAAGCTTTCGGGCGGCGAGCGGCAGCGCATCGCCATTGCCCGCGCGCTCTATGCCGATCCGGAATTCCTCTTTCTCGACGAGGCGAGCTCCGCGCTGGACGAGGCGACGGAGGCGGGAATCATGCAGCATATCCGCGGCCTTGCCGGCGACGTCACCATCCTTGCCGTCACCCACCGCAAAAGCGTCATCGCGCCCGCCGACCATGTCGTCCGCCTCGGCGCGGGCCGCGTCGAGAGTGAGGTGTAAGGACCGGCAAGTCTCGCAAAAGCTGCAACCGCTAGGGTTCCCTAAAGTTGTTTCAGGGAGCCATTTGCATGAAGATCGACGGCAGCATGCTTTCCGCCTACACGCTCGGCAAGCCGCGCACCCCGACCAGCGACGACAGCCTCTACAGCGGCATGGGCGGCGGCGGTTCTTCCGCCCGCAACATCCCCACCGTCAGCCCCACCGCGC
The DNA here is from genome assembly GCF_058809275.1 of Shinella sp. GW821-FHT10F02. Lineage (NCBI taxonomy): Bacteria > Pseudomonadati > Pseudomonadota > Alphaproteobacteria > Hyphomicrobiales > Rhizobiaceae > Shinella > Shinella sp. GW821-FHT10F02. The sequence goes on along the minus strand of NZ_JBXASL010000010.1, from coordinate 19,418 downwards.
CGATCTCCTCTGGTTTCGCTAACGCCCTGTGGCTGACGCAGGCCAAGCTCGACAAGGCCGACGAGGGCAGCGACAGCCTCGTCGCGGAATTCATGGAGCTTTCCAAGATGACGCCGGCCGAGCGCCTGCGCAAGGAAATGCTGGAGGAGATGGGCCTGACGGAGGAGAGCCTCGCGGCCCTTCCGCCGGAAGCGCGCGACGCGATCGAGGAAGAGATCCGCCGCGCCATGAAGCAACAGCTGGGCATCGACGAGAACCCGCAGGCAGGCACGGCGGCAGGGCAAGCCGCCGCCGGCACGGAGGAAGCGGAGGCCTGACCAGTCTCCGCTTTCATCCCAATTTTGTCCCGCATCTTTCTTGCAGTGGACCAATTGACAAACGGCGCGAAACGGAGAATATCGCGTCCATGATCAAGAGCACGCACATCGCCGCAACGTATTTTTGGCTGTTCCGATAAGGAGCGGCTGATTGATCATGTCAACAAGCCGCCGTCAGGCGGCTTTGTTGTTTCTAAGGCACCTGATGGCAGAAAACCGAAGGAGCCCGAAATGCACAATACCGTCATCAAGCTTGAACCGAACGCCCTCGAACGCCCGCCGATGCTGACCATCCGCGCCGCGCGCCCGGGCGACCTGCAGCAGATCCTCGACATGATCGCCCTGCATGCCGAATGCCACGGCGACACCGCCAGGATCTCCGCCGCCGATCTCGACCGCGACCTGTTCGGCAACAATCCCTGGGTTACGGCCCTAGTGGCCGAAGCCGGCGGCCGGCTGATCGGCTACGCGCTGCTCGTGCCGCTCTACCGCGCGCTCGAAGGCCTGCGCGGCATGGAGCTGCACCAGATCTTCGTGCGCAAGGACAATCGCGGCCACGGCATCGGCCGCCACCTCGTTTCCCGCGCCCGCGAGCACGCCCGCATTGCCGGCTGCGGCTACCTTTCCGTGAGTGCCGCGACCGGCAATTTCGGCGCGCACCGCTTCTACGAGCAGATGAATTTCCGCGCCGGCCCGGTCACCGGCATGCGCTACGTACAGGCGCTGGGCTGAAGCGCCACGACAAGAGGAGGCCATCATGGCGAAGCGACTGGCAATCGTTCTGACGGAGGGTTACGCCGACTGGGAATGCGGGCTGCTGATGGCGACGGCGCGCGGCGACTGCGGGGCGGAAACCGTGGTGCTGACGCCCGGCGGCGTCGGCGTCACCTCGCTCGGCGGCGTCTCCATCAGTTCAGCCGGGGCGGTGGAAGCGGTGTCGCCCGACGGTTTCGACGTGCTGGTGCTCTGCGGCGGCACGATCTGGCAATCGGATGCCGCGCCCGACCTTTCGGCTCCGGTCGGGCGTTTCGTGGCCGCCGGCAAGCCCGTCGCCGGGATCTGCGACGCCACGCTGGAACTCGCCCGCCTCGGCCTCCTCGACGACCGCGCCCATACCGGCAATTTCGCCGGGCAGATGAAACAGGTCGGCCCCGCCTATCGCGGCGAAGCGCTCTACCGCAACCAGCCGCAGGCCGTGCGCGACCGCGGCGTCATCACCGCCTCGGGTGCCGCCCCCGTCAGCTTTGCCCGAGAAATCCTCGACGCCATCGGCCTCGGCTCGGACGAACTGTTCGGCTATCTCGGCATGTACGGCGACGAACATCGAAAGGCATCGGCCTGATCATGCCGGTTCACCGCGCCGGAATCGCCTTCAGATAGGCGGCGATGGCGTCGCGGTCTTCCTTGGGGAGTTGCGCCATGTTCTTCTGCACCGAAACCATGGCGCCGCCGACGCTGTCGAAGTCGGGGGTGAAGCCGGTTTCGAGGTAGTTGGCGATGTCGCCGGCGCTCCAGCTGCCGAAGCCGCCCTCGGCCGGCGTGATGTTGGGCACGCGACCCTCGCCTTCCGGGTTCGGCCCGCCGGCCAGCCACTGGTCGGTCTTCAGCCCACCCAGCATGTCGCGCGGCGTGTGGCATTCGCCGCAATGGCCGGGGCCTTCGACGAGATACTGGCCGCGCTTGACCGTCTCGTCGGCATTCGCCAGTTCGACGCGCGGCGCCTCGTTCAGGTAGAGGAACTTCCAGCCGCCGAGCGCCAGGCGGATGTTGAACGGGAACGGCAGCTCGTGCCCGGGCGCGACATTCGTGCTCTTCGGCAGGGTCTTGAGGTAGCCGTAAAGGTCGTTGATGTCCTTCACGGTCATGCGCGCATAGGAGGCGTAGGGGAAGGACGGGTAGAGATGTTCGCCGTCGCGGCCGGTGCCGCGCTTCATGGCGTCGCCGAATTGCGCCAGCGTCCACGCCCCGATGCCTGCCGTCTCGTCCGGTGAAATGTTCGGCGCGTGGAAGGTGCCGAAGGGGCTCTTCAGCGCCAGCCCGCCGGCCAGCACCAGCTTCTGGTCGTCCGCCGCACCCGGCGCCGCATGACAGCTCGAACAGCCGCCGGCATGGAAGATGCGTTCACCGTTCGCGAGATCCGGTTCGCCCGCTGCGGCCCAGGTCTCCGCCGGCAGCCGCTCGGGCGCCGTGAGGAAGACAAAGGCGCCCGCGCCGAGCGCGCCCAGCACGACGATCCCGCCGAGGAGTTTTTTCAGTGCCATGAGCCATTCCCTCTCGCCGCCTGCGCGATCCTGTCCTTGCGGATTGAAACGTCAACGCACCGCCCCGGACGGAGGCCGGGACAGTGCTTGTTTTTCTGGGGTGGAGCCGGCCTACCGCGCCTAGTTCTTCAGGCGGTAGACCTCATGACAGCCTCCGCAATTCGGGCCGAGCGTGCCGAGGGCGGCACCCACGCCCGCCTGGTCGGCGGGCATGCTGGCGAGCACCGTGTCGGCATCCGCGCCGAGCTTCGCCGCCTTGGCCTTGAAGTCGTCCATCGCTTCCCAGATCTTCGGGCTCGCTTCGGTTTCATGGCCCGTCTCGGAGCCGGCCGGGAACTGGTCCGGGAAAGCCTTGCCGACTTCGCTGATCGTGGTCAGCGATGCCTTGACGATCTCCGCGTCATAGGGCTTCTCGCCCTTGGCAATGCCGGCGAGCGCGCCCATGGCACCGCCCACACTCTTCATCATGCCCTGGCGCACGACCTGCGGTTCGTCCGCCGCGATGACCGCGCCGGCGCCGATGGCCGCAAGCACGGCCGCGGCCGCCAATGTCCTGAACTTCATCAAGTTCTCCCGATTGCTGGCGGCCGGTTGTTTCCGCGCCGCCGGTTTAACGATGCATGAGCATGATTGCATTTTGAACGATTCCAGACAGTAAAATCTTTTTGATGGAACCTGTCGCGAAAGCGCCGCCTTACCGCTGCTACATGAAGCGTTCCTTAACCTCGGCGTGGCAGGTTTTTCGCAAGTGTCGCCCCGAGGGGTCCCGCATGCGAAAAGCCGCCTCCCCCCTGTTCTCCGTCACCCTTCTCGCCACGATCGTCGGCGCGGTCTTCGTCGTGATGCTGGTCATCGACCCCGGCACGCTGACATTGCACTGGACGGACAAGGACTTCGCCAATTACTGGATGGCGGCGCGGCTGGCGCTGGAAGGCCGCGCGCTCGACGTCTTCGGCCCGCATGAAAGCTATCTTGCGCATCTGCGGGCGCTGTTCGGTGCCGATTATCCCTGGCGCGCCTGGAGCTATCCGCCGCATTACCTGCTGCTAATACTGCCGCTCGGGCTTTTCGCCTACAAGACCGCCCTCATCCTCTTCCTGACCGTAACCTTTCTCCTGCTGTGCGGCGCGCTGCACCTTGCCGCCCGGCAGATGAAGGGATGGCAGCTTCTCCTTCTGCTGCCGGTCGCGCTTACGAACGCTTACGTGGTGCAGAACGGCTTCCTGCTTGGCGCGCTGCTGATCGCCGGCCTTGCGCTTCGCGACAGCCGGCCGGTGCTGGCGGGCATCTTCTTCGGGCTTTTGACGGTCAAGCCGCAGCTCGGCGTGCTGCTTCCCCTGCTCTTGCTGTGGGAGCGCCGGTGGCCAGCCATTGCCAGCGCCGTCGTGACGGCGCTGGCCCTCTTCCTGCTCTCCGTCGCCCTGTTCGGCATCGAGGCCTGGGCGGGGTTCTTCCACTATGTCACGCCCTACCAGGTGCATGTCATGAAGGAACTGACGGGCCTGTTCCTCCATATGATGCCCACCGTCTTCGGCGCGATCCGCAGCCTGGATTTTGGCGCGACGACGGCGTTCGCCGTCCACCTGCCCTTTGCGGTGCTGGCGCTCCTTCTCTTCGGCGTCAGCCTTTTGCGCCTCGACCAGCCGGAGGCGCGCGCGGCGAGCACGGTCTTTGCCACCGCCATGGTCATGCCCTATCTGGCGAGCTACGATCTGGTAGCGCTCGTCGCATCCGCCGTGCTCTGGATCGATCGCAGGCCGTCGTCCCTCGCCTTGCGCTTCGCCCTGGTCTGCCTCGCCTTCGTGCCGCTGGTCATGCCCCTGCTCAGCCTCCTCGGCTGGCCGGTCGCGCCCGTCGTCATCCTCGCGACCTGGCTCGGCCTTCTTGGCCGCGACGGCGTGCTGCCGCGTCTCACAAGGCGCCCCAGCCCCGCCACAATGTAAACGCCGCGATCGCCACCAGCAGCACGCCCGCCGCGCGGCCGATGAAGCGGGTGGCCGCTGGGCTGCCGATCAGCGCATCGCGGCTGCGGGCGGCGGCAAGCGCCAGCCCGCCGTAGACCGCAAGCTGCGTCACCCAGATCATCAGCAGCATGACCATCGCCTGCCGCCACAGCGGGCCGAATTCCGGGCGTAGGAACTGTGGGAAGACGGCGAGCATGAAGAGATAGGCCTTCGGGTTCATCAGGCTGGTCAGCGCGCCCTGGCGGAAGCGGGTCAGCATGCCCCGCCGGTCGAGGCTGTCGACCGCATCGATGGTGATCGACGATCGGAAGAGCTGCCAGCCGATCCAGGCGACATAGGCGGCGCCCAGCACCAGCAGGATATTGAACAGGTTCGGCGCGAAATGCAGCAGCATGCCGACGCCGAGCGCCGCATAGAGCGTATGCACGAGCCCGCCCGCCATGATGCCGAAGGTCGCCGACAAGCCGGCCTTGCGCCCGCCGGAAAGCGAGCTTGCGAGCACGAAGACCATGTCCATGCCCGGCACGATGATGATGCCGGAGACCAGCAGGAAGAAGAGCCAGAGGTTTTCGCCGTAGGTCATGTCAGTTGTCCGTTACCATAAACCGCTCGGAAGCGCCGTGCTTCCTTTTGTTTCAAGCGCTTGAAGCGTGCTATAACGAAGGCCAACTGACAGGGATGTGTCAGTTGTAATGGAGACGACCATGCGCAAGGCCTCGCGGCTGTTCGAGATCATCCAGATCCTGCGGCTTGCCCGCAAGCCCGTTACCGGAGCCGAGATCGCCGAGCGGCTGGAGGTGACGGTGCGCTCGATCTACCGCGACATCGCCGCCCTTCAGGCGATGCGCGTGCCGGTCGAGGGGGAGCGCGGCATCGGCTATATCCTGCGCCCCGGCTTCGACCTGCCGCCGCTGATGTTCTCCATCGAGGAGACGGAGGCGGTGGTTCTGGCGCTGGCACTGCTGGAGCGTACCGGCGATACGGAGCTGCGCGCCGCCGCCCGCCGCGTCGGCGACAAGATCGCCGGTGCCGTGCCGCCGCCGCTGCGCCAGACGCTTTCGGCCCGCGCGCTGCACGCCTGGGGCACGACGCGGCCGCAGCCGGAGGGCATCGACCTCGCCACCGTGCGCCGCGCGATCCGCGACGAGGAAAAGCTGGTGATCGACTACCGCGACGAATATGCCCGCGGCACCGAGCGCACCATCCGCCCCATCGCCCTCATCTACTATTCCGAAACAGCCAACATCGTCGCTTGGTGCGAATTGCGCAAAGCCATCCGCAACTTCCGCGCCGACCGCGTGGAAGCCTGCGAGGCAACGGGCGCGCATTTCCGCGGCGAAGGCGACAGGCTGAGGCAGGCGTGGATTTCAGGCTGGGCGGAGAACCAGCGGAGTGCGGGGTGAGGCAGCTATTCCGGCCATTCCTCGCTTCGCCAATCACGCCCTCAGGATAGCGGAGTCGAGTTCGGACATGGCGTTCTCATGGGAAATCGTGCGCCCGCTGCGCACGTCTTCCAAACCCTGGTTGACACCGTCGACAATCGCGAGTTCTCGGGCGACATAGACGGAAACCGCCTCAGCTATGAGGACGGATCGGCTGCGCCGCGTGTCCACCGCCAGCCTGTCGAGCTTTTCTCTAAGGTCCGCGCTGACGCGGATCGTCATCGTCGTGCTGGCCATGCGTACATGCTAACGTAACGACCCCAAAAGAAAAACCCCGGCCGTTTCCGACCGGGGTTTCCACAAATTCGAAAAAAGCGAAGCGGCTTACTTCGTCGCGGCTTCGTAGCGCTCCAGGACGTAGTCCCAGTTGATCAGGCTGTCGACGAAGGCTTCGAGGTACTTCGGGCGGGCGTTGCGGTAGTCGATGTAATAGGAGTGTTCCCAGACATCGACGCCGAGGATCGGCTCTGCGCCATGGACCAGCGGGTTTTCGCCGTTCGGGGTCTTGGAGATGGCGAGCTTGCCGTCCTTGACGGAGAGCCAGGCCCAGCCGGAGCCGAACTGCGTGGTACCGGCGGCGATGAAATCGGCCTTGAACTTGTCGTAGCCGCCGAGATCGCTGTCGATCGCGGTCTGGAGCGCGCCCGGCAGGCTCTTGCCGCCGCCGCCCTTCTTCAGCCACTTCCAGAAATGGACGTGGTTGTAGTGCTGGCCGGCATTGTTGAAGAGGCCCTGGTTGGTGCCATAGGACTTCTTGACGATCTCTTCGAGGGAGAGGTCCGCGAGGCCCGCTTCCTCCGCCAGCTTGTTGCCGTTGTCGACATAGGCCTTGTGGTGCTTGTCGTGGTGATATTCGAGCGTTTCGCGCGACATGAAGGGCGCAAGCGCATCGTAATCATAGGGAAGCGGCGGAAGTTCGAAAGCCATCGTGGTGTCTCCTCTTTGTTTAGACGCAATTCCGAACGCAAAACCGCGTTCCGCACTTTTGCTGGAACTGCTCTGGCGACGGAAATTTTTTTCAATGAAATCCGTGAGCGGAACATAGGAGCGGCAATCGGCAGAGGCAACCGCCCAAGTTCCAAATTTTCCTGACATCGGACAAAATCCTTCCGGTTTTCCGTGTCAGATCAATGACGAAGCGGAACGAAAACCGATTCGGGACATTTTGTCCGACACCCACCAATCCGGAGCATCCCATGCGCGTCCTTCCGCTTACCGCCCTCGCCCTCTCGCTCGCCGCGTCCGCCGCCCACGCCTCGTCGCCGGATGCCTGGGAGGAATTCCGCGCCGACGTGGAGAAGAGCTGCGTGGCGAGCCTGCCGGAAGCGCTCGGCACGCCGACCGTCTTCGTCGAGCCGACGGGCACCGAATCCTTCGGCATTGCCGCGATCGAGGGCCTTTCGCCGGAATCGAAGAGCCAGGTCACCTATGTCTGCGTCTACGACAAGCAGAAGAAGACGGTGCAGGTGACACCCGCCATCGCCGCCGAGTTCCTGCATGTGGTGCGCGAAAGCGAGCGCGAGGCCGCCGCGGCAGAACGCGCGGCGACGGGCGACAACAAGACGGTGGACGAGACGGGGCAGGAATAGAACGCTAAGCTTCACCAGGCGCCCGTGCTCTAAAGCCGCCACGCCCCTCTCCTCCATCATCCTCGGGCTTGACCCGAGGATCCACCTCCACGGCACGCGCTGTCCATGTGGCATGGATCCTCGGGTCGAGCCCGAGGATGACGGAGGAGAGGTAGTGCGCTTGCATATATCTGAGACGGGCGCATGTGCAAAAGCCGGCCTTTCGGCCGGCTCTCTTGTCTCAGGCGTCGCCGTTCGAATGCGCCCAGTCGAAATAGAGGTCGCGGGCCTTGGCGGTGATCGGGCCGGGCTGGAGATTGCGGTCGTCGAGCCGCGTCACCGGCACCACCTTGGAATAATTGCCGGAGGTGAAGATCTCGTCGGCCGTCTCGAAGTCCGCGAGCGTCAGCGTGGTTTCCACCACCTCGAAGCCGGCGTCCTTCAAGAGGCCGATGACGCGGCTGCGCGTGATGCCGGCAAGGAAGGTGCGGTTGGCGGCCGGCGTGAAGACGACGCCGTCCTTCACCATGAAGATGTTGGACGAGGCGGTTTCGGCGACATTGCCCAGCATGTCGCGCACCAGCGCATTGTCGAAGCCGCGCTTGCGGGCCTCCACCAGCATGCGGGCATTGTTCGGATAGAGGCAGCCGGCCTTGGCATCCGTCGGCATGCATTCGACCGTCGGGCGGCGGAAGGGCGAGAGCGTGAGCGAGGATGCGGCCTTCGGATCGCCCATCGAGGCTTCGAACAGGCAGAGCGCGAAGCGGGTCGAGTCCGGATCCGGCGCCACGACGCTGGTGGGGGAGCCGTGCTCGGCCCAGTACATCGGCTTGATGTAGATCGCCGTCTTGCCGTCGAACTTTTGCACGCCCTCCCAGGCGAGCGCCTCGATCTCATCGGCGCCGACCGCCGCCTTCAGCCCGAGCGCTTCGGCGGAGCGGTTGACGCGCTGGCAATGGAGATCGAGGTCCGGCGCGATGCCGTCGAACCAGCGCGCGCCGTCGAAGACGGTCGAGCCGAGCCACATGGCATGCGAGGTGGGGCCGATGAGCGGCGGGTTGCCCGAAATCCATTCGCCATCCACGAAGGTCCAGGTCGTCGAGCGGGGTGCGGTATCGACTGGCATTTTTCTACTCCTTTTCGCCCATCAAGGCCCGAGCGGGCGGGCCGGTCAAGTCGCAAATGCCTTCCGACAGCGCGCGGCACTTGTCCATTCAAGATGTTGAATGGATGTATCAGGGCTTGTCATGGGTCAGCCGGTTGAGAGCCCGGTGGGCGCATGCCATACAAGCATAAAGGGAGAACCGACATGCGCGCGATGTATTACGAGGCCTTCGAGGCGACACCGGAGATCCGCACCCTGCCGGACCCGACGCCCACGCCCGGCGGCGTGGTGATCCAGGTGGAGGCGACCGGGCTTTGCCGCAGCGACTGGCATGGCTGGATGGGGCATGATCCGGATATCCGCCTGCCGCATGTGCCGGGCCACGAACTTGCCGGCCGGGTGGTGGCGACGGGGAGCGCAGTCAGCCGCTTTCGCGTGGGCGAGCGGGTCACGGTGCCCTTCGTTTCCGGCTGCGGCCATTGCGGCGAGTGCCGCTCGGGCAACCAGCAGATTTGCGAAGAGCAGTTCCAGCCGGGCTTCACCCATTGGGGCTCCTTTGCCGAATATGTCGCGATCGACTATGCCGACCACAATCTCGTGCACCTGCCGGACGCGATCGACTATGCGACGGCCGCGAGCCTCGGCTGCCGCTTCGCCACCTCGTTTCGCGCCATCGTCGACCAGGCGCGGGTGACGGGCGGCGAATGGGTGGCGGTGCATGGCTGCGGCGGCGTGGGGCTGTCGGCGATCATGATCGCGGCGGCCCTTGGCGCCAACCCCATCGCCATCGACATTTCCGACGAGAAGCTGGCCTTTGCCAGGCAGATGGGGGCCGTCGCGACCGTCAATGCCCGCGACGTCGCCGATGTGGCGGAGGCGGTGCGCGAGATCACCGGTGGGGGCGCGCATGCCTCGGTGGATGCGCTGGGCTCGCCCGTCACCTGCTTCAACTCGATCAAGAACCTGCGCCGGCGCGGGCGGCATGTGCAGGTCGGCCTGATGCTCGCAGACCATGCCAAGCCGCAGATCCCGATGGCGCAGGTCATCGGCCACGAGCTGGAAATCTATGGCAGCCACGGCATGCAGGCCTGGCGTTACGACGCCATGCTGGCAATGATCGCCGGCGGCAAGCTCGCCCCGCAAAAACTGATCGGCCGCCATATCAGCCTCGACGAGGCGGTGCCGGCGCTGATGGCGATGGACAAGGCGACGGATCTCGGGATCAGCGTGATTACGCGGTTCTGAGGGATTATGAGGCTCAGCCTCGCAAAGCCCCTCATCCCGCTGCCGCGACCTTCTCCCCGCAAGCGGGACGAAGGGAGATGTGGATAGGCTTCTCCCCAAGTCTGGCGCTTGCCGTTTGGGGAAAACGGCGCATCCTTCCCTTCGCCCCGCTTGCGGGGTGAAGGTCGCGGCAGGCGGATGAGGGGCAAGCTGTACAATTGACATTCACCAGCGGATGACAGCCAATCGCCGGTGAGAATGCTGATAAGGAATCGCCGCCCATGGCCCATGCCGCCTATGTCTTCGACGCCTATGGCACGTTGTTCGACGTGCATGCGGCGGTGCGCCGCCATGCGGGCGATGTGGGGCCGAACTACCAGAGCTTTTCCGAGGTCTGGCGCGCCAAGCAGCTGGAATATTCCTGGACGCGGGCGCTGATGGGCTCTTACGCCGATTTCTGGCAGCTCACCGAACAGGCGCTGGACTTCACGTTCAAGCGCATCGGTGGCGTCGATCCGGCGCTGCGCCAGAAGCTGCTCGATGCCTACTGGAAGCTCGACTGCTACCCGGAAGTGCCGGCCGTGCTGAAGGCGCTGAAGAGCCGCGGCGCGCATATCGCCATTCTCTCCAACGGTTCGCCCGCTATGCTCGCCTCCGCGGTGAAGAACGCCGCGCTCGACACCGTCATCGACGACATCTTTTCCGTCGACGCGCTGAAGACCTACAAGACGGCGCCCGCCGTCTACGATCTCGTGACGACGAATTACCGGCTCTATCCGGATGCCGTCTCCTTCCAGTCCTCCAACCGCTGGGACATTGCGGGCGCCACGAAATTTGGCTTCCGCACCGTCTGGATCAACCGCAACGACATGCCGGACGAGTATTTCGATCTCGGCCCGGCGCTGATCCTGCGCTCGCTCGAAAGTCTCTGAATGGCCTGGTCCGCGGCACAATACCTGAAATTCGAAGACGAACGCACGCGGCCCGCCCGCGACCTCCTCAACCAGGTGCCGGCCGATCTCGTGGCCGGCACGGTCTACGACCTCGGTTGCGGCCCCGGCAATTCGACGGAACTGCTGGTAGAGCGCTTTCCCGGCCGCGGCGTGCGTGGCGTCGACAATGCGGCGGACATGCTGCGGGCGGCGCGCGAGCGGTTGCCGGGCGTCGATTTCGTCGAATGCGACCTTGCGAAATGGCGGCCGCACGAGCCGGCCGCCCTGCTCTTCGCCAATGCCGTGTTCCAGTGGCTGCCCGATCATATAGCCGTCCTGACGACCCTGATGGACGGCCTGCGCCCCGGCGGCGTGCTCGCCGTGCAGATGCCGGACAATCTTTCCGAACCGTCGCATATGCTGATGGAGGAAAGCGCGTTTTCTGACCCTTGGCGCAACCACTTTGCCAATGGCACGCCAAGGCGAAAGCCACTGCCCGCGCCCGCCGTCTATATGGACGCACTCGGCCCGAAGGCGGCCCGCGTCGACGTCTGGCACACCGCCTACAACCACCCGATGGCGGATGCGGCAGCGATCGTCGAATGGGTCAAGAGCACGGGCTTGCGCCCCTATCTCGATCGCATCCCGGCTGAGGAACGCAACGGCTTCCTCGCCGACTACGAGAGCCGCATCGCCAAGGCTTATGCGCCGATGGCGGACGGGCGGCGGCTGTTGCGGTTTCCGCGGCTTTTTATTGTGGCGGTTAAGAAGTAAACGTCTGGTGTCTGCGCCGTCGCACCCCCCTCTGCCCTGCCGGGCATCTCCCCCTCAAGGGGGGAGATCGGATGGAGCATCGTTTCGCTCATCAGTGACGTTGCAAGGTGTGCAATGTGCTTGCCTCTTGCCAATCTCCCCCCTTGAGGGGGAGATGCCCGGCAGGGCAGAGGGGGGTGCGACGGCGCTGCCCCCTCAAATCTTCTCCACCAGAAAATCGATGAACGCCCGGATGCGGGCCGCGAGGTGCTCGTGGCCGGCGAAGACGGCGTGGACGACCTCGATGTCGCCGGGGTTGAAGGCTTCCAGTAGCGGCACCAGCCGGCCGGACACGATATCCGGTTCGATATGAAAACGGCCGATGCGGGCGAGGCCGACGCCGTCGAGGCAGAGCTGGCGCTGGATGGCGCCGCTGGAGACCAGCATGTTGCCGGTAATGTCATAGGCCTCCACGGTCTGGCCGTCCGCCGACAGGAAGGGCCAGTCGTCCATGCTGCGGCGGAAGTTGAAGCGCAGGCAATTGTGGGACGTGAGCTCGGATGGGTGCTGCGGCGTGCCATGCTTTTCGAGATATGCCGGGGCGGCGATGACGGCCTTGCCGCTTTCGAGCAGTTTTCGCGCCTTCAAGGATGAATCGCGCAAGGGGCCGGAGCGGATGGCGACGTCGGCGCGCTCGCCGATCACGTCGATGACGCCGTCGGTCAGCGTCAGGTCGAGCTCGATTTCCGGATAGAGCGCCAGGAAATCCGGCACGAGCGGCAGGATGTAGCGCTCACCGAAGCCGACCGAGGCGTTCACCCGCAGCGCGCCGCGCGGCACCACGCGCGCACCTTCCGCCACGATGCGCTCCGTCTCGGCGATTTCCGCGAGGATGGCGCGTGCGCGGCCGAGATAGACCTCGCCTTCCGGCGTCAGCTCCAGCCGCCGCGTCGTGCGCACGATGAGGCGCGCGCCGAGCCGATCCTCGATGCGGGTGACGAGCTTGCTGATCGCCGAGGGCGACAGGCGCAGCTTGCGGCCCGCGGCGGAAAAGCTCTTCAGCTCCGCCGCCAGCACGAAGACCTCCATTTCGCCGGCCCGGTTGTCCATGTCCCGCCTTTGAATCCAATTCACATATGCTTATCCACTATGCCTCATTCACGGGCAAGTGGCTTTGCCCCATATTCCTCCCCGAACCAACATCGCAACCCAGCCAAGCCGCGCGGACCCAAGACCGCGCGCAGGGAACCGCCATGCCACTCGCCCTCTTTGCCCTGACCGTCGCGGCCTACGCGATCGGCACCACCGAATTCGTCATCGTCGGCCTCCTGCCGACCGTCGCCACCGACCTCGACATCACCCTGCCGCTCGCCGGCCTCATCGTCTCCGTCTACGCGCTCGGCGTCACCTTTGGCGCGCCTATCCTGACGGCGCTCACCGGCAAGCTCGGCCGCAAGCCGCTGCTCATCGGCCTCATGGCCCTCTTCATCGCCGGCAATGTGCTGGCAGCGCTCGCGCCGAGCTATGGCATGCTGCTCGCCGGCCGGGTGCTCTCCGCCTTCGCGCACGGCGTGTTCTTCTCCGTCGGCGCCACCATTGCCGCCGATCTCGTCGCGCCGGACCGCCGGGCTTCCGCCATCGCCATGATGTTCATGGGCCTGACGGTCGCCATCGTCACCGGCGTGCCGCTCGGCACCTTCATCGGCCAGACCTTTGGCTGGCGCGCCACCTTCTGGGCTGTTGCTGCACTCGGCCTCGTCGCCTTTGCGGCCATCGCCCTGCTGCTGCCTTCGAACCTGCGTCGTGAAAAGCCGGCGGGCCTCCTGGAACAGGTGCGCGTGCTCGGCTCGGGCCGCCTGCTCATCGTCTTCGCCATGACGGCGCTCGGTTATGGCGGCACCTTCGTCACCTTCACCTTCCTCTCGCCGCTGCTGCAGGAAATCACCGGCTTCAGCGCCAACACGGTCAGCCTCGTGCTCGTGCTTTATGGCGCAGCCATCGCCTTCGGCAATATCGTCGGCGGCAAGGTGGCGGACCGCGATCCGGTGAAGGCGCTCGCCGTGCTCTTCGTCGCCCAGGCCATCGTGCTGGTGGCGCTCACCTTCACCGCGCCTTCGCCGGTTCTGGCGCTGGTCACGCTTGCTGCCCTCGGCTTCCTGTCCTTCGCCACCGTGCCGGGCCTCCAGCTCTATGTGGTCGATATCGCCAAGCGTCACCGCCCGGCCGCCGTCGACGTCGCCTCGGCGCTCAACATCGCCGCCTTCAACCTCGGCATCGCCGCCGGTGCCTGGATCGGCGGGCTGGTCGTCGCCTCGTCGCTGGGCCTCGGCGCCACGCCCTGGGTCGGCGCCATCCTGGTCGCCGCCGCCCTCGGCCTGACGCTCGCCAGCGGCGCACTCGACCGGCGCGAAAGCCGCCAGCCCGACGCCGCCTGCCAGCCGGCCTGAATTTTTCATCCACTCGAAAGGAAACCCCCATGAAAACCGTCAACGCCAATGGCGCAAACATTCCCCAGCTCGGCTTCGGCACGTTCCGCATGCCGGAAGCCGAAGTCCTCTCCATCCTGCCGAAGGCGCTCGCCACCGGCTTCCGCCATGTCGATACCGCGCAGATCTATGAAAACGAGGCAGCCGTCGGCGAGGCCATCCAGAATTCGGGCGTCGCCCGCTCCGAAATCTTCCTCACCACCAAGGTCTGGGTGGCGAATTACGGCAAGGACAAGTTCGCCGCCTCCGTTGAGGAAAGCCTCGCCAAGCTCAGGACCGACCATGTCGACCTCCTGCTGCTGCACTGGCCGAACGACGCGGTGCCGCTCGCAGACCAGATCGGCGAACTCAACGCCGTGCACGAACGCGGGCTGACGAAACATATCGGCGTCAGCAATTTCAACAGCGCGTTGATGGCGGATGCCGTTCGTCTCAGCGCCGCGCCACTCGCCACCAACCAGGTCGAGTACCATCCCTATCTCGACCAGACGAAGGTGCTGGAGGCGGCCGCGACCCACGGCATGGCGCTGACCGCTTACTACGCCATGGCGGACGGCAAGGTGCCGAAAGAGGCGGTGCTGAAGGAGATCGGCGCGGCGCATGGCAAATCGGCGGCGCAGGTCGTGCTGCGCTGGCTGATCCAGCAGCCGGATGTCGTGGCGCTGACCAAGACCGCGACGGAAAGCCGGCTTGCCGAGAACCTCGCGATCTTCGACTTCGCGCTGACGCCCGACGAGATGGCGCGCATCCACGGGCTCGCCCGCCCGGACGGCCGCATCGTCAGCCCGGATGGCCTTGCGCCGGCCTGGGACCAGGCGGCCTGATCGCCTGCAAACCCTCTCCCGCGGTTCAGGCCGCGGGAGATTTTCATGCCCGGAAATGCCAGACTTGGCCTCCGATTCTCCACCCGCGAGGAGGCCCTGTTGGACGATCTCGATACCCTGCTCGCCGCGGGCGGCTCTACGGCCCTGCTTGCCGTCCGCAACGGCCGCGTGCTCTTCGAGCGCGGCCATCACGCCCACCGCTCAAGCGTCGCCTCGGTGCGAAAATCGTTGATCGGCATCCTGTACGGCATCGCCATCGAAGCGGGGGAAATCGACCTCGATGCCACGCTCGAAGACCTCGGCATCGATGATCTCTCGCCACTGACGCCGGTGGAAAAACAGGCGACCATCGCCGACCTCCTGAAATCCCGCTCCGGCATCTACCACCCCTGCGTCTACGGCATGGAGCCGGGAAGACCCGCGCGCAGCAGCCACCCACCCGGCACCTTCTGGTACTACAACAACTGGGATTTCAACGTGCTCGGCACGATCTACCGGCAGGAGACTGGCCGCACGCTTGCAGAGGCTTTCCAGAAATTCGTCGCCGAACCGCTGGAGATGCAGGATTTTGCAGCGGAGGACATTTTCGACGTTCCTGGCCCGGAATCGCTTCATCCGGTCTACAAGATGCGCCTGTCCGGCCGCGACCTCGCCCGCGTCGGCCATCTCTTCCTCAAGCGCGGCCTCTGGGAACAGCGCCGGATCCTGCCCGAACAATGGGTCCGGGATAGCACCACGGCATGGAGCGACCTTGGCGGCGGGCGGGGCTACGGCTATCTCTGGTGGACGGCGGAGGCGAATGCGCCGGGCGACAGCCTCAGCACGGAATGGCCGATCTTCTATGCCAGCGGTGCCGGCGGGCAGTATGTCATCGTCATAGAAGCGCTCGATCTCGTGGTGGTGCACCGCGCGGCGGATGTGCGCAACGGCATCACCCATGCCCGCATGGGCGAAATCCTGCGCGCGCTGCTGCGCGTGATCGGCTGAGCGGCCTCTTCCCAATCAGGGGTCCGATCCGATATGGAGGGTGCGCGCCGAAATGCGGCGCAGGGAGCCCTCCATGTCGTCCTCGTCCCCCACCGTCTTCGCGCCGGATTGGCCGGCCATTGCCGCCGTCATCCTCGGCGTCACCGCCTTTTCCGTGGCGCAGGGGCTCACCTATCCGCTGATCTCGCTGACGCTGGAGGCGCGCGGATTCTCGCCGGCGCTGATCGGCGTCAATGCGCTGGCCTTCGCCGGCGGCCTCGCCGCTTCGACGCTGCTGCTCGGCAGCCTCACCGCGCGCTGGCGGGCCGACCGGCTGATCGTCGCGAGCCTCATCGGCTGCTCGTTCTGCCTCGCCACCTTTGCCGCCTTCGATTCCTTTGGCGTGTGGTTCGTCGCGCGTTTCCTGCTCGGCTTTTTTGCCAGCCTCATCTTCATGCTCGGCGAGGCGTGGTTGAACGCCGCCTGCCCGGACCGGCTGCGCGGCCGCGTCTCCGGCATCTATGGCGCCGGCATGTGCGCCGGTTTTGCCGCGGGGCCGCTCGCCATTCCGCTGCTCGGCAGCGAAGGCGGGTTCGGCTTCGCGCTGACGGCCGTCTATCTGGCGATCGTTGCCTTTGCCACCGCCATGCTGATGTTCTCCACCCGCACGGTGCCGGAACCGTCGTCGACCGGCGACGTCTTCCGCTTCTTCCGGGCGGCACCGCTGCTCGTCGGCATGGTCTTCGTCTTCGGTTTCGCCGATATTGCGGCGATCTCCGCCATGCCGGTCTATTTCGTGAAAATGGGGCACACGGAAGCTTTTGCCGCGATCAGCGTGACCGTGCTGGCGCTACCGACGGCGATCGCCCAGCCGTTTATCGGCATGCTGCTCGATCGCCTGCCGCGCGAGCGCGTCGCCATGGTCGCTGTCAGCGTGGCGGCGGGGAGCTATCTCATCCTGCCGTCGATGGAATCGGAACTCGCCATCCTGTCGGTCTTCGCGCTGATGGGAACGGCGGCCTTCTCGCTCTATACCTGCGCGCTCACCATGCTCGGCGAGCGCTACAACGGCGCGATGCTGGTGGCGGGAAGTGCGGCCTTTGCGCTGGCCTATGCAGCCGGCAGCGGTGCCGGATCGAGCATGACAGGCGCGATCATGGAGGCCGGCGGCCCGAAGGCCGGACCGCTCTCGGTCGGCCTCATCCTCGTGGTGTTCACCGCCGCGCTGATGTTCGCGCGGCGGCGTTCGCTCTAGAAACTTTTTAGACGAACTGGCTGAGGCCCGGCACGGAGGCGACGACTTCGTCGACCACGTCGGCGCCGGCATGTTCGCGGGCAACCGCCATGGTTTCCTTGGCAAGGCCGGTGATTTCGCCCATGCCGAGGCCCTCGCTCATCAGCTGCTGGCCGAGGCCCATGACGCCACCGCCGCCGATCGCGCTCATCAGGCCGCCGAGCAGACCGCCGCCGCCTGTGCCTTCGCCATTGTACTGGGCGACGAGCTCGGAGGCGCCGGGAATGCTTTCGATCATGCGGGCGACCGGGCCGTCGGCCGCTTCGCGCTGCAGGAAGCCGAGCATCATGCCGATGGCCTTTTCAGCGAGAGCCGCATCGATGCCGGCGGCATCGGCAACGCGGGTGACGAGTTCGTTCATGGAAAACCCTCCGAGGGAAATTGACGTTGACGTCAAGGTAAATGAATTCTCCGGCAAACTCAAGCCGGGCGCGCGGGCCTTCAACGGCAGGGCGGGGAGCCCTTTGAAAGCGTGTTGTTCCCGTGCCGGACTATCCTTATAACCTGCCTGAGACGATTCAATGAAAACTTGGGATGGCGCGGTAATCCGCCCCCACCCGGGTCGAATGGCTTCAGGGAGTTTCAACGTGACGGAATCGATTCTTCAGGACGGAAAGCTCTATATCGGCACCAGCCGCAAGCCGGACGATACGAACAACAAGCCGGAATATCTCGACCTGAAATTCGGCAACCGCCACGGCCTCGTGACGGGCGCGACCGGCACCGGCAAGACGGTGACCTTGCAGATCCTCGCGGAAGGCTTTTCCAATGCCGGCGTGCCGGTATTCTGCGCCGACGTGAAGGGCGACCTTTCCGGCATCGGCGCCATCGGCGAGCCCAAGGATTTTCTCCAGAAGCGCGCCGACCAGATCGGCCTCACCCCTTATGAATTCCAGGAATTCCCGGTGATCTTCTGGGATCTCTACGGCGAGAAGGGCCACCGGGTGCGCACCACCATCTCCGAGATGGGGCCGCTGCTGCTGTCGCGCCTGATGAACGCCACGGATGCGCAGGAAGGTGTGATCAACATCGCCTTCAAGATCGCCGACCAGGGCGGCCTGCCGCTGCTCGATCTCAAGGATTTCCAGGCGCTTCTCAACTATATGGGCGAGAATGCCTCGACGCTCTCCAACCAGTTCGGCTTCATCTCCAAGGCCTCCGTCGGCTCGATCCAGCGCGAATTGCTGATCCTCGAACAGCAGGGCGCCGAACAGTTCTTCGGCGAGCCGGCGCTGAAGATTTCCGACATCATGCGCACCACCAATGACGGGCGCGGCGCGATCTCGGTGCTGGCCGCCGATAAGCTGATGATGAACCCGCGCCTCTACGGCACCTTCCTGCTCTGGATGCTGTCCGAGCTCTTCGAGGTGCTGCCGGAAGTGGGCGATCCGGAAAAGCCGAAGCTGGTCTTCTTCTTCGACGAGGCGCACCTGCTGTTCAACGATGCGCCGAAGGTGCTGACAGAGCGTGTCGAGCAGGTCGTGCGCCTCATCCGCTCCAAGGGTGTGGGCGTCTATTTCGTCACGCAGAACCCGCTCGATGTACCGGAAACCGTGCTCGCCCAGCTCGGCAACCGCGTGCAGCATGCGCTGCGCGCCTATACGCCGCGCGAACAGAAGGCGGTGAAGACCGCCGCCGACACCTTCCGCCCCAATCCGGATTTCAACTGCGCCGAGGTCATCACCAATCTCGGCACCGGCGAGGCGCTGGTCTCGACGCTCGAAGGCAAGGGCGCGCCCTCGATGGTCGAGCGCACGCTCATCCGCCCGCCGGCCTCGCGCCTTGGCCCGGTGACGGAGGCCGAGCGGCAGGACATCATGAAGGTCAGCCCCGTCGCCGGCCTCTATGACGAGGATTTCGACCGCGAGTCGGCCTACGAGATCCTGATGGCGCGCGCTAAGAAGGCCGCCGATTCGGCCGCCGCACAGGAACAGGCGGACGCCCAGCCCGAGGAAAAACCCGCCGGCGGCAGCCGCTGGACATTGCCCGGCTTCGGCGACGAGGAACCGGCGGCGCAGTCCGCCCCGAAGCAGCCGAAGGGCCGCACCGGCTATCAGCGCGAAACGGTGGCGGAGGCGGCGATGAAGTCCGTCGCGCGGACCGTGGCGTCGTCGCTTGGGAGGGCGCTGGTGCGCGGGATTTTGGGGAGTTTGCGGCGGTAGGGATGGGTCGGAGCCCAGGTTACCCCCCTCTGCCCTGCCGGGCATCTCCCCCTCAAGGGGGGGAGTGTTTACACGGAACGCTTTTGAGGTTCTGCTATTCGTGTGATTTGCATGGAGGCA